>CAZNVK010000050.1:0-2995 GCA_964576865.1 uncultured Candidatus Poseidoniales archaeon | reverse complement strand
CTCTGGATGTGAAGAATGGTTTATCCAATTGAGACGACACTCGCGCGGTATGCGCGCACTCGCTGTGCTACTGACCGCCCTGATGCTCACCCCTACTGCCCTCGCCCTGACTGCGGAGCAACCCGTTGAGATGGATTGGGAAGTCAAACCTGAGAAGGTCCTGCCCACCTACTCAAAACAGGTGCAAATTGGCTTCGCCCAAATGACCGACCTCGACCGCTACACCAAGGAAGAGCTGACTCAAACACACGAGTGGCTCGTGGTGACGACGATTCCGGCCGAGAAGCAGATTTGGACATATGCGAGGCCGGAATCGGTCGAGAAAATCGACTTCATGCGCGGGGTTTGGGTCTGGACTTTGAGCGACCCCGCCTCGAGCATCGATGACCTGAATCGGATGCAAGAGGAGGGGCTCATCGAGGCGTTTTATCCGCTGATTCCGCTCAAGAATCAGCGCGCTTACACCCCGAATGACACGCATTGGGACGACCATTGGCACATGGATAATACCGGTCAATTCGGCGGAACGGCGGGCATCCACCTCAACTTAACAGGCGTCTGGGATAATTACCGCGGCAATGGCGTCACCATCTCGGTCAACGATGATGCCTTCGATAATGATCATGAAGATTTGGATGGCAATTACGTCGCCGCTCATTCGTGGGATTGGTGCGATGGCGACTCGAACCCGCACCCAGAGATATCTGACGATTACCATGGCACCAATGCAGCGGGGATCGCTGGTGCCGAGGGAAATAACAGTCAGGGAGTAATCGGTGCAGCCTTCGAGGCTGATATGGCTGGCAATCGTATGCTGGTGTGCGGACTCAACGCCGCTCAGACCGCACAATCGATGGTCTACCACAATGACGACATCGATGTCTCTTCGAATTCTTGGATGTGGGTCGAGGCGACCCCAGGTGAGAATCTCGACCCACTCGTCGTTGCAGCATACGAGGAAAATGTGTACAACGGCCGCAACGGTCTCGGACAAGTGATGGTCTATGCGAATGGCAACGGCGGTGATTACGATGGCTCGACCAATCAAGACCCATTCGTCAATAGCCGATTCACCATTCCAGTCACCGCCGTCACAAATTACGGCTACGCGCCAGGATACGCTGAGTGGGGTCCACACTCTATAGTCGCTGGGTATTCTTCCGGCGGCTCATTCGCTATCCCAACAACCGATCACGAATACGATTACATCAATGATTTCGGTGGAACTTCGGCCGCAGTTCCAGGCGTATCAGGTTCCATCGCGCTGATGCTCGAAGCGAACCCGAACCTGACCTGGCGCGACGTCCTCGCAATCCTCATCGAGAGCGCCCAGCCAGTCGATTCCAGCGACTCAAGCTGGAATACAAACGGCGCCGGCCACGACGTCTCGCACCTGTACGGCTTCGGCCGCATGGACGCCGGAATCGCGGTCGACATGGCCGAAACCTGGACCAATATCGACCTTGAAACCAACATGAGTCTCGGCCGCTTCAACGTCAACCAGAATATCCCGGACAACACCAACAGCTGGACCACTCACCAATTCACCGTGACCGACGAGATGACAGTCGAATCTGTCGAGGTCATCCTCGACATAACCCACTCAGACCGAGGTGACCTCGAAATCGTCCTCGAATCGCCCATGGGTTACGAATCATGGCTCATGGTCGAAACCGAGGACTCGACAAATAATTGGGATGATTATTACATGAGTACGATGCACCATTGGGGCGAGGAAGCGCAGGGAACTTGGACGGTCAAGGTTCGCGATGTGGATTGGGGGACCAGTGGCACGTTCAACTACTTCGAAGTCGAGATGCACGGCACTGTGCCTTGGTCTGACAGCGACGGAGACGGACTCTCAAACCAGGAGGAATCCCAAGTCTACGGCACCGATCCCTACGACAACGATACCGACGATGACCTACTTCACGACGGCGACGAGGTTCTGAACTGGAGTACCGATCCTCTCGATTCCGACACCGACGATGACGGATTGCTCGACGGTGTCGAGGTCCATGACAAAGGCAGCGATCCGCTGGTGGCGGACGCTGATTCCGATAGCGATACTTGGTATTGGTTCGAGGATTGTGATGATGAGGACCCTGCTCGAAATCCGGACGCGCAGGAGCTGCTGAACGGGGTTGACGATGATTGTGACGAGGTGGTCGACAATGACTTCACGGGGATTGATTCAGATTCTGATGGGCTCGATGATTATTCTGAATATCATGTTCACGGAACCGATCATCAAGACAGCGATACCGATGGCGATGGGTTGACGGATGGCTCTGAGATTGCCTTCGGTTCCGACCCCTTGGTTTTCGATGAGGACGCGGATGGTGATGGTTGGCATTGGTTCCGCGATTGCGATGATGAAAATGCCGAGCGGTACAATGGCGCATGGGAAAAATTGGACGGAATCGACAATGATTGTGATGATGATATCGATGAAGGCTACGAGGAATTCGATTCAGATTCAGACGGCTTGAACGATTGGGATGAATTTCATGTTCACGGCACCGACCACGGCGATGCTGATACAGATGATGATGGCATCGACGATGGTGCTGAATTGAGCATCACCATGACCGATCCATTGGTCGCTGACCCCGATGCCGATGAGGATGGTTACTATTGGTTCGAGGATTGTGATGACGAGGATGCGACTCGATTACCCGCCGGTGACGAGGTCTTGGATGGGAAAGACAATGATTGTGATGACCTCGTCGATGAAGACTCTTATGGAGTGGATTCGGATGACGACGGTGTCGATGATTACGACGAGTACCACGTACACGGTACCGATGCATACGACCCCGATTCAGATGCAGACGGGCTTGATGATGGCCGGGAATTGAAGGTGACGATGACCGACCCTCTGGTACCGGACCCAGACGCTGATTCGGATGGATTCTACCACTTTGAGGATTGTATCGATGACATCTCCTCGATGCACCCCGGAGCTGATGAACGCTGGAACGGGGTGGACGTT
>CAZNVK010000049.1:0-3295 GCA_964576865.1 uncultured Candidatus Poseidoniales archaeon | reverse complement strand
CCGAAACCGCGATTCAATTCCCATTCGGCGCGGGCAGCCCACGGCGTGCCTTCGTGCTCCTTGAGAATCTTGCGGAACACCACGGCTGAGCGGTCAATCAAGTCCGCCGTGAATCCGCGCTCAATCGTCTGATCACTCAAATGAACTCGCCAGCGACGCAGCTCAAGCCGACCGGCTCGACCGTCTTCCGTTGGCTTGACCAGCGGCACCTTGCTCGGCTTCTTTACGAATTCATCAATTGTGGCGATGTACTCATAGGTCCGTGCCGCATAAGCGAGCAATTGACCGTAGGCCAAATCGTAATTCGCCTGCCACCGCAGCGACTCCTCCGCTTCGCGCATCGGTCGAATTCGCTCCAACTCCTTGATGGCCGCATCGAGATAAGTGAGGTAGGTCGCGGCCTTTTCTTTCTCCTTGATGGCTTGCTGCAGAAACTCGGCCGGCTTGGCCGAGAACTCGCGGCGAATCTCGGTAATGTCCGATACTTCCTCTCGATAAGGATTGATGTCGTTGATCACTTTTCTCAGCACGACCCGCAGCCGGTCTTTTGATGACGACGCGGCAACTTCCCATCTCGACCGCAAATCCGGTCGGTATTCCGACAACACTCGCAGCTCAAAACGGCGCGCTTCGCCTCGCACCAGATTGTCTTCCTGGCTGGGAAGCATGAAGAAGACTCCGCCAGTCTCCCTGGCCATACGACACTGCGCATACGGCCCAAAGCCGCTGGCGTGAACATCGATTCTCTTTCCGGACCCATCCGTCTGAAGTTGCTCCACAAATGCGGACTCAGGACCACGATCCACCGGAAGCCAGTACTCGGCGCCGTTGAGCGGGTGGACCCAACGCATTTGAGCGTGAGGCGCGCCGAACGAGGCTTCACGGCCAAGCACATACACTCGACAGCCCTGGAGTTTCGCCTGAACGATTGCGGGCTCGAGAAACTGCCGACTGTCCTCGTCCTCACCCGCCTCATCCGTCACCACAATGATGGCCAACTTGCGTTTGTTGGCCTTGGCGTATTCGCCGTAGGCACCGAGAACTCGCAACACCGCCTGGCAAGTCAACTCTTTGCCCGACGGGTCATCAGGGACGCTTTGAATCGCGTCTTGAATCTCCACGGAGTGGGTTGTCGGCGCCGATGTGTTGAGCAAAAAATTCTCGCCAAAACTTGCGACGACTGTCTCGACCGCCGTCGCGGGCAACCCTTCTTGCTGAGACAATTCTAGGTAGATGGAATCAACCCGATCGTGAATCTCCTTTTGATCGTCCTTCATCGATGCCGACTGATCAAATAGCCAAACCAGCAGCAACTCCTCATCTCGAGCCATCATCAACACTTCTTGTGTGATGCGGTCGAGCGCCTGCTGGTAGTCGTCGACGACGGCGTGCGAATCGCCCAACCCGCCAATCTTGATCTCACCCAGGATATTCTCGAGCTCCGTCCCCTCCAACACGGGGCCTTCCAGAGCCAACGGTGTGATATCTTCACGCTCGTTGAACGACGCTTCAAGCATCGCATCATCGATGTCCACGACCGAGACCGACGCATCGAGACCCGCAAGCGGGTCTGTTCGCGCCAGCGATACGGCTGTCTCCGATTCGATTTCAAATACGTCCGATGTGATCAATTCATCCGCGCTCGGCGTGAGGACCTCGAGTACGAGCAATTTTTCCAACGGCTCGCGGGCTAGCTCGGGGAAAGCCAACAAGGCAAGAATGACGAACAACAGAAGATGGGCGACGGCCGAGAGCATGATCGCCCCGACCGACCGCAACCACGGTTTCGTTTGCGGTTCATCTTCTTCATCAAGACCAACCGCATCGACCGGTTCGACGCCGACAGCCGCAGGTAGTGCACCAGAAAGCTGAATCACAGGAGGAGCGCCGCCGACGCTCGGCCATGCTTGATCCGCAATAGGTTTCGCAACGACGGCACTGACGATCGAAGCGGGAGCCGTCGCAGCACCATCGATGACCGGCGCTCCAATTGATGGCTCGGCGAGCGGCGATGAAAGCGACATTGGGACGGTAGGCGCAGATTCCGCAGCAACCGAACTCAGAGGCAGAGCAATCGATGAAGCCACACCAGGACTCAGAGTCAATGACTCGGATGACTCGCCTCGACCATTCGCAGGCGACGGAGGCGGAGGCATGAACTCGCTTGACGATGGAGGCGGCAAGGGGCTTTCCGTCGCCAATCGCAACGACCTGTCGTACTCGGTCTTGCTGTTCTCGTCGAGCAGACAGCTGCGAGCCGCCGAGATCTCGTTAAGCATCTCTTGGGAACGTTGGCTTCGCTGGCCCAAATGAAACGTGCGCAAGTGCGACATCCGTTGAGCCGCCGCGTTGTCAATCACTTCGGCATCGGGCTCAAACAGACGTACCCCCAACAGCCGATAATGGTCCGCGGGCTGCTCATCCGGCGGGATGCCAAGCCACTTGTAATAGTGGACGAATGAGTCCGTCATCAATCTCATAGACACCGACGTAAGGAAACGAGCAACAACCGAACCGATCTCACACCAAGCGATGAATCAAGTCAAGGAAAACACCGACTCGCCAAGGCGTCGCGATGTTCCTTCCATGATAATTGTCCGGAACGACGCCAACTGTTACAAGCCGGAAACAACTTTGGGTGGGACAACCCAGCACAATGCGATTTGGTTCTTGGCTACGTCGATCGGTGGTGTCCACGAGGAAGCAAGTGAGTGCCGGTATTATTCGTACTCGAAGGACAGGAATATTTCGGGGGATCGAGCTCGCCGAAGCAGCCAACTACCGCAAACTATGCTCACCAGAGATGTTGCGCTCGGTCCCTTCGGATGACACTTCGACAATGTGGCAGGAAAACGGGCCATTTTCTGTTCGCAGGCTGGGCGCTATCGATTGAAGTGTTCCTTCGACTGTCAATTGAGCGGCTTGCCGCACCGGCGCGCCGTTAACCGGCTTGATGACCCAATAATACTTTGAACTAGCCGCAGGCCCGGCGCCTAAGAACTCGTATTCCACGCTGAACGTCATGCACGTTCCCGAAGGCAACGTCTGCGCCAAGGCAACTCCACGATGCAGCTTGACCAACTTCGCAGAACCGCTAGAAGCATTCAAAACTGGCGACTCAGTTGGCCCCCCGTCGCCATTCGAACCCTCTTCGAGTTCCCGCGAGCTCGATGATTCTGGCGGCTCGACACCAGGCGACAGGTCCTCGCAGCCGGTGACGATCAAGCAGGCGGTTGCCGCCACTCCGAATATGAGATTTCGATTCATCGGTCCCTCGCCTTCCTCAGCTAACGCC
>CAZNVK010000048.1:0-3424 GCA_964576865.1 uncultured Candidatus Poseidoniales archaeon | reverse complement strand
GAGGTTGGCTACTGGCTGTCCTATTTGAGAGCGCCGAGGCGCGAGGCGATGGAATCGACTAGCTCGTGCAGCCTCGCGCCATCCTCACTGCGAGCCAAGCGGGCGCGGGCTGAAGCGGAGCGCGAATCGGACCACAGGTCGTAGCTGTGGACGAAGATTAGCGCGGCGATGTAGAATGATAGCATTAGAATCACGAATGTACCGAGAGAAGCGAGATTGAGGGGGGCGCCGGTCAAAATCACAACTCCTACAAAGGCAGATGGAGGCCAGAAGAATACTGGTGAGAACATCGCTGCAAGCATGTAGTAACTGGTTCGTGAGTCGAGGCCTTCATCGCTGTCTTCAGCCATGAATCGGGCAAGTGCCCACTGAGGGCCGGATGATGGGACGGCGATAGGAAGTACCGCAATCATACCGAGCAATCCGATGATTCCTGAGATGTGCTCGCGCAACGACTTTTCTCGGAGTTCATTTCGTGGAGATAGTGCGGTTGCGTAGAGGTCGTGATTGTGAAGTATTACTGCCGCTTCTCTGGCTTGTGCGAGCACCGAATCCTCTTCGTTCGAGCCGATTGTCTCGCGAACCTCGCGCGCTGCGTGAACTTCCTCTGAGAGTTTGTTGAGCGGGGCTCCCGCTTTGTTGGCACCGATATGGGCGATTAGTTTCCAGGCTCGGTACGTCTCCCAATCTGGGGCGTCTGGGGTCAGTGGGGAAAGTGCGTCGAAGATTCTTGTTCGCATTTGGATTGTGTCATCGCGCGATGGCTCGATCCACTCCCCACTGGTCAATCTGGACCGGTCTTCTGGAGTGTGTACCGTTGGAATATCGATCGGCTCGCCGAACTCGACATAGTGATCGGTTCTCAACCAATGGTGGGTTCGCCAGTGCAGCCCAACAGGCTGCACGACGGGTGCTGGCAGACCTTTTTCGGCGGCGATTGCTGCTGCTGCTAAAGCCGAGCGAGATGAGCCCGTTCGCAGAGCATGCAATTGCGAATCTTGGTGGGATTTTCCCTCAGGCATGACTACGGCTGAATTGCCTGAAGCGAGGCAGGCTGCGACGGTGAGCATGCCTCGGTCGTTGATATAGCGGGCAAAATCGGCTTCACAGATGCCGGCTTCGATCTCGGCGCGGCGCAGAACTGGTTGGCTACCGAAGCGTCGCGCCCACCAGCCGATTACCGGACGGGTCATCAAATCGTGTCGACCAAGAGAGATAACACGTTTCTTCTGCACGCGGGTGATAACCATCGGGTCAACCAATCCATTGATGTGGGTGGCGACATAGATTACACCGCCCTTTGCTTCTGGAAGTGGGTCTGCCTCCCAATCTCGAAAAATCGCTTGGTTTCCGAGCTCGAACATCAGGTCCAGAGCGGTCTGTGCCCAGCGCTTTCCAGGGTGGTTTCCACTGTGGTCGAACGGTACTTTCTCGAGTTTCTCGCGTTTCAGACGCGTAGCGCTTTTGGAGAGTTCAGGGAGAATTTCCGGCGCATTCTGTGAGTCGGTCACGACGTCGCGAGGTTGGTTGAGGTTGAGAATACACCGATGATGCTTCATCGCTACCCAGATTGCCTAATCCATAGCTGCTACGATGTCTTCCTCGAGTGCCGGGGCCATGGAATGGTCGATTTCTCCGTACGGCCAGACAAAGGAATGGGTCGATTCTGGGAATCGAGGGATGATGTGAATGTGAACATGGGCGATCGACATCCCAGCCTCGCGCCCATTATTCTGTATCAGGTTGTACGCAGTCGCGCCGGTCGCTTTCAAAACCGCTCGCGAAATCCTCGGTAGAACGCGCCCGAGTGCTGCTGCAGAGTCTTCGCCGAGCTCATCCATCGAGGGCGCTGGCTCTTTGGGAATCACCAGAGTGTGCCCCTTCGTCAGTGGCTGAATATCGAGAATCGCAATGACGTGTTCGTCCTCATACAATTTGTACGAAGGTATCTCACCGTCGATGATTCGTGTGAAGATGGATGGCTCCTCGGTCATCCTACAACCTCAGGAGTATGCGATTTGCTGAGCTAAGGTAATCATGCCCTCGACCTGCAGCGCGCTTGCGAGTTCAGTGTTCATCACACTGGAGGAATCTGTGACCTTGATTCCCTTCTCCTTCAAATCGGCGAGAGAGGCGCCGGCGGCTTTCAGTGATGCCTCATCTCGTGAGCCGTTTGCACATGATGCCATGATTGAGGAAAGGGTTGCCGCAGTCTGGCCGACGGAGGTTCCTTCATCGCTGTGAAGTGCCTCGACTCTCGCCACCGATGCTTCGCTAGCTGCCTGAATTTGAGCCGAGCCACCGAAGGAGGCGTCTGCCGCCCAAGCACCTGCATGCGCTCCGGCTGCTGCGCCTCCGACCAAATCGTCGAGGAGAAGATTTCCAGCGAGTAGCCCCTCGCCGTGCATGCCGTTGTGCGCGGAGCGCCCGGCCGCGTAGAGGCCCGTTGCCCACTTCTTGCCATCGGCGATAGTGACGCGGCCGTGCTCATCGACCGGCGCACCGCCGGTCGTCGCCGCGATGCTGGTGGTGATTGGAACGACATCGCGGGAGATATCCAGTCCGGTTCTGTCCTTGATGCGGGTTCTGGTGTTAGCGAACCAAGCGGTTGCATCGGAATCTAGACTTCGTAGATCGAGAATGCAATCGTCCTCTCCTACCGCGGATGGATCCACGTCCTCTCCAGTGGACTTGCGTACCCTTCCGCCAGCCCCGAGCACATCGAGGCTGATGTTCAAGTCCGTGCCTCGGACGGTGAGTGGATGACTTGGAGCGTTCGCGAGTCCGGACAGAGCGATTCCTGCCGAGGCGGCGAGTGATGCTCCTAGGCCAGCGCCGTTGGCGGGGGTGGACCAGATTCCTTGGTAGCCGTCGGTGGCCAGGATGATTGCCTTGGCTTGAATCCCGAGTACCCTTCCGGTCGATTGGTCGTAAGTGGTTAGGCCGCGTATCTGATCGTTGTCCATCACTAAGGACATCGCATGCAAATCTGAGCGGCGAATGATGCCCCGCTTCATGGCTTGTTCCTCGAGGAGGCGAGTTATGTTGCGACCGGTGGCGTCGCCGCAGCCTGCCAGGCGAGGCATTGTGTGGCCAGAAGCCTCAGCGGCGTGAGGAAGTCCTCCGCTGCGGCGGCGCAGAACGAGGCCCCAGCGTTCGAGTTGAGCGAGGACTGCTACACCTTCGCCGCAAACACGTGCGGCGGCCACCTTGTCGGTCGAATCGCCGCCAGCAGCAATCGTGTCATCGCGGTGGGCGGCCGAACTGACCTCGTCGATTGAGGCCGCGATTCCAGAGAGGTCGGAATTCGCGCTACCCGCGCCGATTCCACCGGATTCGAGAATCACTGGAACGGTTCCTGAATCGGCCGCAGCGATAGCAGCGCGAAGGGCAGCAGGGCCAGAGCCGATGATGACCAAATCCC
>CAZNVK010000047.1:0-3427 GCA_964576865.1 uncultured Candidatus Poseidoniales archaeon | reverse complement strand
GATACTCTCCATTTCTCACATTTTTCGTCGCCCCTACCAAGAATGCCATGCTGAGCCAGAAGCGCCGAGTCACAGGGAATCGATACGCCTCGGCTTGGGCGAATGCTGTGCCCACTAGGAAAATCATAGCAAGGGGCGCGACTGCGGTTGGAGGTGCTGGGATGGTTGGCATGGTTTGGCGAGTGTCAGGTTCTGACGTCGGAGGAACAGGGGTGGGGGGTGTTGGGGAGATGTTGGCTGAGAAAGTGCAGGAGCCATCGTCGACATTCGCCTCTTCGTTGAAATTGTCGGCCTCCTGATTTGTGCAACCATCAATTTGTGGTGCGGGCGGCGGCGCATATTCGCATGTTCCATCATCGATGGTGGCCTCCTCGTTGTGATTCAGTGCGGATTCGTCTTTGCAGCCCTCGATTTCTGATGGAGGGGGAGGATATTCGCAGGAACTGTCGTCGATGGTCGCGGACTCATCGAAATTGGTAGCGTCTTCATCGGTGCACCCCTCCACTTCTGGAGGAGGCGGAAGTGGATATGTGCAGGAGCCATCATCGATAGTTGCGAATTCGTTGAAATTGAGTGCATTCTCGCCAGTGCAGCCGGGAACTTCGGGTGGCGGATATTCGCAGGAGCCATCATCCACCGTTGCTTCGATGTTGAAATTCAAGGCTGACTCGTCGGTACAACCCTCAACCTCCGGCTCGGGGTATAGGCAAGACCCGTCGTCTTCAACTGCCTCAGAATCAAAGTTCAGAGCGCCTTCATCGGTGCAACCGGTTACAGGTGGCGGAGGGGCCCAGGACGGATCAAAGTACGTAGGTGTGGTTAGAACCCAATTGAATCCATACATCCTCTGAATCGGGTCATTGTAAGGATCTCCGCTTGTTTGCTCGACGTGATTGCAGAATTGAATACGCCACTCGTTCCCCTCTTCCAATCCCAGGGAGGGAGGGTTTCCGATTTCAGTTAACCAGTCCTTGTTGGAGAGCGTTACTTGATTCAAATTGACCAAATCAAAAATCTCGGAATAGTGGAAGTCCGTACTTGTAATCGGTTCTAGTTCTACAATTTCGTTTTCGTAGATTGCTGCGTCGTGATAGCTCGAAATTGATGAATCCCAAATTCTGGATACATTGAGTAGTTGAATGTCTAGGCGATCTGAGGCATTGCCGTTCCAGATTTCGTCTTCAACAAACCAGTGATGGAAGAATTTCCCAAATGAGCCATCTGAATACCACCTTGAGGTTCTCGATGAGCTATCTCCGGGTTCGAGGGATACTCCTGCGATAACCTCCAACGAACCCAACGGATTTGCTGGCTCTAAGAAAGTGAATTCCTCGCATTGGTAATTGTGTGTGGTCCAACTATCTGAATCCCAATTGAACGGGTCTGTGAGGCACCGATATGCCCTATCGTTGAGTGAATCAACACTTGGAATCTCTAGCCGTTCTGGTCCGCTCTTCGACCAGTATTCCACCAACGTCGACCAGGAGGGAACATAGAGAGATCTGTCCTGGGTGATGCGGTATGTGCCATTCGCCAACAATTCAACATGGATTGGCATGAATTCATCCATTTCGGTCTGCTCTCCAATTCTCTCCATGTCATCGGGTAATGACCAGGCGGTTGTGAAAAATAGGCCATCGTAGTCATCCTTGCAATCCAATTCCCAAATCGAAAGCGGAAGGTCGCTCGAATCGGGTGGTTGTGGCGAGGTGACACCGCCCGCGTCCGCGAGAGCCAGAGATGGCACCATCAGGAGGAAGCAAAGGGCAATCGCAACCTGCTGGTGGAGCTTGTTGCAGCGGTGCATCGTTTTCTTGTCGGGCGCGGACGGCATCAAGTCTTCCGATACCTGTGCCTTATCAAGCAGTTTCGGGAGGATTGGTTTTACCGTATATGAAAGAAGGTAGAGTTCGTCGTGATTCAAATCAGATTTCGGCGAGTAGAATCCAAGCCTGATATCCATATCCTGCGGCGAATCCTAACATCAGAACGCCGCAGACGCCCAGCGCCGCCTTGTAACCGCGTTCGGAGAACTGCCCGCGCGCGCGGTCGAATGCAACCGCGATTGCTGCCTTGACGAGCATGATTGTCACGAGGAACGTCAGAGCGTAAGCGATCGGAGCGATGGGTTCGGTATCAGCGGCTGCCGCCATCAGTGGCCCGCCGATGAGGAACCAGAATACGTACACATTCGGATTCAGCAGGTTCGTAATAACGCCGCGCCTGAACGAACCTGTCAGCACCGGTGCATCCGGATCATAAGTCGGCGGATCGATGCCGAAGCATTCGAGCCCCATCTTGAACAAGAACAGAGCGCCAAGAGCGGAAATCACCAGCAGCGCCATCGGATTTGTCGCAATCCAAGCGGCGGCGAACAGGCTCACAATCACCAGCGGCCCATCGGTAAAAATCGGAGCGGCGGCCGTCCACAATCCGGCCCGCAACCCGCCTGAAAGCGTCTCGCGAATCACCATCGTAAGCAGCGGCCCGGGCTTGATTCCCTCAACAACCCCCAGCGTCGCTCCGGCTGCCGCCAACCCCAGAATCAAGTCTGTCTCCAATGCCAGCCCTCAGTTGGATCTGAGTTTGGCGAGGAGTTTCAGTATCTCAAGGTAGAGCCAGATGAGAGTCACCATCAGCCCGAACGCGGCCCGCCACTCCAGCTGCTTGGGCGCGCCGCGAGCCACCCCATTCTCGATGAAATCGAAGTCGGCAACCAAGCACAGAGCCCCGATGCCGACAACGAATACTGAAAATCCAATTCCAATTGCTCCGCTGCTGTGTATGTAGGGTATTTCGAACCCAACGAAAAACCCAATCCAAGTTACGATGTAAATCAGCACAATCGCGACCATTGCCGAGGTGACCGCTATCGCGAGGTTTCTATCCCACTGGATCAGTCCGGCTCGGTAAATCATCAACATCGAGCCGAGGATGAATAGGGTCAGCAGCACTGCCTGTAGCCCGATTCCAGGGAAATACATCTCAAAAAACCAAGTCAGACCTCCCAATGCCAATCCTTCGAATCCGGCGTATAGAGAAATCAGAATCGGGCTGGTCGAGCCTGAGAAGATGATGATGAGTGCAAGGATCAATCCGCCAGTCGCGCCAATCATGATCAAGCCCGTCGTATCGGGCATACCCAAGGCGGTCATCACAGCGGTGACAGTGGTCACAAACAGCAGGAAAGCGGTCTTCTCCGTAGTTCCCTGCATTGTCATGAGGTCGGCATCATCAGTCCACCAACCTCCACCTTCATAGGATTCTTTCTCAAATGTAGCATCTGAAAGAGCAGGATTGCCTGAGCGATACATCAGCATCCTCTCGCAGGCGGTCCCTCAAAAGGTTCAGCCCGGCATCGGTCGCAATTGGTTCACAAAAGGAGTTTCAGGTGCTTGCCGGTGTAACTTCGCTTGTTCTTCGCCAC
>CAZNVK010000046.1:0-3714 GCA_964576865.1 uncultured Candidatus Poseidoniales archaeon | reverse complement strand
GGGATTGGCCGGGCGAGCGCACTGATGCTTGCTCGCGCTGGTGCGAGGGTGATCGCTTGCGCGCGCGATGCGGGTGCGCTCGAGGAATTGCTTGGTGAGATGCACGGCGGTGGACATTCGATTTTGGTCTTGGATTTGGAGGATGTCGAGGCCGTTCGTGAGGCTGTTTTGGGCCTCGGAATGGTTGAGATTGTCATCAATAATGCCGGTGGACCTCCTGGTGGGGCATTGCTCGACAATAAATTGGACGAGTTTGAGGGGCCTTTCGCTCGCCATTTGCACGCTTCTCATACGATTATGCAAATCCTCGCCCCGCGCATGGCGGAGCTCGGATATGGGCGTGTGGTGAATATCATCTCGACCTCGGTTCGCGAGCCGATCGACAATATCGGCCTCTCGAATACACTCAGGGGCGCGATGGCTTCCTGGGCCAAATCGCTGTCTCGCGAATTGGACCCGAGCATCACGATCAACAATATCCTGCCGGGATTCACCGATACCGACCGACTCGGCTCACTTGCTGGTTCGATCGCTGACAAGACTGGCAAGTCGGTCGAGGATGTTCGAACCGCATGGATGGATTCTGTGCCGATTCAGCGGCTGATCGACCCAATGGAAACCGCAGCCGCTGTCACCTTCCTCTGCCTTCCCTCGAGTGGCGCCATCCGAGGAGTCTCTCTAGCAGTGGATGGCGGCCGAATGCGCTCGATTTGATCTCTGGTGATTCGCTTGAAGTTTGACATTTTCTTTTCAATTTCACAAACGCCGGACACCTCCGGCTACACCCCCTCAGAATTGGAGATGTTCGCAAATTTCTTCGACCAAGTTGAGAAAGCGGATGAATTGGGTTTTGGTGTTGCTTGGGTAGCCCAAGCCCATCTTTCAACCGAAGTGCAAAAGGGCAATTCAAAGCCTGTTGTCCCACATTATCCGGGCGAGGTCGGACTTTGTACCGACTTTGTTCAAGTCGCTCAGCAGATGTTTGCTCGCACAAAAAACATCGAAGTGGGCAGTGCTGTGATGTGCCTCATTGCAAACGGTGGCCCAATCGCTCATGCGGAGAGAGTTGGGGCCTTCCTAACGCTGCACGGACTCAACCCAGAAGAGACTCGCCGACTCCACATCGGCTTCTCGGCCGGCCGCTTCGAATTCATGGCCCGGCCGTACGGAATCGTCCCGCGCAACGCCGTCGAAGAAGCAGCATGGCCGGCTCTGCGCGGCCAAATCTTCGCCGAGGCATCAGAAATTTTCCTGCGGCTGCTAAATGGCGAAGTCATCTCCACCGAGATGATTCGCAAAACCACCCTGACGCGCGCAAATTTCCGCTCCGACGAGGATTGGGAGCGAGTCCAGCAGGCGGCAATCGCCCGCGATGGACTCGACGCGGCGCCAGAAGCAATCCCAATCGCGCCGCGATACAACTTCGAAGAAATCAAAACCATCCCGCAATCATGGAACCGAGACCTGCTGAACCTTGTGCTCGGAAGCCACGATGCGCGGTTGCAGGAGGAGGTCAACCGGTGGGCGCCTGTGCAGGTGTTCAACCTCTCGATAACCCCCCCGCATGTCATCGACGCGACGCACGAACGCATGGCCCAGTGCTACCACCCCAACGGCGGTGCATGGACTCGCGATATGATGCCCCGGACGGTCATGGTCTTCGTCAACGATGAGCCAGGTTTGACTGCGGATGAGCGCAGCGCGGCGGCGCGCGAGGAGGCGCGAGCCGCGCTGACAACCTACTGGAATGCCTTGGAAGGGACGATCGATCCTGCGAAGGTGGAGCGGGCGACCGACAATGCGGTGATTGGCAATGTGGCGGAGGTCGCTGAGCAGATTCGTGAGCGTTTTCACCCGGATGATCGGCTGATGTGTTGGTTCGATTTCTTCAATCACGATTCAGAGCGCGTTCAGAGGAACATGACTGCTTTCATGAAGAAAGTCGCTCCGGCTGTGAATGGAGGGAGCGAATGAGCGCGCATCGAACCGAACAGCCGTCAAGCGTTGCGCCCGGCCGTCCCGGCTCGGGCGTTTTCCCGACAAATCCCTTGGGCGAGCGGCACGAAGGAATCGCCACAGGCCGCGATGTCGAATGGGAGCCGCTCGTCGATTTCCGCCGAATGGACGTCTCAGAGAACACAATCCACGGCGCCATCGCTTGGGCGCATGGTGACGAAATCATCCACTCATTCGGCGGCAATGTTCTCGTCTACGGTCGCTCGATGATGAAACCTCTGATGATGAAGCCATTCGTCGAGGAACTCATAGATCTCAATTCGAAGCAGAAGGCAATCGCCTGCTCCTCGCACAACGGCGACACCGAGCACGTCGCAGCCGCACAATCACTGCTTACGGAGTCCGAGTGGGGGCTGATGCAGTGCCCACTCGACGTTCCACTAATCCAATTCGGGCGCCAAGTCCGACGTCCACGCCGCTGGTTCCACACCTGTTCAGGCGAACACGCGGCGATTCTCAAGGCGATGCGCGCCAAGGGAATGAACCGCGCCGGCTACACCCTGCCGAGCTCGCCTTGGTTCCCGATGTATATCGACACCCTACGCGATTACATGGGCAAACCCGACTGGGAACCGTTACGGGTCGCAAAGGACGGCTGCGGATTCCCAACCGTCTCGAACACTGTCGACGAACTCGCAGCCATGTTCGCTGGACTTGCAGCCCGCCGCGATGAGGACTGGATTTGGCAAGCGATGAACGATCACCCAGACCTCATCGGCGGATTCAATCGCCTCGACTCAACTTGTCTCAAAGCCGGCGAAGGCCGTCTAATCGCAAAAGAAGGCGCGGATGGTCTCTTGGGGTTAGCAATCGACCATCCGGATTGGCCGAAGGGCCTTGGAATCGTCATCAAGATCGCCCACGGCTGGAATTCTCAGGCTACTTGGTATGTGGCGAGGGCAGTCCTGGGAGTTTTGGGGATTCAACTTCGTAACCCGTATCCGTTGCACCGGCAGAAGGCGTTTATCGTCCCGGGAATCGTGCCTGAGGCCTACCAAAATGCGCTCGAATCGGTTGTCACTTGGGACGAATGGGACCCTGACCGCGACCGCTTCTCACTCGACTGGAAAGCGTACACTGCGGCTATGACTCGGGCGGACCCCTACGGCAATGAGGGTAATTTGGAGGGTTGAATCTGGACCCCGAGAAGTGCTGTGAATCGGGGTGCGTTCCTTGCGAGCGGGACCGCGATGGGCGGGCTCCGCTCGACCTGCTGAATTACATTGGTGGGGAGTTTGTTAAGCATCAAGGAAGGACTGATGCTGAGGCTGGCTCATGCTGCGATTGGCTGAATGTTCTTGAACCTGCGACTGGATATCGCTTCGCGCGGGCACCGCTTTCTGGTGCGGGCGATGTCGACGCGGCGGTTGCTGCCGCGCGGGCTGCTGCGCCCGCTTGGGCTGCACTGAGTTTGGGTAAGCGGGCCGATTGGCTACACAGGATTGCCGATGCGTTGGAGGCAAAATACGAGGAGATTGCCGCGCTCGAGAGTCGCGACACAGGCAAGCCGATTTCGCTCGCTCGTGCCGTCGATGCTCACCGCTCGGTGGCAAATTTCCGCTTCTTCGCCGGGCTCATCAGCGAGAAGGAAATCGCTGGTCAAGAGGTATTCGAGATGGATGATGCGACCAATGTGGTCGTTGACAAGCCGGTCGGTGTTGCGGCATTGATCACACCTTGGAATCTGCCGCTCTACCT
>CAZNVK010000045.1:0-5472 GCA_964576865.1 uncultured Candidatus Poseidoniales archaeon | reverse complement strand
TACCCTTTGATTCGCTTTGACTCATTGGGTTATCAGAGGGTCTTATTGCACTCTAGCCTGTGAAAAGGTCCAATGATTTGCATCTATTCCTCTTCCAATAGCAAAGTGGTCTGAATGGTACCGGACTTGACCTCATCATTCCCAGGCTCCTTGTGGTAGATGGTGACCTGACAATCCAACCCACCAAGGTGCGCCTCTACCAGAGGCTTCACCTCATCCCAATCCAGACCACCTAGGCCGCATCCAGGTCTGGGAATCGCTACGCTGGCAATGTCACTTGTTGAGAGATAGTCAGAGAGATTCTCCAAGGCTTTGTCGACCCACTCGATTCGCGACTTGCCACGCCAATGATTCTTTGTCGCGATATTGATTATCATAGGATACTCGAACTTTGGGAACACATCGATGCACACGACGAATACTCCTCCGGGCTGCAAGATCTTTTTTTCGCAGGCGTCCTTGTATGGGGCGAGGCACCATGGATACTTGTTCTTGATTGCCTTGGCTACTCCTCCGCCCATCACACCGACGCAGTTCACTGTGTTTACTATCGCATCGCACCCTGATTCGGTGATGTCCCCTTTGGATACTTTCAGTTCCATGTCAATCACCTAAAAGTAATCCTCGGGGTCTGACTCGAATAGATTACTGAATCCTGTAAGGCGTAAACCCCCTTCGCTGTCCGCATTGTAACCTCCATTTCCATCCCCTTCGCCAAAGAAATGTCTTCCTCCTCCATCGCGAATGATGTCGACTTCGTCGTGCTCATGGGTGATTTCATCCTCATCGAACGGAGGATCGAAATCTGAATCATAAATAATTTCGTCCAAAGCCTCCAAATATTCTTCCGAAACCTCTTCTTTGATTAGGCTAATCAGTTTCTCCTCGGACTCGGAATTGAGAACAACAGCCGAGTGGATATATGACGGTGGGATGTAGTGAGGCACTAACAACTCCGCCATCTTCAGGCGTTTCAATTTCTCGCCTTTGTAGGAACTTTTTTGGCACAAAATAATGTTCCATGAAAGTCCTTTCAACTTCATGGAGTCTTCATCTGCAAAGTACACTGTAGTCTCAGTTCTGGCCACATTACCATCACTGAACTTGGTGCCCTCTGTGACGAATAGTTCATCCGAATTAAATCTCAGAAATACCATGTCTTTCTCGTCCAACACTCTCGAGTTTCCCATTGTTAGCATGTGTTGCATGGCAGTGTGGGTTCCAAAGTACAGATTGGCAAACTTACGGTGCTTGCGCCTACCAAATCTTTCCATTACACTGCTGTTGGCAATAACCCTGCGTTCTTTGTCGGGCAACCTATCGGCCCAATGATGAGCAAACAGGCCCCACTTGATGATCTTAGCTGCATTTTCTATATGCGCCATGTAATAGACGAATTCGGCAGTATCTCTGTTGAATCTGCCACCCGGGCATGGCCTGCCGCCGTGGGAGTGTTCACTGGCTTTACTGGGAAGAAGCACAACATGTCATTGTAGTCTTCCTATTCAACCTAACTTTCCAAAGAAGAGAATTGTAAGGTCTCACTTCCGATAACTGAGTTGGGCTTTCAGTGGGTCCTTTCAGAGGCTACCCTTTGCTTCAGATTGAGGAATGGGCGCGATGCTCTCAATCTTCATCCAATTCATCCAAACTTGAGAGATAAGCATCGTATTGCGCCTGAACATCTTCTGCGGTTATTGGTTCATTGATGCCAACCACCCAAGAACGGGCCACTCCATCTGGATCCACGATTAAGTACGACGGAAAACCGGGAATATCTTCCCTGTCAAACGTCTCTTCGATGTAATCTCTGGTGTCCTGACCATGAAGAACTGGATGAGTGTCGTTGCTATACGCAGACCAATTCATTGCGTCTTCACGAGATGCGATTGTAGTCGCTTCTGCATTATCCCTGAGCAGTTCAACAAAGCTGACTGTGTACCTATCGTCGAGATCCTCCATCGACTGTAACAACCCATCCGTCCGATTTACTTCGTCATTACAGATACGGCACCATTCATTCGCGTTGAATAGAATCACTAACATGGTCCCTTGGAAGTTGGAGAGGGTCACATTCTCACCGTGTTGATTTGGTGCGGTTAAGTCAGGAATTGGTTCAACAGTATCCAACTCCTCTGAACTATCATCGCCAAGGCAACCTGACAAGGGCGATAGAAGGAGAAGTAGCATTACTAAAATTTGTTTGTTCCTCATAATGTTGGCACCTCGTTTGTGAAATTAAATCCATTCCCGGTTGAAGACGATAGTCGATTCAGGAGTCTTCGCCATTCTCGCCCGCGTCCCACCATTCGCCATCCCTCGGCGGTGAGTTGTCATCGGCGGCTGCAGATTCGGCTGACTCCGCGGCTGTTGAATCGTGAATGACGACGACATCATCCGCTCCAACCGGCACGACTGGCGCCATCTGAACCTTGGGTTTGTCCTTCATCGTTGCAGCCATGATACCGCCGATTATCAGGAATAGAAATCCGAAGCAACAAGCTGCGCCGCCACCCATGATGCCGAAGATACCGCCAATGCTGCCGTCGTCACGAATCATTACATCGACATTTCCGCCATTCTCATCGGTGAATTTGACTTGCCAAGTTCCTGAATCCAGGAATGAAACTTCACCGATGTACTCGTATCCAGGAATCGTTCCATCTTCATCAAATATCCAACAATCATCCAATTCCCAGCAAGAGATGAAGCGATTTTCGTCATCTCCGCCGATAACTTCGACATGAACCGAACTGCCCTCTTCGACCCAGACATTGTAGATGTGAGTCCACTCAAATTCGCCCGTGTAAGTCGTCGGAGTCGTTCCTTCCCACTTCAGTTCGCCACTCCAATCCTCGCTATCTGGAGTAGCGCTTCCAAGAGTTTCGCCGATGGACGCTCCACCTGCAATGGTTGCAATGATTCCGATGATGGTGAGGACTCCTCCGATTCCCAGCATGACTTTGGCAGCTTTGTGCATGGTCTGACTGTGCCGTCTGATACCTTCAATGTTGAGCCGGCATGGCCGAATTCGACTGAGATATGCTCAGTCGTCGTCAAAGGCATCGTCTAATTCTCTGGGGTCAAATGTCGACCAGGATTCAATCATCTCGAGGTCGCGCCGAATCGCCTCACTGCGCTGCTTCTGATAGGCCATTCCACCAATGATGGCGATGACCAGCACGCCGATGAGATAGGGCAGCCCGCTGCCCGCCAACCATGCCAAAAGATTCGTCGACTCCGCCTTTTCGACTGAGAGAGTTTCGACGAGGGCTGGGCTGGTGAATTCGCCATCGATTGCCCAGACCTCGACCCTCACCCAGCCGCCGTCTTCGATTATCCAGGTGCCGACGTAGGTCCAGATTCCGTCGCCGGCGATTTCGTCACCGCGCGTGCCGTCGTCTTGGAATGTCAGCGGCAACTCTTCGCCCCCTGCCTTCATCACACCACGCACGACTTGGGTGGTTCCATCCGGGTCATCCAGGGCTACCGTGATGGTGACTTGTGTGGGTTCGTCCAAGCCGATTTCGGTTGGTTTGATTTGCAAGTCGCTGAGGCTTGGCGACGAGGAGCCAATGGTCAGATTGACCGAGGTGGTAGAGGTGGCTCCTCGAGAATCCTTGACGAGCAGATCGATGCGGATAGGGCCGGGTGTGAAAGCGACCTCGATGATATCGCGGTCGCCTAGCAGAGTGCCGTCTCCGGTGGTCCATTGATAGAGGACTATGTCATCGTCGTAATCGTAGGACTGCGAGCCGTTTAGCGTCAGTGTTGTGCCAGGTGGGATGTACTGCCCGTCGAGCAGTCCGTCGATGACCGCGTAGGGTGCGGTTTCGAGGACGAAGAGAGTCTGGGTGTATCTACGAACGCGGTCTGTCGAGTCGGTGAGTTCGAAGGTCAATTCGTGCTCACCGGGTGGAAGGTAATCGTTGTACCAATACTCGTTGGTCTTGTCTTCGAGGATCGGTTCGACCATCAGACTAGATGTGACGGTGACGGTGAAATCGTCGCCGTCGGGGTCGAAGGAGCGACGGAAGTCAAAGAGGACAGGTCCGTTCGAGTAGACTTCGATGTCTGGTACTGGGGAGTCGAGGACGAGAATCGGTGCGGATTCCTCGACTCGGACGACGATGGATGCGGTGGCCTCGACTCCTGATCCATCGTCGACGGTCAGAGTCACCGTGTGGTGGCCGTACGGCAGACGAGCATCGAGAATCCAGCCACTGCCTATCGGCTCAAGCAATCGGTCTGAGGTCCAGACCACGCTGACGAGGTCGGTGCTGGCTGCCGCTGTCGGGCTGCAGACGAAGCCTGAGCCATTGTCTGGAAGGTCCGAACAGGCGAGGTCCCAATCGCCAGATCCTGTCGCGTCGAAGCGGATGAGTACCCCCGAATCGGTGAGGGTTTCGTCGGCTGGTTGGGCGATGACCGCGACCGGGGCGGAATTGTTGACGCTGACCTGAGCGGTCGCGGAATTCCATGTATTGACGTGTCCCGAGCGATCATCGCTGGTGTACATCGTGATGGTGTGAATACCCTCGGTCAACCAGCCCTGCCACTCGATTTCCGCATCGGGCGTAGTGCCCTCGGCCAGCAGCCCGTCAAGGTCGCTCCAGAACTCGAACCTGACCTCGTCTCCCTCAGGGTCGCTGACCATCATCCCATCGAGGGTCACCAGATGCGCCGAGGTCTCGCCGGCCCGCAGTACATCGAATTCAGCCGGCGGAACCTCATTGAACAGGCGCACATCAAAACTCCATGTCACCGCTGGATTATTTCCATCTGAAAGATAAATCGTCAGCGTGAATTGATTCGGTGCGCCAGGGAAATCGAGGTCAAAGAGCATCGAACATCCCTCGTCTGTCGGCGTCGAGAATCCGTAATTCGTCTCAATCCAACAAGTCAACTCGTCGCCTTCAGGGTCGCTGCTTCCATCGAGTGAAATCGTCGCATTTGCCGTCCGACCCAAGTGCATTATCCCCCACGAAGAGATGCTCGGAGAGGTCGAGACAGAGAGGGAGGGAGGTCGGTTGAACAACTCGATCTCTCGCATCTCGCTGACACAATTACCTTCATCATCGCAGACCTCCAGAGTAATCTCCTGCTCACCATCAGATAGGCAACCATCTGGAGTCTCCGGCGGGTTATTCGTAGCCAAGTACGAGCCGTTGTCACCCGCCGGCAATACTCCCACGCAGGAGGCGATCAAATCGCCATCTATGCTACTCGTCCAAGAAAATGTCAGCGGGTCGTCATCCAAATCCCAAGAAGCGCTTGCATCCAGCATCACCGATGACCCGCTGGGGAACTCCGCCTCATCTTCAGGTGTCGTCCAGATGATGAACGGCGGCTGATTCTCCAATTCCAACCGGCAGTGAACCACCTTGTCCGCATCCAGCGTCACAGGCGCCGTATCATTGTGCACTCCATCGTAATCACAACCAACGTAGGCAGTATTGTCCGCCGACCAAC
>CAZNVK010000044.1:0-5480 GCA_964576865.1 uncultured Candidatus Poseidoniales archaeon | reverse complement strand
CGCGCTACGAGGGGCTTGGCGTTGGCTTCGCCCCTTACCTACAACCCCCTGGTCCCGGGGTCGTTCGCTGGACTGTGGGTGAACCTGGTTTTGAGACGCCGCGCGAGGTGATTAATTCGGCGATTGCCGAGTTGGAGGCTGGTAATACGAAGTATACGCGCGGCCCGGGCGCGATGGATTTGTGTCAGGCCGTGGCCGACTATTTGGCGCGCCATCACGAAATTAGTGTGCGCGCCGAAGATGTGGTGATTACGCCGGGTGCCAAGCAAGCATTGCTCTACTCATTCATGATGACGACGATGCCTGGGGATGAGGCGATTCTGCTCGCTCCATCTTGGGCTAGTTACGAGCCCATGTTGAATCTCATCGGGGCTGTCCCAGTCAATGTTCCCGTGAACCGAGACAACTTCCATCCCGATTTGGAGGCGATTCGGGCGGCGATTACTGGCAAGACGCGGATGATTCTGCTCAACTCGCCGTGCAATCCGACGGGTGCGGTCTACACGCCCGAGGAAATTCAAGGAATTGTCGATATCGCTGTAGAACACGACCTTTGGATAGTCTCCGACGAAATTTACGCCCGCCTCAATTGGATGGATTACCCGCACGTCTCGCCGGCTAGCGTTCCCGGCGGCGCAGAGCGTACCCTAATCGTCAATGGTTGGTCGAAGTCTTGGGCGATGACGGGCATGCGAATCGGATTCTTGGCCGGGCCGGGCGAGGCGATGAAGGCTGCAATCAAATCTCAGGCGAACTCGGCTTCCCACATTCCGACTTTTCTCATGGAAGCCGCGCGTGTCGCCCTATCGTGCGACGACGCAGTAGAGCGATTCAACGCGGAGTACCTGAAGCGACGCGCCATCATGACCGAGGGATTGTCCGAGATTCCCGGCTTGCGCGTAGGCGATTGCGAAGGGGCGTTCTACGCCTTCGTCGATATCACTGGAACGGGCATGACCGACCGCGAATTCGCCGATGGAGCGCTCGAGGCGGGGGTGCAATTGATTCCAGCGAGTTTGATTTCTGGCGGCGAGGGATTCGTGCGGGTTTCCTACGCCGCCGATGAAGAAGTGATCCACGAAGGATTGCGTCGGCTCAAGGCTTGGCTGTGCTGATAGCGACGCGAAGTGGCCTTGATTCGGTCGCGCCGGGCCTGAGAATGGTTGAAATTGGAATCTGTCCCGAGCAGGTTTGCTCAGGTGCCCCCATGACTCGCTCACACGGCAAGCATGTCTACGTCGACTACACCGGTTACCACCGTAATGGGGTCCACAATGGTGAGTGGATGCTGGGTAGGATGGTCGAGGCTGCGAATGCTGCTGGCGTACGGATTGTGCATTCGCATGTCGAGGAGTTTGACGGCAGCGTTTCACCGACTGGATTCGCTGCCATCGTGCTACTTGATGAGAGCCACATCAGCGCTCATTGCTACTACGGAAATGGCTGGCTGGCCATCGATTCCTTCACCTGTGGGGGCAGCGATCCCGAGGTTGCTGCCGATGCGCTGGATGAGGCTCTGCGCGGCGCGATGGATGGGCTTGTTCAGATGCGCCGCGAGGTAGTCGAGAGATTCTTGCACAGGGATCTCGAAGGTGGCGATTCAGTCGAATGAACGTGAGGTTGGGAGATGGCTATTCGGGACTTCATCCAGCGCCACTACCTGCACTTCAATGCCGGGGCGCTGGCTGATTGCGCCGAGTCGCTGAACGGATTTCTCGGCGGTGGCGGGCGCCTAATCGTGACTTTGGCCGGCGCCATGTCGACTGCTGGAATCGGTCGCTCTTTGGCGCCGGCGATTCGCGCCCAGAAGGTGCATGCGATTTGTTGCACGGGCGCGAATTTGGAGGAGGATCTGTTCCGCTTGGTCGCATCCTCCTCCTATGAGAGGGTCGAGGATTGGCGCGATTTGAGTGCTGATGCTGATGCAGCTCTTGCCGAGCGCGGACTCAATCGCGTCACCGATGTAGCGATTCCCGAAGAGGAGGCGATTCGCTACATCGAGAAGCCCCTGCTTCAACTCTGGAAAGATGCTGAGGCTGCCGGAGATCGTCGCTTTCCGCACGAGTATCTCTACGATTTACTGCTCCACGGCGAGTTGGAATTCGATTCCGACCCTGCCGATTCATGGTTGATGGCTGCCGCTGACGCCAACCTACCGATTTTCGTCCCCGGTTGGGAGGATTCGACGCTGGGCAACATTCTCGTTGGTCGAGTAATCGATTGTACCATTCAAAGCGCGGATATCGTCAAGGGCGGACTGCACGCAATGCAAGCCCTCGCCGATTGGTATCGCGAGGACGATTCACCCACCGGCATTCTGCAGGTGGGTGGCGGCATCGCGGGAGATTTTGCTATCTGCGTCGTGCCGATGCTGCGCCAAGATGTCGGTGAGCAGGTGCCGCTGTGGGCATGGTTCGCGCAGATTTCTGAGTCGCGCCCGTCCTACGGTGGCTATTCGGGCGCGCCGCCAAACGAAAAAATCAGTTGGGGGAAGCTCAGCGTCGAGACGCCACGCTTCGTCATCGAGTCCGATGCGACCATCGTCCTGCCGCTTCTTCTTGCAAGTCTGGAGGATCAGGCTTGATTCGCCGCCCTATACCGGAGGACGCTAACGCCATCGCTCGCGTTCACCACGATGCGTGGCATGCTACCTATACTGACTTATTGTCGGCAGAAACCAATGCTCTGAAAACTCCACTACACTTTCAGGAGAAATGGTCTAGAATTCTCGCAGATAGTCGAGGCTCAAGGATTCACGTTAAAGTGGATGATTCGAACATTGTGACCGGTTTTGTCAGCGTCGGCCCTGATCGAACTGAGGGGTCCAAGATAGGCGAAGTCTGGGCAATCTACGTTCATCCAGACGTGCTAGGGAGTGGCGTTGGAGGAGAACTCTTCCGAGTTGGTTTGAGAGAACTCAGAGAGATGGGTTTCAACATAGCCAGAATCAGAGTCGAGCGCGGAAATGCCCGCGCTCGCGCCTTCTACGAAAAGTTTGGTTTCACCGAGGATTGCTGTGCACCAGAGGGATGCGATAACGATTGTGAGGGCGATGTCGCTTACGTTGGGAATATCTAACCACGATTCAATTATATCGTTTTGCAGAGTCAGAAAATATTAGCGTAATCGCCGCACTGCTCGCTGATTCGAAGCAATTGATTGTACTTGGCTGTGCGGTCTGAGCGGGCCGGTGCACCGGTCTTAATCTGGCCTGCATCAGTGCCAACAGCGATGTCGGAGATGATCGAGTCAGCGGTTTCGCCAGAGCGATGTGAGATGATTGTGCCGTAGCCCGCGGCCTTCGCCATCGCGATTACTTCGAGAGTTTCGGTAACCGTGCCAATCTGGTTGAGTTTGATGAGAATCGCATTCGATGCGCCAATCTCAATTCCCTTTGCCAAGCGTTCAGGATTGGTCACGTAAAGATCGTCACCGACGACTTGGACTCGGTGCCCCTCGCGCGCAGTAAACTCAACCCACGAGTCCCAATCGTCCTCGCCGAATGGGTCCTCGATAGAAACGATTGGATAATCATCCAACCAAGCCGAGTAAAGCCTCCCCAATTCCGAGCCACTCATCACTTTGCCATCGATGTGGTAACCGTCCTCGTGCAAGAACTCCTGACTTGCAACGTCTAGTGCAATCGACACCTGATTTCCAGGGGCATACCCCGCACCCGAAATTGCATCGACCACGAAGCCGAGCCCTTCCTCATTGCGTGGAAGATTTGGTGCAAAGCCACCCTCATCGCCAACTCCACCAAGTAACCCAGCATCTTTGAGGACGGCGCGCAGCGAGTGGTAGATCTCAACCCCCGCGCGAAGCGCTTCGGGGAAGGAATCGAAACCGTGCGGCACGATCATGAATTCCTGAACATCGACATTCGAATTCGCATGAGCCCCGCCGTTCAAGATATTCATCAGCGGCACCGGCAAACTCGTTGAATCCGCACCACCTTCACCACCAGCGGCCAGGTGCTGCCAAATATCGCCGTCACCAACAGCCGCCCGAAGACAAGCCATCGAAGCACCGAGCATTGCATTGGCGCCAATCTCGCCCTTGTTAGAAGTCGAGTCAAGCGCCAGCATAGAAGTATCAACAGCCGCTTGGTCGCCCGAATCCATGCCGACAAGCGCCTCAGCAATCGCCCCATTCACATTGGCAACTGCCCGGTCAACACCCTTGCCAACCCAGCGCTCGCCACCATCGCGCAGCTCCACAGCCTCGTGCCGTCCAGTGCTCGCACCCGAGGGGACTATCGCCCGCCCAAGCACACCATCCTCAGTCAGACAATCGACCTCTACGGTCGGATTGCCCCGCGAATCGAGCACCATCCGACCGTGCACACGCGAGATGCGAGCACTCATTGAACCGGCGACCGGCGGGCGCCTTCTCAAGATACCGCCGCGAGGCCGCCGCACCATGAAGCGAAAACCCGGCGCAGACTTCGAGTGCAAGCGCGCCCATCAGGCGTTCAGCCAAGACAGCCAGCGGGCAACCGCACTCTGAACGCCTGGAACTTCCATCTCCGAACGGCAGCACCTTTCCCAAGCCAATTGCTCGCCGTTCGGCGTAATCGAAAATAACTCCGCGCGCATCAAAACCCCATCCGGCGCGTCGCATTTAGTCCGATTATCATCAACGAAACAATGCAACAAATGCTTCGGGAAATGATGCATCCTCCCCGACTCAGGACAGCAAAGCATCACGCTGCGCTCGAGAAAAAGAAGCGACGAGCCCGAGTGCTCGTCGACCTCATGACCGAGTATTCGAGTTCCAGAGAGCACGTTAGCCACGTCGACGTTGTACCATTGGGTTTGATCTGGTGAGATGTTGAGCTTGGATACGTCATCCAGATACTGCTGGACCTTCAGCTGGGTGTACCCCTCATCCGCGCCCATCGATACGAACGGAACGGCGCCCCATTTGAATGCAACTTCGACATTTAGTAGAGAAATTATCCGAAATCCGGAAAAATATTCGATGCAAAATTGTGACAATTGACACCTAACATACAAATAGGGTTCCAAAATCGGAAGGCCGCATGGTTGCCGTAGACTCCCTTGACCGATCGATCCTCGCAGTTCTCCGCGAGTCCGCCAGAGCCCCCTTCGTAGAGATTGCCAAGAAGGTTGGAGTCACCGAGCGAACCGTGCGCACACGCATGAAGCGCATGGAGGAAGAAGGCGTTGTGCGCGGGTATACAATTCGCGAGGCTGGCATCGGTTTGACCGCTCTTGTTCGCATCAAGGTTGGACCTGGTACTGAGATTGGTAGCCTCGCTGGAGAGTTCGCTGGTTGGGACGGCGTCGAGTGCGTCTACGAGATTTCTGGCGACGCCGACTTGATTGGAATCGTTCACGTCGATGATACGGTCGCGCTTCGCGATCTTCTCGACCGAATGTGGCTCACCGCTCCCGGTGACATCACATCGACTCAGACAGAACTTGTCCTGGAACAGTACTAATTGTTCCTCGGGC
>CAZNVK010000043.1:0-6281 GCA_964576865.1 uncultured Candidatus Poseidoniales archaeon | reverse complement strand
CCCCTCCCGAGCCCGCGTTTTGCCACTCAGATGAGCCCCCAGCGGGACTCGAGAACACTCGCGACTTTCTGGTAGTCTTGGCCGCCGTTGCTCTTGGGGTCGTGCAGGTGGATTGGGATGCCGTGACTGGGTGCCTCAGCCAAGCGAATATTGCGCCTCACCGCCGGTTCGACGATGAGTTCGGGAAACGCCTCCTTCACCTCCGCCGCCACCTGTTGGTTGAGCAGGGTTGGTGCGTGCATGGTGAGCATCACACCGTCCACGCCGAGCCGCGGGTTTAGCAGACCTCTGACCTCGCGGATCGTGCCTGCGAGCATGGCGAGCCCTTCGAGTGCGAAGTACTCGGTTTGTACTGGGATTACGATGCCATCACTGGCTACCAGTGCGTTGATTGTGACGAGTCCGAGGGATGGGGGCGTGTCGATGAGGACGAGGTCGTAATGGGGGAGGAGCGGTGCTAGTGCCTCGGTCATTCGCCGCTCTCTCCCAAGTTGGCGGAGCATCTCTTGTTCGAGGCCGATTAGGGTCCTATCGCCGACGATGATGTGGACATTTTCGACCGCTGTTGCGTGTCGGCTATCGACCGCGCTTTCCGGGTTGAGCATGAGGTCGCGCGTGGTCGTTCGGACTCGGGATTTGTCGACTCCGAGTCCGGTCGCGCAATTGCCTTGAGAATCCGCATCGATGACGAGGACCTTGTGTCCTCGCAAGGCCATTTGCGCGGCGATATTGATGACGCTCGTGGTCTTTCCAACGCCGCCCTTTTGATTGATCACGGTCACGACGCGAGCCCTTCCTTCGGGCGTCCTTGCACCCCTCGGCAATTCGAGGGGTCGCCTCGGTTGGGCGGTGCTAATCTCGTCGACCGCGTCGAGCGAAGGCACTCCGCGGTCTTCCTCAACCTCGACGAAATCAGCGTCGATGATGAGCGGGGCAGCACCTACTTCGGGCAATTCGTCCCACTCTTCGTTGAGGTTCATACGAGCGCCTCCGGCGCTCGCACGCGTGTTGAATGTGCCGCCAATCAGCGAGGCGCTGAGCGCGGTTCGGTCCCCCTTACGCGCGCGCCGAATCAATCCGTGTGTCAACCGCCGTTCAGTCCGCCGGCGCCCAGTGATGGAACCATCCGAGCATCCGTCCATTCTCAGCATCCATGGCGAAGCTGACCCGATGCTCGCGGTTGCTTGAATCGGTCCAAGTCTTCTCCGCCCCGACGCTGACCGCACCCTCTCCAAGGCTGACCGGCACGAGGTCAAACAACTCGTTTTCCTCGGCAACCGAGAGACGATATCCGTACTCGACCCCCTCGTCCCATCCGGCATTTCCATCGTTGATGTAGAGATTCAAACCGGGGTACCGCGAGCTTGTTAATAGTCGAGACTCGAGAGCTTGCATGGTCAGAGTCTCGGGAATCGCATTTCGATTCCACTGCACGGTCCCGTCGTCCAAACGCTCGTCCTCGACCATTGCACAGCCACCGTCACGCTCCTTGACGACGGTCCATCCTGCACGCTCGTCCTCGGTCACCCACGACATATTCCACTGGATCGCGGAATCAATGATTACCGTCGAGGCCTTCCAGACATATCCGCCGGCCTCGATGGCGGTAGCCACCCCGCTTGAGGAATAATTGGCCACCGTGCACTCCAGCGCCGCCTCCAAATCCCAAACGCGCTTGCTGCTCTCATCCGGCATCGCAACACCCCAATCGCGCTGGGCGCTGGTTCCGGGCCGGTCCTCGCCCGGCCCGGGCTTACTCGTATAATCCACCAACCACTCAATCGCGCTATCGCCAGATTGACTGCTCGTCGCGCGCATTGAAAACAGAATCGTGATTCTCCCATCGGGAATCGCTGCATCCGAGAGCGAGGACTCGATGAGTCCGCACTCGCTCGATTTCTGACTCTTGTCGACCACGATGCTCACATCCTGCTGCACCGGCCACGGAACACCGCTCTTCACCAGCAAATCCACTCTGATGTGGCCGTTGCAAACATCGAATTCCTCATGCGACATCGTGATCGGATAGACGAGCCCATGCACCGCATCATTCAGCTCGTCGCCGACCGTCCAAGTCCAATCATCACCCTCAGCCGAAGTTGAACCGGAGGTCAACGCATTTCCACCGAAAAAGTCGTGCAAGTCGATTGGTGTCAAGGGCATCAAAACGAATGACGTCGCCACTCCCAAGCCTGAAATCGCGTCCAATCCAAAAGTCGTCGCTTCAAGGTTCGTCGCTCGATTGTCAACGTCCCGAATCGTCATGTCCGTGCTGGTTCGAATCAGCTGGCGGTCGCCGATATCAGTCCAAGTTTTCGTCGTCATATCGACGTTATTATCCTCCAAAATCCACCCCGTATTTCCACAGTCGTCAGGATTCCTCCAGGTCTTGCCGTCGAGGTCGATATTCATCGAATGAGTGAGGATTCTCTCAGCGGCGAGATGGGTTCTTCCATAGGCGTCTAAAGCGGGTACTGCGCCGCTGAATTGTTTGTCGGAAGGGTGGATAATTTCGCTTGTATCACCCTTCCGAATGCTGATGCTTCCAGTCCCTGAAGTGATCTCTGCTGTGAGTTCGCCGCAGGCGTCGTCGAGGGCTCCTCCTGCGGCATTTCGGAAGATGGCGACCATATCGTCACCCTCGATTGCGATGCTCGAGGTGCCGATATCGAATTGCATGCTATCGCCATAGTGCAGGCTTCGCGCTTGGAAGGATGAGTCCTCTTTGACGAAGAGGGTGAAACCTACGGCGCCCAGAATGAGAGCGGTGATGGTAAGGGCGCCGACCATTCTTGGTGTGAACTCGATTGATGATAGGCTCGGCAGAGTGATGGTAATCGAAGCCTCGGAGACGGGCTCTGCTGCCACCTCGTCAGCGATGAGTGTCGGTTCTTCCTCGTCCGCGATCATTCCACCGAACCAAGGGTCATCATCCTCTTCGAGGATCAATGCCGGAGTCTCTTCTTCGAGGATGACCTCGTCTGAGGGAAGTTCAGGCTCGGCCTCGAGGATGATGGTGTCAGGGGCCGGTTTAGCGGCTGTCGTCGGTTCGACCTCGGCTTCGATGACTTCGGCCTCCATGACCTCGGCTTCGAGGGTGACCTCAGCCTCCACCACCTGAGGAATTTCTGCTTCAACTACTGCCGGCTCGGGTTCTGATTCTCCTCCGCCGCCAGCCTCGACGCGAGCGATTAGCCGGTCGATCGCGTCGTCGCGCGCGCTGCCACTCTCAACCGGCGCGGAAACATCGGGTTTCTTTGCGGCGACCGCTGGGCTTGAAGCGCTGGCCTCGCCGAGTAAGCGAGCGATGAGTTCGTCCTTCTTTCCGGAGACGAGTAAGCCGTTCTCCTTGCACAGTTCGCGCAATTCGGAGACCTTCTTCTCCGACAATGACTCGCGATCCATACTGCTCCCTCACCCCACGAACGGGGTCGCAGTCTCGCAGTGGGTCTTTCAACACCTTCGGCGTTCCGCTTTGCGGAACGCGCATACACGCGCGTAAGGAGCTCGGCCGACCCGCTCAACGGCTCTCGCGGCTCCTCCTTCGCAGCCGTCAGACTCAAGAAGGGAAGGCGGTCGGCCGCAGACATGGACCCACGCTTGGTCATCCTCTCGCGCGGCCCGAGGTTGTACTCGACGCGCCGTCTCGCCGAGGAGGCGGAGAAGGCTGGTTGGGCGGTCCGCATCCTCGACCCATTATCCCTGACAGTGGTCGTCGATGAGAAGGGCGGTCGCATCTTCCACCGCGGCTGGCCGGTTGAGTGCGAAGCGGTGATTCCGCGAATCGGATATTCGATCACACGCCGCGGTGTAGCCATCGTTCGCCAATTTGAACAGATGGGCGTCATCATCCTAAATCCATCATCTGCGATTCAGCAGAGCCGCGACAAGTTGCTCGCCAGCCAATTGATGGCTGACGCAGGCGTTCCGATTCCAACAACCGCGCACGTCGCGGCGATGGAAGACACCGACCGCGCTATCGCGCGCGTCGGTGGCGTGCCTTGCGTCGTCAAGGCCACCGAAGGCACGCAAGGCTCAGGCGTCTTCCTCGCTCACACCCACCACCAAGCTCGCCAACTCGTCCAACAAATGCTCGAGCGAGGAATGCGCCCGCTCGTCCAGACCTACATCGAAGAATCCCATGGCCAGGACATTCGTGTATTCGTCGTCGGCGGCAATGTTGTCGCCGCCATGCGCCGCCGCGCCGCGGGCAGCGAATTCCGCTCAAACTTCCATCTCGGTGGCCGCGTCGAGCGCGTTCACCTGACAAATGAGCACGTCTCGATCGCGCTCGCTGCAGCGAACATTCTCGGAATGGACATCGCGGGTGTCGACATGCTCGAATCCCGCGATGGACCTCTCGTCCTCGAAGTCAATTCCAGCCCAGGACTCGAGGGCATCGAGGGCGCCTCGAACGTCAACGTAGCAGGAGCCGTCGCCCGACACTTGCACTCGCGCCTCACAGCACTTCGCGAGCAGTCGCGAGCAGAGGCGCAGTTGCCCGATTCAACAGCGCCAGACAACACTCTGTTCACAGAGTGAAATCGGACATCAGTCCAAGAAATTCAAACGAAGAGTCGAGCCGTTCGGCCGACCCTATGCCCGCTCTCGCGGCGATTTTCCCCGCGCGCGCAAACCACCGCCGAGCGCCTCGCATCATCAGAAGCATTCAAGTCGGGATAGACGCACTTGGGCTCGCCCGTATGGGCAGGGATGCACCCGTCGTTCGCGGCGGAGAGAGGCGAGGGACCACGATATGGATGGCGATGAAGGAGGGTACGCTGGCCGAGAGGCTACGCAGGGGCGGTTCGAAGAATCACCTTCCGATTCGCGTTCGCAGAACTCCCGCACAAGCGATTGGTTCGACACCACTCCAGTCGGTTTGGATGCAAACTCAATTTCGCCGGCAACGCAAACCCCCGTCCTCCCCACACGCCTGATGCGCTTGGCCGCGCTTCCTTGGTACGAATGCTGGACCGGACAATTGCGCGCTGAGAAGAAATCGACGCACACGATTCGTGCTTACACGGTCGCAGCGCGCGACTTCTCGATGACCGCGCTACCTAGTGAAGTCGAGATCGATTGGGACGAGGCGCAGACGATTCCGGTACGGGTTTTTCACGAGCGCGCTGACCCTTCCTTGGGACGAATAGATGCTTGGTTACACGGTCTTGGCGAATTGAAGCCGGCAACCATCAATGCACGAATAGCTGCAGTTTCTCACTTGCTGAAGTGGTTGGGACATACGATTCCAGAGTGGGTTCAACGCCCCGCGCGCAGGCGCCCTCTGCCGCGGCCGCTGGGTCGGTCAGAGGTACTGAAAGTGCGCTCGGCGGCGTTGCGAATGGAAGACCCGCTGGCTCATCCGATTGTGACTACGATGCTCGACACAGGCTTGCGGGTCTCCGAATTATGCAATCTCGATGTCGATGACGTCGACCATGAGGACCTGTCCGCTTTGGTCATCGGTGGCAAGGGAGAGAAGGACCGGACTGTGCTGTTCACCAAGGCGACAACCGAGGCGATTGAGGCGTGGAATCCGATTCGAGTGATGCGTGAGAAGCAGGTAGAGAATGAGGATTCCGAACGCGCCTTGTTTTTGTCGAGTCGCGGGCGAAGAATCAATCCGCGCTCGATTCAGAAGTTGATCGATAGGCTCGCTGACGAGGCTGATATTCCGCGCTCACGCTTGTCCCCGCACACGCTTCGGCATACTTTCGCGACCGGTTTGCTTGAGCGCGGGGCTGATTTGGTGACGATTCAGCGATTGCTCGGTCATGCGAGTATCGCTACCACGCGCGTCTATCTGGAAATCAGTGACCAGACGCTGCGCGAGATTTACCACAGGGTCCAGAGACTACCCGAATTAACCGAGCTTGAAGTGAATGCGGCAGTCGAGGAAGAGCTGGAATCAGAATACTTTGAGGCGCCAGCGCCGACCATCCGACAAGAGTGACCTCGTTCATTTCCTTGCTGGATTCTTCTTGTTGGAGCGCTTGTCGACCGCTTCCGGCCCTTGCCATTCGCGGTCGGGAGCAACGGAATTGCCGGGATGGCCGGGCAGCGGACAGAATTTTCCTGACCGGCAGCGCGAGCAATTGTCCTTCGGAGGAATCTCGACGACTTTGGTCAGTCGTCCATATTTCCGGCGCGGCACGCTAGGCTGTTCGCGCCGGCGGACCTTGAGCATTCGCACCTTCGCAAAGCCCCGCACCTGCGCGCAAGATTCAATCCAAAGTGAAGCGAGGGCGCGGTGTGAAGCAGAGCGAGGAGGCCGAGCA
>CAZNVK010000042.1:0-6440 GCA_964576865.1 uncultured Candidatus Poseidoniales archaeon | reverse complement strand
CGCGCTACGAGGGGCTTGGCGTTGGCTTCGCCCCTTACCTACAACCCCCTGGTCCTGAGGTCGTGCGCTGGACTGTGGGTGAACCGGGGTTCGATACGCCGCGCGAGGTGATCGATGCAGCGATTGCTGAATTGGAAGCTGGGAATACGAAGTATACGCGCGGCCCGGGCGCGATGGATCTGTGTCAGGCCGTGGCCGACTATCTGGCGCACCATCACGATGTGAGTGTGAGCGCTGAGGATGTTGTGATTACACCTGGCGCCAAGCAGGCTTTGCTTTACTCATTCATGATTTCAACAATGCCCGGTGACGAGGCGATTTTGCTAGCGCCAGCTTGGGCGAGTTACGAACCGATGTTGCAATTCATCGGCGCTGTGCCGGTCAATGTTCCCGTGCGCCGAGACAACTTCCATCCCGATTTGGAGGCGATTCGGGCGGCCATCACCAACAAAACTCGGATGATTCTGCTAAACTCGCCGTGCAATCCGACCGGTGCCGTATACACCCCAGAAGAGATTCAGGCAATCGTCGACATCGCCGTCGAACATGACTTGTGGATCGTCTCCGACGAGATCTACGCCCGCCTCAATTGGATGGATTATCCACACGTCTCACCAGCCAGCGTACCTGGTGGGGCAGAACGCACGCTCATCGTCAACGGCTGGTCGAAATCCTGGGCGATGACCGGTATGCGAATCGGTTTCTTGACCGGGCCGAGCGAGGCGATGAAAGCTGCAATCAAATCTCAGGCGAACTCGGCTTCCCATATTCCGACCTTCCTCATGGAAGCCGCGCGCGTCGCCCTATCGTGCGACGACGCAGTCGAGCGATTCAACGCGGAGTACCAGAGACGACGCGACATCATGACCGAGGGGTTATCCGAGATTCCCGGGTTGCGCGTGGGGGATTGCGAGGGGGCGTTCTACGCATTCGTCGATGTCACAGGAACTGGCATGACCGACCTCGAATTTGCTGATGGAGCGCTTGAGGCTGGGGTGCAGTTGATTCCCGCGAGTCTAATCGCTGGCGGCGAGGGATTCGTTCGGGTTTCGTACGCCGCTGATGAAGAAGTGATTCACGAAGGATTGCGCCGACTGAAGGCTTGGCTTTCCTGAGAATCATTGAAATCAAAACCTGCCCCGAACTAGGTTACTCAGGTGGTTCGATGACTGGCGCTCACGGCAAGCATGTCTATGTCGATTACAATGGATATCATCGAAATGGAGTCCATGATGGCACTTGGATGCTGGAGAAGATGATTGCCGCAGCCAATGCAGCAAATGTTCGAATTGTCCACTCATATGTTGAGGAATTCGACGGTGTGATTTCGCCTACAGGATTCGCTGCCATGGTGCTACTCGATGAAAGTCACATCAGTGCTCACTGCTACTACGACAAGGGTTGGCTTGCGGTTGATGCATTCACCTGTGGCGGCGCGGACCCCAACGAAATTGCCGACGACCTCGACGAAACGTTGAGGGCAGCAATGGGGGATTTGGTACTAATTCGGCGGGAAGAAGTTGAGAGATTTCTACACGAGGATCTTGAGAAGACATGAGGTGAAATGATGGCGATTAGAGATTTTATCAGGCGCCATTACAATCACTTCAATGCTGGCGCTCTCGCCGATTGTGCTGAATCTTTGAATGGATTTCTTGACGGAAGAGGGCGACTAATCATCACCCTCGCTGGCGCTATGTCGACCGCTGGAATTGGGCGCTCGCTAGCGCCTGCAATCCGTGCTCAGAAAATTCACGCGATTTGTTGTACGGGCGCTAATTTGGAGGAGGATCTCTTCCGCTTAGTCGCATCTTCGAGCTATGAAAGGGTAGCTGATTGGCGGGATTTGAGTGCACAATCGGATGCCGATTTAGCGGAGCGTGGAATGAACCGTGTAACTGATGTAGCGATTCCCGAAGAGGAAGCGATTCGCTACATCGAGAAGCCTCTGCTTCAACTCTGGAAAGATGCTGAGGCAGCCGGTGACCGTCGTTTTCCGCATGAATACCTCTACGATTTGCTGCTACACGGCGAGCTGGAATTCGATTCAGACCCAGCCGATTCTTGGTTGATGGCAGCCGCGGACGCTAATCTGCCGATTTTCGTCCCCGGCTGGGAGGATTCGACTCTGGGGAATATTCTCGTTAGCAAGGTAATTGATTGCACCATTCAAAGTGCTGACATCGTCAAGGGCGGACTGCACGCGATGCAAGCCCTCGCCGATTGGTATCGCGAGGACGACTCACCTACTGGTATTCTGCAAGTTGGCGGCGGCATCGCCGGCGACTTCGCGATCTGCGTCGTGCCTATGCTGCGACAGGATGTCGGCGAGCAGGTTCCGCTGTGGGCTTGGTTTGGGCAAATTTCTGAGTCGCGCCCGTCCTACGGTGGTTACTCGGGCGCGCCACCAAACGAGAAGATCAGTTGGGGTAAGCTCGGCGTAGAGACACCACGCTTCGTAATCGAGTCTGACGCAACAATCGTCTTACCGCTTCTGCTCGCGAGCCTTGAATCCTGAACCAGTCAGAAAATGCTGGCGTAATCACCGCACTGCTCGCTGATTCTCAAGAGTTGATTGTACTTGGCCGTCCTGTCTGAGCGGGCCGGCGCCCCAGTCTTGATTTGGCCGGCATCGGTCCCAACAGCGATGTCTGAGATGATTGAATCAGCCGTCTCCCCAGAGCGGTGCGAGATGATTGTCCCGAAGCCTGCAGCCTTTGCCATCGCGATAACGACCAAGGTTTCGGTGACTGTTCCGATTTGATTGAGTTTGATGAGAATTGCATTCGATGCTCCAATCTCGATTCCATGAGCAAGTCGTTCTGGATTGGTAACATACAGATCGTCACCAACAACCTGTACTCGGTGCCCTTCACGCTGAGTGAATTCTACCCAAGAATCCCAATCGTCCTCGCCGAATGGGTCTTCGATTGAGACGATTGGATAATCATCGAGCCAAGATGAGTATAGTCGACCTAATTCTGAACCACTAATCACCTTGCCATCGATGTGGTAGCCATCATCGTGCAAGAATTCCTGACTGGCTACATCGAGCGCAATCGATACTTGTTCGCCTGGTGTGTATCCAGCACCAGTAATTGCCTCCATAACATAGCGTAGACCTTCTTCGTTACGAGGTAGATTTGGTGCGAAGCCTCCTTCGTCTCCGACTCCACCAAGTAATCCTGCTTCCTTCAGCACGGCTCGCAAGGAGTGGTAGATCTCTGTACCTGCACGTAGCGCTTCTGGGTATGAGTCGAAGCCGTGGGGCACGACCATGAATTCCTGTACATCGACATTCGAGTTTGCGTGGGCTCCTCCGTTGAGGATATTCATCAGAGGTACTGGGATAGATGCACTTCCATCTGAGAGGTGTTGCCAGATCTCGCCGGTTCCAACGGTAGCACGCAGGCAGGCCATCGAGGCGCCTAGCATTGCATTCGCGCCAATCTCACCTTTGTTTGGAGTTGAGTCGAGGGCCATCATTGCTGCATCGATTACACCCTGGTCGCTAGCATCCATTCCCACAAGAGCATCAGCGATTGGACCGTTGACGTTCGCAACTGCTTGGTCTACGCCTTTGCCCGCCCAGCGGCCTCCACCATCGCGTAATTCGACTGCTTCGTGACGGCCTGTGCTAGCTCCGGAAGGGACCATTGCTCGACCAAGAGTTCCATCTTCGGTAACGCAGTCAACCTCGACTGTTGGGTTACCGCGAGAATCCAGAACCATTCTTCCATGGACGCGCGAGATGCGTGCTCCCATTGAACCGGCGAAAGAGAGTCGGCTTCTCAATATGCCGAAACAAGGTTGTGAACGATTTCTATGTTGGGTGGACTTTTAGTTGGAGATTGATGGGATTTTTTGTATTGGTATGACCAATGGTATGTTGGACAATGATTGGTATTAGTATTACCATGTATGGCTTTCAGTAATGCGTTAATAGGTGTAATAGGTGATGTAATGGGCTTTGGTATGAGCAACCCAATGATTATATGGCAGTCGCTAATCCGCTTGAAAGCCGAAGAGATGAGTTGAGCCGATGAGATGTCCAATTTGCAACAAGTACAGCCCTCCGAAAGGAGAGGGGTTGTGCAGTGGATGTTACGAGGCTCCGCTGCTTGTTTCTTCTGAAATTAATGGAGTTAATCGAATGAAATTAACACGCAATAACAATGACGCATGCACGAGAACGAATAGAAATGCCAGACAGGAAGTGGTAGCGTGATACGCCCCTTCCAGCTCGGCAGAAGTAATAGAGAGGAAAGCGAAGCCGAACTCCCCACCTTGGAGTTAGTGTTAGATGCGGCCACGAGTTTTGCAATGTCAACGAGGTTAAACAACCTCTTGACAATTCAACCAAAACTTAGGGACACCGTGTGTGACAGCATGAATACTAGTGTGGATTCACGCATTTATTCAGTATACACGAGCGCGAACGGTTCGGCGCCGTCAAGAAGGTTCAACCTAACTGTGAACAAGTCATTAAGCACAGTAGAGAAGGCTTGGGCGATATGCGCAGCTGTAGCCGAAATAGAGTTGCATGCAAAAGGGCTGTTGCATTACAGAGAATATAGCGACGGTGTGACCCGATTTACCTGGGTTCCAAATAAAACAAAACACGCATTAGCCGGTGGTGAAAAGCCTTGGTTACCTGTTGTGCTTCACAGGGCCTTGGAAATTTTCGCAGAGCTCCCCAGCGATCTCTTCGTTTGTCGATTACCTAGGTCCAAGCGACTTGTTCTCAGAGACTATCTAGTGAGGGAGGCGGTGGCATGATTGGCTTCTTTCTGCCATTACCACTAGTAATTGCTGTATTGCTATGTACAGGTATAGGAAAGTGGACTTTCGGTCTTTCCACACAACCAGGAATGAAGAAGGCTAATTCGCAGTCGGCTTTAGAATTCCTAAGGATAGGGATTATCCATGCTTTGACTGGAGAACCGCCACAGAATTCAATGGATGCTAGGGACAACAAGTCGGAGCCCGTTAGAATTGAGTTTGGCATTTGGAATGGAAAGCATTCTCTGCCAAGATCGGAATCAATTCGTTACTTTGGTGAAGAACTTGTGAAGCATTTGAATTCTGGAATGCAGGACGGTGATGAAATTTCTCTTAGTGAAAGAAGAAAGGCAATAGCGGAAGAAATGTCGTGGCTGACAATTGAAGACTTCAATGCAGTTGGATTAGAAGGTGAAATCGACCAATTTGACCTCCCGAATACCGGAATGGTGAAATCTTTACTCAAGAAAATCAGGAAGAATCGATTTTTCTGGTTCACTCGTGCTCAGAATGCAACAACAGAAGATCAAGATCGTAGGGGCTCTTGGGGCGAAGGAAAATTCACATTGGAAGCGGCTTCTAGAATCGGAGCTCAAATATCATGGTCAATAAGAAAGTCCCCCTCTAATCCCGAACAAGTTCTGATGGGTCAGACGACTCTTAGATGGCATAATTTACGAGGAAGCACCGATAAACACGGTAAGGTACAGTGGGACACTTATTCTCCGTTTGGAGTATTTTCAACTACTGAACCGGGTGAGGATGAAGGTCATGGATACGCACCATTACCCCTCACAGAAAAGGACAATCCGGACGTACTAATTGATTTCAGAAAGACCTTCAACATGAGAAGAAAAGATGAACCGGGATTGTCGATAATGATACCTCATCCAAAGGAGGAATTGATGGATGCAGATTCATTAGCTCGAGGAATAATATCAAGATGGTTACCAGCTATCCATGAAGGGATTCTTGAGGTAAATATCAGACATAATGGCTTCAAGAAGCACATGATAAACAAGGATGGACTAAGGGATACTATTTCGAAGTTAAATTGGACGGATGAGCCTGAGAAAATTGGAAGCAAGAATGAGTTGAATCCGGCCTATCGCACAACAGAACAGTGGAACAAGCTTCTGGATTTGATGGATTTCGCGGAAAACCCTGTGGAGGAAAACTGCTTCGATTGCCGTCGTCAAGACAAGGCCTCCTGGGTTAACCCATTCGGAGATTACTCAGAGGATGAGAAAGAGGAGATTAGGGCGAAATTCGAATCGGGTGAAACAATTCGTATAATCGCAAGACCTGTTGTTAAGCCAGCGGGTAAACCTGCTGAAGAGGGCAGATTAGAGATTATTTTAGCAAAATGCGATGCTACCATGAGTACCCAACTGTTTTCTAGGGATAGAATGGTAATTCCATTTGCGCCAAGAGGCATTCAAGGCGTGATAGCATTTGTTCATTGCAAGGAGAATATTTTGGAAAAATTACTCCGACACGCAGAGGGGCCGGCTCACCTAGAATGGAGCTCTGGAGCACATCGCATCGTTAAGAATGGTAATCGTTGGAAGAACGGAAATGCAGTGGTGAAATTCGCTAATAGATCGGTTGAAATGTTGCTTTCTGAATTGAAGAAATCAGAAGTAGGAAAGTCACAC
>CAZNVK010000041.1:0-7111 GCA_964576865.1 uncultured Candidatus Poseidoniales archaeon | reverse complement strand
AAGCTCAGGTGCTGAATTTGTTAGAGGAAATCCAAGAGAAGCACGGTCTCACTTTCGTGTTCATCACCCACGCACTGAATGTCGTGAACCACATCAGCGACCGAGTCGCGGTGATGTATCTTGGGAAGATAGTCGAACTCGCAGATACTTCGTCTCTATTCGAGAAGCCAGCACACCCCTACACTCACGCCTTACTATCTGCGATACCAGAACCTTCTATGGAAAAGAAGGCGCGTGAGAGGATCGTCTTATCGGGCGACGTTCCAAGCCCTGCAAACCCCCCCTCGGGATGCCGATTCCACACAAGGTGCCCAATCGCGGAGGAAGGGCTTTGTGACGTCGAAGAACCTGAATTGAAACCCATTGATGAAGGCGGCCACACGGTGGCTTGTCATTTCCCTCTCGGCCCTGGAGGACGATTACCTATGGCCGATGATCGCGTAACCGATTCCGACGATGACACACCATCGGTAATACTGCTGTGAGGAGTACCGATGGTCAAGGCTAATTCCTCCGAAGCTCAAGAGGAGCCGGTTCAGCCAGCGATTCTGAGTAAGCGAGAGGAGTCGGAGGCCGCGTTCTGGAGGTTGAAGAGGGCTTCAGATAAATGGCGAGAGAACCGTGTCAAGAGGGTCCTTGCTCAGGAGGGCGAAGGGATTCTAACGACGTTCGGAAGAATGTTCTACGTCTGCGCATGCCTGATTTTCGATGGCCCGGTGATGATGCAAATACCAGTTAGTTTGGGTAAGTCGACCGAGTCTTGGATTCTCTATGTAGTTCTCTTGGTTGTAGCAATCAAATTCCAACGTGAATTCTACGATCGATGGTTCTCGGTTGACCTCACGCATATTGATTTTGATCGTCAGTGATGGGGAAACGAGCGGTGGGTAACCGCTCGAATCGGCGGAAAGAAGGCACGACTACGCCGATGATTGTGGCGGCGACCATGATTGAAACAGCGATGAGGAAGGTCGCCTTGAGGCCAATCCCATCGATGAGGTAGCCTCCGAATATCGGCGCGAAGGGAATGAAGAGGAATGAGCCGATCATATCAATCGAATTGACCCGACCGCGCAAGCGCTGGTCGACGCTATCTCCGATTGTGGTATTCCAGATGACTCCAAGAACGCCACCCATCAATCCTTGGAAGATTGCAATCAAAACGATTGCACCGAACCAAGGGACGAAGACATAGAGAAGATCGAGCCAAGCGACGATTCCTACGACGACATAGAAAATCATCCCTCGGCTCTCCTTAGAAATGGGATTGGCTCCAGCCCATAATGCTCCGAGGGATGCACCTATCGGCATCATCGCTCCCCATACCCCATAGTGAATCGCATTCCAATCATTCACCTGCACGATGAATGGGATTCCAATATCGATGACCGCTCCACCAATATGGAAAACCATGAAGGCGATGATACCGATGAATAACCAAGGTTGGCTGACGACGAAGGCCATCGCCTCTTCCATTTCGGAGCGGAAATCACCCTCTTGGTCCTCATCGCGCTGTATAGGAACCTCATCCATTCCGAATAGAATCCACGCGCTGACGAGGAATGAGATCAAGTCGATGAAAAGGGCGACGTGAATCGTCGAATATCGGATGACGATGCCGCCGATGAGGCCACCAACAGACCAGGCGGCGGTACGCATCGCATTGTGCAAACCAGTCGCCGATGCAAGCATCTCCTCATCCACGAGGTCGGGCACGAGCGCCTGAATCGCCGGCATCGAGAAGGCCGAGGAAGCCCCCATGACGAAGGCGGCGAAAATCATCACCTTGACGAGATCGAGACCGAGGAGGAGAAGTAGAATGAAGAGTAGAGCAAAGATTGCTTGAAGGATATCCATCGCGAGTGCGACGGTGCGGCGGGGGATGCGATCTACGAGCATCCCGCCGAGCATAATCAGCGGAAGATGACCGAGGAAATATGCAGTCATGATGGCGCCAAAGGCCTTCGGGCCGCCGAGTTCAGCAACCTTCCAACCGACCGAGGTCATGAAGGCGGCCCGACCCATTTTGGAAGCGGTATCGCCGAGTAGGAAAGCACGAAGGTCTGGGACTTCCCATGCCTCGGCAAGACCCATGAATGAGGTGCGGCGAGAATTGCATTTCAACTTGCTCAGCAGATAGGTTCGATGGCTCGTCACTTGAGCAGATTGCACGAATGACAAGCACAGGAGATGAATTTTCAAAATGAACTGTTCAATCGTATAATATATTTCTATTTTATTGAACAATTGCATATTATTGTGGAAATATTTGTGCATCTAACCACTTTTTGAGAAATTTTGTATTCATTTGCACCAATGATTATATCATGGACGCGACGGCACTGCCGATATTGGAGTGAGCCTTGTGCTTGAGTCGACTACAGGGGGCACGGCATCAGCCGCATCAAGTGAATTGACACTGGACAGATTCGGGGCGGAATCCGCCCGAATCGGAAGGGAGTTGGCGGACCAATATCATCGCTATCACATCGAGACTGAGGAGGTCGACGACATCGATCCGTTGCCTCACCGATTCTTAGTCGAGGTGGGTAAAGTCGGACTGGCGAAATTCATCCTCTCCGAGGTCATTCACTACGGAATGAAGCCTGATGTACTCCTCTCTCGTCCATGCACCTACGGCGTTTTCTCGGGTCCTGTCGGTGGCTTCTCACCTCGCCCGAAACTATGCGTCGGTTGCCTCCGCTGCACCGTCCAGCATCCTGATTTCGTCAAGGTGCTGCCGAATCCCGAGCGGCTCGAGCTCGGTGATTCGTACACTACTCACGGACATATCGCCGCTATCGATGAAGAGGCGAAGAAGGGCATGGTGCCTGTCCGTGGTCAAGGTTACCGCGGTCGATTTGGCGGACCTGGATTCGATGGCATGCTGACGGATATGTCCGAGATTGTCCGCCCGAGCCGAGATGGAATCCACGGTAGGGAGTTGATTGGTACATCGGTTGATATCGGAACCAAGCCCATGCACCTCTCCTTCGATGAGGAAGGCAATCTCGAAGGAAAAACACCGAACATGTTCACGATTCAGGTTCCGTTCGTCTTCGATGTCCCGCCAGGCGATTTGGGGACAGCACAGATGGTGGAGGTTCTCGATGCGACGAGCAAGCGAATCGACACACTCGCCTGCCTACCTGCGTCGAAAGTCATCGAGATGGGCTTGGACGCCCCTCACATCGTTCCGGTCGTCTCGAAGAAAGCACCAGAAATGGTCGAGATGTTCCCAGCCGCGCGTCTCATCTATCTCGACGGCTGGGACAAGGAAGCCCTAGCCACCGCCCGAGCATCAACCGATGCCCTACTCGGCGTGCGCATCTGCACTACTGACGGCTGGCAAGAGCGCCTGATGAAGGCGGTCAACCACCGCGTCGACGTCATTCACCTGAACGCGGACCTGCACGGCCGCGGCTTTGACGACGGCCGATTCATTTCCGACCTTCTAAAGGAGGCCCACCTCATACTAATCGAGAAGGGCTGCCGAGATATGGTCACCCTCATCGGCGCGGGAGGACTAGTCAGCGCAGATCACCTCCCGAAGGCGATAATCAGCGGACTCGATGCGGTCGCCCTCGACCTCCCAGTCCTCTTCGCACTGCAAGGTCGCTCGCACGGTTCACTCACCGACCGCGACGCCGTCAAGGGAACACTTCCACGCAAGATGACACACGAGTGGGGCGAGCAGCGGCTCACCAACCTCTGCGCATCCTGGCGTGACCAGCTGCTCGAAATCCTCGGCGCGATGGGAATCCGCGAAGTGCGCCGACTCCGCGGAGAATTCGGTCGTTCAATGATCGTCTCTCACCTCGAGGACGAAGCCTTCGAAGGAATCGAAGGATATGTCAGCGGAGGTGTTGCCTGATGTCGATTCTGCGAGAATTCAGAGATGCGTACAAGGGAGTCGTGCGCGAACCGAGCCCCGAACTCCTGACCAAGACGACCGGCCTGATGCAAGACGGAATGCGCGCGCGAGCGATGGGCGATTTCATCCCACCAGAAGCGCTTGGAGATGCGCGCTGGACCGACGAATTGATTCTCTCAACTTGGTACATGGCCGAAACTGGCGAGATCCCTGAGGGCCTCAATTACAAGACCGGAAAGTCCGACGGCGGATTCGACAGGCTGGATTTCAAGTTCCTGCCTGAAAGCGAATGGCTCGAGCATTCCGACTCGATTGGAACCAAGCTCGACCTCAACCGCCGCGGCGATGCGAAGAAGAAGTTGACCTGCGATATTCCGTGGTACGGCGGCGGTATGTCATACGGTTCGGTCTCGGTGAATGTGATGATGTCACGCGCGCGCAACGCCGCGCGCTGGAATTCATTCATGTCGACTGGAGAAGGTGGTTATCCTCCTCAGTTGTTGGAGTGCAAGGAGAATGTCATCACTCAGGTTGCGACCGGATATTTCGGCGTCGAGGAAGATACGATTCAGGCGGCGCCGATTGTCGAATTCAAGTACGCGCAGGGCGCGAAGCCTGGACTCGGTGGACATTTGTTGGCTGCGAAGGCTGGTGAAGAGGTTGCGAAGTTGCGCGGTAGCGTTCCATTCGTCAGCCTATTCAGTCCATTCCCGTTCCATTCGACCTACTCGGTCGAAGATCATTCGAAGCATTTGGATTGGATCGAGACCGTCAACCCCACCGCTCTACTTTCGGTCAAGGTGAGCACTCCTCACGATGTCGATATGGTCGCGGTCGGTTCCTTCTACGCCGGTGCGCACATCATCCATCTCGATGGTTCGTACGGCGGCACCGGTGCAGCGCCGGAAATCGCCAAGAAGAATATCGCCATGCCGATCGAATTGGCGATTCCGAAGGTGCACAAATTCCTGCAAGCAGAGGGTGTACGCGACCGCGTCACCCTCATCGCCAGCGGCGGTGTTCGCACCGCCGATGATATCGCTAAGGCCATCGCACTCGGTGCCGATGGCTGTGTATTGGGAACCACCGACCTCGTCGGTTTGGGTTGCACCCGCTGTTCAAACTGCGAGGGCGGTCCATCCGGTCGTGGATGTCCATGGGGATTGACCACGACCGATGTTGAATTGCAAGAGTGGGTTCAGCCGGATTGGGCGGCAGAGCGACTCAACAATCTCTACGGAGCCATGCAGTACCGGCTGCGCGACATCCTGCGCCAACTCGGACTCTCGGATGTCAGCGAATTGCGCGGGCGCACCGACCTACTGCGCTACATGGGCAAGGACGAAGCCGCCAGAGCGGCCGGGCGCGCGGCTGCAATCGGTTTGGAGGTGAACGAATGATCGATCCAAACACATTCATCGACGCGCGCCGCCGAATGACCGCATCACACCCCAAGTTCGAGCGCCGCGAGGAAGACGCGGCCGAGGGCGGCTGCGGAGTAGTCGGCCTCGCCTGTGAAATCCCTGTCGCCGGCCGTCACCTATTCGACTCGCTCGAACAGATGCGCAACCGAGGCAACGGCAAGGGCGGCGGAGTCGCAATGGTTGGACTAGACCCAGCCCAATTCGGCACCGATCGCGCAACCCTCGAATCGACTTACCTCTACGCGGTCGCCTACCTCAACAACGAGGTCCGTTCAGGAGTCGAAGCCCTCATCGCGGACTCGTACAATCTGCATCACACCCACGAGATGGCAACTCTCGACACGTGGCAGCAAGACCTCACGGCATTGGATGTCCAACCTCCGGACGTCGTCTGCTACTTCGTCACCCCGAAGGAAGAGATGGTCGACGAATTCATCGAAAACAGCCTTTCAGCAGTAGTCGACGCGGCTGACCGAGCCGCGGTCGAAGAGGAATACACCTTCCACACAACCCACGCGATTAACGTCGAATTTTACGCCAAGGACGGGCGCACGGACGCATTTGTTTTGAGCCACGGGCGCGATATTCTCATCCTGAAAATCGTTGGATATGCAGAGGACGTCATCCGCTACTACCACCTCGACGACATGACCGCACACGTCTGGATCGGCCACCACCGCTACCCTACGCGCGGCAGAGTCACGCACCCGGGCGGGGCACACCCCTTCGGTCAGGGAATCGACTGCGCTCTGGTTCACAACGGAGATTTCTCGAATTATGTCTCGGTGAAGGATTACCTCGCTCAGCGAGGGATGGAACCGCTTTTCTTCACCGATACCGAGGTCGCTGCGCTGGCTTTCGATCTACATCGCCGCGTTTACGGCTATTCGCTTGAACACGTCATCGAAAGCCTAGCTCCAACCAGCGAACTCGACTTCATCATGCTGCCAGAAGAGAAGCAGGGAGTTTACGAAGCGATTCAGAAGACTCACATCCACGGCTCGCCCGATGGACCTTGGTTCTTCATCATCGCACAATCGGACGGGCCGACTCATCGATTGCTCGGGATTACCGATACCTCGATGCTGAGGCCGCAGGTATTCGCTTACCAGCGCGGCGATGTTGGAATTGCATTCTGTGGTTCCGAGAAGCAAGTCATCGATGCTGTTCTCGAGTCGCTCGCGGCTGAAGATACTCGATTCTGGCGCCGCGCTGACGAATACTGGAACGCGCGCGGCGGCTCCTACACCGACGGCGGCGCGTTCATGTTCGATGTCACTCCGAATTCGGACGGCTCGAAGACCCTCGAAATGCGAGACAAATTCGGCAATATCGTCGACACCACACCGACGGGTGACTACAAGGTCACGCCGGCTGGTGAATACGCTTTCACCTTGGACACGCCAAGGGCCACTTTCGATGCGCTGGTTGCAGGGCTGCCATCGATGGATTGGTCAGAGGCGCGCGCCTGCCTCGACGCTGTCGAGGCGGCTTCGGTCGACAAGGGCAGAGCCTGGGTTTGGGGGACCCTGACTCTGCTCCTCGACCGCCGTTATGATTGCGGCAGCCTACGAGAATCGGTCTGGAAGGATCTCGTCGAGGCTGCCTTGATTCGCACGGTCGCATCCTCTGCGGCAAACCCGTGCGAGGGTTACGCTGGACAAAAGACGCTCGGGCACCGGCCCGAGCCGGCGAGCGCATCACAAGCGATTGTCGTCGACGCTCGCCCATATCCAATCGAAGGAGTCGAATCGCTAGCCCTCGAGTTAGTCGCGCTTTATTCGATGGGCTGGAAGCGATTCGTAGTCATCAA
>CAZNVK010000040.1:0-7240 GCA_964576865.1 uncultured Candidatus Poseidoniales archaeon | reverse complement strand
ACTTCGATTCGAGTGAAGATGCGGTGAAGTATCTGCGAGATCGCAACTTCACCGGTAAGGTGTTGCAGACGCCTGAGGGAATCATGGCTGTGTGCTGTGCATATCCAGACGGATTCTACGACGATGCCACCACTCTCATCGATATCTGTGATGAGGATGGCATCGACCCGACCTCACCCGGCGCGCACGACCAAGAGACCTGCGAGATTCCAGCGAACTCTTCTTCGAATTCTTGCTGCTCAATCTCTGAGGAAAAGCAAGTCGAGAGCAAGGATTCCTCCTCGTGCTGCGAGCCGCAAGAGGCGGCGCCGGCCGAGAATTCATCCTCTTGCTGCGGCCCATCTTCCTGCTGCTGAAGCGGCCGCAGAACCATTCGCCGCGTGCGAGTGCGCTGGGTTGCATTGAAAGCGAGACGGCACGAGGCGCGGGCATGGCGCGAATGCCTGCTTCACCTAACTTCGCGGCGGGCACATCGCTCGACCTGCTGCTTAGCTTGGGAGCCTGAGAGGGCTCCCGTTCTCGAATGGGGTGAAGAATATGGCATACGATTCAGAAGAAATCGAGACGCGCTGGCAGGCGCGCTGGGCAGATGCGCGCGTCTACGAGGCAGAAGTCGATGAATCTCGTGAGAAGTTCTTCTGCCTCGAAATGTTTCCCTACCCATCAGGCTTCATGCACATGGGGCACGTTCGCAATTACTCGATCGGCGATGCAATGGCTCGCTTCCAGCGCCTGATGGGCAAGAATGTCCTCTATCCGATGGGCTACGATTCCTTCGGGATGCCCGCCGAAAACGCAGCGAAGAAGGAAGGCGGGCACCCGCACACCGTCACAGAGCGCAATATTGCGATGATTCGTGCTGACCAAGAGCGGATGGGGTACAGCTATGATTGGCGGCGGATGTTTGCGACTTCGACGCCGGAGTACTATCGCTGGAACCAGGAGATGTTCCTCAAGTTTAACGAGGCTGGGCTGGTCGAGAGACGCTTTGCTCCGGTAAATTGGTGCGACGAGTGCGACACCGTCCTTGCCAATGAGCAGGTGAAGAATAATCGCTGTTGGCGATGTGGTCTCGAGGTCGTTCAGAAGGACATGGCTCAGTGGTTCCTGCGCATGACCGAGTATGCCGATGAACTGCTCGACGAGTTGGACCACATCGAGTTCCCCGAGAACGTGAAAGCGATGCAACGCAATTGGATTGGGCGTTCCCATGGTGCGCATATCGAGTTCGCACTTGCTGGTGAGGTGAATGGCGAATCGGCCAGCATTGGTGCGTTCACGACTCGTCCTGACACGATCTTTGGTGTGACTTTCGTTACGCTCTCTCCCGAGCATCCTCTGTGCGAGCCGCTTGTCGCTGGCACCGAGTTCGAGGCTGGTTGGCGCGCGCTCGCCGAGGAGTGCGCGCGGATGTCTGAATTCGAGCGGATCAATATGCTGAAGGAGAAGAAGGGCGTTCCTCTCGGGCGTTTAGCGGTCAATCCGCTGACTGGCGAGGAGGTTCCGATTTGGGCTGGAAATTTCGTCGTGGCCTCCTACGGCACTGGCGCTGTGATGGCTGTTCCCGGCCACGATCAGCGCGACTATGATTTTGCCAAGACCTACGGGCTGGAGATCAAGCCTGTTTTGTCTCCGCGCGAGGGCGGCGAGGGAGTCGAGGAGAATCCTGTTTTTGACGGTCTTGGCTGGATGGTCAATTCGACTCGGCCGGGCTTCGATGGCCTGTTTGGTGATGATGCCAAGGCTGGCGTTATCGCTGCGCTTGAGGCCGAGAGCGCTGGCCATGGAACGACTCAATATCGCCTGAAGGATTGGTTGCTGAGTCGCCAGCGCTTCTGGGGCACGCCGATTCCAATGCTTCACTGCGAGGCGTGCGGAGTAGTTCCGGTGCCGGTTGCTGACCTTCCTGTTGAGTTGCCGCTCGACATCACTTTCTCTTGGGAAGAGAGCGGCAATCCGCTGGCGCGCCACGAGGCTTTCCTAGCCACAACCTGCCCGCAGTGCAACGGTCCTGCGCGCCGAGAGACGGATACGATGGATACTTTCTACGATTCATCTTGGTACTTCATGCGGTTCGCTGATTCAGCAAATGACAGCGAACCGTTCGACCGCGCAGCGGTCGATTACTGGATGAAAGACGGCGTCGATCTCTACATTGGTGGAATCGAACACGCCGTCATGCATCTCCTATATGCTCGCTTTTTCACCAAGGCGACGCGAGATTTGGGAATGAATTCTGTTGGCGAGCCTTTCGGGCGCTTGGTCTGTCAGGGAATGCTGAACGCACCCGCTCCGTTCTGTGTTGACTGCAATACGGAGTATCATATCGAGAATTTTGGAGGCGATTGTCCGACGTGCGGAGGCGCTTTGGGGTCGCGTTCGGCGAAGATGAGCAAGTCGTTGGGCAATACGGTGAGCCCGGGAGACATGGTCGGGCGATTCGGGGCCGATACGGTTCGGCTGTTCATCCTCTTCGGGGCGAATCCTGAGGCTGGAATGGACTGGTCTGACAATGCGGTTTTGGCTAACCACAAACAACTGCTCTCGATAATCGAGGCTTTCGAGTCGGTTACCTCCGGTGATTCGTTGGCGGATGCGCCAGGTCCTATGGACGATTGGTTGCTGGCTCGCCTGCGGGTTAATCAGGCGCGCTGGCGGGATTGCATGGATGCTGTTAGCCTGCGCGAGGCTGTAATGGCGAGCCATTTCGAGATGCTTGCTGATTGGCAGTGGTATCGTCGGCGCGGTGGTGCTGATGGTGGCACTGCGCGCCGTTTCTTGGCTGGATGGGCGCCTATGTTGGCTCCTGCCACCCCTCACATCGCTGAGGAATTCTGGGCTGCGCTGGGTGGCGATGCGATGCTTGCGAGTTCGGCGATGGAATTCGAGGCGGCGGTGGCTGGTGATGCTGGTGTGCTCGCTCGCGAGGCTTACCTTCGTGGGCTGCTCGAGTCGGCTCGAAACCTGCGAGGTTTGGCCGAGCGTCATTCGGATTCGCCGATAACCGGTTTGGTGATTCAGACCTCGCCCGCGTGGAAGAGTGAGTTGGCTCGCGAAGCGGTGGCGCTTGCTGCTGCTGATTTTGATTTCAAGCGCGAGGGGCAGGGCCATCTGAAGGCGCTGCCGATTTTCGAGAATGAGTCGTTGCGCGGCGAGATATTCCAGACTTGGATGGCCCTGACGATGGGCTCGAAGAAGAAGCGAGGCCGCATCCATACCTGGTCGGATGGCGAGAAGGAATTGATCGTCAGCGGCCTTGACGAGGCTTCGGTAATCAGCGAGAATGCTGAGTTCATCGCTGCTGTTCTCAAGGTTGAGAGCGTCATCGCTTATGCTGCGGGGGAGGGTGAGGACGTGGCTGGCAAGGCTCGATTCGCTTCGCCGCTTGAGCCGGGGATCGCTTTCATCTGAGGTGTGCGGAGGCTGATTTGATGGCCGAGTCATCTGGGGAAGCGGCTGGTAAATTTGAGCCAATAGCCGCGCAGTCGACCGTTCTCATCGACGGATTCTGTCCGGTCTGCACCGGCTGGGCGACCTTCATCAATAAGCGCGACAAGGCCGAACGGTTCAGCGTCGTCGCGCAGGAAACCGACGAGGGCCGCGCGCTGCTGGGCGAGCAACCAAGCCATCTCGCTGGCCTCGACTCGGTTTTTCTCATCGACGAATCCGGCCGATGGACTGCCCGTTCATCGGCCGCCATCCGCATTCTTCTTCGACTCCCACTGCCATACCAGTTGGGCGCCATCATCTGGCTGGTCCCGCGCCCAATCCGCGACGCCGCCTACGATCTCTACGCCCGGAACCGGCGTCGAACCAACTGAACCAACACAGTCCGCACACCAACACGGCCACCCACCGCGCGAGGGTTCATGGGCGGCCGGCATCTCGCCGTCTCGTTGAGTGAGAAGAAGGAAGGCGGCGGCCGCCGCAAAGGGCGCCGGCCGCGACGAAAGCCGACCGGTGGCTCGGGCCCAAGTCCACGCCCTTGGTCGGAAGGAGATCCCGAAGCGGTCGAGCGTGCGCTCGCCCGCTTCGAGCAGTCCCCTCCTCCGATGGGACTGCCAGCAAATATCGATCCCCCTCCCGAGGAGAAGCAGCTGCGGTGGCGAACTAACGCGGTGCCGAAGGACATTCAGAAAAAGGTGGGTGAAATCGTTTGCCAACCCGGCGAATTCGGCTTCCTTCCCGAGAAGCGGGTCGATGAAATTCGAGCTGAAATCGACAAGTTCCCAATCACCACAGAACAGGCTCTATCGCTTCGCGGTGCCCTGAATCAAGAGAAATCGGTTCACTCTCACGGCCGGCTCATGCGCAATGCAAACCAACTCCGCCGACGCTACGAAAATGGCGAGGGCGTGCTGACTCTGGCCAAGCGTTTCGACGCACCTCCGGTGAACACTTTCCGGGCGATTTTGACCGGTCGCGGCTGGTCGAAGAACCGCATCAAGGAGACTCTGAAGAATCCGTCTAGAATGAGCGAGCGCGACCGCGAGGAGTTTGCCAAGGCTGAGGAGGCGGACAAGGTGAGTTCGGTGAATCAGAGCGATACGCAGACCGCTGCGGAGGTTTTTGAGGACATTTTGTGCGCGCACTTCGATTTCCTAGATATCCGCTTCCGGCGACAGGAGGATCTTCTGGCCGAGCAGAAAGCAGCTGAGGGGCGCGCGGTTGTGACACCTGACCTGCTATTGCTCGATGACCTGCGAATCAATGGCGTACCCTGTGCGTGGATCGACGCGAAACACTTCTTCGGGGCTGATTTGCGGTTCCCTCGGAAGAAAACTCAGAAACAGGTCGATCGCTATGTCAACGAGTATGGGCAGGGAGCGATCGTCTATCGCCACGGATTTACTGAGACGTTGAATCTTCGTGGCGCGATTTTGCTTGATGCGAGTCCGCTGGATTTGACGCCGCTCGATGAATTCCATGAGAAGCGGGCTGGCGGCTCGCACAGTTAGCCTCTCGCGGAGAATTACCTCACACAACGTGAGGGAACAGAACCTCCCACAACGCTCGCAACGCGCGCAACGAAGATTTCCACGTAGTGTTCGTGGTGGTCGTTGTGGGAGGATTCACAGAGTTCAATCAATTCAACGAACCGATTTGGGTGAGGGTGGCTTCGAGACCTTCCTTTTCGAGTTCAGCGATTAGGGAATCGAGTGGCTGCGAGCCTGTTACATCGGTCGGGACGACGGCGATGCTCTCTCCGAGCATGCAAAGGAGGACTGCTGTTTGGGCTGCGAGGCCGGCGCGTTCGGTCGCATTCTGGCCGGCCTCGCCTAGGGTTGCTCGCGCCGCATCGTCGATGAGGCGCGAATCTGTTGCGAAGGCTTCGGCCGCCTCGAGCAACTCGGTCCATCGCGAGGCGTTCCAATCTCCGCTGGCGAGGTTGTCCATCTGGGTTTGGCCCGCCTCGGTGATCAATCGCTTCCAATCTGGATGGTCGATGTATTCTGAGGTGTGGCGACCCGGGTTTGCTCGCCACGCGAGAACGACGGGAGTTTCCTCACTCCAGCCCTCGGCCTTACCTGGACCCGCGGTCAGTCCGCTGCCAGAGTAAGGTGCTCCGGGCGCCAACCGGCGCTCGACGCCACCGGCTGCGAGCGCGGTGACATCTCCCAATCCAGTCGAATTTGCGCGCTCTACTTGATGCGCAATCGCGTAGGAGCGTCGTAGGCTCTCCTCGTGAGGAAGTCCGAGAGCGCGCTGGAAAGCGGCGGCAGTAGCCACAGCTCCCGCCGCCGACATGCCGAATCCCTGCGAGGACGGCAGATGATTGCGAATCGCAATTTCCCAACTCATCTCGCCGAATTCGGCGATTTCATCCTTCAGTTGGTTGAGGACCTGCTGAAACATTCGCGTGTCGCCGGTCCCATCGAGGAATCTCACACGTAGCGAATAATCGCCCGGCTCGCCACGCGCAACAGCCTCGGCTCCATCAGCCAAACACAAGCCAGCCCCGAGGCTGCCCTGTCGAATCGGATCATCATCCAAGTCTTCGACAGTGAATAACAGCGTCACATGACCGCCGCAAGTCCCGCGACCAAGCACGGCGGTCATGAAACCTCATCCCAAGGGTCAGACAAGAAGACTGCGCCGCACTCAGAGCGCGGCGACGAGGTCCTCTTCGAGCGAGCCGAAGCTCGTCGAAAGAGCAGCCGAAGCCATCTTCAGTGCTGTCTGAGGGTCCATCGAACCATCGGTCTCGAAGCTGAAGATGAACTCTCCAGGAACATCCTCGACGGTGATTGCATCCTTGAAATCGCCCTTGACCTCGGTACCGTCGCCAACGTGGTGCAGTTCGCGAACGAGTGTTTCGACCTTGGCGATGTCCTCGAGTCGTCCATCCTTGTCGAAGTCCTTTGCAGTGATTTTGAGGTTGAGGTCCCACAGCATCTTGGCCCTTGTCTTGACGTTCAGAATGCCGACTTGTCGAGGAGTGAAAGTGACTCCACAGACCGGCGACCACTTTGCGTGCTGGCTGCCGCGTCCCATGACTGCGGTGGCGTAGAACTCGAGCATTTGTCCCTTGTACAGCTTTGTGATCGGGATAGCTCGGTAGTGCTCTGGGATCTCCAGACTCTGGTCTCCGAGGTAAATCATGTCACCCGCGGTGACCGTGGTTCCCTCTTCGCTACCGAAGGCCTTGCAGGTGTAGATCATATTGCAGGCCGGGCAGCCGCGATCTTCCGGTACGAGGTCCTTGCAGTTCGGGCAGGTCTCCTCGTAGTGGAATTGCTCGTGGTTGGTTGGGATTGGTACCATTGATAGGCGCTGAGCAATCATCTCGTCAGGAAGGGGACCGTTGGTCTCCCAGACGGTGTAGTCGACTCCTTCCTTCTCGAGCTTCTTACCGCAGTTATCGCAGCCGCTTCCACCCGATGAATCACGAGCCACAGCGGCTGGATTCAGGTGACTGCAAGACTGGCAGAGGTCAAACGAACCCATTTGGAATCGAACGGTTTCGATTGCCATCTTGGGGGTGTTGGACATGAGCGATCGGCGTAGTGCATTTGCGAAAGCGCGGTCAGTATCCTTGAATAGAATCTTGATTTTCTCTGCACTCTCTTCGACGATTTCCATCTTCACCATCACAATCACCTCAGACTCTACGGCCCCTTCGTCCGCCCTTCTTCTTGGTCCCATCAGTTGGGATAGGAGTGACGTCCTCGATGCGAGTGATTTGAACCCCTGCACGAGTCAGAGCACGGATAGCCGCGGTTGCGCCAGGTGCGCTGTG
>CAZNVK010000039.1:0-7533 GCA_964576865.1 uncultured Candidatus Poseidoniales archaeon | reverse complement strand
GCAGCGATAGCAGCGCGAAGGGCAGCAGGGCCAGAGCCGATGATGACCAAATCCCAAGATTCCATGGTTCTCGGCCTCGGCGAGCCGCGATGCCGACATGAAGATGACGCTCGGGACTTCGTCCCGATATGAGGGCCTCAAGCGGCCTGAGGAATCACTCAATCCGCTAGAGCCAAGGCGATTCGCCGAACCTCATCAGCAGCCTCGGCCATTCGATGCCCCATACTCTCTGCCTGTACTCCTGAAGACAAGGTGGTCCGTACGACTATCGATTCCAGAGTCTCCCCCTCCGCATTTCGCAATGTGACCTGAACAGGGTGTGGGCCAGACAAGGAATCGGGCCATGCAAGCCCTATCCAGAGCACCGTCGAGTCCGCCAATAGACGTCCGAAGGACTGCGTCAGGACACCTCTTTCATCGTCGGGAACGGTTGGTGAACGGGGTTGAGATGATGCCTTAGCCATCACCCTGAGTGTTTGTAACTCGGGCTCACCCTCAGCGGCGAGGATATCCACCTCGATCGTCTGATGTCTGCCCGAGTGGTTGTGAATCATCACGAATAAGTCCCCTTGCCCCTGCCCACATCTAGGAGGTAGGTCGAGGTCCAACCTCCACGGTGCATCGGTCAAACTCGGGTCGCCACGAATCACCGAATCCTGCAGCCGGTCTGTCAAGCGGAACAGCCCCGGCTGCCAAGCGCGCGTATGCGCCAGCAGACGCCTCAGCGTAGTCATGTTGAACCGTGAATGCTCGGCGATCAACCCATCGATTGCAGACACCTTGAACACCCTTCTCGTCTCGCTCAGCAGACCATTCTCGTCGAGCAATCCAAGATGTTCCAAATGCATCGCCTGAAGCAGATGTTCGACCGCCGACTCAGGCGTCTGATCGCCTCGAGCATCCTCACGAAGTGACTTGATCCACATGTCCCAATGGCTCGCAGTCTCCGGGTCCAGATGTGCAATTAGCAAGTCGCTGAGGACCCGATCCAGGGTGCTATCGTGCAATGTCGGTGCATGCAGAGAAAGCAATGGAAAAGAATTCGAACGCATGGGGATCGACTCCTCCAACCTCAGTGTGTTCAACCCCGCGATCAACCCGAGAACCAGACACACACCCAACACAATCGTACTCAGGGTCGAGCCGGCCTCAAGATTCCACAACGAACCCAATCCGGCCGTCGCCAGCGCCGCACAAGAGAGTCTGACGCGCTCGCGAATCCGCCGCTCATCCAAGGAATTCAGAATCCGCTCGACCCCCGGATAAGCATTCATCGATCGAAAACCCACAGCGCGCAGCCGCAGCCTGTCTCTAGCCGACATGCGCGCGAAAGCGGCGGCAAGAAGCGCCGGAACAAAGCTAGCGGTGAGGGCCGCGTGGACCACGATCGCGATGCCGAAGGAAGCCTGTGCCCAACCTATCAGAAGCAAGGCGGAACTGATCGGAGCAACAGCGGAGAGGAAGAGGCGAAGTTGAGGTTGGGGCCACCCCGAAGCCACACGAACCCAGAACCTGCGCCCAGCATCCCTCGCCTTCACCCTCAGGCTCAGGGCTTGCTCCTGCTGCACCTGCCGCTCGCTCTCCTCCGCGTACGGAGTGGGCAGACTGCGCTCGCTCACCATGGTCCTCCGACCTCCATCAAGGCTTGATTCTCTCGGCTGATTACCCCGCCCCCAAAGGCGATTTCGTGACCCTCACATTTCTTTGGGGGGGCGCGGTCGCCGGGCTGGGCGTGTAGCATAGCCTGGATAATGCACCGGCCTCCTAAGCCGGGGACCGCGGGTTCGAATCCTGCCGCGCCCGCCACCGCGATTGTAATCGATTTCAGCGGTGGCGAGCGCTCTGGATTCTCACCTTGGAACGAGATTTTCACCGCTGGATCGTTCCTTGGTCGCTTGCGGAATCGTAGATTCCGCTGCGCCTTCGAACATGAAATTCGCTGGATTGAGTTCGAAGGTCGAATCCTGCCGCGCCCGCCACCGCGATTGATGTCGATTGTAGCGCTGGCGTGCGCTTGGGATTCTCACCTTGGAACGAGATTTTCACCGCTGAATCGTTCCTCGGTCGCTTGCAGAATCGGAGATTCTGCTGCGCCCGCTGCCTTGGGTTCGAATCGTCAACCGAAGGCGAGCCCGTGTTTGCGACCTGAGGCTGCGGCCTTGTGAAGGAAATTCTCGAAGGGGATTCTCGCATGCATGGTGCTGCGAATCTGGGTGTCGCAAAGTGCGAGGTCGACTAGAAGCTCACGGCGCAACTCGTCGGGGAGCGAGAGGCGGCGGCCGACGAGGACATCGTGCAATTGAGCGATGAGGTCGTCGGCATCGAGGCCGTGATCGTTCATCAGTCGGTCGATCTCGGCTAGGGCGCCCGCCAGTACCTTGGAACGGCGCCCACGGAGATTCTCCCATCTCCATTCGACGACGCGTCCGCGTAAGGCCAACTCCAACAGATGGCGGCCCGCTTGAAGCGTCGTCGCCTGCACCAGCCGATGGACCGCTGACCTATCGGCTGCAAATCCTCTTGCATTCAGCATCTCGAGGGTGAATAGCGCCTTGCGCAGATTACCCTCGGCAACATAAGCGAGGTCGCCGAGTACACCCTCGTCGACCTCGATTCCCTCGGATTCCGCTACCGAGAGCATGGTCTCGATTACCAAATCGCGCTCGGTGGAAGGAATCCGCACCATCCTCGTGCGCGAGCGGATAGCATCGATGAGGCGTGAGGGAGCACGAGCGACGAGGATGAAGCGACTAGCGACGCCAACAGTCTCCATCATCCGGCGTAGATACGCCTGACGAATCCCGCCCAAATGGTCGGCGTCTTCAATCACCAATAATCGACTGACTGGAATCCGGCCGGGTTCAATCTCGATCTCAGCCCCGGCCGGAGCCACGTCACCCTTCGCCGCGCGAATAATCCCACGATCATAGGCATCCAAACTCATCCGCCCGGCGAGGGTGTCTGCCGAACCCGAACCGCCCGGCCTCAGAAATTCCTCAAATTTGGCCATCGCACCGCGGGTTCGAACCAAGTCACGCGCCTGCAAAACGTGCGTAGTCGCCTGCCATCCAGGCCCAAGCATCTGCCGCGCGACCAACCTCCAAGCGGCCGTCTTCCCAACCCCCGCAGGCCCAGTGATCAACAGATGCGGGGGTTCAGCCGCGAGGCTGGCGCTAACCAGAGCATCCCGCACGCCAGCCGGCACGGCCAGAGCGTCGAAGGTACGCGGAGCGTGTGTGCTCAGCCAACTCGCCACGAAGCAACGTGAGTGAGGCGGGTCTTGAACTCCGCGCCGCGAGTTCCACTAGGAGTGCTAGGAAGCGTCCAGTTTCATCGAGCCTTGATGACCTTGTAGCCGCGGTCGGTTCCTTCCTTGCGAGGCTTGACGAAGATGCGGTATCCGCACTTGTGACAGGACTTGCCGACAGCGCCGACCTCGATCCACTCGATGTGTCCGCAGCGCAGGCACTTGTAGCGGGTCTCGAGAGAGTCCATCGGTGAGCTGCAGTGGTTGCAAGCAACGTTGCCGTCGGTATCGTACGGCTTGCGGTCGGTGCGGTTGCAGGAGCGGCACTTGTAGAGAGTGAGCCTGTTCGCCATCGAGCCGGCGACCTGACTGCCCTTCTTCAATCTGCTCATCAGACAAACGGGCTTCAACGCGCCCTTCTGCAGATTTCGACGAAGTTCTCGAAGATTTGTCCACCGTACTCAGAATCGTTGACTTCGGGGTGGAATTGTAGTCCGAATCTGTCCTGAGTTTCGTTTTCCATCGCTTGGATTTCACACGATTCACTACTCGCTGTGATGCGAAAACCCTCGGGTACTTCGACCACCTCGTCGTTATGGCTCTCCCAGACGGTTTGGGTGTCCGGTGTTCCAGCGAAGAGAGGGCCTCCGCCGTCGACGAGGGTGATTGTTGCTGCACCGAATTCCGGTGCTGGGGCCTCGTCGGCGCGGCCACCGTAGAATCCAGCCATGAATTGGTGGCCGGCGCAGATTCCAAGGATTGGGATGTCGAGTCCGAGGTAGGCTCCGCAATTGCCGAGTTCACCGGTGAGGCCGACTCGGGCTGCGCCGCCGGACAGTATGAGGCCGTCGAGTTCGCGGAGCTGGTCAAGCGGCGTGTCATTGTTGATGATCTGCGTCTCGACGCCCATGTATCGCAGCATTCGCCATTCACGATGTGTCCACTGACCGCCATTGTCGACCACATCGATGACGAGTTTGTCATCGCTCATGTCGAAGTCGGGCCATCGAAGGGTGATGAATGATGCCCCGATTCGGTTTCGTAGGGGGTGTGGGAATCTTGCTATTGTCCGCACCCATGGCTCGCGTGCGATTGAAATACAGAACGGTAGTCGTGCCGATTCCTGCCCCGATGGTGTAGTGGCCTATCATGCAGCCCTGTCGAGGCTGCGACCCGGGTTCAAATCCCGGTCGGGGCGCCACATATCGCTTGATGCCCCGGCCTTGACCGGTGTCGATTTCTCTTGTTCTTCGAACATGAGTTTTGATTGAACCTAGATCGAAGGTCCCGGTCGGGGCGCCACATTTCGCTTTCTGCCCCGACCTCGACCGTGACTGAATCAGTGCCCATTCGGTTCATTCCGGCGCAATCCAGGCTTCGAAAGAGCAGAGGCGCAGCGATGCGCTGTAATCTCGCTTGATTCGAAGCGCCGGTTCTGGCTTTCCTGACATCGTCGGCGGCAAGGCTTCGCGAATCGCTTGGTTGGCTTCTTCGATCGCCGCTTCTTCGACGATTGCTCGACCTCTGATCATCGAGGGTCCGCTGCGGTCGAGAAGAGGAATGAGTTTGGGTAGGAATTCGATGGTCCGGTGTGGCAGGTTGACGAGGACAAGGTCCCATTTCCCCCCGATTGCTAGGTCGTCAGCGAGTTCGGTGGCGTCGGCCAGACCTACGAGTCGGTCCTCGTGCACGCGATGCAGTTCTGCTGAATCGCGTGGATATGGCCGCTTATCCCACTTTGAGAGGTTGGTGAATAGCAACTCAACCGCGTCGGGATTGAGGTCTGCTGCAAGGAGGTCGCTAACTAGGCCCGGCTCGCCCAAGAGAGTCGCCAGAGCCGGCCCGACCCCGCAAAATGGGTCGGCCACGCGCAAAGGGCGGTCGAGCTCCTCGCGTAATTGCTTGGCCAGGGCGAGCGTCTCCAACCTCTCGGTCTGCAATTTGGTCGAGAAGTAGGCGCGCGTGGGATCGCAGCGAATCACGCGACCACTCTCCTTCACCGCCACCTCGGTGGTGAGCAATTCAGGCGGTGCGAATTCGAGGCTCGCACCAGCCAAGACGCGGTCAGCGAGCCTCGCACCGATGGGTCGAAGTTGGCGAATTCTGAACTCTCCTTCGACCCCTTCGTCAGCCAATAACAATCGGATATGTGGGTGCGCTCCAAGTTTTGCCCGCGCGATGGAATCGGTGTACTGCGCCACAGAATCCTCGATTCGCACAATCATCAGATCGCCGACAAATTCGTGATTCGAAGGCCAAGCCTCTCCCTTCGCCTCGATAATCGCCTCATCAACCTCCGAGGCGAGCAAGGCCAACCAATCGGTCTCGGCTCGTTCATCCGCAAGCCCATCGTGCATCTGAACCTCATATCCAGCCAATGCATCGGGCAATTCGATTGGCGCGCTCGCGTCCAGCGGAATCAGGCGCGCCCGCCCATCCTCAGATGAGAATACGCGTAAGCCAACAGCACCCCATCCACGCGCGCGAACTAGGCCCAAAACGGCCTCGACCTCGCGATTCGGCACGACCAGATGGCGCATCATGTTGATGACGGGCAGGCACGCCCCCCGCTTCACCATGACGGACGGCGCACTGCCCCCGGGCCTCTGGCTAATCGGCCTCGGACCGGGTGATCTCGGGCTGATGACAGCATCAGCAATCGAACACGCCCGAGCCTGCGAACACCGCTTTCTCGAAGGTTACACAGCAACCCTACCAGCCGACGAGGAATCCCGTCTCGAATCCATCGTCGGCCCGTGGCAACGAGCGATGCGGCCGGCTGTGGAAGACCCGAGTGAAATCCTCGCCCTAGCCAGCCAATCAGCAGTAGCAATCCTCGTGGTGGGCGACCCAATGCAAGCCACTACCCACGTCGACCTCGAAGCACATTGTGCCGAGCAGTCAATCGATTTCACAATCATTCCGGGCCTCAGCGCAACCGCGCTAGCAGTCTCCCTATCCGGCCTGCAATCCTACCGCTTCGGCCGCCAAGTCACCCTACCTTACGCCTACGGAGAATACTTGCCAACCTCCCCTCTCGAACTCATAGACGCGAATTACCGAGCAAACCTCCACACCCTAGTCCTGCTAGACCTCGACCCCACCGGAATGGGGGTCGACCAGCCCCAACCCATGCAACCCGCAACAGCAGTCGAAATCCTCACCGCGATGCACGAGCGGCTGGTCGAACGCGAGGGCGAAACCCGCGAAAGCATGACAACCCCCCTCGCACAATGGAATTCGATTCTCCTCAGCGACCTTGGAACGCCCGACCAGAGGGTGGTTTCGGGACACCTCGAGGACATTGCGAAGGCCGAGGGAGGGCGCATTCACTGCCTGATTTTACCCGCGGAATTCAGCGGAATGGAAGGCGAAGCGTACGAGCGGCGCCAAGGCCAATCCTGAAACGGGAAGCGAGGAGGCGAAGACATGGCACGACCGCCCGCTGAAGTCAGCTTTCCGGGCGATAAGAACCGACGAAAGAAGGTCCGCGTTCGTGGGATCAAGAAGGCGTCGAAGCAGATTCAAGCCCGCCTCGACCGTAATCTGGAGACCCTCTTGGAGGACCCTGAAGTCTTCCTCCCAGAACTTCGTTGCGAACTAGGAAAACCGCGTCGTGACCCCTTAGCGGCGACGATCAGAGAGATCGATGCGGTGTCGAAGAAAAGGTACGATCGGCGCTGGTTGACCAAGCGGATGACCAAGCGACGTGGCGATATCGTCTGTCGATCATTGGCTGGTAGTTTGCTGGCTGCTGGAGAGGCAGATACCTCGACGGTTTCGGTGTATAACAGCCCGATTTACGGAGCTTCGAGTTTTGTCCGGCGCGGTAATGGCAAGCAATCTCACATGGTCGGAATCCAAAATTTCACTCACTCAAAACTCCGGCTTTTGGTCTGGGATGACCACGCCAAGGCAGGCTGGTGGTTCTTCTCCTGGGACGGCGGATTCGTCTGCTCAGGGCAGGAAGCGAAGGCTCCCGCAGAGTGGGTCGAAGATAGTCTGGAAGGAGCTAGTATCGATCTGGTGGGCGACGATGTCCGCTGCTCAAAAGGGCTTGAGAAGGACATCGTCGAGAAAGGTGAATTCACAGATTCTGGATGGTTGAGATTGGAATTCGATGAGGTCACGGTCGGCTTGACTGGGGCGGCTCTGGCGAAGACTGGAGAGGAGCCGTTCGTACCATCGATCGCGCTTGGGATGATGCCCCCGAAGATAGCGGCCATCGCTGAGGCGGAATGGATGTGGCGGCCGGCCGGTTGGCCGGCCGAGCGCGAGCTGCCCGA
>CAZNVK010000038.1:0-8222 GCA_964576865.1 uncultured Candidatus Poseidoniales archaeon | reverse complement strand
GGATTCCTGAGCACATCTCTCTGGCGAAGATGAACAATGTCGACATCGCCCTCGATATCGCTCGCGCGGCTCGTGACATCCACGGCGCGAACGGAATTCTCGATGAGTACTGCATCATGCGACACATGGCCAACCTCGAATCGGTCAAGACTTACGAGGGGACGCACGATATTCACAATCTGATTCTCGGTCGGCACATCACTGGGATTCAGGCGTTCACTCGTGAACTCTGATTCAATGGGTACCCATCCAACACCCACATGTTCAATGGATGTTTGATGGGTTTGGCCCAATCTTTGATACCACTGTGTGACGGTCTAATCGAATCGAACCACTCCTCAGAAAGACGCTTGTTGGTTACTCAGCGAGTTCGGCTTGAGCAGACATGTAATTGGGACGCCAGTCCACCTCTGTGTATTGTTGGTCGTCCCAACCGGGAATGGTCTGGCGACATTCAAGTGTGACATCGACTTCGATAATCGCAGTCAGATTACCACCGCCTTTACTGTCAATCGCCTCCTGTTCAGTACTGGCGTTCACTTGACTTTCTTCAAGGTCATGTTCCCATTCGATATCAAACCAAATCCAAGAACAATCATCTGAACTCTGAATCATGCCGGGTGAGATGGTTGGTTCTGTAGGCATCTCAACAAACCTCACCTCAGCAGTTACCAAATCACATGTGAGATCTTCATTCTCATCAATGCGGATCATGATTGTTGTGTAATAGATTCTCCATGACTCATTCAAGTCTCTCGGGAATTCAAAACGAGAAGTGTGCGTCTCACCGTCGTTGAGGGTGTTAGCATCATTGTATACCTCACTCGATGTGCTCACAGTCACATTCCAAGTAAAAATAGCTGGACCCGTTTCTTCGCCATTTTCATTCAAGACAAAGAAGACGGTGAGTGCACCAGCGATGATCACCAATGCCGACACCCCGATAGCCGCCAGTCGAAGTCGGGTGTCGTTGGCAAGTAAGAAGTTGGAATTCGCCACAGACAAGTCTTCAAGTTCTCTGATAAAAAATATTCCACATCTCCGCTATTTTCGATGGCAAACCTTCGAACCCCAATTCCCTGATGCGGGAATTTCTTGCGCTCAAGATGGAATCTGTTGCTGGTGACGCAGGTCACGGCGTTGCCTTGCCCTTGACCGCCTCGTTTGCCTGTGATGCCCTGTCTATTGAGTGAACGGGCTACCCATTGAACTGAAAAATCTGCGAAGGCTGAAAGCGATTGACGCTGCCGAGCGAACGATGGCTCGCGAGGTCAGCGAAGAGGCGATGATCAAGGCGAGCGGCCATGGCCGCGAGCATTGGTATCCGATCCTCGATGAATTGTCCACGCAGCATGAGAAGCGCTCGGACCTGACCAAAGCATTCCACGCTGAATACTCAGTTTCGGTCAGCGCTTGGTGGTGCCAGATGATCACCGTTCAGTGGGAGCGCGACCGAGGCAGGCGAGTGCTCAATGAATCCTGCACCGGCAGCTTCCAAGTCTCGGCCTCCAAAACCATCGCGGGCGACGAACACCTCGTCTGGGCCAAACTACTCGCTGCGCCTTGGTTGCCCGATTCCGACCTCTCCGAAGGGGCCGAATTCACCTCCGGCGACGCGCGCTGCGTCGTGCGCGCAGCGCGCCCAGGAAAGATGCTGAGAATTTGGTGGTACGACCACGCGAACAACCACAAATCCGTGGTCGAATTATCGCTCTGGCCGGCCGGGGAGAAGACCTCGCTCAGATTCCGTCATCACGATTTACCCCTTGAGTCCGACGTCGAACCGATGAGGGCACGTTGGAAGGATGCGTTGGGCGTTATCGCAAGCCATTGAGGGCGTTGCGTTGGGCGTTATCGCAATCCATTGAGGGCATCCTTGTGCATTATCGCAAGCCATTGAGTACAATCATCCCTAAATTTTAGGATTCATCATCGAGGGGCAACTTGTGGCGAGAGTATGGCGAGGAGGTTAATTTTCTTCCTGACCGCCATCATTTTGCTACAACTCGTTCCAATTACACAAGGACAAAACATCACTCCTGACGTTGATGTTCGATGCGATCAACCAGCACCTATCGATGTATATCCCGGCGCGACTAGAACGACAATAATCTACTGTTCCATCCAGAATTCAAACCCCTACATTGTAAAGGTGGAAATGACCTACGAAGAAGGTGTTCTGGGACTTTCTGGTCCGGCCTCAGTCACAGTTCCTGCGAATAGCGAGACAGAAATCCAAATAGTGGTGAGGGGAGAACTTCGTCAACCCGCCGGAACCCATCAAGTTACGATTACACACCAAGTCACAGAGGCAAATGGAGTCCCAGTAAGCTCTATCACCGAACAAGAATCAAACAATTTGATGGTAAGTATCAAACAGTTCTCAAGGCTACGTGTGATGGCTGCTGAACCTTTGATCAAGACAGGTATTGGAAATGAGATAAATGTCGAGTTTTTGGTTTATAATGACGGAAATGGCAAGGATCGGTTCAATCTGGAAATCCAAACGTTAGAAGATTTGGAGGGTCATGGTTGGTCAGTGGTTTCTTCGATTGAGAGTGTGGAAATTGACTCGATGGCCCCTCCTGCAAAGGTAATAATTACCCTGATTGCACCTCCTCATGTTGCATCTGATAATTACACCGTTTTGAGTAATGGAAGCCACCAACAAGTGTTCATTCTTGAATTCAAGGCTACGAGCGAATATTCGCTGAGGGTTGAAGGTATTGCAAATTACCAAGTCGCTGATACAAGAATCCATCTGATCGAGGAAAAGGACTCGTTAATCCCTCGTTCACTGCCGTTTCCAAACATTATGTTCTCAGTTTTCGCAATCATTTCTGCAGCATTATTCATCAATTCTTCAAGATTCAAACCCAAATCACCTACGGTGGTCACTCCGAATCTTCATAGATGGGTCGCAGGTGGGCGGGTCGTCCCGAGGGCTAACCATGAGCATAGCAGTACTACTCAAACAGGTTCCAGACACGACCGCGAAGATCTCCGTGAGCGGCGGTCGTGTTGACGAGAGCGCAGTCGCAAAGTGGTCGATGAGCCCTTACGATGAGTACGCTCTCGAGTCCGCTCTTCAATTGAAGGAAGGCGGCGGTGGCGACCTCGTCGCAATCACCGCCGGACCGGCACGCTGCGAGAAGTTGCTTCGTGATGCAGCGGCCGTTGGAGCCGATACATTGGTTCACGTCTCGGCTGAGAACATCAACGATCTCGACTCGACACAGGTCCAGAAGCTTCTGGCCGCCGCCGTCGATAAGTCGGGCGCGAATGTCGTCTTCTGCGGTAAGCAGGCGGCGGACACCAACGCCGGTTCCACAGGACCGGGCGTTGCAGAATTAATCGGAGCCTCGTGCGTCTCCCTCGTCTCCGAGGTCGCAGCCGACGGCTCTGGCTTCACCGCCACTCGTCCAAGTGCCGCCGGACACGAGAAGGTCGGCGTCGCAGCGCCAGTCGTCTTCGCTTTCGATAAGGGCGTCACAGAGCTGCGCCGACCGAACGTGCGTGGCATCATGATGGCCAAGAAGAAGCCAATCGAGACTTGGTCGGCAGCGGATTTGGGCGTCGATCTCGGCGCTGCCGCTGTAACAATCGATTCACACTCCCCACCCGCAGAGAAGCCTCCGGGCCAGAAGTTCGAGGGCGCCGATTCGGTGTCTGTTGTGGTCGGGAAGTTGCGCGATGAGGCGAACGTGATTTGAGGAGGAATTGAGATGGAATTTACAGTCATTGCAGAATCATCCGGAGATTCACTCCACCCCGTAACCGCTCAACTCGTCGGTGCCGCAAGTGCTCTCGGTGCCTCTCCTACGGTCGTCGTCCCAGGTGGGATTGGTGCTGATGAGGCCGCCAGCTTGGCTGGCGTTTCGAAGGTCGTCTCGGTTGTAGGCGATTGCTTCGCGACCTTCGACGGCGGCGCTTGGGCCGCCGCTATCTCGTCGCAGTGCGCGGGTGTTGTGCTCGCTGGTGCTACCCCAGTCGGGCGCGAGGTCGCTGCTCGCGTCGCTGCGCGCAATGGTGTTCCGATTGTTCAGGACGCTACTGGCTTGTCGGCTGGTTTGACTATTACTCGCCCGATTTACTCGGGTAAGGCTGTCGAGACTTCGAGTGTTGCTGGTGATTGTGTGGTTACTCTTCGCGCCAATGCCTTCGAGGCGGCTGGCGCTGGCGGCTCTGCCGCTGTTAACGTGGTCGACCAGAGTGCCGATGTGTCGGTTGCTGTTCAGGAGGCGATTGCTAAGGCAAGTGCTCGGCTCGATGTGTCCGAGGCGGACATCATCATCTCCGGTGGGCGCGGAATCGGCGCTAAGGAGAATTTCTCTCACCTCGAGGAAGTTGCTGATTTGGTCGGGGCTGCTGTCGGTGCGAGCCGCGCGGTCGTCGATGAGTGGGGCATGCCTCACGGAATGCAGGTCGGTCAGACCGGCAAGACGGTGACACCTTCGCTTTACATCGCTGTGGGAATTTCCGGTGCTATCCAGCACTTGGCTGGTATGCGCTCCTCGAAGTATATCGTTGCGATCAATAAGGATCCTGATGCGCCCATCTTCGGTGTGGCTGATTACGGAATCGTCGCGACTTGGGAAGAGGCTGTGCCTGCGCTCAAGGCGGCGCTTGCCGCTCTTTGAGTTGCGACCAACCAAATGCGCGAATCACTGGATTCGCACGGTTACGATTGCTGTTGTCGCTGCGCCTTTGTTGTCTGTGACGGTCAATTCGAATGGGTGCGTGCCCGCGCGTAAGCGTACGCGGACTTGGGTGGTGTTTCCGATGACTCGACCCTTGGCGTCCTGCCATGCGTAGGATTCGATATGGCCGTCTGGGTCGTAGGAGCGCGAGCCGTCGAGGAGGATTGTTGCGGTTCCGTCATCGTCGGCTGGAATTGTTCGGTCTTCGCCCGCGTCGGCTATCGGTGGGAGATTGATTGCGCGGGCGGAGGCTGAGAGATCGGCGAGCAGGTCGCTCTCCGAGACGATTGGTTCGTCTGGAAGAATCTCCATTTCTTCGGCCAGCGCATCCATCAGATCACTCGCGTCGCTGGCCGCTTCGGGCGGTGCATCGGCTACGGCAAGTTCCTCGTCGCTAAGGCCGCCAGCAAATTCTGTCGAGGCGCCCGAAGATGGTGTGAATTCGAATTGGAGGTTCTCATCTTCAGGAATTCGAGGCTCGGCATCTGGGTCGAGGAGGATAATCGGTGCGGGATTCTGACCTGCCGGGGCTTCGCCGATGACCGCAATTAGGCCCGCCCCGATGTCGAGGATTGAGGTGATCAGCCCAGCGTGTTCGTGCGACCAGACCAGCGAGCCATCGGCAGCGATTCGCTTTGCATTGAACCAAGTGCCGATGATGAGGTCACCACCCCAATCGATAATCGCGGCAATCGGGTTGTCAAAGTGGCCTCGCTCAACCATTTCTCCCCCGACCGTCATCTCGACAAGAGAGCCGTTCTGACAACCGACGAACACACCTGATTCGGTCGGCAATATGCTCGTCGCGCGCGCGGGTAATTCGGCCGTGTGAATCAGCCCGCGCTCCCCGTGCCAACATTCCAAGCGATTCTCAGGCCGCTCATCAAGCGTCATCCCCATCGAATCCCGACAGGCGAGCAGCACCCCATCAGAGCGGAAGGCGAGGTGTGAAATCGTCTCGATATCATCCTCGCTGCCGAGCGATTCGTGAAGCACCTCTCCACAATCATCGAAGATTACCAGCGAGCCATCACGAAGCCCGACAGCGTTCGTCTTGCCGTCGAAAGAACCAGCCATCCGGTGAACCTCGCCGTACTCCCTGCGCCCAATTCTCTCGCCCGAGGAAGTGACTCGAGTCACCCCTCCAGCCCCGTCGGAAACGAGGAAGTCCTGACCGCTCGATGTGAGTATCTCAGAACCAGCATCGATCTCGACAAGCCAGAGTGGCTCACCGTGAAAGGCACTCAACCCAGCGATCTCGGAAGCCGCGACCACCGCATCACCAGATGCGACCAAACCAACGATCTCAGAACCCAATTGCGCGCTGCCCAGCAGCGCGTCGGCCTCGTGAACCCGCAATTCACCCGAGGCCGCCCCAATAGCAAACCGACCTTCGCCGAGAGCGCAACAAGCCGTAACCGCCTCGCTCAACGGTATCTCCGCAGCGCTCTCGATGCTCGGCAAGCGCTCGTCCATCACGCACCCAACCCGACTCGCGCGGTTTTCACTCTGCCGAGTCAACGAGCCTGCTTAGAGTCGAATGTTACGAACCGAATTCAGGCCTTTGCAGAATCCTTGCGCTTCTGCTCAAGAGAGTCGAGATAGGCCTGATCGATTTGCCCAGCGACATAGCGTCCATCGAAGCAAGAACAATCGAAATTCGCGAGGCTTGCATCTCCAGCACCGATGCAAGCCTCGACCAAATCATCCAACTTCTGATACATCAACCAATCAGCCCCAATCGCCTCACACACCTCTTCAGTCGTGCGATTGTGGGCCACATATTCGTGCTTAGCAGGCATGTCAATGCCATACACATTCGGGTGAACAACAGGCGGCGCTGCCGAGGCAAAATACACCTTTTTCGCGCCGGCCTCGCGAGCCATCTCGACTATCCGTCGCGAGGTATTCCCGCGGACTATGCTATCGTCGACAATGAGGACGTTCCGCCCCTCGAATTCGTGGTAAATCGTGTTGAGTTTCTTGCGTACTGAGTCCTTTCGCATGGCCTGGCCGGGCATGATGAACGTGCGACCAATGTAGCGATTCTTCACGAAACCCTCTCGATAATCCGCACCGAGTTCCTTGGCTAATTCAAGGGCTGCTATTCTACCGCTATCTGGCACCGGGATGACGCAGTCTATCCCATGGTCGGGGTGCTCGGCGGCGATGCGTCGTGCCAATTGCGCGCCCATCGCCAAGCGCGCCCCGTGAACCGAGACGCCGTCTAGGCGCGAGTCAGGTCGAGCGAAGTAGACGAACTCGAAGATGCAGGGAGTGTGTTGCGGGGGTTGCGTGGTAGTGCAGATTTTGGATGTGCGAGTACCATCCATTCGCACGACGATGGCTTCTCCTGGTGCGACGTCGCGCTCGATATTGAAGCCGAGTGCCTTCATTGCGACGGATTCGGATGCGATGAGTGTCTCGGTGAATCCGTCGATTTCACAAGTTCCCATGCTGAGTGGTCGGATTCCGTGTGGGTCGCGGAAGCCGACCATTCCCCATCCTGTGATCATGGCGACGACTGAGTAGGAGCCCTCGACGCTTGCGTTGATGTTGGTGACAGCGCGGAAGATGTCCTCTTCGCTGAGTGCGTCGAGGCCTCCTCGGCGGCCGTTGATGGAGCGTTGAATCTCGGCCGCGAAGAGATTCAGCAGGGCTTCCGAGTCCGAGCTTGTATTGATACGTCGGTGGTCTCGCTCGAGGAGCCCATCGATGATTGCTTCGGGGTTGGTCAGATTGCCATTGTGGGCTAGACTGACCCCGAATGGTGCGTTGGTGTAGAATGGTTGGGCCTCGGCCGCTGAAGACGAACCGGCGGTTGGATAGCGGACGTGGCCGAGTCCCATTGAACCCTCCAACGTCTTGATGTGGCGAAGTCGGAAGACATCGCGGACGAGCCCATTGGCGCGGCGGTGCGATATGTTGCTCTCATCGCTGGTGACGATGCCCGCCGCATCCTGCCCCCGATGCTGCAAAACCAACAATCCATCGTAGAGGGTTTTGCCGACCTGAGATGCCGGATGCCCGACGAGACCGATGATACCGCACATCGGGAATCGTTCCTCCCTCTCTCGTCAGGGACTTAGCCATTTCCAGCGTGATGGTTTGCCATCACGCTCGTTGACCTCACTTCTTCTGCTCAGCCATCGAACGGTTGCGCTTGCTCCAGCGGAACTTGCGCAGGCGAGCGGTCTCGCCGTAGCCACAGGATGCGCAAGCGCGCTTCTGCTTGTGGTAGGAGTGTCGGCCGCAGCGACGGCAACGGATGTGCGTGGACTTCTGCTTCTTGCCCATGCTTGGAGTACCCTTTGACATGATGTCCACCTCTTGGGATGGCGCGGCGACCCACCGGCGTGTTATGAGCGTTACCCACGATGATGCCGGAGCAGACCAGCCAAATCGGACGACTGCGGCGGCGAGAATCGAGGGGCTGAGCAAGTTCGCTCAGCCCTCGACCATATCCAACAGTGGATCTTCAGATGGTCGGTGAAGAGTCACCCTGACCATCTGCAAAGTCGC
>CAZNVK010000037.1:0-8564 GCA_964576865.1 uncultured Candidatus Poseidoniales archaeon | reverse complement strand
ATTCGCGCTACATCTTCATCGTCGATTCGATGGATCCCCTGCGCCGGGTCTATCCGTTCCTCTCCGACGAGTATGAGCGCTACATCGGATGCCCTTTGGCGTTCATTCCCGCTCCCGATGCTGATGGGAATCCAGACCCTGATGCCGGTTCCTATGCCGAGCATTTCCTGAATCCTTTCTTGGAGGCTCTGGGACAAATCGGAGTTTTTCCCGAAGTCATCATGAACCATGAGACCTATTCCAGCGGAGGATTCGCTGCCAAGATTCATTCCGCGATTGAGCAGGCTGAAGCAATTCGCGACATTATCGAGACCATCTCTGGGCGCGAACTCGCGGAGGATTGGTTTCCGTACAAGCCTCTGGGCTCGGATGGAAGCATGGATGGAGTCACCGTCACCGGCTATGAGCACCCATTCGTACTCTGGACCGATCGCCACGGCGAGTCTGGCAAGGCAGACATTCGCAAGGCTGAGGGGAAACTGCCGTGGCGCATCGATTGGGCGGCTCGCTGGGGCATCCACGGAGTGACTTGCGAGCCGGCCGGCAAGGACCACGGGGCGGCAGGCGGCTCCTTCGACACCGGTCTTCCAATCTGCCGCCTGCTCGGCTCCGAACCACCAGCGAAAACCGTCTACGAGTGGATCCAAGTCAAGGGCGCGGGACCGATGTCCTCATCCACGGGCAATACAATCGGCCCCGTCGAAGCGCTGAGCCTGGTCCCGCCGGAAATCATCCGCTACCTGATCGCCGGCTCCAAAATGAACCGTCACATCGACTTCAATACCGGCTCAGCTCTCTTCCAAATGGCCGACGAATACGAGCGTTTGGTAGCCGACCCAGTCGACCCAGAATCTGAGGGACTTAGCAAGAGACAGGTCGTAGCTGCGGTGACCAATAACGGCGCAATCCGACTCAGCCAGGTCGAGCACGGAGCAGACCCAGCAGATTCGATCGGAGGAGTTTCATTCAGACATCTGGCAATGCTGGCGCAGATCAAATCCGACGATGCCGACGTGTGGGAATCCATGCGCGCCAGCGATCACCTAGTAGGAGAACCATCTGATTCCCTCGCTCAACGCTTGACGCGTATGAGAAATTGGATTGGCAGCATCCACTTCCCAGAAGATGCGCAAATAGAGATCCACCAATCAATAAGTGAGGAAGCACGAGCGAACCTCAGCGATGAACAAACCACCTTCCTCAGAAATCTGGCGAATGCACTCTCAGACATCGAATGGTCCGACGAAGCGATTGGACCAACCATTCGCGAGGTCGTAGAAGTCAGCGGAATCGGCGGACGTCAAGCCTATGTGGCACTCTACTGGGCGATGCTGAGCCGTAATCACGGACCAAAAGCCTCGGCCTTGTTATACGAAATCGGCAGGGATGCGGCCCGAACCCTCCTCTCCTCCTGAGAGGTCGCCTCACTCTTCTAAGAGAGTCGAGAGGGCGACTGTGGTTCCGATATATCCGGCAGCGAATGCACCGCCGAAGGTGCCGAGTTCGAGAATTGAGGTGAAAATTGAACTCGCCGAATCAGCCAGCCAAGAGACGAGATCGGTGATGATTTCGAACAATCTACCGAAATTGATTGTGATGATTCCGGCGACGGCGAGGAATCCTATGAAGGCCGCCTGAGCGATCGCAACTATGCGGATAGCCTGCATCGAGGTGTTGACGAGGAAGGCTGCGGTCGCGCCGAGTAGGAATCCGAGGACTCCTTTGACTCCGTAATTGGTGATGATTTCCGTCTTGATTCCCCCTTTTGTCCACACCCATTTCTTGTCTGTTCAGCTGAGCACCGCTATGTCCAACAAACGTGGTTCCGGCATGCCTTCTCGGGCCTCCGCAATGGCTTGTACTTCCATTCGTGCTCCGGCCATCGTGGTGACGAATGGGATGTTCAGTTCGACTGCCAGTCTGCGCATCATATTGCCGTCGAGGACCGCCCCGCCCGTGTTCCGGGGCGTGTTGATTATGAGGTGGATTTTGCCCTGACGCATGAGGTCGAGCGCGTCCGGTGTCAGGCCCTCAGTAATGCGATAACAGGTCTGAACATCGATACCTCCCGAGTCGCGCAGAACATGGGCTGTGCCGCGCGTGGCGTAGATGGTGAAGCCCATCTCTTCGAGTTCCTGGGCTAGTGGGATGACATCGTGCTTGTCGGCGTTCTTCACAGTGATGTAGACGCCACCTTCGGTCGGGACTGGAAGTTCGGTGGCGAGGCGCGCCTTGAGGTAGGCTGCAGCGGCGCGCTTGTGGCTTCCCATCACTTCGCCCGTGCTCTTCATCTCTGGTCCGGGCGCGGGGTCGAGGCCTCGCAATTTGATGAAGGGGAAAACCGGCGCCTTGACGCAGACGGCCTCGGTCTGAGGCTCTGGAAAATCGAGGTCGGCGAGTTTCTCGCCGAGCGTTAGTCGGGCGGCTATGCGCGCGAGGGGGACGCCTGTGGCCTTGGCGACGAAGGGGAATGTGCGGGAGCCACGGGGGTTCACTTCAAGCACGTACAGCGTCTCTCCGCGAATCGCAAATTGAATGTTAAAACAGCCGACTACTCCCAACTCTATGCCGATTTTTATGGTCCAATCTTCGACCTGAGCGAGGATTTTCTTGGAGACGTTTTGCGGCGGAATAAAGCAGGTCGAATCGCCTGAATGAATGCCGGCTTCCTCGAGATGTTCCATGATCGCACCGACAAGGACATCCTCACCATCGCAAACCGCGTCGACATCGAGTTCGATTGCATTTCCGAGGTACTCGTCGACGAGAAGAGGCCGGTCAGGAGAGAGGAAGGCCTCTTCCATGTAAGCTGCGAGTTGGCGGTCGTTGGAAAGTATCTCCATGCCACGACCGCCCAGAACGTAGGATGGTCGAATGAGGACGGGATAGCCGATTTCCTTCACCGCATCGCGAACCCCTTCGGGTGTGCTGGCGGTGGTTCCGTTCGGCATTCGCAGGCCGACACGCTCGGCGAATGCCTCAAAGCGCTCACGGTCACTGGCCTCGTCCACAGCGTCTGGAGTTGTTCCTTGCATAGCGAGGTCAAGGCCCATCGATTCTAGATGCGGAAGGCGGCCAGCCAGTGGAAGGGCGAGATTGATCGCAGTCTGGCCGCCGAATTGTAGCAAAATTCCGTGAGCCTTCTCTCGCAGCAGAATCTCGGCTGAGTGCTCGAGTGTGAGCGGGTCGAAGTAGAGACGGTCGCTGGTATCGAAATCGGTCGAGACCGTCTCTGGATTATTGTTGATGATAATCGCTTCATGGCCTAATTCGCGGATGGCTCCTACCGCGTGGACGCATCCGTAATCGAACTCGATTCCTTGTCCGATGCGAATCGGACCGCTGCCGACCACGACGATTCGTTGCTTGGTGAAATCATCGATTCCAGGCACGTGGTCGATGCCGGTTGGAGCCGAGCCGCCCTCGTATGTTGCATAGTAATAGGGTGTGACGGCGGCGAACTCGGCAGCGCACGAATCGACCATGCGGAAGCGAGGATGGATGCCGAGTTCGTGGCGCCGAGCCATCACTGTGTCTTCATCTTCGCCCGCTGGAAGTGACTTGAATCCGCTCGCGGGGAAGCCCGCGAGCGCATCGGCGATGTGAAGGTCGGTGAATCCAGCACCCTTCCATCGCCGCATCTCTACAACTGGAATCTCGGACGCACTCATCCCGAGTTCGCCCGCGGCGCGAATCTCGGTCTCAAGCGCGGCCATTTTCTCAAATCGATGCAGGAACCAGCGCGTGATTCCACCTGAAACATCGCGCACATCCTCAATCGAATATCCACGGCGGAAGGCTTCGAACAATGCCCCCATCCGCCGATCGCTAGGAATCCTCAGCCAATCGATGAGCAGGGCCTCCGGCAGTGCCTCACTCGCCCGCTCATCCATGGTTTCGCCACCCGAGGCGTCCGCCATCGTCAGCGGCCTCGGATGCGGCTGGCCATACTCCAAACTGGCCCAAGCCTTGAGGAAAGTCTCCTCGAAGCAACGACCAATCGCCATCACCTCTCCAGTCGACTTCATCGAGGTGCCAATCGTCCGGTCAGCCGTACGGAACTTGTCGAATGGCCAGCGTGGAATCTTCACCACGCAGTAATCCAAAGTCGGCTCGAAGGCAGCGGTCGTCCCTTCGCCAGTAATCGGATTCGGCAACTCGTCCAGAGTGTAGCCGACCGCGATGAGAGCCGCCATGCGAGCAATCGGATATCCGGTCGCCTTGCTCGCCAAAGCCGAGGATCGAGATACGCGAGGGTTGACCTCGATCACTCGATACTCACCGGTTGACTGCTCGACGGCGAATTGAACATTGCATCCACCCTTGATGTTCAGCCGTCGAATCAAGCGAAGCGCGGCGTCACGAAGCATTTGGTGGTCACGGTCGGAGAGGGTTTGTTGTGGAGCCACGACGACCGATTCGCCTGTGTGAACTCCCATCGGGTCGATATTTTCCATCGTGCAGACGATAATCGCGTTGTCGGCGCCGTCGCGCATGACCTCGTATTCGTGCTCCTGCCAGCCTAGGATGCTCTCTTCGATGAGAACCTGTCCGATCGCAGAATGGAGGATGCCCTGACTCGCAATCTCCACCAACTGACCCATGTTATGCGCCGTTCCTCCGCCAAGTCCGCCCAGAGTGAAAGCGGGTCGTATGAGCAGTGGGAAGCCTCCGAGCGCGTCGGCTGCTTCGATGACCGCTTCGATTGAATCGCAGGCGATTGCCTTGCAAACAGGAAGGTCAATCGACTCGCAAACCTGCTTGAACAAGTCGCGGTCCTCGGCCTCGTCGATGGAGACGAGGTCGCAGCCGATGAGTTCGACTCCCAATTCGTCGAGGCTGCCATCGTGAGCCAGAGCCGAGGCGATATTGAGGGCGGTTTGACCGCCCATTCCGGCTAGAAGTGCATCGGGTTTCTCAATTTCGAGGATGCGTTTGACGACTTCTGGGAGAAGGGGTTCGATGTAGATGCGGTCGGCCATTTCCGGGTCATTTTGGATGGTTGCTGGATTGGAGTTGATGAGGATGACTTCGTATCCGTCCGCGCGCAAGGCGCGGCAGGCTTGGCTACCTGAGAAATCGAATTCAGCAGCTTGTCCGATGCGGATTGGGCCGCTGCCGAGGATGACGATTCGCTCGAGGTCTTCTCTGCGAGGCATCAGATTTCACTCCCTTCGATGTCTGAAAACCTCTCACGGAGCACACGGAGTACACGGTTGATTCCAGGCTCACAGCCCACCCAACCGCCGACCTCGGCTCTCTGAGTCTCTGTGACTCTGTGGTTAACTGGAGCCGACATCAGCTCTCACCTCCGGATGGGATTGGGATACCGGCGAGGTGGTCTGTGACCATGTCCGCGAATCGGTCGAATAGTGGGGATGCATCGTGCGGGCCCGGGCAAGCCTCCGGGTGATATTGGATGGTGAAGGCCCGCTTACCGATGAGATCGAGGCCCTCGACGGTTCGGTCGTTGGCGTTGACGTGACGGACCTTGAACGGGGCCTCGAGTTCGTTGCTACCTCGCGCCGAGCAGGCTCCGGATGGGTGCGGTGCGAGCATGCCCTTCTCGGGGTCCTCAACTGCGAAACCGTGGTTCTGGCTGGTGATGTAGACCCGGCCAGATTCTAGGTCGACCACCGGCTGATTTGCTCCACGGTGGCCGTATCTGAGCTTGTAGGTGCGCAGGCCGGCGGCCAATCCCATAAGTTGGTGGCCGAGGCAGATTCCCATCACGGGAAGGCCTGCGCGAACCGCCGACGCGAGTGAGTCCCTTGCGGTGGTAGCAGCACCGCCGTGAGCCGGATCGCCCGGTCCATTGGAAGCGAAGAAAGCGTCCGGCTCCCATTTGAGAATCTCTTCGAAAGTCGTCGTCGCCGGACACCAGACAACCTCGAAGCGCTGCGCCAGCTCGCGTAGGATGTTGTACTTCACACCGCAATCGATCGCGGCCAAGCGCGGGAGCGGCTTGCCATCCCCATCGACCGCTCCCGGATTGATGATCACCGCTGTGTCACGAGTCACCTCGGCAACCAGATCCTCAGCATCCGGCGGTGTCATCTCGTCGAGGCGGACCAACATCTCTCGCTCCGCCTCGGCAGGCCCGAAGATGCACAGAACCGTCCCGTGCTCGCGCACGCGACGGGTCAACTCACGCGTATCGATGTCCTGAATCCCAGGAACTCCATGAGCAAAGAGTAGATCGTGGATGGAGCCAATTGAGTCACGATGGTCAGGAATCTCCATCAATTGCCGACAAACGACCCCACGCGGCCACACTCCAGCAGATTCGGATGTGCCCGCGTGAACCCCATAATTCCCAAGCAGGGGCCAAGTAAACGTCAGTACTTGGCCAGCGAAGGAAGGGTCGGTGAGGCTCTCTTGGTAACCGCACATTCCAGTTGTGAAGACAAGCTCTCCCTCAGCGATGACCGGTGCGCCGAAGAGACGCCCTCGATAGCGCGTTCCATCGGCGAGGAGCAATAAGCCGTCTGCGCCGGAAGGCGGTTCTGGAGTGTCGGAATCCAGCAAGGCATCCGCCGCGTCCGTGAAGGTTGGCGGATTCTCGACTCCGGAAACACCCGCGCCGGGAACGAAGCCCCTGCCGGGACTGTTCCTCGACATCAGCGATACTGACCGAATAAGACACTTATACATTCGCCGCTGGCCTGATTGGTCAGCGCTCCTCAGCGCTGACCGCGCTCAGTCGAGCCGCTTCGCGGCGACTTCAATTGATCTCGCGTTGATTGATAGTCAGGCCAGCGGCGGGCATTCAAATCGATTCAATATCTAATGATGAATAATTCTCTGAGAACCTTTGAGCCTTCCGTGTCTCTGTGGTGAGAACACTATTCGTCAGGAGACACGACTTTCTTGCGGTCGGCGGTCGGGATGACCTTGATCTCGCCACCGGCAAAGTGGTCTTCTGGAAGATCTCCGACGAATGCTTCGAGGAATACGCCGAGCGCTGCGACCTCGGAATGTGGTTGATTTCCTACCGATACATTGTGCGTCGCTAGGCGGAAGAGTTCGCCCGGAACCTTGGTTCCCCCGACAACGACAACCACTGGCCTATCGCGAGTAATCTCACCGACCGCTTCGCGCCATGGCTCACCATACATCGTAAGGTGCACGATTACGCCCGGCTGACCGTTCCCCCCGTTGCGCGTGAAGCCTCGAAGCCAGGCCATCGGCTTGGCTTCGTATCGACACTCGAACTCGCCACCGAATCGCTCGCTCACCGAGCGCCACGTCTCGAGTGCCGACTCATCTTCCTCACCGGCGAGGATGACCTCATCAGCCCCGAAAGCCCTCGCCGTCAAACCAAGATGGCTGGTAATCCGCTTATCGCGCTCGCGCCTGTGGCCGAGCCTGAGCACTGAGATACGCTGGCCACCCACGCTCTCACGCGGCCGGCCCGACTTCATCAGCCTGACCCTCATCGCTGGACCCGTTGAAGGCCGGCATCAACTCAACCGGCATGTGAATCATCTGCGTACGAACCCACTGCAACAGAATCGCGTCGATGAATAACTTGGCCGAATAATGAATCATCACCGCGAGGGCAAATAATCGCAGGCTACCGAAGAATGCGGTCTGCATCACCACATGATCCGTCAATATGGCGAACCCGAGGGGTTCGAGAATGTAATACAGAGCGAGAACGACGAGCAGCCCACCGATATTCGACATCATCGCGCGTCCTCGCTCCCTACCAACACTCCACACGACCGTTGCGAGGAAGACAAGTCCGGGGACGAACATCGCGAGTGTGGCGAAATCGAAGTCACCGAGCAGAGAGAGTGGAATATCTGCGTTATTGAGCGCTGTAGCTCCCTTTCCAACGGCTATCCACCAGAACAATCCTGCCATCATCAAAAGAACGCCTGAAAGCCAGCCGCGATTGGTGATCATGTCGCGAATCTCATGCCTATCTGAAGGCTGAAGTCGCTGCAGAATCGACTCCATCAATTCGAGCGCATCATTGGTCGGAAGGTCCTCTTTGGCAGCCGCAGCGATACCCTGTTGAGGGCTTGAATCAGCAGAATCTGTAGACTCCTCGCCCAGAACCATCGACGGATTGCCGCTCCGTCACATCATAAAGGGTGCGTCGAATCCAAGGCACGAAATGGCCGACTGGAGACCCATTCTGAATCGCCGGGACGACGGTTTTCCCCGGATTATGGGAATTCTCAACGTCACTCCGGATTCATTCCATGCTGATTCTCGCGTAGATTCGGTCGCACAGGCTCTTGCTCGTGCTCAGCGTATGGTTGAGGATGGGGCTGAATGGTTGGACATCGGCGGCGAGTCGACTCGGCCGGGGGCCGAGGCGGTTGAGCCGGCCGATGAGTTGGCGCGCGTGCTGCCGGTTGTCGAAGCTGTGCGCGCGCGGTTTTCTGATGTCGGCATCTCGATTGACACGCGGCGCGCCTCGGTGGCGCGTGCGGCGTTGGATGCTGGTGCCGACATGGTCAACGACGTCAGCGCTCTGGGAGATCCTGAGATGCTTGGCGTCGTTGTTGGGGCCGGCTGCCCTGTGTGTTTGATGCACATGCAGGGCCTGC
>CAZNVK010000036.1:0-9520 GCA_964576865.1 uncultured Candidatus Poseidoniales archaeon | reverse complement strand
TGCGCGCGCAGTCTTCCTCATTCGATGTCGCGCGCATGGTGCGCGAACTGCGAACGATGATTGGTGTTCGCGCGCGCAAGGCGTATCAGCCGCACCATGAGCAGGTTGTTTTGCGATTGAACCCGAAGGGAGAACCCTCTGTCGATCTGGTGATTGTACGGGGGAAGCGCCTCTACATGAGTCGGCGAGATAGGCCGATGCCGAACAATCCGTCTCCATTTGCGATGGTTCTTCGCAAGCACCTGTCGAATGCGAGGTTGGTCGAAGTTGAACAAGTCGGCTTCGACCGTGTGGTGATTTTGACCTTCGAGCATGGTGGTGGTCGACTGAAATTGGTCATCGAGCTATTCCGAGATGGGAATGTACTGTTGCTCGATGGTGATGGTGTAATCATCCAGCCGCTGACTCATGCGAAGTACGCGAGTCGTTCTCTGAAGCGCGGGGAGCCTTACGTTCCTCCGCCTGAGACGGTCGATCCTCGTGAGCTCGACCGCGCGGGTTTGAATGAGATTTTGGATGAGTCAGACCATTCTATGATTCGCACCTTGGCAGCGCGGGTGAATCTTGGGCGAATCTATGGTAATGCGGTTTGTACTGCGGCTGGAATCGAGTTGGATGAGCCTGCCGATTCGCTTGATGATGAGCAACGGCAGGCTCTCAGTGATACGATGAAGAACCTTCTATCTGAACTGGCTGACGGCGCGGGCTCGTATCTTTGGTTCGAGGATTCCGCTGCCCTCGACGCTTGGCGCGAGGCCGCGGACGACCCGATGGGCCGCGACTCGGCGAGTTCGGGAATTGCCGAATTCTCGCCGATTGAATTACCATTCATGGATGCTGAACTTCAGGTCGGCATCGAGAACCTATCCACTGCCTACGATGCCGTATTCGGCGCTCACGATGCCATCGCTTACATACGCCGCGAAGAGGAAAAACTCGCCGCGGCGGGCCAGGATGAGGAGGAGCAGCGAGCCAAACTCGACCGCCGCGCATCCCAGCAACGCTCAGCCATCGAGCGTTTCGAATCGCAGGCCGCACTGACCCAAGAATTGGCAAAATCCATCCAAGATAATTGGACTCACGTCGACGACCTGCTCGCCCAAGTCAACGCGCTAATCGAGAGCGAGGGTTGGCAGACCCTCGACAGTAAAGTGAGCGAGGTAGCATGGATTGACCGAGTCGATCCAGCTAAGCGAAGCATCCTCGCACGCCTACCCGACGAAGACGCGGAACCCGGCGCCAGCGTCACTCTGGCGGTTGAAAAATCGGTTCATCAGAACGCTCAGACATACTTCGAACAGGCCCGTACTCTCAAGGATAAGGCCAAAGGAGCCCGCGCAGCGCTTGAGCGAACCGAAGCACAAGCCGCCAAAGAACAAGCGAAGCGGGCGAAGGACGCGGCTGCTGGCCGCGTCAGATTGGCCAAGCGCAGCAAGCGATTCTGGTTCGAGAAGCATCGCTGGGGAATCCTCTCCGATGGTCGGCTAATCGTCGGTGGGCGAGATGCGAAAGGAAATGACACGGTGGTGCGCAAGTATCTGCGATCCACCGACCTATACATTCACGCGGATCTGCATGGAGCGCCGTCGTGCTCCTTGAGACTGCGCGACGGACTTGCGGCCGACCCCAATCCGGTCGGCTTCCGACCCGAGGGAGTCGCTGCATTGCGAATCTCCCAAGAGCTCGCGGGCGACTTGGAAGATGCTCAGAATCTGCCGGCCGATATCATCGAAGAAGGCGCGCAGTTGGCCGTTTGTTGGTCGCGCGCCTGGGGCAGCGGCGGGGCGGCAGCAACCGCTTTCCACGCCCGCCCCTCGCAGGTCTCGAAGCAGACTGAGAGCGGAGAATCACTCGGCCGCGGCGCTTTCGTCGTCCGCGGCCAGCGCACTTGGTATCGCGATGTCCCGATGGAGATTGCAATCGGTTTCGCCACCGTCAATGGTATTCCAATTCCAGTCTCAGGAACCGCGACCGGAGTCTCGAATCTTTGTCAGCGCTGGGCGCTCATCAAGCCCGGGCGCGAGAAGAAGGAGACTCTCGCCAATCGAATCGCCAAAGCCACAGGGCTGGCTCAGGACGATGTCCTCGCAGCCCTGCCTCCAGGCTCCTGCGAACTCGAAGACCACGGCCTCCTCGCTTGAATGTCCATCGATTTCTGTGCCTCACACGGAGCACACAAAGCTCACAGCGCGAATTACTCGTAGCGAGCGTGGCGTGCGTTGTGGGAGGAAAAATCACGCCTTTTGGCGTGATTGCCATTCTGGTGCTGTAATTGCATAGAGCGCTGCATCGACCCAACGGTCGTACAACCATTCACGATCCTTCGTCTCACCTTCGAGCCGCATCCCCAACCGCTCAGCCACGGCTCGACTGCCAGTATTATCCAGCGCCGCTTCCAAAACGAAGCGGCGCATCCCAACATCATCGAAGACGTGATCCATCAGGCGCGCACAAGAGCGAGTCACAATTCCGCGCCCCTCACATTCCTTCGACAACCAATATCCAACGCCGCAACCACGATTCTGAGAATCGATCCAATTCAGACTCATCGTACCGACGGCCGCACCATTCTCACGAATCACCCAGAAGGCCGTCGACCCAGCAGCCCGCTCATCGGCGCACATCTTGAGAAATCCAACCTCATCCTCAACCGAATTCGTCCCGTCCAACCAAGGCAACCACTCGCGCAGATGAGCCCGATTAGCATCGATCACCGCGAACAATTCAGCCGCATCATCTAGAGTCGGAGCCACCAGCGAAACCCCGTCGCCGACCTCGAGCTGAAGCGCAATCGGACCCAACTCGCCAAGACCTCCATCCCCGGTCGGCATCCCGCAGGCTCCGGACATGACAATTCCACCCCTCCCACACGCTATCAAAGATCCGGTTCAGCCCGCCGAAGCACAAACAAAGCCTCGCAGTGGCCCATTCAGAGGGGAATAAAACCCGAACGGCGGCTTGGGTAACGATTCAAGCGTCAAGCGTCATCCGTGAAACATGGGCGGCCCCAGCAGCGACGGAAATTGGACCTACGGAGACTACCTCCGACTACCCGAATTGCTCGAACTCCAAGGCCAGGACAGAGGCGTCACACCCGACGAAATGCACTTCATAATCGTCCACCAGACCTTCGAACTCTGGTTCAAGCAGGTGATACGCGAACTGACTGAAGTTCGCGACATCCTCGGTCAAGATCATGTCCCTGAGGATGAGATTCCTCGAGCGGTTGCCCACCTCGGGCGAACGACCGAAATCTTTCGCTTGATGGGAAATCAATGGTCGGTTCTTGAGACACTGACCCCGCAAGGATTCCTCGCTTTCCGAGATGGACTTGGGACAGCCTCTGGATTTGAGTCGTATCAGATGCGAGAGTTCGAGATGCTTCTCGGACTCTCGAACGAAGACAGATTGTATGGTATGGATCCGATTGCGACTTTCCGAAAATTGGCTACAAAATCGGAGCGCGATGCGGCGATTCTGGCGCGCCTTGAGGACGCCGCATCGAAGCCATCGCTATTCGATTCCATCCTGAGATGGGTCTCACGAACTCCGATTATGGGTTCGGCCGCAGGTGACGAAGGAGATTCTGCGGCTGTCGAGGCCTACGTGAATTCACACTTGGCTGCCCACGAAGCCATTGGCAAGGAGGCTGCTGCGAGAATGTCTGGATACGGAGCTTCGACGCCGGAGCAAGCGGCGGCCCGCTTCGCCGGATCTCACAAGGCCGCCGTCGAATTTCTCAAGCCCGATGGCAAAGTCAATCGCGCGCGAGCGGGATTACTGTTCATCGAATCTTACCGCGAACTGCCACTTCTGACATGGCCACGAACTCTGATAGACGCCATCGTCGAGTTGGAGGAATCAATGGTCAAGTGGCGTCACGCGCACGCGCGCATGGTCGAACGAATCATGGGTCGCCGCATGGGAACGGGGGGTACCAGCGGCGTCGATTACCTCGACGAGACCTCGCGCTATCGAATTTTCAAGGACCTCTGGGCGGTTCGAACGATTCTCATTAAACCGCAGTCTCGACCGGCTCTTGAGAACTCGGAATTCTACGGATACTCGGCTGAGAACTGAGGGATTGCGGCGGTGCAGTCAACGCACCTTTCAAGGACTGGACCGTGCTCGCTGTGCCTGTGTCTGTCCCAGTCATCTGTGCTTATGCGCGAACTCCCTTTGGTCGGTTCCGTGGAGCACTCGCTGGATACTCAGCGATTGAGTTGGGCACGCTCGTTGTGAGGGCCTTGCTCGAGCGTGCCGCGATCGATGCCGCGAGCGGCATCGTCGACCAAGTCTACATGGGTCAGGTTCTGCAGGCGGGTGCTGGACAGGCTCCTGCTCGGCAGGTTGCGATAGGGGCTGGTCTGCCTTATTCGACGCCCTCTACGACGGTGAACAAGGTCTGCGGGTCGAGTCTGAAGGCGGCGATGATCGGTGCGACTGAAATTATGGCAGGACGTTCAGAGGTTGTCATCGCCGGTGGGATGGAATCGATGTCGAATGCGCCTCATTTCATTCGAGGCGCACGGCGCGGGGACGAGATTTCCTTTGGTGATTTGACGGGCATCCTCAGCCACGATGGGCTGAAGGATGCTTATGATGGATCTATGATGGGGCTCACGGGTGAGACAATCGCTGGCGAAGCGGATATCTCCCGTGAGCAAGCGGATACCTACGCGGTGCGCTCACACACGTTAGCTAGCCAGGCCTGGGAACAAGGCTGGTTGGCCGGAGAGTGTATCGAAATCGATGGGCTGAGCCGCGATGAAGGCATCCGCTCAGACAATTCAATCGAAGAATTAGCCGGCCTCAAGACCGTCTTCAAGGAGGATGGACAGGTCACGGCCGGCAATGCCAGCCAAGTCTCTGACGGCGGTTCAGCGGTGCTACTCGCATCCGAGCAAGCCGCCGCTGCAAATGGCTGGCCGGTGCTCGCAAGGATAGTCGACTTCGTTACATCGGGCGTCGAACCGCACCGAGTGATGTCGGCGCCGATTCCAGCAGTTGAGATGCTGCTTGAGCGAAATGGACTCTCGATCGCCGACATCGCTATCCTTGAGCACAACGAGGCCTTCGCGTCGGCATCTTGCGCGGTGCAGAAGGCCTTCGACTTCCCAGACGAGGGCTTCAACCCTCATGGTGGCGCCGTTTCGATGGGGCACCCTCTCGGGGCCACCGGAGCGCGTTGCTTGATGACGCTGACAAACGCGCTCAACCGCACAGGTGGCAGCCGCGGAATCGTCACCATCTGTCTTGGCGGCGGCAATGCAGTTGGCATGCTCATCGAAGCCTGAGCAGTGCTGAGACACCTCAATTCTGCGCCCCCATAGGGGGCGTAAGTCGGCCGGTGGCCTAATTAGGGGGTCGCCGGTCGCCGGCCCCGATGGTCAAGCCCGCACGACAGCACACTCGCTTCGAGAAGGCCAGAATCATCGGTGCGCGAGCCCTGCAGATCAGCATGGGCGCACCGTTGTACGTCTCCGAGGAAGAACTCCGCGAGAACTTCATGGAGGAACTCATCCAACTCTACGGAACCGAGGATGCGAAGGCTCGCTTCGTCCTTGACCCTCTGAAGATTGCGATGTTGGAGTACGAAACCCACCGCATCCCAATCGACGTCGACCCTCACACCGAGGAGGAGTGAGGCTCCCCGCCGCACCCGCGGCATCTCCACAGAGAGAACGAGCCGGGGGCTGAGCAATGCTCGATCGCATCGATACCAAGCGCCTAACCGCTGGGCTCATCGTTCTGACATTTGTTGTCATCGCGGTCGGCGGACTGGTTCGCGTATCAGATGCGGGCGAATCCTGTCCCGACTGGCCGACCTGCTTCGGCTCATGGTCATTCGATGTAAGTCCAGATGAGCAGGAGGCTTGGTGGGAAGCCAATCCCGAAGACCTCGATTCGCGCGGTGAGCATCACCGATACACCACTTTCGAGATTTTCACCGAGTGGTTCCACCGGCTGCTCGCCGGTACAGTTCTCGGGCCGCTGGTTCTGCTGAACTGGCTCGTTATCCGGCGAGATGATGATTCGACAAAGGCCGCACGATTCGGAGCCAACCTCGCCGTCGGTCTCATCATCTGGCAAGGCGCACTCGGCTGGCTCACAGTCGAACTCGACAATGAGCACTGGAGCGTCGCCCTACACCTTGCCAGCGCACTCGCCTTCGAACTCACGCTCATCTGGCTTTGGCTCTGCCTTCACAGAGACTCGGGTCAATCACCAGAATGGATCGACTTTGACCCGGTCCTCGCCTCGCGTTGGCACAAGCGAATCGCCTGGCTCGGCTTCGGCGCATTCTCCGCCTTATTCGCTGGAGTTTTCGTGGCGACCACGCCCGGTGCCGACACGGTTTGTGGAGTTGGGGCATCGCACGATGTGTGGCCGCTTTGCCACGGTGAGGCATTTCCTCAAATCGTCGATATAGTCAGTCAGTCGCAGATCATCCATCGATGGATTGTCGCCGCGGTCTCAATCGCTCTGCTCACCGCGGCGTGGTTCGTTTGGAAGGAGAATAAGCAACACCAGCACGGATTAGTCCTCAGAAATTGGGTACTCTCGGCGGCCGGACTTTTCCTGACAAATGTGCTAATCGGAGCGCTATACGTGCTTTCTTGGGCGCCTGACAGCGAGGCGTTCCAAGAGTCGCTCTCGCTGGTTCACCTGCTCATCGGCTCACTCACTTTCCTCACCCTCGCCACCGCTTGGCTGGCCACCTCGACCATCGCCCTGCACGATCCCGTCCCCGAGACGCTCGAGTGATTATCGAGCCTTGCAATTGATAGGCTCACGCCCAAAGGGCGTGACTATGGGAGAGCCAGTGACAGGTGCTCGCGCTTGGCTGGCTCTCACCAAACCTGGAGTCGTTGTGCTGCTTCAGGTGACCGCGCTGTGTGCGGTTCTCTCTCAGGACTTGTTGGCCTCGGGCGGTCCCAGCGAAATCATCTGGGGCGATACTCTGTGGACGATGGGGGTAGTTTTCGTCGGCGGTTATCTGACCGCCGGCGGTGCGAATGCAATCAATATGTGGTACGACCGAGATATCGATCCGGTGATGTCGCGGACGGCTGATCGGCCGATTCCATCGGGGGCGATTTCGGCTAACGGGGCGTTGGTTTTCGGCATCGTTATCTCGGTCGGCGGCGTTGCTTGGTTCCTTTGTTTCTCGAATGGCATCGCCGCCTTTTGGGCTGCTTTCAGCATCCTATTTTACGTCCTGATTTACACGATGTGGCTGAAGCGATCCTCGGTTCAGAACATCGTCATCGGCGGCTTGGCTGGTGCCACGCCGCCGGTAATCGGCTGGGCTGCCGCGAATGAGAGTCTGGCTCTCGACACCTCGAGTGTTGAGGCCTTCGCGACTTCGATTTTCGATCTCGGTAGCCTCCTGCCGTGGTACATGCTGCTGCTAATCTTCCTGTGGACTCCGCCTCACTTCTGGGCTCTAGCCCTCTACCGCTCGGCGGAGTACGACTCGGTCGGCGTCCCGATGATGCCCGGCGTCAAGGGAGCCGACCGCACCCTCATCGAGATGAAGGTCTACGCTGCACTACTGGTCATCCTAGCCCTTGCCGCACCCGAAGCGATGGGCAGCATGGAACGCTTCGATACTCACTTCCTCATCTTCGGCTCGTCCGCGCTTCTCGTCAATCTCTGGTACGCGCGCACCGTCTTCATCATCGATGTGAACGAGCCGCGCACCGAAGCGGACCGAATCCCGAGCGCGGCTCGCTCCTTCTTCGTCTCGATGATTTACCTCGCGCTGATGTTCGCAATCATCGTCACAGCCAGCGCGGGACTCGAAGGAGCAATCCTCGGAGCGATTCTCGCTACGACGATAATCGTCCGAGACGAGTCGAACGCGCGCAAGCGAAAAGCCGCATCAACCGAGTGAAATCGTCCCCAAACAAACCGCACAACTCCAACACCGCGCGCGCGCGTTCGCAGCAATATCCTGCCTCAAACCCAGAAATCCTCAAACGCCAGCCTGTGCGTTCGACGGCCGTAGTACGCGTTCAGCGGGAGTGAGAGCATGGAGGAAAGGGAGCTCATTTACGACTGGAATGTCATCGATTATTCGATTGACCGCGACCCTGCAAACCACCCCCACGACGTCTGGTTCGACGACGAAACCCTGCGCGATGGCCTCCAGAGCCCCAGCGCACGCAACCCTACGATTGAACAGAAAATCGAGCTGATAGACTACATGGAACGCCTCGGCATCCAGAAGGTCGACCTCGGCCTTCCTGGGGCCGGCCCCTTCCACGTGAACCATATCGATGCGATGCTCTCCCACATGGGCGAGAATAGTTATGATTTACGGCCGGGATGTGCTGTGAGGACTGTTGTTGGGGATATTGAGCCGCTCGTTGAGTTGCAGGCTAAGCACGAGCGGCAGATTCAGGCTAGTGCTTTCTTGGGGACGAGTCCAATTCGGCAATTCGCTGAGGATTGGACGATGGAGCGGATTATGTCGACGGCAGAGAAGGCGGTTTCATTTGCCGTCGAGAACGATATTCCTGTGATGTTCGTTACCGAGGATACAACCCGTTCGAAGCCCGAGGAAATCAAGGCGGTTTACACTCGGGCTATCGAATTGGGGGCCGACCGGATTTGTGTCTGTGACACGGTCGGCCATGTGACGCCGAATGGGGTTCGCAAATTACTGGCTTTCATTCAGGATGAGGTGATTCCTGATGCCGGTGTGATGCGCCGTGATATCGAGGTCAATTGGCATGGGCATCAGGATCGCGGCCTTGGAGTCGCGAACAATCTGGCCGCGGTCGAAGCCGGCGCGGATGTGATTCACGGAACCGCGCTCGGCGTCGGCGAGCGGGCCGGCAACGCCCCGCTCGACCAAACTCTCGTCAACCTCTCGTTGATGGGCGTGATCGACAATGATTTGACTGCCCTCAACGAGTACATGCGCAAGGCGCACGAATACGTCGAAGTCGCCTTGCCGCGCAATTATCCAGTCTTCGGCGAGGACGCATTCGAAACCGGAACCGGTGTCCACGCCAGCGCGGTCATCAAAGCCATGAAGAAGGGAGACCACTGGCTTGCTGACCGCGTCTACTCAGGCGTTCCAGCCCAAGATTATGGCTTGCAGCAGGTCATTCGCATCGGCCACATGAGCGGGCGCTCGAACATCATCTGGTGGCTCCAACAGAACGGCTACGAGGCCGATGATGACTTGGTTGCACACATGTTTGAGGTCGCCAAGAGTCAGCGCCGCTTGATGAGCGATGAAGAGGTTCACTCAGCCATCGCTGCCTTCCACTCCGATTGAAATCCAATTCAACGGTGTTCATGTTCAGGGTCAGTTCACATCCTTTGGATGTGAAGAATGGTTTATCCAATCGATAGGTCACTCGGGCGCCATGCGCACACTCGCCGTGCTTCTGACCGCTCTGATGCTGACTCCAATCGCACTCGCGACAACCCAAGACCAGACGATTGAGATGGATTGGGAGGTCAAACCCGAGAAGGTTATGCCGACCTACTCAAAACAGGT
>CAZNVK010000035.1:5027-10626 GCA_964576865.1 uncultured Candidatus Poseidoniales archaeon | reverse complement strand
CAGAACCGCAGCATCGAGGTGCAATTACTCGATAATTCGCTGCAGCCGATGAAGAATTCACACATCAATTTCGTTTGGTCCGCCGATGGTACAAATGGTATCGCTGAGACTGACGGAAGTGGCTGGTTCAAGGTCAATCTCACCATCGAGAAGGACCACGAACTCGGTAACTTCACCCTCTCGTACAACTACCCTGGAGACCCGCATCACCAAGGCGTTTCAGGCGAGATGGATCTCTGGGTGGTATCGCGTACTTACGTGACCTTACAGGATACGACACCGAATATACGGTCTAACGGAGATATCTGGGAATTCACCGCTCAGGTGACCGATGATAATCGCACAGCCATCATCAAGGACGCCGGACAGGCTCTCGATGGCTGCGGCGCCAATGGCGGAGAGGTTCTGCTGATAATGGAGGGAACCGATTTCGAGGACCGCACTCACAGGCAGATCGTCGAGACGCTCTGCCCGAATGCAGGAAATATCCACCACCAGATGGTCCTTGACCCACAATTGCTACGAGATGACCCGCAATCCTTCCTACCGGACGGATTCGGACCTGTGAACGTCATTCTGCGATTCGAGGAGAATCTGCCCCACGAAGGCTGCGAGCCTCTGGACGCTGATTCACTCACCACCTCGGGCGCATGGGACCCATGCGCCCAAGTGGTCAATAGCGACCACTACCGCAGAGTGATGCAATTCCAAGTCGATGGATTCAGCCTCATCGGCAGAACCACACTGAACGTCGATGACCAAATAGTCTACACTTCAGAGATCGACCCACACACCGGCCAACCGATTGAGAAGCCGATGGTGGTCACGGGACAACTCATCGACGAGCTGGGCTCCAATCTCTCCAACCGCGCCGTACGGGTGACATACGAGATGGTCGGTTCTGAAACAGGCGTGGTCGGATGTCTACCAGGAGCCTCAAACGTCAACGGATTCTTCGAGATCACCTGTCCGCTCAGCGGCGTGCAGGCCGGACAGGCTCGCGTCAAGGTCGAGTTCAATTCCTACGAGAATAACGACCGCTACCGTTACCACAATGCAAGTGTGACACGCTTGTTCCCGGTATTCAGTAACTCAAGCTTGCACCTGCAGGAAATCGGACCGTTCCGCAACGACGTCGATTCCTACACCTTCCAGAACGGCTCGGTATTCCCGGTTCTCTACCTCAAGGAATCATTCCACTTGGATGCGAGGTTGACCCAGACCAACGGCAACCCAATCGGTGGAAAGTGCCTCAATATCTACCTCGATCCAGAGGTGAACACTCGCCCGATGGCCACTTCCATCACCCGTGATGGAACTGGCGAGATCGAGTGGTTCAGCGGCGATCCGGACGACAATCCAAGCCGGCGCGGAATTGAACCGGTCGGCGATCTGATGGAAGGATTCAGAGTGATTCGCATCGCTTACGAGCCGACCAAGGAATTACCGGGTGGCTGCAGAGCCGAGACGACTCCTGTCGTCAATGGCTCCTTCATCGATGTCGAAGTGCTCGTCAGGAGCCGAGTCGACATCCTGCTGAAGAACCACTGGTCGAACCCAGATGGCTACCAAGAAGGAGACTGGATCAATGGGTCGGTCGCGATTCTGCGCGACCGTCTCGACCTCGCGGTCGAGCACCAGACGGTGATTTTCACCTACCGGTATTGGAATGCCGAGGAGGGAGAGTGGATCCCGCACAACGTAGTCTATGCGACGACGAACGAATTGGGTGTGGCGGCGTTCAGCTTCGAATATTCGGGCGATAACGTGCCAGGAGAACTCGAATGCGATCGAGGAGGATATTGCGTCGATGGAGGCGAATGGCAAGTCATAATCCACTTCAAGGGCTCTCACGAATTCGAAGAGGAGTACCTCAACAGCACTCCTTCGATCTTCATGGGTGAACCGATTGCCAAGGGTGAGACGAGCTTCTTCACCGTGCAGGTTCTGACTATCATGGGAATCGCTCTGGCATTCGCATTGATGGTCGGCGCGATCATGTATCGAAATTACATCGAGCGCCGACGCATCGAGATTCTACGTGGAATCCTCACCGACTCGCTGATGTCGCTGAAGGCGTCGAACGAATACATCGATACCATCTTCAATTGCTACAAGGAATTGGTGAGATTCTTCCGCAGTCGCGGCGCGATGAAGAAGGTGTACGAGACCACCCGCGAGTTTGAGAATGCGGTAGCCAGCATGCTCAGCGGCATCGCACCGCCGGAGGACCTCGACGTATTCTTCTCGCTATTCGAGGAGGCGAGGTACTCCGACCACGAGATTGGAGCCGACCAGCGCGACCGAGCGATCGGTGCGCTGCAGTCGATCATCAACCACATCAGCGCCTCTCTGGGCGAGGGAATGCTGAGCCGCACTGCAGCGAATGAATCCGGCCTCTATGGCTCGGTCGTGAAGGCTGGCTCCTTCATCGATTCCGACGGCCAAGAGCGCATCGCTGGAATCGACGATGGTTCAGACGCCGACAGCGGCTTCCGAATCTGATTACGAAGAGTCGAGTGAGGGGTGGGTGAAAGCCCACATCTCCCTCTTCTCGATGTACTGCGTGGCTATGCCCCGTAGGGGCAACCCGCAGCATTCATAACAGGCGGTCAGGTGGGCGCGCTACCCAAGCATACGTCGAGGGAGTCATTATGAGCAAGAACACACGAAAGACCAACCAGGCCTTGGTCGCCCTAATCGGCGATCTCAAGGACCAGAGCAGGTCGACCGGTTCTGCACTGTGGCGAGACGTCGCTGTCAGGCTCGAGAAGAGCCGCAGCAACTGGGCTGAACCGAACCTGAGCCGCCTGAGCCGATACGCTGCCGATGAGGACATCGTCCTCGTTCCTGGTAAGCTTCTCGGCAGCGGTGATGTGGCCGGTAAGCCAAGCGTCGCCGCCTACAGTGTCAGCACTGGCGCCCGCTCGAAGATAGAAGCAGCAGGCGGGCGTGTCCTCACGATCCGCGAATTGATGGACGAGAACCCGAATGGCAAGGGGGTGAGGATCCTTGGCTGATGCCAGTACCCTCGTCTTCGATGCACAGGACAAGGTCCTCGGGCGCCTCGCTAGCCATGTCGCTAGCGAGTTGCTGACAGCTCGCAAGGCCGGTGGCCAGAAGCGAGTAATCATCGTTAACGCCGAGAAGGCGATCGTAACTGGCCCGAAGACCACGGTCTTCGCCAAATACGATCACAAGTACAAGTTGAACCACCCACGTAAGGGTCCGTTCTTCCCACGCATGCCGGACCAAATCCTCAAGCGCACCGTGCGCGGTATGCTCCCATACCAGAAGAACAGCAGCGGCCGCAACGCGGTCCGCGACCTTCGAGTCATGATCGGAACTCCAGCGAACCTCGCTGGTGACGACCTGCCAGAGGGACACGCATGGGGCGATTCTAGTTCATTCGAGCGAGAATTGCCTCAGAAGTTCGTGCGTCTCGGAGATATCAGCGCCCACCTCGGCGTTGACTCCAGCAGATGGGGAGGTGACCAGTGATGGCAAGGAAGAAGGCGAAAATCGTCAACATGAGTGGAAAGCGCAAGACAGCTGTCGCGCGCGCGACCGTGCGCAAGGGCGCCGGCCGTGTGCGCATCAACCACCAGCCGATTCACATCATGGAACCGGCTCTCGCTCGCCGCAAGGCGCTCGAGCCAGTACAGATCGCGGAGGCGATGAACCGCCTCGCTGATGTCGACGTCGTCGTCGATGTTCAGGGCGGTGGTCAGATGGGACAAGTCGACGCAATCCGCACCGCGATCGCTCGCGGTCTCGTACACTACAACGGCGGAGCTGAGGGAATCGATGAGGAACTTCGAGATGAGTACCTGCGATTCGACCGCAGCCTGCTAGTTAATGACCCACGACGCAAGGAGCCGAAGCACCAAATGGGCCGCGGCGCTCGCAAGAAGTGGCAGAAGTCGTATAGGTGATCCAAGATGTTGATTCCAGTTCGTTGTTGGAGCTGCGGCAAGGTCGTAGCGCACCTGTTTGACCAGTTCAAGACCGCAGTCGCTGCTGGCGAGGACCCTCAGAAGGTCCTCGACGACATCGGCCTCGAGCGATATTGCTGCCGAAGGATGTACGTCGGTCACATCGACTTGATCGATGAGATCGCGCCTTTCAGCATCGCTCGAGAGGACTGATTCCACCCGCCGTCAAGGCTTTGTGAGAATCGATTCACGGCGGAACCACACACGGGGCCTGTAGGTTAGCTTGGCCTATACTTCGCGGCTGGGGGCCGCGCGACCCAGGTTCAAATCCTGGCTGGCCCACCATCGATGATTGAGAGCGATAGCAATCGATGGTGGGCCAGCCTAACAGCGATGGGAGAACCTCGCGACATGTCATCTGATTGAATCCAGTCGCTTGGTCGCTTGGCCAATCACAGATTGGCCGGGCCTTCAAACATGGGATTCGCTCTAATCCAGTTCAAAGGTCAAATCCTGGCTGGCCCACCATTTCTCCTCGCGGTCGAGCTGTCGCGCTCCTTGAGGCTGAGCTCTCGCTCTCTTTAGAGAGCGAGTGCGCTCGGTGGAGGTCGCTACCCGACCGACTCCAATCGTTCACGCTTGGATTGAAAATCAGCCTCTGCGGAGCCAGCGGCCTTCGGCCGAATATTTCTGAAATTCACCTTACAGAGCGCGCCCCATTTGCTCTGTTTAGTCCCTCATCAGCCACTTCAGACGGCTCGAAATAAGCACCTTTTAGGGGTCCGGCGGGCCTCGCACAACATGGCTCCGACGGGTACGGATGAGTGGGCGAACAGCGCCCGCATCGAGGAACTTGCAGGGCTCCTCGCACACCATTCAAACCTGTATTACAACAAGGCAGCGCCAGAGATTACCGACGCAGAATACGACGCGCTTTTCGACGAACTCAAGCGACTCTCGCCCGAGCACCCGCAACTCAACAAAGTCGGCTCGGACCCAGCACCAGGCTCTGCCAAGGTCAACCACCTATTTCCTATGCGCAGCCTCGACAAGGCCACCGAAGCCGAAGAGGTCGCACACTTCGTTACTGAGACAACCGCTCATGGGCGGAGATTCGTCTGCCAGCCCAAACTGGACGGTTCGGCACTTTCACTCGAATATCGCCGCGGCCGTCTGGTCCGCGCGGCAACGCGCGGAAGCGGCGAGCGAGGAGAAGACGTCACAGCAAACGCTCGCCGAATTCCAAACATCCCGCAAACCCTCGATTGGGAAGGTGATGCCCACGTACGCGGAGAAGTCGTCATGCCGCTGGCGATCTTCCACTCAAAATACGCAGATATCGCCCCGAATCCACGCAACCTAGCAGCTGGCAGCCTGAGACAGAAGAGCGCAGAAGCCGGCAAGGGAGACGCTGCCGACCTCGCCTTCCACGCTTACGATGTTATGTTCCCACGAGCTGCCGATAGGCATCCAGACAGCCCAGTACCACCTGCATTCGCCTTCGACTCAGAAGAGATCGACTGGCTCATCGCCAATGGCATTGAAGCAGCGGGCAATGAGGTCGTTGAAGGCACAGACGATGAATCGGTCACCAATGCGATTCTGGCCACAACCAAACGCTGGACCGCAGCCCGCGACTCAGCAGATTGGGAGATCGACGGAGT
>CAZNVK010000035.1:0-4927 GCA_964576865.1 uncultured Candidatus Poseidoniales archaeon | reverse complement strand
GACGGCATCGGCGAGAAACTCGCCGAACAATTCTGCGAACAAGGCCTTGTGAAGAGCCTACCAGACCTCTATGCGCTGAGCCACGAAGCCCTCCTCAACCTCGAGCGCATGGGCGAAAAATCCGCACAAAACGTCATCCAGCAACTCGATTCGACGCGCTCGCTTACCCTCTCAGCCTTCCTCTCAGCCCTCGGCCTACCCGGAATCGGCCCCGAACTCGCAACCTCATTCGCGCGCGAAATCCGCGACTCCCAAAGCATGTTCGAACTACTCTCAGACCACGACAGCGCCATCCCTCGCCTCATCGCAATCGATGGTGTTGGAGAGACGGTCGCTCGCTCTTTCCTCGAAGGTCTTAGCGAGCGCCGAACGATGGTCGAAGGTCTGGCGAATGTCATCGAAATCACCCCCGAAGAGGCCGTCGAAACCGAAGAGGGACCACTCACCGGCCAGACATTCTGCATCACTGGAACTCTCAGCCGCCCGCGCAAAGAAATCGCTTTGATGATCAAAGCCGCTGGCGGAAAAGTCGTCTCGGCGGTCTCCGCCAAACTCGACCACCTAGTAGCCGGAGAATCCGCCGGCTCAAAACTCGACAAGGCAAATCGGCTCTCAGTCAACGTCCTCAGCGAGGATGAACTCGTAGCAATGCTCAGCGGAGCCTCCCTTCAAGAAGACGAGCCGAGCGGCGAAATAGTCGCCGATGCTGGCCCACAACAGATGTCGCTCGAAGATTACTGACCGGCCAATTCTCGCTAACCGACTACGGTCAGCCATACATTGCAGAACTCTCGCCACCAGAGCTCTCCTTCTGCAATTGATTCAGTTGAATCGCCATCATCTCACGAATCTGTTCCTCGATGCGCTGAGCCTCCTCCATCAGCGGCTCTGGATCCAACTTGATCGCCGGAAGAAGCCCGTCCAAGCGCTCGATTATTCGAGCCGCAGCCCGCGCATCCGGAATCGCACCATTAGCCAAATCGTCGCCGGACTCAGCCAGAATCGCCATCGCATCGATGCGCCGACGGCGGCATTCACCGAGCATCACGCCACTCATACCGCCGACAACCCCATGCTTCAACATTGGAACTCCCAATCCAGCAAGAGATTCATGGGCAGAATCCGTCGAACCGATGCCGAGCATCGATTCGTCAGAATCGTCGTCATCGAAGATGGAATGAGCCTGATCGGGCCCGTGCGAGTAGGAATCAATCATCATCATCTGAGTCGCGCCGCTGGCCTCGACCCAGTCGAGAATCGAATCGGCCAAAGGCAGCGATTGCTCCGCTGCGACCTGAATCTCAGAAGCAATCAGCACCACCTTATCGCACCTATCCATGTGGCAAATCGGCTCTCCCGCATAGAAGCGAAGAGGAGGCAGGGGTTTGCCCTCCTGAACTAAACAAACCGGAGGAAGACCAGAACCCCTGGCGCCGCCAACAAAACTCAACCCTAAACGGTCGACCAAGTAATGTGCAACGATGCTGCTGACGAATCCAGCCGATGGAAAACACGTCACGACAAGTGCATCTTCAGCGTTCAAACCCTCGTCTACCGCAACCACAGGAGCCCCGCTCATCGTCTGCGGAACAGACCGTGATACTGTTAATCGTTGGCCCCCACAGACAGCCCGTGTCGGACGCCACTGAGGAAGAATCGGTTCTGGAAAACCCCCATGAGGGTACGCCCACCGGCACCCCAGAAAACGGCTTCATCGCCCACCAACTCTCACCATCTTCGTGGAACCGCTACGAGGAATGCCCCCGCAAATACTGGCTCTCACGCCAAGGTCTCCCGCGCAAGGCAAGCATGCCCGCAGCGCTCGGAAATGCAGTGCATAATTCGGTCGAGGATTTGTGCAATCTGGATCTCGACGGCCGCGAGGAAGACGAGTCCGGCTGGCTTCCAGCAACCGCCAAGGCCGTCCTCGACCGTCACTGGCAGATAGAGAAGGACAACTTTCTGGAAACGCCTCGCCACCCCCGCTGGAAGGACGAGCAAATCACCAAGGCTCACGATGGGTTGATCGGCGCGCTCAACATTCTATTCGGCAAATCGAGGGTCGAGGTGCAGAATTTCTCAGAGGTGACGGTTGGAATTTGGCTGGAGGTTCAATCGATTGTGCTCGCCAATGAGGGTACTTTGGTTTCTGAGTGTGGACGGATGATGGGTCGGCTTGACCTGCTGGTCGCTGATTTGGATGAGAATGGCGAATCTCGTGGTTGGATTGTCGCCGACCTGAAGACAGGTCGGCCGCCATCTCCGAGTCTGAATGAGAAGGTCAGCAGGCAGTTGAGATTCTATCGTGACCTGCTGAAGCAGAATAATCCGAATCATCCGCCGGTGGTAGCCGAGGGCTGGTATTCGGCGAATCAGACGGTGCATCAGGCGGATGGGCCGGATGTTTTGGAAGCTGCGCTGGAGGCGTGGGAAGGAATGCGACCCTCCGAAACGCCTCTTCCGGCGACACCGGGCGACCAGCAATGCGGTTGGTGCGAATGGAAGGCTTGGTGTCCGATTTGGTGGTCGGCTCGCCGCGATGGGCTGCTGTCGCCGGGACACATGTTCCGTGATGAGGTCGTAAGTGTCGTCCGCTTCGACCGAGAGGCGGGGGCGGCGCTATTCCAGCGCATGCCCCCGGTTGGTGACGATGGAGAATTGGCACCATCGGAGCACAAGTTCGGCGCGGTGCTGCGTGATCAAGCGCTCCAGCAACTCGCGGACCTACTCGACTCAGGCCACGAAGGCGCGATTTTCCTCGGCAGTGCTCGGATGGATGGGCGCGTGGCGCATCTGGGAGATTGGTGCGAAGTCCTGCCTTGGAACCCACTGAATGAGGGCCACGCGCACGATCATTCGCGCTGGCTTCGCAGCAATTCCGATACGGTTTTCGAAGGAATCGGCGAGGACGGCGAAGCCAACCAATCCAAGTAGCGCTTGTCGAGAGTTTCCAACTCTACCAGGGTGCGCCCCTTGTGCTTGCCAAAGGCGATTACCACACCGTTGTCAGAGTGGCGCAGTCGTCCATTCGTCCCCTCAACCGGTTCGAGGTCAGCCATTCCCGGACCGAGTCGTGAACTCTCTCCGCGATTACCGGACAACATGTCTTGCAGGTCATCCAAGCCACCGCGGAATGCGTTCGGATGACTCTGCATCATCGACCACAGCAGCAGCAGCGTCGCGCCCGCATCGGCGTCAGCTGTGTGGGCACGCGTGATGCTGATATCATAACGCGCGCAAAGAGGTCCAAGCGCATGCCGCCCAGGAATCCGCAATTTGCGCGCCAGAGTCAGCGTGTCGATAATCGCGCGCGGCACAGGAACTTCAAACCCCGCGCGCATACATTCCAACTCGAGAAATCTCCAATCGAACCGAGTCACATTATGCCCAACGATTACCGCTCCGTCCATCAAACGACTCAATTCTGGAAGGTGCTCGCCAAACTCTCCAGCCCCTTTCACATCAGCATCCGAAATCCCGTGGACGCGCGTCGAGCCAGACGGTATCGCGCGTCGAGGGTCGACGAGTGATGTGTGATTGATGTGCGAACCATCCTCGTCGCTGCCAATCAGCGCGAATTGAACGATTCTATCCGAGCGCGGATCGAGCCCAGTAGTCTCCAAGTCGAAGCCTAGAACGCGGTACCCAGCGAGCATCCCCCCGACCATGGCGGCTCGTGTGAGAGGCCCCCCATGAACTTCTGTGGTGGCGGGCTTGAACCCGTCATGCCTATTTGCGCCCCTTCGTGCCAGCTCCTCGATGAACAGCGGGCAGACTCGCGCACTCCTGCTCGCACTGCTCCTCCTCGCAACCCCACTCGCAGGCTGCAACGGACTCGCTTCGACCACCCCAATCGCGGACATCACGGCGGACCGCACAACGGTCAATGTAGGCGAGACAGTCAACTTCGATGCTCGAGGATCGAGCACTCCCGAACCTACGATCATCGACGAATATGTCTGGGATTTCGGCGAAGGCGAAAAGCGCACGACGAGCACCGGAATCTCCTTCCATACCTTCGCCGAATCGGGCAACCACGACGTCGAGGTCGAGGTCTTCAACGATAAGGGAGAAAGTGACCGAGCCTCGATTGCCATCTTCGTCAACTCCCCTCCAATCGTCGTCCTCGACATGCCCGGCTACGTTCGCACGAACGAGACGGCGACCATCGACGCGAGCGCATCATACGACCCCGAAGGCGGGGGTGTCGAGTACATCTGGGACCTCGACCTCGGTTTCGACCGCAACGGCGACGGAGACCCGACCAACGATGCCGACTCGACCGCATCTTCAGTCGAAATCAGCTCCGCCGACTCGGGCAACCAAACAGGCACACTCACCCTCGTCGACGATAACGGCGCGACGACCACTCAGACCTGGAGTCTGATGGTCGTCAAGCGCATGTTCAACGTAGTCTGGGAGGAGCGTCACATCAGCGTCGAGTGGAACGGCCACACCGAGCAAGGTGAGAGTACGATTCACGAGCACATTCCGGGCGAGGGTGCGCGAATCATGCTGGTCAATGCGACGCTCACACTAGCCCGCGACCTCTTACCGATTCACTGGCCAGAGGACAATTTCACCCTCCGACTCAACGTCCCGATGACTGGTTGGACCACGAGCGCGCAGACCGCTCAGGACAATGTCACACTCAACGCGACCGCGCGCATCGACCGAGGCGGAATGAATCCTATGCCTGAATCGGGATACACCGTCAGTGCCGACTCGTCTGAGAGCCTCGAAGCAAGTCTGCTCAACGAAGCCGGAGCGAGGTTTGGTCAGGGGACGTGGCTTTGGACGGTGACAGCGGACGAGTGTGACCCGGACATTCCGATCGATGGACTCGACCCAGATACCGGTAATGATTGGACCCTCACGGTCGACTTTGTCGTGCTAATTCCGCGAGTCAGCGAAGTCGGTGTCTGAG
>CAZNVK010000034.1:0-11003 GCA_964576865.1 uncultured Candidatus Poseidoniales archaeon | reverse complement strand
GTTCGCAGTTCGCGCACCATGCGCGCGACATCGAATGAGGAAGACTGCGCGCGCATGACACTCAACCCCACCCTCCCGCGCGCCCTTCATCAGCCAATCGCTCTCTACCGCCGCGAGCGGCACATCAGCGAATCTCGCAACCGCTCGCAGCCACACATCAGCCAATCGCTTGAAATCCCACGGCGCGCACTCGATGCACATGACCGGCATGGGCGGGCTGCGAATGGACGAGGGCGACCCCTTCGTGCACGGGCCCGAGACCATGGGTGAGGCTGACGTTGGCCTGCGCGCGTTTTGGTACCGGCCGATGCTGGACCGTGGGGCTCCTGAACCACAGGTGGACACCGATTGGGGAATTCACTGCAATGCGGATGCGCTGGCTGAACAGGCTGCCGTTATCGCGAATCGGATGAATGCTGAGGGGATGGAAGATTGCGAGATGTTGGCGCTTGATTTAGCCTTCATTTTCGGTTTTGACCACGAGTATTTCCACCACCGTGTCGACTCAGGAATGACCTCTCACGCTCTCCGGACACACGCTCAAACAGGCTCTCTGCCTACCGGTTTTGGTGATTATGATGAGTTTCATGAGGCTATTTCGACGCGGCGCGAGGGACCGGATTGGTGGTTGCTGAGCGAAGAGACGCTCGCAAATGCACACATCGCTATGGATCCAACCCGTTTGGGTGGTTTGAAGGATGCGTTCATTGAACACGGTCTGTTGCCTGAACCGGGTGACCGTGCTCGCGGTCCTTTCGCTGCTTGGCGGCATGTTGCGGCAGATCCTTGGATTTTCAGTTGTTTATCGCATCATACCTGGTTGCAGATGCTGACTGGCGAGCTGGATCCGTTGAGTGTGCTGGCGACTATCGAAGCGATTGTGCACGAGGGTGGTTTAGATGCTGGATACGATGCCTTGGTCGACACGATAGTCGATGCTTGCGAGGCGCCCGTCGATGAGGATTCGGTGCCTGACAGGGTGCTTGGCCGCGGAGGTGGTGAGCATCTATTTGCTATGGGAGGGATTCCTGATGGGATATTGCGCCGCCTTGAGGTGCCGATGCATTTCCACGGCGGCGAGGGAGGCCGAATCGGCGAGCGATTCGGCCCCGATAACCCCGATTGGCCTTATGCGATAATCGAGAATTTGTACGACCGGCTCGGTCGTTATGACGACGGGCCGGTCGACCCATGGGGAGCTGATGACCCGTTCACACCCTTGGCTTGAGTGAGTTTGATTTGCCGTTCATTCGACGTTGTCGAAGAATCCCTCGATGATGGGAAGTGCGCCTGCTTCGTGGGCGAATTGATTGCTCTCGACCTCGATGAGGGTACAGTTCGGGATGGCTTCGCTTAGACTGCCGGCGTCCGAGTGGTCGTGGAGGGTGTCTGAGGATGCTCTGAGGACGCCGACTGGTGTGTTGATGTGTGCGAAATCGAGGTTCATTCGATATTTTCTGAAGACGATTGAACAGAGGCGTAGTCTGTCGATTGGGGCTGCGAGGAGAGTGCGCCGGTAGCGGATTCGTTGTCCTTCTTCTTCTAAGCGCCTGTCGAGATACCAGATGATGAATCGGACCAGCCCGGAATAGAGGAACAACGGGGCTGGGATGAGGGGTCTCGCCCACCAAGGGGGAGTGAAATGCAGGTTGGGTGCGAGCAGGACCATGCTGCGCGGCGCGAGGGTTCCTTCGCGAAGCGATTCGAGAAGCATGGTCGCTCCAAGTGAGGCTCCGAAGGCATCGCACTCGCTCGCATCGATTCCTAATTTTGTGAGCACTTTGGATATGTCGGCAGCGAAGTTGTTCATCTGGAATGTCGCCTTCGATATTGGCCCATCAATTGTGGCACTGCCTTTCTCGCGACTCTCGATCCAGACGATGGGCCGGAGCTTGACCCACTCTTCCATGATTGGGAACCAGCCGTCGGGGACCGAGTTCCAGCCGGGGACCATGATGAGCGTGCGGGCTTGTTTCGCATCGGATGAGTTTGGGGTGTAAACTAGGACCCGAAGGTGGACTCCAGGGTCGGTCTCGATGATGTGTTTCTCGACGCTTGAGCCTGCGAATTCGGGCGTGGATTGCCACAGATCAATACCCATTTTCGCTTCACTGCTCCGCTGCTAACCACAGGTTTCCTGACTGACTAACTTCGCCGGACTGCGCTAAGGCTTTCAGGTGTGAGAGAGTCTGGTCAATCGCCAACGCTGGGTGTGCGCTGGGGGTGTCTTGGTATGCTTCGGTGGCGATTGATTCGAGGCGGTCGTGGCCTTGGCGGACCACCTCAAGCACGCGCGCGTGACGCGCGCTTCTGTGCTTGATGTAGCGATTTAGAAGGCGCGTTGGGTTGGCGACCATCGGCCCGTGGCCGGGGAATAGCAGTGGCGGGTCGAGGTCGCGTAGGCAGGCAAGGCCGGCGAGATATTCGTTCATGTCGCCCTCGCCTGAGGGGACGAGAATCGTCCCGAAGACGACGGCGTTATCACCGCTGATGATGCCTGCTTCACTTGCTAGGCAGAGATGTCCAGGGCAGTGTCCGTGGGTCTCGATGACCGTCCATGTGGTCCCGTCGAGATTGATTACATCGCCTTCGCTGAGGACGCTATCCGTTTCGCAAGGTGGGATGACTTCGTGGGTCGCCGCACTCGCCATAATCGGTGCTTGGAACATCGAAGAGATGGCGGATAAGTCACCGATGTGGTCGGGGTGACGGTGGGTGAAGAAGGTGGCTTGAATGGTGCTTCCTGTGGCGTGAATCTCGGCGATCTTCGCACTTAGAATTTCCAATGCTGCTGGCGAATTGGCTGCCGGATCGACGATGATTCGCGGGCCCCCAGCTTCACCGAGAATGTAGCAATTGGTGTGTGTTGCCGGAGGAAGTGTTGCGGTCGGCAGTGGAACGCACTCGACTCCGGGTGCGAATTCGATGATGTGGTAGCCCGATGGTGGGTCGGCAGCGAGGGCTTCGAAGCCATGTTCGACAAGGTCGCGGATTAGCGTGACTTGAGGCGGTGGGAGCTTGACCGAGTGAGCCAGCCAAGCATCGAGTAGCGCGGCTGGTTTCCACCAGCGGAATTCGTCGAATTCCGAGCGCCCATTTGGCATGGTTGGTCCAATTACTGAGTCACCCAAATCGATGTGATAGAACCTGTTTGCAAAGCGCACCGGCGCGAGTGGTGGAGTGGTGCGCTCGGTGATCAGTGAAGCATAAAAACCGCTTACTGCAAGGCTACCATTTACGGCTAGACGAGCCCAGGCAGCCTTGTCAGAATTGACTTCATCGCGCAATTCAGTCTCAACTTGCAGGAATCCTCCAGAGCCATCTGGCGCGATGCCGACCTCTTCGACCATTTCTCGCAGTAGCGCAATCAATGAGAATCGGTCGTCGCGCTCTGCGAACCAATCGGGATTTTCTTCGGCGGCGGTGCGATCAACACGACTAACTCCGCCGCCGGGAAATGCCCAGAAATCAGGGAAAGCAGGAACCTCTGAAACGCGGTGACAGAGCAGAATCTCACGCGCCTGACCAGTGCCACGACTAAGCACGGCAGCAGCTGAAGGACGAGGCTTAGCCACCTGACCTGCGGGTAACTCGACCCCCTCGGGCAACTCAGCCATGTTCTAACGAGAGGGTCGTCCGCTTCAATCCCGCCCTGTGTTTCCCTCTCGCTGGAAGATCCTCTCGCGGAGGGCGCTGTGAGCGCAGCAGCAGAGCACGCTGCCCGCCCGCCACCCAACCAATTGCACGACCAGAGATTAGAATGCCTCCCACAACGAACACTACGAACACAACGGGCTTCAATTCGTGGCGAGCGTGGCGAGCGTTGTGGTAGGTGAGTGTTCCCTCGCGGCAGGCTCAAGTTCCGTCATTTACGGGCAAAGCCATGGCTCCGCCGCAGTTCGAGACCATCACCATCGGCCACACCAATGTCGAGACCGGTCAACGAGAGCACCAAATCGAGATGCCGCGTTTCGGTCTCGGAGTCTGGCAGATGTCAGAAGGTGGCGAGTGCAAAACAGCCGTTCAGCACGCCATTTCCAGTGGCTACCGACTTATCGATACAGCCCGTTCCTACGCTAACGAATCCGAGACGGGACAAGCGATTCGTGAGAGTAGATTGCCCCGCGATGAGCTATTCGTAGTCACCAAATTGCGCCGCCCACACGCAACCAGTTACGAGGCGGCGCTGGAGTATTGCCGCAGTAGCCTCGACCTGCTCGGCCTCGACCAACTTGACCTCTACCTCGTCCACGCCCCACCAGAAGATATCGAAGCGCGCGCAGGCGTCTGGCGCGGAATGGAGGAATGCCTCGCGCGCGGATGGACTCGCGCAATCGGAGTGAGCAATTACGGAGCCCATCACTTGGACGATATGCGTGCCTACGCGACCATATTGCCCGCGGTCAACCAAGTCGAGCTCCACCCCTGGAACCAACGCCCCGCACTACGCGCAGCAACCGCCGCAACCGGTGCTCACCTCATGGCATACTCACCCCTCGCACGCGGTCAGAAAGTGGGTTGTAGCAGCCTTGCTCGCATCGCCGAATCGATAGGTTGCACACCTGCACAAGCCGCAATCAAGTGGGTTTACGATACCGGCGCGATCACCATTCCGAAGTCGAGCAATCCAGCAAGAATCGAGGAAAACCTCGCCAGCCTCGACATCGACCTCACCGGAACGGAGGCCGCCTTCGCCGAGATGGAAGAGGCCTATGTCTCCGGCTGGAACCCAACCGCTGAACCCTGAGTGCGGACCCGAGTGAACATCCCCAAGTGATTGCCATGCCCACTGACTCAACTCCCAACGACCCCGAAACCATCGAGGAGGAGTTGGCACTATTTGCAGAGGCAATCGAGGCAGGAATCGACCCATTCCCCGAGCAGAAACCACCGACTCCGTGGGCCAAATATGCAACCGCTTGGTTCATGATCATCCTGATGATTTCATTCGCCTCGAAAGTCCTGATGCGTGCGCTTCCCTGAAGATATCTGGGTCATTTTCAGCGATTTCTATTATTCAGTAATGGTCCGAAAATCGAAATAGAATCGAGAATTGGTAGTCCCTCCCGGATTCGAACCAGGGTCATGGCATCCAGAGTGCCATATGATGGACCACTACACCAAGGGACTAGCGACCCGCCGAGACGGGTCGCGTATTTCAACAGAACCGCTCTACCAACCGTCTGCGCGGTTCTGATTCAGGCGCGGAATGACTGATTCAATTCAGCCAGCGCCGCCTCGCTCGGGCGCATCTCAGCCTCAGTCAAATCGACCAGCGGAGTCGCCGTCAGCCCGAGCGCCTCGTCGGCGGTCTTCATCTCGGAATCATAGTACAGAAGACCGGTGACGTGTTTCTCATCCTGCTCAGCCACATGAATCGCCGCCAGAGCAGCTACAACATCACTCGGATCGTGATCATCCCCGACGGTCTCGAGCCTCAGCGTCGAGCCGTCGAATAATTTGATGTCCTGGAATTGCCCCTCAGGAATCTCGACCTCTTCGATCGGTGTGAAGTGAGGGATGTAATCTACGGTGTGCAACTCCTCGTCGTTTGCCTTGACGTAATTGTAGGAGCGGTACGACTCGTCGTTGTTGGCGAAAGTGACGCATGGTGAGATGACATCGATGACAGCCATTCCCTTGTGCGAGAGAGCGGCGCGCAGGAGAGCAGTGAGTTGTTTCTTGGAGCCGGAGAAGGAGCGTGCTACGAATCCGCATCCTAGGTTGATAGCCATCTTGCACAGGTCGATCGGTGGGTTCTCATTGGTCGCCCCCTTCTTCTTCTTCGAACCCTTCTCAACGGTCGCAGAGTACTGACCCTTCGTCAGTCCGTAAACTCCATTGTTCTCGATTATGTACACCATATTCAGGTTGCGGCGGATGGCGTGGACGAATTGTCCGATACCGATTGACGCCGTATCGCCGTCACCTGAGACTCCAATGAAAGCGAGGTCCTTGTTGACCATGTTGGCTCCGGTCGTTACCGAGGGCATTCTGCCGTGGACGGTGTTGAATCCGTGTGACTTTCCGAGGAAATATGCCGGGGTTTTGGATGAGCAACCGATACCAGACATCTTTGCGATGGTTTCTGGGGCTATTCCGTTCTCCCAAGCCGCTTGGATGATGACGTTGGAGATTTGGTCGTGGCCACAGCCGGGGCACAGAGAGGACTTGCCGCCTGTGTAGTCTGCCTTTGGCAGGTCGATGACATTGAGTTGGATTGGGCGCATACTCATGCTGTCACCTCCGCGGTTTGAGCGGCTGCGAGGGTTTCGAGAATCATCTCCGCGTACACGCGTGCGCGAGGTGGGATTCCGTCGCTGAATGCTACCGAGTGCATCTTGGTGAGGAGTTCTGCTGGGAGTTCCTTGCGCAGGATTCCGTGCAGCTGTCCGTCGCGGTTTACTTCGAGGACGATTGTTTGGTCGTGCTCGGCGATGAATTGCTCGACCTCTGAGTGGTATGGTAGGGCGCGGACTCGGCAGGTGCTGACCTTGAGGCCGGTCGACTCTAGGATGTCGTCGATCTCCGTGATCGTGTTCTCCATCGAGCCGTAGTAGACGATTCCGACCTGCTTGTCGGATTCCGCGCGGATGATTGGGGCTGGGAGTTGGTCGCGCGCGCCTTCGATCTTGCGCTTGAGGCGCGAGACGGTCGCGTGGTAGACGGCAGGGTCCTCGGAGTAGATGCCGTCTTCATCGTGGCCTGTGCCACGGTAGAGGATTGGCTCGAGGCCGCTGCCGGGTAGGGTTCGGTATGGGATTCCGTCGCCATCGACGTCACGGTAGCGGCCGAAATTCTCGATGGCGTCGAGTTGTTCTTGCGTGCGGATGACCTTACCGCGGTCGAGGGCTTGGTCTGGGTATTCGAAGCCGGCGGTGGTCCAGCGGTTCATGCCGAGGTCGAGGTCGGAGAATCCGAACACGAGGGTTTGGTAGCGCTCGGCAACATCGAAAGCACGCCAGCCGAATTCGAAGCACTCATCGACTGTTCCTGGGATGAGGACAATGTGTTGGGTGTCGCCGTGGCTGGCTTCGTAGAGCAGGGTTAGGTCGCCCTGCTGGGTTCGGGTTGGTAGACCGGTCGAGGGACCGACTCGGTTGACGTCCCAGATGACTCCGGGCACTTCTGCGAAGTATGCGAGGCCGATGAATTCGGACATCAAGGAGATTCCCGGTCCGCTGGTCGCGGTCATTCCGCGCCCGCCGGCCCAACCTGCGCCAACAACCATGCCGGCTGCGGCTAGTTCGTCCTCTGCTTGAATGACCGCGCAGGTAGCGCCGCCATCCTCGGCTGGGCGCAGCTTCGGTAGCCAGCCGATGATCGCTTCAGCCAGTGAGGATGAAGGGGTGATTGGATACCACGAGAGCATATTGACGCCACCAAAAATGCAGCCTAGAGCCGCGGCCTCGTTGCCTTCGATGAGGAAAGTGTTCGGACTCTTGTCGCGAGATTGGACCGCGTAGCCGACATCGCAATCCCAATTCTCGCGAGCGAACTCGCGCCCCTCGTTTATCGCCTGCAAGTTCAGCTCGATGGCCTTGTCCTTGCCCTTGAATTGCTGGGCCACAGCCGAGTGCAATGCCTCGCCATCAATGCCCAGAACCTCGGCCAAGGCTCCGACGTAGTACATGTTGGCAATCATGCGCGCCAGCTTCGGATTAATCGCGCGCGCCATCTTGGTCATCGGCATGCCGAGCACGATGCAATCATCGCGCTCGACGGGCAACTTCACGTCCATATTGTGGATGATGATGGTGCCAGCCTCAGCCTTCTCGACATCGGCTAGCCAAGTATCCTTGTTCATGACGACCTGAATGTGAGTCTTGTCTCCCGGCGCCTGATATCCGGCATCGCTGGCTCGGATGATGAACCAGGTCGGCAAGCCCGAGATATTGCTCGGGAAGAGGTTCTTGCCGCTGACCGGTACACCCATTTCGAACATAGAGTGGAGCAGAATCAAGTTCGCAGATTGCGAACCGGTTCCGTTTGCTGTGGCGATGTTGAGTGTGAAATCGTTGACGGTGGTGGCCATTGTATGCCTTGTCTCCTCGCCGCTCCGGACCACGCCGGTGTGCTTTCTGCAGCGTGGGCCGTGGGTGAGCCGGTCTTAGCCGTTCCCGTCTGATAATTCCCTTACGAAGTAAGGAAACTGCGGCACGAGAGCCCCACACACCTCGGAAACACTCTCCGTTGCGGTTTTCAAGGGGTGCGTGGTCGGCGGGCCCATGCCTCCCATGCCGAGCGAGTTGAAGGAAGCCTTGGAGAAGGCCCAATCTCTCACCGAATCCGCCGACCCAGACGGTGCTCTGGATCTACTGAGAACAACCGGTTGGGACTCCACCGAGAACAACTCGCAGAAGGTGAAGGTGCTCACCCTTGCCGCAGAAGCGATGATCAGCAAGGGTGACCTCGATATGGACAACCGAAGGAAGCATTGGCAGAGGGCGTACAAGAATTACCAACAGGCTCTCAAATTGGAGTCATCGAACAAGGATGTTCGCCGCTCTATGAACAAACTCGCCTCGATGATGGACGAGCAGGCGATCTCGCTCGGCAAAGGCTTCCAGATGTTCGATGATGGCAACCCAACCCCCGCTGGATTGGCTGCAATTTCAGTCTCGCTCATCGTCTTCCTAGTCGCTTTCAAGTACGCAGGTGAGGCTTTGGAACAACCTTTGGAGGGAACCACGGTGACCTTGGAGGTCTCGTACATCCACCCCGATGACCCGAATACTCGAGTTGAGGGCGAAATCGTCATCGATCTCTATGCTGACAAGGCTCCTAAGCACGTTGAGAACTTCCTCTATCTCGTCGATAATGGGCTCTATGATTACACGACCTTTCACCGCATCATCGATGACTTCATGATTCAAGGTGGAGATATCGAGCACAAGAATGGAGGCGGAGGATATGCTGGAATCTGGTATGGATTCTGCGATGGACAAACGACTGATTCAACAGGAGCTGCATACTCTGCGGAGACCTGCCCAGAGGCTGACTGGTCGCTACCCGGAGAGCACACCAACGGCCTCAAACACGTTCCGGGTGCACTCGCTGCCGCACACGCTGGGCTGAACAGGGATGGAAGCCAGTTCTACATCGTTCCAAGCGATTCCACCCCAAGCCACCTCGACTGGACTGCAGGCAAAGACTGCAGTTCCAGTTCGTGCCACACCGTCTACGGAATGGTGGTCTCTGGGCTTGAACACGTCGATGCGATGAGCGAGGTCGACACCGGTAGCGATAACAAGCCGACTCATGATGTCCGCCTCACATCTGCATATCGAAGTTGAACGTGCTGAATTTCTGTCGAGGCTCGCTGTGGGCGAGCCTCGGGATTCAGTAGTTGGTTTGCTGATGAGTCATCTTCATGTTGGGCGTGCTCGCCCGCTTGATTACGGGGTGTAACGATGGGCGCGGGTGAGGGATTCGATTCGATTCGAGAGTTTACTCGTTCCAATGGTTCACAGGGTCGATTCCATGCTCTTTCCCATTTGCAGGAATCGGGGGTCTGCGACCTTGATTCGCTGCCTTTTACTATTCGATTGCTGCTCGAGGCGGCGCTGCGCAAGTGCGATGGATTTCTGGTGACGCGCGCGGATGTCGAGCGCATCGCTGCTTGGTCGCCGACGATGTCTCCTGAAGAGATTCCCTTTGCGCCGAGCCGCGTGATTTTGCAGGATTTCACCGGGGTTCCTGCTGTTGTTGACATCGCTGCTCTGCGCGATGCGATGGTAGAGTTGGGAGGCGACCCGGAGCGGGTCAATCCGCAGGTGCCGGTTGACTTGGTGATCGACCACTCGGTTCAGGTCGATGTTTCTGGATTGTTCCCGGATGCGCGTGAGCGGAATCTGGAGATTGAGTACCAGCGCAATATGGAGCGCTATCAATTCCTCAAGTGGGGGCAGCAGAGTCTGGACAATTTCCGCGCTGTTCCTCCTGGGCGGGGCATCGTGCATCAGGTGAATCTTGAGTGGATTGCATCGGTGGCGCGCGAGGAGGATGGTGTGTGGCTGCCGGACACGCTCGTTGGGACTGACAGCCACACGACGATGATCAATGGCCTCGGCGTTCTCGGCTGGGGAGTCGGTGGAATCGAAGCCGAGGCGGTTATGCTCGGTCAGCCGATCTATATGCTTCTACCTGAGGTCTGCGGATTCAAACTGACCGGATCGCTGAGACCGGGGGTCACAGCGACTGATATGACTCTGCGAATCGTCGAGATGCTTCGTGAGCATGGAGTCGTTGGAAAGTTCGTTGAATTCCATGGTTCGGGCTTGGCAAATCTGAGTCTGCCGGACCGTGCTACGATCGCTAACATGGCGCCGGAATACGGTGCGACTTGCGGCTTCTTCCCGGTCGACGAGACGACATTGGATTACATGCGATTGTCGGGTCGAGATGAGTCGCATATCGATGACGTGCGCCGCTATCTGACCGCTCAGGGAATGTTCCACACGGCCAACACTCCAACACCTTCCTTCACCTCAACACTCTCACTCGACCTGTCGACAGTCGAACCTGCTCTGGCCGGACCAAAGCGTCCTCAGGATCGGGTTGATTTATCGGCGATGAAGGCGCACTGGCGACAGAGTCTGAACGCTCCAATCGGTCACAGTGGACATGGGATTGATCCGACGCGTAACGACGCCTCGGCTGCCGTAGGCGAGCGAGGCGTCGACCTCGGACACGGTGACATAGTCATCGCTGCCATTACGAGCTGTACGAATACGAGCAATCCGAGTGTGATGATTGCAGCTGGATTGCTCGCCCGCAACGCGCGCGCAGTGGGACTCTCAATCGCGCCGAGCGTCAAGCCGAGTCTAGCACCCGGCTCTCGCGTCGTCACAGAATACTTCGATGCGGCGGGCCTGACCGAGGACCTCGATGCTCTCGGATTCAGTGTCGTCGGCTACGGTTGCACGACCTGCATCGGCAATTCAGGCCCGCTCGATGCCGACATCGAGACCGCTATCGATGAGGCTGACCTAATCGTCGGT
>CAZNVK010000033.1:0-12309 GCA_964576865.1 uncultured Candidatus Poseidoniales archaeon | reverse complement strand
ACGATCCGGAGATTGTGATCTGTGTGATGCCTCCTGAGGTTGAGGAGAAGACGACACTCGAGAAGGTGGGAGATGTTGCAGTCTCGATTATCGAGGGAATCGGTTCGGTCATCGCTGACCTATTCGACTTCGATTCATACAATATCTACCGCTCGACCAACCAGACCAATTCGATCGATGTCGATGAAGACAGGGTCGAGCCAATGCCGGTCCCTGAAGATTATGACTCATACAATATCTACCGCTTCTAAGCATCCATCAGTCCGCGCCTCTAGGCCCGGACATCGCTCGAAGAGGGTGGCTTTGCCACCGATTGAATTCTCTCACGCTCTGTTTGATAGTGGATACTTCGAAGACAACGGCTCCGCCGACATAATTGAACTTCAATCGCTTGAAATTGGATGCTGGGCTAATGTTGATGGTGAACGGCACCGCTCGATGAGCGATGTTGGAAGGCAATGTGAGTGAATACCAGACGGATTCAACACCGAATGAAGAGGTCAGTCCGCTGGCCATGGCCATGGGCATCGGCTGTTTGGTCCTAGCACTACCTGCAGTAGTCGTAGGATTCACTGAATTCTTCGAGGTCATCGCTCAACCGAACTTGACATGGACGGTGAATTCGATTCTCTACACATCGAGTTCTGTCCTGATTCTAGTCGGTAGCGGACTCTGGTTGATGGGGGTTCTGAAAACAGATCTTGCAAAAATGAGTGTAGCAATTCCTCTCATCGGTGCATCGTTTTTCAGCATGATACGTAGATTTTCAGCAATCAATGAGGACCTGCATATGTGGACGGGAGAGAGTTTTATCGAAGCTCTGGATTATCCATGGGTTCACGAGCAGATGGAATTGTCATTCCTCGGAATTCTCATCGGTGTCATCATCATGACCAAGTGAAAAAATCGATGGAAGTTCAAGCGATATTGTCGAGTCCGCGCGCGAGGTCAGCAACGATATCCGCAGCATCCTCGATGCCGACCGAAATCCGCACCATCCCCGGCGTGATTCCCGCCGCCGCGCGGTCCTCGTCAGGCACCACCCGATGCGTCATGCTCGCAGGGTGCTGAACCAACGTGTCGACATTACCCAGACTGACCCCGAGGCTGCACAGGCTCAACCCATCCATGAATTGCCCCGCAGCCTCGTAACTACCCAGATCAATCGACATCATAGGACCGAAATCACTCATCTGTCGAGCCGCCACATCGTGGTTCGGATGGCTCGCAAGCCCAGGCCAATAGGTGATTGGAACCTTGGCGTGTCCGTCGAGGAACTCTGCGACGACCTTGGCGTTGAGGCAGTGTTGGCGCATCCGCAGTGGCAGTGTTTTGAGTCCGATATTGGTTAGCCAGCAGTCGAATGCACTCGGGGCCGCTCCGTTGAGATATCGGACCATTTGCCCGGGTCCGTTCTCCATGTACTCCGCGTCTGCGCTGACTATCGCTCCTTGGATAACCGTCCCATGCCCGTTGAGGAATTTGGTTACGCTGTGCACTACTACGTCCGCTCCCAAGGCCAGTGGTTGTTGCAAGATTGGTGATGCGAATGTGTTGTCGACGATGAGCTTGACACCGTGAGCGTGGGCGATTTTGGCGGTTTCAGCGATGTCGATGATGGTCATCGTCGGGTTTGCTGGAGTCTCGAGGTAGACCGCTACGGTGTTTGGATGGCGTTTGAGTTCGGCTTTGAGAGCCTCTGCTTCTAGTAGCGGAACTCGGCTACTTGTGATGTTGTATTTTGGCAGGTGCTCGTTGAGTAGGTGGTGGCTTGAACCGTAGAGTACCTGTTGGGCGATGATGTGGTCGCCGGCCTTTGCCATGCCGAGGATTGCGCCGCTGATCGCTCCCATTCCCGAGCTGAAAATCATCGCTGTGACCGCTTCTGCATTATCCATTCCATAGGCTTCCAGCGCGGCGATTTTCTGCGCCAGCACTTGTCGCGTTGGATTGTCGCCGCGCGAATACGTGTACGCCTCTCGTTCACCTCGCCCCCAACTCTCGAGGGCGTCGACGCTCTCGTGGACGAAGGTCGAGGTTTGGTAGATCGGGTTGATGTGCGCGCCAAGAGCGTCGTGGACCTCTCCTGCGTGAACAGCAGTCGTTAGAATTCCCTGTTCCTCAGAATCTTCTTTGTTTGTCATCGTTCGACCTCGGCTTTGCCGAAGTCGAGTCCGCATATTATCCTAGACGACTGTAATCCAGACGGAATCGTAAGCCCATTCCCAGCCATCGAAGACTCCGATGGTGAACTCCCAAGTTCCCGCGCCTAAGCCTCGGATGACGGTGGTGATACTCCGGGCGTCGAAGGTTGCATTGCAGTCAACACAACTCCAAGTGAACCGCAATGGTGTTGGAGAAGAGTCGGGATCGTAGCTGGCGCTGGCGTTGAGTGTGAACTCGTCTCCGACGACTCCCGTCTGGTTTTCTCCCGCCTCTGCAATCGGTGCTACATTCGGCGGGTAACCCGGCCACTGCGAGTCTACGACTTCGGAATAAGTGGCCGAAAATTCGCCATCATCAATCGTCAAAGTGACGTTGTATTGGCCGGCGACTTCGTACTCGTGGAAGGCTCGCTTTGAGTGTGAAAAATTGCCGTCGCCGAAGTCCCAAGTGTAGATCATCGGGTCGTTATTCGGGTCGCTTGCATTGCTCTCGAAGACCACGCCTCCCTCTTTGCTGAGTATGAATTCGCTTAGTGTCGGCGCTCCATTCGTGTGATTCTCAAGGTCAACCCAACCTCGCGTGACCCCTCCCGCTCCATCGCTCACCGTTACCCAGACTCGTCTGTCATTTTGTTGGGCGAATTCATGGCTCTGGCTCTGGCCGTCGCCATGATTCGAGAGACTGAACTTGCCGTTAGCCTTGGCGCCGAAGTTCCAGAAATAGGTCAATTCGTCGCCGTCCGCATCACTGGCGTTGGTGTTGAAGGCGTAGAGGAAGGGATCGGTTGAGACCAAGGTTGCCGTTACTTCGTCGATAGTTGGTGCGGTATTCGTTGGCGCTTGTGGGTTGGCTGGGTCTTGTGCGTCGGTGAATCTGACGCTCACCGTGACCGTGTCGTTGGTTGAGTTGAGCAGTCTGATGTGGATTGTACCTGTGGGGTCGGACCAACTGCGTCCTGGAAGCAGGTCTGTGTCCATCTCTCCCTTCCACATCTGCGTCTCGGGCGTTGTGTCGATGGCGATTGTCCCAAGTCCTCCGGTATTTGCCGGGTGAAGCGCGTGCGGGGGAAAAGATTCGGTGAGTTCGGCGGTTGAAAATTCGCCTTGCGAGCGCGGGGTGAGCCAGTAGTAGCGCTGGTCGGCTTCGTCGATTTCGCTGCCGTCATCGGCCGGAATCGGGATTCTGATACCTTGCGCGTCGACCTCTTCGATGGTGTTGAGAGTCCATTGGCCGTCGCTGGTTACGGTTGTGACGTTGTCTCCGCCGACCCACCCGAGTTGGTGTGCGTCGGACATGCTGAGGAATGGCAGGTTTGCGGGCAGCCCCATGATTGAATTCCAAGTTCCGTAGGTGTAGAGTTGCCCGGTCATCGTGCTGTAAAATCCGGCGTGGCCGAGCCCGAATGAATGCCCCATCTCGTGATGGATGGTTTTCGAGGGCTCGCCGAGCCAGTAGAATGCGGTGTTGATTTGCAGGCGGCTAGCGATTATTTCGTGGGTGCCGCCTTGGTTATCTGTGACATTGAGTGAGTCGAGACCTCTCGTTGACCAACTGGATGAGGAAGTTGAGGAATGACCGCCGAGGATGATTCGATTGTAGGCGGTCACATCGTAGCCATCTTCGATTACTGCGGCGTAGACTTCGTTGGATGCCGTGCCAATGTTTTCGATTTCGTATGGTCCGGCCATCGTGATGTTGAACCAAACTTTGCCGTAGGAGACATTGGAGAACCATCGGCCGACAGATTCGATGGCTGAGCGAATTTGCTCGATTGGTTCTGTCAGGTTCTCTCCGGGGTAGTGGACCGCGATTACGAGAACCTGTTGCTCACCGACGGCTGCTTGCTGTGTCAGTGCCCAGAGGTCGAGGGGTTCAGGTGGATATTCGCAGGAGCCGTCGTCCTCGGTCGCTGCTGGATCGAAATTTGTGGCGTTTGCATCGGTGCAGCCGGGAATTGGGTCTGGTGGATATTCACACGAACCATCATCCATGTTGGCTTTTTCATCGAAATTGGTCGCTTCCGGGTCGGTGCAACCGAAGGTTGGTGGTTCTTCGTAGGTGCATGACCCGTCATCGAGGTCCGCCTCGGGATCGAAATTCGTTGCTTCCGAGTCGGTGCAGCCTTCGACGGGAGCCTCTTCCTGCTCGAATTCGCAGCTCCCGTCGTCTTCGGTCGCGTCTGCATTGTAATTCAGCGCGCCCGGATGAGTACAGCCGAGAATTTCCGGCGGCTCGATGCCGCCGTCATCGATCGGCTGCCCACCTTCACCCAAACATCCAGCGAGCATCGAGAGCATCATCATCGATGTCAGCAGAATTGCGAGCGAGCGGCCACGCATGGCCTCCGCTCAAACTCATCAGCAATCAAGACTCGTTTGATTTGAGATAATCTTGCACAGATTCTCGAATCGACCGTTTTACATTTCTCCAATCCATATCCCAGAAGGCCTTAGGAGTCAACTCTTCATCTGCATCAACAAAGTAAGTCATTGCTTTAATCAGATGTTCAGCGCCGGAGAGACCGAATCTTGATTTGAATAACTCGATAGATTCCTCGATAGTCCATCCACTTCTCATCAATGCGAATAGATCGACGAAATCCTTCTTTGCTCCTCGATTCACGATAGCATTGAGTTTCATAGTTATGAGGTCTGCTTCACTCGCAATAGGAGTGTCGAAAGGTTTCCACTGATCAGTATCGTCGATTAATGCATGGCCGAATGTGATGAAAGAAATTGAAACTCGATTGAGACTTCCATGAATGGTATTTGGTCCAACGCTACGAACATTGAAGCCAATTTTCTTTCTTAGTTCGTTTGCGAGTTTGTGTTCATCAAAATCAGTATTTGTAAAGTAATCTAGGTCAATAGACCGCCTGTGACCCAACCTAATCGAGACAGCCGTGCCTCCAGCGAGGTAGAAATCGTGAGAATTTACGAAATTACTGAGTGATTTCATCGCACGGAGCTGCGCATTAGATAGCCCTATTCGGTGTCCGCGCATCATTGTATGTTGTAACTCCAAGGTTCATCAAGACATCTATCGTGAAACTCCTTCCAGGTTTTTCTTGGGATATGTAGAATTGTTGACCAGAATACAATATTTTTAGCACTCATCCCTCTGAATTGGCTCTTCAATATCACTTCTCGTAGCAACGATTGATCGTATAGTTGTAACAACTTTCTAATGTGGATAATATCTCCATTATTCGTGACTTTTTCCACAATCAATCCGATGTGTTTGTCAGTATCAATGTCACTGACTTCAAATTCCCAAAAGAGCTCATGAAGCTCCTCTGGAAGTGGGCTCTCGGCCATGACAAAGCGTGTATGTCGAACCCTATGAACTCTCTCAACCCCTAGATCGGAGTTAGATTGAATCGTATACGGGTACAGCAATAGATTTGCCCGCCGAGGGTTCGACTACACATCCGAGCGTGATCGAATTCAATCAGCCGCTTGCGGCTCTATACGAGCGATGTCGCGCTCTCGGGAGCGCGACTAATCGAACCCGAGGCGAATTAGTTGATTCCGCCCTTCTCGTAGCGTCGCGTCCACTTCAAGCGGCGCGGATTACGCTTCAACTTCAGGTGGTTCTTACGAGCCTTCGAGTCCTTGAACCAGAAGACTGTACCGTCACGCTTGACGAACATCATGCCGGTTCCTGGCTCGATCTCTTCGTGTGTGAAATTGCATACTCGGCGCTCTGGCATCTCAAACACCTCATCGAGCGCTGAGTCGACGCGCCTCGCGGCCCGTATCCTTCAGCATCAAAATGTCACCAACCCGGATAGGGCCGACGACGTTGCGAGTAATGATGCGACCAATGTCGCGGGGGTTAGGCGCGTCGTTGACGCGGACCTTGACTTGAGTCGCCTCACCGGTCATACCGGTGCGGCCGACGATCTCGACGACCTCTGCGGGCCATGCTTCGACTTCTGCCATCTCACTTCCTCCGTTGTATCGTTCTCAGTGGGTTCAAGCTGAAAGGGTCTCGAAGTGACCTTTGACTTCCTTGAAGCGGTCCGCGCCATCCTTTCCGACCTCAATCACAGCGATTGCGGCTGTGCGAGTTCCGGTTGGCATTCCTGCAGCCTCAGCGAGGTAAGCCTGGTCTTCGACGTAGATGAACGGGATTTCCTTCTCGTTGCAGATCATTGGGATGTGTGCCAGAAGTTCGCCTGGGTTGACGTTCTCAGCCATGACGACCATCTGAGCAGTGCCGCGTTCTGCAGCCTTTGTGACCTCGTTAGCGCCTTTCTTCAGCGCGCCTCGTCCGTCCTTGCCTAGGGCCTTCACCATCTCGTAGACTTGCTCTTGCACGTCCTGTGGGGTCTCGTATGCTATGTGTACACTCATTGGATTCACTCCTCATGTGGGGTAGTCCGGCGCACGGCGTGGCCGATATAAACGCAGCGGACTGACCATAGGTCAAGTTGGTTGCGACCTCGGCTTGAAAACGAGGTTATCGAGGTCGAGAATAGGTAGCACTGATTGACACCGTTCAGTGTTGAGATTGGTGGTGGGCATGGCAGGATTTGGCCTTCGGACTGGCTGGTTGCAGCAGATATGTCCGAAGGCGCAGCGCGATTCCAGAATCGCTCAAGCGACCAAGCGACTAGCTGCAATCAGAATGCATGTCGCGAGGTTCTGTAATCGTTACACGCCATGCTCACCACGCATCAATCGATGGAAGGAGAAGTGGTGGGCATGGCAGGATTTGAACCTGCGACCTCCCGGTTATCAGCCGGGTGCTCCAGCCAAGCTAAGCTACACGCCCCTGAGCAGACCCGCCGAGAAGCGTTCCCATTTTGAAGGTGCGCATCGGCTCTTTGGCGAGTCCGGCCTCCCATCGGAGAAGTCATGAAGGACTCGCCGCTCGCGAGGAGCACTCATGCCGGTTGTGAGTGGTTCCTCAGGCCGGGCGATTGCAGAAGCCTTGGCCCCGTTGATGGGCATGGAATCCGTCGATCTCACCAGTCGAAGGTTCCCAGATGGCGAGGGCTATGTTCGAGTGCCATCCGAAGCCATAGAATCGGTGCGCAGCGAGCCTGTTGTACTGGTCTCAAACACCTATCCAGACTCGGGTGTTCTCGAGACGATTTTGCTCCTCGAAGCCATCGCTTCGGTCCGCAAAGGCGAGCTCTCGAACTACAAGGGCGAGGAGCCGCAGAGCCTGCCCGATGTCGGCTCGGGTGTGTTCCTCGCGATTCCCTACTTTGGATACTCTCGCCAGGACAAGCGATTCTCGCCTGGCGAGGCGGTCAGCGCGCGTGTGATTGGGGAGATGCTGGCGCGCTGCTGTGACGGCATCGCCATCCTCGACCTGCACGCACCAGCGGTTCTCGAAGGAATCGACGTTCCCGTCGAATTCGTCAGCGCGATGCCCGAGGTCGCCGAGCGACTGGCGGAAGAAGTCCAGCCAGACTTCATACTCAGTCCAGACAAGGGCGCCATCGCTCGCGCCACCGAGGTAGCGAATCTGATGGGCTGCGAATTCAGCTACCTCGAGAAGACGCGGATCGATGCCCATACCATCGAACACACACCCAAGGATCTCGATGTCAATGGAAAGGTCGTCGCAATCGTCGACGACATGATTAGCACCGGCGGAACGATCTGCCGCGCCAGCGATGCGCTCCGCCGACAAGGAGCAACTGCCGTACACGCAGCCTGCACTCACGGATTGTTCACTGCAGGCGCGATCACCAGACTGGCCAATCACGTGGACGGCGTCCACAGTTCAGATTCCCTTCCAAATCCGAGAGCAGTGGTCAGTTCGGCCCCCGCTCTCGCGCGCGGGTTGCAGAAACTGATTGAATCCTGATTCAATCTTCGAGCGTACCGTCGCCATTCAGCGCGAGGTAGCTCGGCAGTGTAATCAGCCGACTCGCCGTACAGCGCAGAATCAGCTCGTCGAGGAAGGCAGTCGTGCGAGCGAGTTGCTTGACTGGAACAATCAGCTGTTCGGGAAGATCGAATTTTCGGCGGAGGACAGAGTGTGTGTTGAGGACGACGCCGCGGTAGGTGCGCTTGACCTTGACAAAACCAACCACGTTCCCCAAGTCCACACCGTCATTGTCCATCACCGCACGGTCCAACAATTCGTCGGGCGCCCACAATTGCTCGTCGATGCGGATCGTATTGCGCCAGCGACGCTGGAGTTCGCGCATCGATTTGGAGAGTTTGACACCTCCATCGGGACGGATGCTGTGAACCAGCTCCTTGGCAAGTGGCGCGCCGCCGGCAGGCTTTCGCATGTATTCGCCGGCGACATCGTCGACGACCTCGAGTCGCATCGATTGCACGAATTCATCACGCGGATGCGATCTCTCACCGGTAATCGTGCCGACGAGAGTATCGCCGACATACACCTCTCTCTGTAGCAATTCCTGGATACGGTATTCCTCGCTCATTTCCTTCCCTCTATTGGGTGGGAGTGTGCATCCCCCGTGCTTGTCCCTACGCTGTGTTCTGCGGATGGGCACTTATACTCTCGGTTAATCAAGGCTGATAATTCAATTGAAAAATTCAATGTAAAATGAAAATTTCAATTGGAAATCTAAAGTGAGTTTGATTATTTGTATGGTTATCGGCCCTTTGGTTCTGACCGATTCCGGAATGGTCTGAGATTGGTCAGATCGGCTCGCAAGAGCTGCCCTGGTGGGGTCGGGCTCGCCGCAATTGGCGGAAATTGGATTCCGGAATTCGGGAAGCAGATTACTGAGAATGTTGATGTGTGGCTTGGTGCTCGACTGTTCATGGCCGCATCAGCCGACCTCCTCAGCGACATCCGTTCGAACTCAGGGGCTCCACGAACGGTCGGCTTGTCGGACGCGGTGATAGCAGATTTCTGCTCCCGCGACCAGACCCTCGTACGCGCAATAGCAGAAGCTCACGAAGCGCACCTCGCACTCCGCGATGAGGTCGGTGCTGCCACCTTGATGCTCGATGAAGCCGACCTCGTCGAGAAACTCCAGGAAGATTACATCAATTTCTACAAGCCAGAAACCGTCAATCCATACATTCCGATCGCCGCCCGCGGCCCTTGGATCATCACTGCCCATGGCCGCGTCGTCCACGATAACGGCGGCTACGGTATGCTCGGGGGCGGCCACGGCCCCGACCAGATCATGCAAGCCATGAGCCATAATTGGGTCATGGCGAACGTCATGACACCATCTTTCAGCCAGAAGCGACTCGCAGACGCCCTCCGCAAGGAAGTCGGTCACACGCGCGGAGGCTGCCCATTCAGCCGCTTCGTCTGCCTCAACAGCGGTTCGGAATCCGTCACAATTGGAATGAGAATCGCTGATGTCAACGCCAACCAGCTAACCGGACCGGGCGGTCGCCACGAGGGCAAACCGATCAAGCTACTCTCGCTCAAGCAATCTTTCCACGGCCGCACGCAGCGACCGGCCTCGATCTCGGATTCATGCAAGGACGGCTACGAATCAAATCTCGCTACTTTCAGAGATCGCGACCACATTCTCACCGTCGAGCAGAACGACATCGCTGCACTGCGAGACATTTTCGCACGCGCCGACGATGAGGGATTCTTCATCGAGATGATGGCAATGGAGCCGGTGCAGGGCGAGGGAAGCCCAGGTTCGTGCATCTCCAGAGAATTTTACGACGAGGCGAGAAGGCTCACGAATGAACACGGCTCGCTGCTTTTGGTCGACTCAATTCAAGCGGGACTCCGCGGACAAGGCTGCCTTTCGGTGGTCGATTACGACGGGTTCCAGGACGCGGACGCACCAGACCTCGAAACTTGGTCGAAGGCTCTCAACGCAGGCCAATTCCCACTCTCGGTCATCGGTCTCTCAGAGCGCGCCGCCGGACTGTACGTCGTTGGGGTGTACGGGAATACGATGACTACGAATCCACGGGCGCTCGAGACTGCGGTTGCTGTGCTCGAGCGGATTACGCCCGAGATGAGGGCGAATATCAGGAACTCGGGCGACGAGTTCGTCGCGAAGTTGAAGGAATTGCAAGCCGAGTATCCCGACTGCATTCCGTTGGTTCAGGGAACCGGCTTGCTGCTTTGCGCCGAACTCGACAAAGACAGATTCCCAGTTGTTGGATTTGGCGGCGTCGAAGAATGGTGCCGCGAGCAGGGGCTCGGTGTCATTCACGGCGGCATCAATGCGCTGAGATTCACGCCGCACTTTGGGCTGACGAGCGCCGAGATCGACATGATTGTTGGAATCGTCAAGGATTGTCTTGACCACTTCATCGCCGCCGAGCAGGCCGCTGTCGCAACCGCTTGATGGCCTGCGAGGCTCGCCATCAATTCCATGAGAGGGAGCCTGCACGCTCGTAGCGATGCCGAAGGCTGTGCACTTGCTCGGCGAGGTCGATGCGGTTTACCGCGCCCTCGCCGATCGGCTTGAGCGCGCTGGCGCAACCTTGGTTTCGAAGCGTGAAGACGCAGAGTTAACGGTCTCTCTCGGCAATTCTTCCCACACCGTTTCACCGCCGGCAGACATTGCAGTGATACCCAATGATTTGGAGAATCCCATAGCTGACATCGTCGTCAGGGTTCATGACATCTTGGTTCCGGAGGGGGTGATCGGGTGGGGCAGCGATGTCCTCAACGATTGGGTCGATTGGATCAGGGATGGAGCAGACGGAATCGCCCCACCAGACATCGAAGCGCGTCATTGGGTACACATTCGCGATGCCGCTGACGCCATCACGCTCATCGTGCTGGCTGATTCTGCCGCGATTACTCAGAGCGTCATCGACATCGCTGGTCGCCGAGCATGGACCGCTGATACTGTGCTCGGCGAAATGCGCCTGCTCTGGGGTCGTTACACGAATGCTCTGAATCTCTCGCATACGATTGAATCACTGAGTAATGTTCCGAGCCCAGCTGCGACTCAATTCTCGGGCTCGGTTTCTCGACCGGACCTCGGCCCGTTGCATGAATCGATGCTGGCCGCGGGCCGGTCAGAGGGTTGGCGCCCACTCACAGCAATGAGAATCGGCTTGATGGAACTCTTCGCTCACTCGCAGACTGAGTAATCACCCAGCGAGTGAACCCCGCGTGAGCGAATTGGTTCGCGCGAGGTTGGGAGCCTAACGGCCTAACGGCCGAGCGTTGACCCGGAGAAGTCCGAGTAGATCGACGTTTGTCGAGTGTATTCAGGAGCGGTCGTTCTGGACTTGCTTGCGCACATCCTGAGCAGCCGACTTGATTCCCTGCATCACCTTGCGGACGCGCGTGCCCGCAGCCTTCTGGCCCTTGTCGTGCTTCGCAGCATCCTTCAGGGCGTCACTCAACTCATCAATCATGTTCTGCAACATTGCCTCAACAGACATGAGGACTCTCTCGCCGCCCGCGACTCTTAAGCAATACTCTGGCGGCAGTTCGGCGCAGTGCATCGATTTCATGTCGGAAAACTGCGCCGAAAAGCCGATTTTTCGCCTATATAGACGGATTTCGGAACTTGAGAACTGCATTCGCTCAAAATCAAATTCCTGCCCTTTTTGATTCGCCGGAGGGGCGCTTCCTCTCAATTTGCAAAAAGGTCCGCGCCGAGCAATGGCAAGAGAACGCTGGCGTCACCTTCGACGACTACGTGGGGCGCTTCCGGTCTGACTTTGCCCCACGAGATTGCTTCTTTGAGGCGCGCGCCTGAGAGAGAACCATCGTGTTCGGGCGCGGTTGTGATGCCGACGGCCGAGTCGAGGCCGTCGCGATATTGATTCCACCAGATCACGTGATGCTTCGAAATGCCCCCACCGACCATCAGCGCGTGAGACTCCTCGGCGGTCCAGGTGAGATCGGAGAGAATCTGCTCGTCGGCGAGGAAATCCACCATGAAATTCGGATTCTTCTGTCGGTGCATGAATAGTTGAGCGCCGATCGAGCCGTCTGACAGCCCCGGGATGACCATTGGGATTCGGTGCTTTGCGACCCAGTGGAGAAGCGAGGTCTCGTCTTCGATTCGGTCGCCCATCGCCCAGCAGAGTTCGACCGAGCCGAATCCGAGCCAAGGATTGTCGGGCTGCGCAGCAGCCCGCTCTTCCTCGATTTCACCCAACCAAGGGAGAACCACGCGTTCGAGGATTTCACCGTAGCACTCGTTGGGTACGATGACGTTGCCCAGTCGGTTGAGGCCCTCTTCGCCCAGCG
>CAZNVK010000032.1:0-14656 GCA_964576865.1 uncultured Candidatus Poseidoniales archaeon | reverse complement strand
ACGAATTCGCCTTGGAGTTTGACGAGTTTGAATTGGTAATCGTTCATCTCGGCGATGACCTTGGGCGACCAGTGCTCATCGAATAGGCCAAGTTTCTCGCGCAGGTCGATCTTCTCCATTCGGCTCACTCCTCCTCTGTCGAGGTCGGTTCATCGGGCTTCCAGCGGCGTGCTTTGCGCTCTTCGACCTCGGCGAGTTTTGCCCGTAGACGAGTCCAAAGGAACCAGACTCCGATGCTGATTCCAACGATGTTGAAAATCAAGACAGCAATGAATTCACGGTCCAAACTCTCACCTCAAAGCGGGGGTATCACATCGATGTCGCACGGTGTTCGTGCCGACATCGAACAGGCGAGGACTCCCGAGTTCTCGACGAGAAATTCATCCAATCCGGGAGGCAGCGGGTCTGGATACTCGATGCTGCCTTCCTTGAGCCGAACCAAGCAAGTGCCGCAATTGCCCGAGGTGCAATTGGTCGGGATATCGACTCCAGCCCGCTGGGCTGTCTCGACCAGCGGCTCATCCTCTTCCGATTCTGCTACTCCCAGAAGCAGGGCTCCGCGGAAGAATCGGATTATCGCCATGGGACCGCGAAAGGTCGACTCGTATTCAAACCATCATAGGTCGAACCGACAAAAGGAATTCAATCTTCAAAGCGAATGAATGCGGGTCAGATGATTGAACAAACATCGAAGCGAGGGCGATGGAAATCGGCAACTTTGTCGCCCTCTTTGAGCGCTGTCACGGCCTAGAGGCCGTGACCTCTCAATCATCTGACCAACGAGTCCACTGCCCCGTCTGCTTATTGAAGCGCAGTCCAGCCTTCTTCATCCACTTGTTGAACTTGGTAGCACCTGCTCCGGTTGCTAGGATGAAGTCCTCGCGGTGCTCCTGAGCCTGGATGTAACCCTTGGCGGCGAGCGTCTGGTCAATCCACTCATCGATGCTCATCAATCCGCCTGTCAGATCGCTCGCCTCGACCGCCGCAGCCATCTCTTCAGCAGATGCGCCGGTCGCTTCGAGATCCTTCATCATCAGATCCTTGATGGTTTCTGCAGACTTCTTCTTGGGTGGTCGGACGACCTTGAATCGTGGCTTGATCTTGGGGTCGATGACGATGCGTGAGCCGTTGTTGAGTTGTTCGTCAACGTAGTTCGCCATGGGTGCGTGGAATTCCTCTTCGCACTCCCAGCAGACGAAAGAGAAGTCCTTCGAGTCCTCGATGACATTGCCTCCACGTGGGTCCATCTCCTCTCCGCACTCCGGGCAAGCGTACATGCACAGGACAGGGGCGAGTTTGCGGCGGAAGTCGACGATGTCCTGAGGGGTGCCGACCAATTCCAGCATCTCGTGGTCGCGGGCGGCTTCGAGGCCGCGCGTCTCGAGTTGGTCGCGAAGTTTCGTTCGCTGCTCGCGCTTGGATTCGTCATCGAACGAATTTTCGAGTTTGACGATGAGTTCGATGGTCTTGCCCAAGCGGTTCATGACGAGTTTCTTCGAGCGGAAGGCCTCGACCTTGGCTAGTCGCAGCTCCTCTTTCTTCTCGTGCAGTTCAGCGATGATGTCCTTCTGCTCACGCTTGAATCGCTGCTCCTCGATCTTGTCGACCTTCTTCTTCTGTTGGTCCTTGGAGAGAACATCGGCGAGGTAGCGCTGTTTGGAGGCGGCTCGGGGACCGGATTTGACCGCCTCGAGAACCGACTTCGCGATTTCCTTCTTGAGGCCGTAATTATTGCGGAGTTTGTCCTCATCCAGCTTCTTCAGGTCGCCGACCTTTAGCCCGGAATCGGCGAGGACCTGAGCGGTCGTCTCGTCGATACCTCTGCGAAGAAGCGCCAGATAGGTGTCTTTCTTGGCCATTGAACCATCTCCTGTCTCGGACGCGCCCCCACACGCTCCGCTGAGTCGGCCGAACCAGCGGTGGGCTTTGAAGGCGTGGTTCTCGCGTCCTCATCTGTGCCTCTTCGGGACTCACTTTTTTGCTCATCGCTGGCTTTGTGGCGGTTCATTCGGTGCTGATTTCTGTGATTAGGGCAGCCCAGTCCTCAGAGCTGAGATTCTCGGGGCGCAGGTCGAGGGTGTCGGCTGGCAGGCGCTCGATCGCTGCGGCCCATCTGGCGCGATGCCAGCCGGAGATCCTGCTCAGGCGTTTGGGTGGTCGCTTGAGCAGGGTGCGTAATTTGCGCCGGCGATTGGCGAAGCATTCGGCGATCGTCATGCGGAATAGGCGGCGGTCGAAGGCCGCCGCCGAGTCTCGCGCCAGCGGAAGCAGATTGGTCAGGCGCGAGTGCACCCTCGGTGCTGGAGAGAAGCAATGTGGTGGCACTCGCTGGTCCATCTCCACATCGAAATCGAGCCACAGCGAGTGCCCGAGCGGGCCACGGCTGGCGTGGCCCGCGCTCATCGCCATGCGCTCAGCGAATTCTTCCTGAACCAGCAAGGCGATGCCATTCAAATGGTACTGCGCGTGATGAATCTGGATTCTATCTAGTATAGGGCTCGAAATCTGATATGGCAGATTCGCTACGATATGAGTCACGTCCGAGGGCCATTCAACCTCCAGTGCATCGCCCTCGATCACAACAAGCCTTCCATCGGCACCGTCGAAGACCCGACCGAGATGGGCAACAGCCTCGGAGTCAACCTCCACCGCAGTGACCTTTGCCCCGCATCGCAACAATTCCAGAGTCAACGAACCTGGGCCCGGTCCGATCTCCAGAACGTGACTCTCCGAGCCAATCTCAACCTCCCCTGAAGCCAATTCGACCGCGCGAGAGATCACCGCTTCGTCGAGCAGGAAATGCTGCCCCAGCGAGCGGTCGGGATCGATTCGATCACGCAGCAAATCGACCAATAATCGAACATCGAGGTCACCGAACGGAGCTGAATCGAGGTCTTCCATCGGACCACCGCAACCCGTCACATCCCCGTTCAAGCGCTGGTCCTCACGAGTAGGTCGAGCAAGCTCGGAACCTCGGCTGGATCTGCCAATTCCTTGACGTAGCGCTCGGCGAGCAATTCGATCGCATCGACGCCGAGCTTTTCACCCACCTCGGCCAGATCGACCCAGCCGTTGGCCCCACGAATCTGCACCCATGATTGGGCGGTGGAACTGCCGACCCCGGGCAGGAGTTGGAATGCGTGCATTTTGAGGGAGATGTTGTTGGCTCTGTTGTAGAAGCCCAAGTGAGCATCAGGATTCTCAAGAATCGAAGCCTTCACAGCATCTAAAAGTCCCGAATTCGCGTCGCCGGAAAGGTCACGAAACCGAAGAAACGACAGCTGACCAGTCTTGCCTGATTCGAGAGAAATATGGTCGCCTGCATTGCATTCTGAGGAATCTTGCAGGCGCGCGCGAACGATGTGCAATCCCGGTTCCGAGAGCGCGTGAACCTCGCGTCCGACGGGGCGACGGTCGAGGACATCGAGGACTCTGACATGAGTCTCTTCGGCTAGCGGCCCGTCGGCTGCCTCCCCATTGTTGTAGCCGTTCGGCTGCATCGTTCTCGTCCCTCGCAGGTTGGTCACCCTTCATCAAAGGATTCGTCGGGCGAAATGAGACCGATATTCTGGCCAAAGCGGGAGAAACGCACTGAAGAGGTGCTCGAAAAGCGTTGACTGAACAGCGGGTAAGCCTTCAGAGAACGTGCTGGCGTACCTGGGTGATGATCTCCTCAATCTCACCGGTATCCATTGCGATTCGCTTCGAAGCGATGATGACGCGGACGTCCTCGACCTTCATCGGCATCAACTCAGCGATCTTTGCGCAGACCTCAGGGTGATTGTTGAGCTTCTCGTTCTCAGCCAGAGACTCGAAGAGTCCTGTGAATGTCTCAGGGCTGGTCTTGATGCCGCCGCGGTTCTCGCTGGCGGCCCACTCAGCGTGGAAGAGAGCGACCTTCTGCTCGTAGGAGAGTTCTCCGCGGCGCTCGCGAGCATCCAGCAAGAGGTCGCGAACGGTAGCGAAATCAACGAATTCTCGGCCAGACATCAAAATCACTCCAGAGGGCGAAGGTGCTCAGGGCGAGCAACGACTGTCTTTGCCATGTTCTTGTCGTGCAGAGCGACGACCCAAGCGCGGCCCTGCTGAGCCTCGATGACGCCGGTGGCGCCTTGGAAGCGGCGGTGCGGCATTCCCTTCTGTTGGGAGCCATCGAGGACGACTGCGACGCGGTCGCCGATCTCGTATTGGTGCATGACGCGAGCGATGTTGAGGCGACCGCGCTGCTCCTTCGAGCGGCGAAGGATACTGCGGGTTCCTTGACGAGTTCCGTGACTTCGGCGCATGATATTCACCCATCGACCGTAGGTCGTGCGAGCGGGCGACCTGCCTCGCATTCTTAAGGCCATCTGAGCGATTCAGGGAGCCCGTCGAGGCGCAGAGTCGCGGTTTGGTGATTTCTCAGCGGAATCTGAGCGAGGATTCGAGTATCAGTCAGCGTGGATATCCTCGACGTCGAGCCAGATGACTTCGCAAGGCGAATCGAGGACGCTGGCAATGGATGGGACGGTGCGGCCCTCGTCGGAATGAACGAGTTCCTTGACATAGGTTCCCGCCTCGCAGCGAACCGAGAATTGGACTTCTGATCCATCGACGAGGATGTTGTCGATCGAGACGACCTTGCGCTTGCGCTTCTTGTCCGCTCGGCGGTGGGAGACTCGCTTGGGGGTCTGCTGCTCGAGAGTGACTCCCGAGAGGCTGCCGATGGCTTCGAGCACGGTTGATTCCTCTGGTAATTCCTCGACGGTGAAGCGAATGGTGTACGATTTCTCCGCACGGGTTTCCTTGACCCTGCTGACCTCGCTTCGGTTGGTCCAGCGTAGGTCGCTGATCTCGAGCTTGTCGGCAGCGTTCGCGTTGACCGCGTGCATGATTTCATCGAGGTCGGTGCGGCGAACGCGTGGACGCTTGATTTCGAGGACGAATGGACGGCCCCTGCCGAGGCAGCGGACGTCGATGTCCTCGCGCCCCATACCATGGAATGATGTGTCATCGGCGGAGAGTGCCAAGCGGAATGGCTCGCCGATGAGGTCCTGCACCGAATCGCGGTACTGTAGGCCTGTTCCCTCGCAGGACTCACAGCCTTCTGCGCGGCCGCGGCAAGCGCGACATGGCCAGCGCGTCTGAGGAATGCCGCGGTCGAGTTTTCGGTAGCGGCCGTAGATGAAAACCGGGCGGATGTCGACGTCGACGCGTAGCGTCAGGCAGTCGATGAGAATCATCAGGTCCGGCCGCTCCTTGACGAAGGAGACGCCATCCATGCGAGTTGCGACTCCAGCTTGGACGGCGTCGGAGAATGCGGCCTTGAGTGGTCGGGAGCCCGGTGCCGCGTGACGTGTGCGGAGGCGATCCTCCTCGGCGATCAAATCCTTGGGGACGTGAACGCCGACCTGCAGCGAGCCGTGGTCGAGTTCGCCGGTTTGGTCGACGATGCGGGTGACGATATTCTCGACATCATCGAAGAGATTCTCGCAGAGAGGACAAAGGTCAGGCGTCTCAAACTCTGCCAATTCGCGGTCGCGGGCGATTGCTTCGGCGCGAAGGAAGGCACCACCTGCCGCGCCCCGTTCCTCAGTCCGGCGACCACCCACTCGGTGAAGGCAGTGGTCGCAGGTTCCCAAGCGAACCATGTGAGCGATTCCAAGCGGAGCTGGACAGGGTGGAGAGTCCCAATCGACGGTCTGGCCGTTCGATTCGAAATCGTCGCCGTCGAACCATTCCTCACCTGACGATTCTTCCTCCTCGACCGGGACGAGGTCATCCCAGGGGTCCTCGGCGGCGGCGTACCCAGCGGTGGCGTAGAGCTGCCACTCATCCTCCTCGTCCGGCGCGGTGGCCTCTGCCTCAGGTTCGTCTCGGGTCATTGAATCACCCACCGCGACGAGGGAGGCTATCCCTCGCTGCGATAACACGCCCACCCACAGGTCACCTTTGAGCGCTTCGCTGCCGGGTGAACCTACTTCTCACACCCCTGAACACCATCTTCATGGACCTTCACACAGGTTCTCAGCACGCATATTTGGGGGTGAAATTGGGTCTAGCGAGGGGAGGGGTAAATGGGGGTTCTAGGTTAATGAAAAACACATAGAGAGAGGGGCCTCAGAACCCTGAAAGTGAAAGTGATGAATCCTCACTCGAGAGCGGTACCTGCCTGCTCGGCGACTTGTCGCAGCAGGCCGAAGGAATAGATCCCGCTCGAACAACCGGTCGGCCAGGAAAATCGCAGCCCGTATCGGCCGACCAACTCTGCCTTCGGCTTGTCCAATCGCAGCCGCATCACTTCCTCTCGGAATTCGATGATTCGCTGCTCATTCTCTTGACGTGGCCCACACTTCGCACATGGACAAGCCAATCGCAATTCGATGTACTCAAGCCTGAAAGACGCTCCATCCGCGAAGCGAAGAACGCAGTCTTCGCGCCCTCGCTCAAGGTCGGTCAATGCGTCAGAATCGCCCATGCTCTCATGCCGACGGCGCAACTTCCGCTGCTTCAACCTGCTGTCCACCGTTTGACCGGCGCTTGCGCCCGCGTGCGAGTGAACCGAGCATCGCGGGCGTAGTAATCATACTCGCGAATAGTGAGAGTCCAATCATCGCCGCGCAGAATAATCCGAAGCTAGCAAAGAATCCCATCGGCGAGATCGAGATAATCAGGAATCCAGTTACATCGGAGACCGCCGAGCCGAATAACGCCAGACCGGCGGCTCCGCCGATGGCGCGTATACTCGCATCAACACTCGCGCCCTCCGAGCGCTCCTCACGGTAGCGCTCGACAACATGAATCACGTAGTCAATCCCAACACCCAGACTCATCGTCGCAATCGCAACAGTCACCATGTTCAGTCCATATCCAGCCGCAGCGATAATCGCGTACAACCAAATGATCACGACGACGATAGGAACCGTCGTGAACATCGCCGTCGACAGCGCCCGCGCACCCCACAGCCCGGCGCCGACAACCAGCCACAATCCAATGACCGCAGCGTAGCCCGCCCCGATAGTGAAGTAGACGTAGGCAGTGATGGCGAGGATGACCGGACTTGAGAGCAGTAGGTCTTTTCCGGACCAATCAGCGAAGCCGGATTCAATCCGCCTGAAGCCCCACCAGAGCGTAATCAAACAGAATAAAACGCCCAACAAAAGCGTCCCTTGCATCTCATTTTGCATGCTCGAAGCCGCCACATACCGCGTCACAGGATCGCCCGTCGGAATCGCCCAGGTCACCGGGAATTCCTCGCTTGCAGAGTCGATATCAGCGCGAACCGAGAGGTCTTGCGCAGCCAAATCTTGGAAGGGTTGCATGTCGATTTTAAGCTCGGCGAGAACCAACTTCGCAGTGCTGAATTGCTCCGGATTCGCGATACCCCAACGCATCGTCATCCGCTTGTACTCCGGCACACTTCCGTCCGCACACAAGTGCACCACCGCCGTGTCGAGTTCGCAACTCGGCTGGACGTAAAGCCGCGGAATCGTGTTTGGAATCTCTGGGATGAGTCCGCCGGCTGGGATTCCGTGTGTGAAGACGAATCCGAACATGAATCGCAGGCAATCTCTGTCGGATTCGTCCGGCAGACCGTTGGATTCTGTATCACAATCGAGGTCTGCCGAGCCCCAACCTGCATCCTCGAACGGAGTCGCATTATTCGCCATGCTCGCCTTGGCGAACCAGACTAGTTCGTCGATACCGTGCATTTCGGGAGTCCCGAGTGGAGTCGAGGTGTATTTTCCGGGATCGTTTTCGCTGGGTATCGCCATGTTATCGCGCGTGGCTTGCATTGCTGCATACACGCGCGGGTCGAGGATATCTCCCTCGACGATGACCGCCGCAGGTTCTCCTTCATCGCTGAATCGAGTGTTGACGAGGATTACACCCTGCGCGAAATCGGATTCCTCATCGAGGAAATCCTCGACCTTGAAATCGCCTTCGAGACTGAGCATCATCGGCACTGCGAAGGCGGTCATCAGGAAGATCCCCGCGAGCAGCCAAGCCGCATTCTTCGAGGAGCCTTCTGCCACCTTGACCAATGTCTCCTCGCGAATCATGTGGACTTGATCGTGGCTTTCCTCAGGCAATTTTCCGCGCTTCTCAAGGAAGAGATCGAAGTCCATTCTAATGATTGGCGCCCACAATCCGGTGAGGATGAAAGCCGCAGCCACACCGAGCGCTGCTTCGACGCCGAAAGAGCGTAGTGCAGCGATATCCGAAGTCAAATTGGCTGCGAAAGCCGCCATCGTGGTGAACGAAGTCAGCATGATGGCGCGCCCGACGCGAGACAGCGAAGCATGAGCCGCGTCGTACGGAGAGCCGCCGTTGCGTCTCTCCTCTTTGTAACGATGTAAAGCGTGCAGGCTATCGTCGATACCAAGAGCCAGCACAAGAATCGGCAGCAGATTGGAGAACTGACTCTTGCTGATTATCTTCCATCCAATCTGCTCGCCGAGAATAATCCCCCAACCGATTGAACCCTGCATCCAAAGCAAGCTGAATCCGAGCGTTGCCCCGACGATTGCCACATCAGAGAACCTGCGAAGGCTGAACCAGAGCAGAATCAGAATCGCCGCACCCATCGCCAGAAGCAATTTGCCCGACTCGAGCAATTCTCGGTTCATCTCGACATTGATTCCCTCGGCGATGACCATCGTAACGGTCAGTTGATCGGTCGTGCGCATGCTCTTTTCCATGCCAATTATCGCCCATTCAGCCGAGCACGGAGCCTCTCCTGCCTCAAGCGCAGCGCGACAATCTTCGACCGAAATTTTCGGCGGAGTCGTCAACAATTGCGAGCCGTAGTAGGTGTAGCCATCCTTCTCGGCAGCAGCATCCATCCAAGAGTAGGTGATGCCATTCGCTTCCATGTCGTCTCGACTAATCTGGAAGAGAATCCAAGTCGTCGAAGCCGACCATCGGCCCGGCCCCCACTCGATATCGTCAGCGAAAGTTCCGTCCTCGAGCATCTTTCCGCCGATTGGCCCGATCACACTCGAATTCTCATCGGGAGTGAATCCGCGGTCTGTCGATAACCAGCGCAACATCGCACCGTCTGAATTCATGATCATCCGGTGCGCTGCCAAATCGATGTGAGCCTGAGTCAGATTCTCATCATCGTAAAGCAAGCACTCCAATTCACCACAATCGGTCCACTGCGTCTTAGCGGGAACCGGCTGACCAAACAGATTGATCGTCTCGCGCGTTAGAGTGGATTCATTCGCCATGAAAGAGCGGAAATTGTCTGGCAAAGCCAGAGCCCCCTCAAATCCATTACCAGTTAACTCGGAAACAATCGGGCGCATGAACGGCGCTATCGGATCGGAATTTGCCAGCGCCGTCTTCTGTTCAATCTCACGAAGGACGGTGAGGTTCAGCACCCCTCCGATAGGGATCCCCTCACCGACGAGGCCTGCGGCCTCGCCAGGATAATCCACCCGCTCAAGCACCGATGGAATATCCTCGAACAGAATGTTTCCATCGCCATCCACATGCGGTGCATCAGGCCCCTTTGCAACCTCGCTCGGCTCGCGTACGGTAATCATCACACCGTAGGTTTGTTCGGCGGCGGCGAAGTCTTCGTTGAGCACTTTGTAGGCGGTGAGTTCGGGCGATTCCATATCGTAGGATTCGATGTCAATCGGGGTCAGACTGGCCATCAATCCGGGAACCATAACGAGGCTCATCACGAGGATAAATACGTGTACTGCAGCCCTGCGCGGAAGTAAAAAGTCCGCCACTTGCTTGAAATCACGAACCTCTTGCATGACCCTTGCCCAACCGCTTTACTTTTCACACTAACTCATGATTGACGGGTTAGCTCGAACTACTCAAAGCCCCGATTCGCGAAGCTTGTCAAGCGCCTCGCGTTGCTCCTCACTGACCTGCTCGGGCTCGGCCAAAACAAACTCGATATCCAAAGGACCGCCGTCGTGACCGTGACCTGCCAAGCGCCGGCGGTCGCCGATGCGAGTGCCGTTGGCGACGTCGATCTGCACGCGTTTGCCGGCTGGTGTGCGGATGCGGATCTTGCCTCCGAGCATCAAGGTGGAGTATGGTACGGCGACCTCTTGGACGAGTCTGCCGCCCTCCCAGCGACGGCCTTCCTCGGCGTCGAGTCGGATGGTGATCAGGAGGTCGCCGGCCTCGCCTTGTGGATGTTCATGGCCCATTTTCTTGAGGCGCAGTTGTTGGCCATGTTGTGCGCCCGCAGGGACGTTCACGGTGATTGTTGATGAGCGGGATTCGACGCCTTTGCCGGAGCATTGTGGGCAGGTTTTTCGTGAGTTGAAGGAGCTTCCGTTGCAGCGTTTGCAGATGCGAAGGCGTCGGTGACCGAATTCAATTTTCGTGCCACTGAGGGCTTGTTGGAGATTGATGTCGATGCCGGCTTCGATGTCTGGGCCGCGCTGGACTGGCGGTGCTTGCTGGGGCTGACGTGCTTGTGGTCTGCCTTGGGTGCGGCCCTGTTGGAATTGAGGTTCGGCCCCGCCCATTCCGCCCATGAATTGATTGAGGATATCTGAGAAATCGAAGCCGCCTTGGCCGCCGCCGAACCCCCCTCCGAAGCCACCGCTCGCGAATGGATTTCCTCCGCGGCCGCCGCCACCGAAGCCGGAGAATGGGTTGCCGCCGCGAGCGAACATCTCCTCCATGCGGCGCTGTTGATCATACTCCTTTCGCGCCGCGGCTGAACCAATCTGTTCGTAGGCCGCCTGAATCGCCTTGAATCGCTCCTCGGCGGCCGCATCGCCCGGATTTCGATCGGGGTGATGTTGCCGGGCGAGCTTGCGGTAAGACCGCTTGATCTCCGCGTCCGTCGCATCCTTGCTGACGCCGAGGACGCGGTAGGGGTCCTCCGACATCAAGCCGCTTCGCGCGTCGGACCCCCTTGAATCCTCGCGCACGCGTAAAGCCCGAGACAGCCGTATCTCTCAAGTCGAGTAACCCTCACGGACAAGCATGGGCCTAGGTTGGTGCTGCTTCCGAAATTACGCCGCGCACGCAGAAGAGATCGGCGGCGACATCTCAGAAGAATATCCACGATTCTTCCTCAAACCCGCATCAGCCCACGTCGAAGCCAAGCCCGACGGCACCAACACAATCGAGTTAATGCACGGAAACGAACACATAGATCACGAGGCGGAACTGGTCGTCCGCCTCGGCCCAAACCTCCAGCCAGAAGCGATGTGCATCGGCTGCGACACAACCAACCGCACCCGCCAAACCCACGCCAAAAACAAGCGTTGGCCATGGACCGAGGGCAAGGCATTTCGAGGCAGTGGAGTTCTCGGAACTTGGGCGCAGTACAGCGATGAAGTAGTGCAAGTAACACTCAGCGTTAACGGCGAAACCCGCCAAGATGCACCAACATCTCTGATGATCCACTCGGTAGCCGACCTCGTCGAACACCTCGCAAATTGGTACGACCTCAGCCCGGGAGACCTGATCTGGACCGGCACACCAAAAGGAGTCGGCCCGATGAAACCCGGAGACATCGTCGAAGCAACACTCAGCGACGCGAGTGGAAACACCCTCAGCAAGTTGAGCGCAAACTGCGTCGCATCATTCGATTGATTCGCGCAACAATCCGGCGCTCTCGCGCTCGAGCCTCAATAGAATAGCCTCAAATGCGCGATTCCACGCGCCCAGACCATGAAGACCGAATTCGAATTTGGACCAGCATTTACTCTGATGACAGCCCACCTCTCGCCCGGCGAGCAACTCAAGGTGGAGCCGGGCGCGATGGTCGCCCAATCCAGCAGCGTCGAGATGAAGTCAGGAATGTCGGGCGGATTCTTCAAGGGACTCAAGAAAGCCATGGTCGGCGGTGAGTCATTCATCCTCAACACATTCACCGCCGGTCCCGCCGGGGGCTGGGTATCACTCGCACCCGGCGCTCCGGGAGACATCGGTGCATTCGACCTAGCACCGGGAGAGAACCTGTTTATGCAGGGCGGAGCATACCTCGCAAGTACCGCAAATGTGGAGACCGACACGAAGTTCCAAGGAGCCAAGGGATTCTTCTCGGGTGAGAGCTCTTTCTTCCTCAAGGCGAGCACACCCGAAGGCGCAGGCCAAGTCTTCTACTGCTCATACGGCGCAATCAAGGAAATTGAAATCGCTGGCGAAGAAGTCGTTGTCGACACCGGTCACGTCGTCGCTTTCACCGACGGTGTCGCATACTCTATCGGCAAGGTCGGCGGACTCGGCTCGGCAATTTTAGGAGGCGAAGGTCTCGTGTTGAAGTTCAACGGCAACGGCAAGGTTTGGATTCAGACCCGAGATATGTCGGCTCTCGCAGCCAACTTGATACCGTTCCTCCCCACTCCATCCAACTGATGCGAGGACGAAGCCCCGCGCTCACAGCCGCCGTGCTGTTGATGCTGATTGCAGCACCGCTCTCAGGTTGCCTAGGTGGTGAAGAGGACGAAGTTCCGTTCTGCGGCGAATCAGAATACTGGTTCGAAATCTCAGATGATTCACCGTACCCTGGCTTGAATTGTCTAAATGGACCAGAGAAGACCATCCCCCTGACCATTTTTGTCTACAGGGACAATGACGGTGTCGAATGGCTGAGCGACGAGGAATCGATCGACACCGGAATAGAATTGATTAACTCGATTTACAACCCCTCAGGAATCAACTTCGTGCTAGGCCAAATCGTCTGGGTTGACGAAGCATTCCCAGACGTCAACGATGAGGAAGAGGAGGAAGAGGATGGCTCGACCGGGACAATCGGTAACAAGACCGAGGACGGCGCAGATTTCGGTGATCAAGTCGACTACTCCCAATTGGGAGACGCATTCACAGAGAATTATGACCCAACCTCACTCAACATGGTGATGACCAGCGATGGATGGGGTTCGTACAGCATGTATCCATGGTGGACACGCGAATTTTTCGTCACAACGGTGCGTGCCTCGACATTCGCGACTAGCCCGATTCCAAGCCACGAGATCGGCCATTTCCTCGGGCTCTATCACACCCACCAATACCACGAGAATATCGACTCGGACTCAGACCTCGAAAGCGCCTTCATCTGGACACAGGATTGGGTCGTGCCGACCGAGCAGTGCTACAGAACTGGCGACTTCATCTGCGGAACTCCATACGATTGCTACATCTGGTGCGAGGAGGTAATCGGCTGCACCGCCAATGCCTACGATAGCGACAGACCGGACCAGGAACCGAGTGCCTACCCCAATTGTACCGTTGACCAGCACGACCCCTCGCGCACGAACCTGATGAGTCGGTATGGTGACCGAATTGAGATTACTCCCGACCAAGGTGCCAGAGCGCGATACTTCATACAATTCATGGTCGAGAACGAGCGGGACGGCAATCAACTCGTTCTCGTCGACGAGCCGAAATCCCGCTATTGAGCAACAGCGAAACCTTGAGTCGAGCGAGTCACTCGGCGCGCTATGAGTCAGCCAGTGACCGGCGCGCGCCGCATCACCAATGCTTGGCTCATCGACCCCGATTGCCAAGCCCAGCGAGGCGACTTTATCCTCCAAGCAGACGGCTCGGCAACACAAAGCAAAGGTGACGAGGATGTCCTCGAAACCATCGACGGCACAAACCGGCTAATCACCCGCTCCTTCCAGAATTGGCACACTCATCTGTGCATGATCCTCAACCGAGGCATGGGTGAAGGATTACCGCTGATGGAATGGCTTGAGCAATCGATTTTCCCGGTTGAGCGCAGCATCACACCCGAACTCGTTAGCCTTGGAACCCGAGCGGCAGCAGCCGAAATGATAGCGACTGGAACAACCTTCGCCTGCGATATGTATCACTTCCCAGAATCGACTGCCAGCGAACTCGCAGGCGCAGGACTGCGCGGAATCGTGACCGGCCCGACCACCGAATGGCCGCCTGCCGAAGACGGAAGCACAGACAGTGGTCGGGTCATCACCGAACTCGAGAATCTGATTCGCGCAGGACCGATTGGCCCCAACGGGCCGAGTAGCACGGGAAGGGTGCAGTATGGAATTGCAACGCACGCTGTGTACACCTGTTCGGAGGAGACACTGAGGCGAGCGAGCGAATTGGCAAAACAGACCGGCGCTTACCTCAACATCCACACATCTGAGACGCGAAAAGAGGTTGCAGATTGCCACGCGGCGACGGGGATGTACCCTGTCGAGTACCTCGATTCACTGGACTTTTTCACCGACGGAACAACCGTTTGCGCCCACTGCGGATGGCTGACCAAGCGCGAAATGCGGATTCTCAACGGCCACGATGCCCACGCTGTGCACTGCCCCACCTCAAACCAGAAACTCGCCTGCGGGGGGACCATGTCGTATCCTGCGATGGAGGAGGCTGGAGTCGATGTTCGGCTGGGGACGGATGGTTCGGCGAGCAATAATTCGCTGGATATGCGAGCCGAGGCCAAGGCTGCGAGCATGGTTCAGAAGCACGATCACTGGAATGCGAGAGTGCTCGGGCCTGAGGCGACTTGGCAATTGGCGACGAAGGGCTCGAGCGATTGGGTGACTTGGGATTTGGATGATATTCGCATGGCGCCCGTTGGGCGGGATGGTCGGCGGTTATTGCCGAATGTTCTGTATTCTGGCGGGCGTGTTTTGGATGTCTTCGTCGAAGGGGAAGCGCTGCGCCGCGACGGCGAGACTCTGACTGTTGATGAGCGCGCGGCGCGCGA
>CAZNVK010000031.1:0-14869 GCA_964576865.1 uncultured Candidatus Poseidoniales archaeon | reverse complement strand
CCGAAGTGGCCGCCCGCGGCGGTCGCTGAGTATAGCGGGCGGTGGAGTTGCAGGTCGCGTGCGAGGGCGGCCGGTCGGAAATCGAATACTCGCCCGACGCGCTCGGTCAGTTCGGCATCACTGATTGTTCCGGTGCCGAAGGTCTCGACGCGCAGGCTGACCGGCGCGGCGACTCCGATGACGTAGGCGACTTGGATCTCGCATCGGCTGGCCAGTCCAGCCGCGACGACGTGCTTGGCAGCCCATCGCGCGTAATAGGAGGCGGAGCGGTCGACCTTGGTCGGATCCTTGCCCGAGAATGCTCCGCCGCCATGTCTCGCCATGCCACCATAGGTATCGACGACAATCTTGCGGCCCGTGATTCCAGCATCGGCGTACGGGCCGCCCGGGTCGGCGAAGCGACCCGTTCCGTTGACGTGCAAGATGTAGCCATCCGCGAGCCAGTGCGCGGGAATCGCGTGCTCGACAACCTCGCGCTTCACAACCTCGCGGATATGAGCTTGCTCAGCCTCGATGTCGCCCCCAAAGCGCTCCTTCAAGGCGTCATCGTGCTGCACTGCGACGACAACGGTGTGAACTCGCAGTGGATTTCCATCATCATCGTATTCGACCGTGACCTGACTCTTACCATCCGGTCGAACCCAATCGATTTCCCCGCTGGCAACAATCATGTCCAAGCGCCGACAAATTCGCTGAGCGAGCGCCGCCGGCAGCGGGAAAAATCGCCCTTGCAATTCTCCTTCAGCCTCTGTCTCGGTGCAGGCATATCCGAACATCATGCCTTGGTCGCCTGCACCGACATCATCCAGCGAATCTCCATCGACGCCCTGAGCGATGTGTGCAGCTTGAGTTGTGATGTGAACCTGAATCTCGCAGCGCTCGCTCGAAGTAGCATCCATTCCAATCGAATGATCTGTGTAACCAATCAGCGCAGCGGTCGCGCGAGCAATCGACTCGTAATCCGGCGTCGCCCCATCCAAACTGACTTCTCCAGCGAGTATGATCACCGCGGTCTCGCCCAATCCTTTGACCAAAGTCTCGACCGCGACGCGTGCATTTGGATCGATTGCAAGGCACGCGTCGACAATAGAATCTGAGATAGCATCGCACACTTTGTCGGGGTGTCCTGCGCTCACCGATTCGGAGGTGAAGAGTGCAGTCATGGTCATCCGGTCGTCCGGGCGTATATGGGTTTTCGGCGATCTGAATATCTCCGCTGCCACCCGATTTTGTCGTTCTCGGCTCAGTGGCTGACGACTCTCCAGACTATCCAGGATTCGCTCGCCATCCTCGCTTGATCGACTGACTGCTCGCCTATCGACTCGCCGTGCCAGAACTCCCACTCCCTGGCTTCTCCGGCTTCCGGGGCTGCTATGCCATGTGCTCGGATGTCGTCGATGATGATTCCTAGGTATTCATCGTGTGATTCGACGCTCCAGCCGGCCGCTTCGCCGGCTATGCGCGTCGCCTCTTCTACCGTGCTCGCGTTGGTGATTCCACCTACGCACTCGATTGCTGTGCCGGGTTCGCTGGTTGGGGTTTGGTTGAGGAGTTCGCCTGTTGCGTTGCGGTGGATTTCGGGTAGAGGCACTTCGTCGGTTGGCCAAATGGCTGCGGGCCAGTGGACGCAGACGACTTGGGTGCCGGCCCATTTCGCTGGCCAGTGCTCGGGTTGTGGGTCTGGGTCGGGGGTTGTCGGGTCGGAAGTCAGGCCAAATTGGGTGAGGACTTCGCCGTCGCTGAGGACGTAGGCGGCGATGATGATTAGTGCGGCCATCTTGAGTTGGGTCTCGGCGGAGGGGCTCGAGTCTTCCTCGGGCTCAGGCTCGGACGGCTCGGACGACTCCGCTGTTGATTCGTCAGCCACGGGCAGGCGAATGTAAGCGGTTCAATTAGCCTGTCCATCGGGCAAATTTGGGTGCAGACCGGCAGAGCAAAACAGCCGATGCATTGAGAAAGAGAGCCTTTTCGCGGCGGATATGGCGATTCTGGCCGATGGCACCGAGAGCAAGTCCTGCTGCGCTGGTGGTAGCTGCAGTTCGAATGCGGCTGGCGGGGCTGCCGCGGCCGGCGATGAGATTTCGGCAGTAGTCGAGGCTGAAGCGAACGGAACCCGCCTCTACCCCGAGCAGGTCGTGGATGGTCTGCCGACGATTTACTCATTCCAATCCTGCCCTTTCTGCTTCAAAATTCGCGCCCTGCTCGGCAGCCGAGGTATCCGCTACGCAGACGTCGAGGTCGAGCCGATGAAGAAGGCCGAACTCGACTGGTCTGAGTGGAGTCAGGTACCGGTTTTTGTCGACTCGGACGGAACCGCGATGAACGAGTCGAACGATATTCTGCATTACATCGATTCGCAGCATGGGAACCTTTTCCCGAGGGCTGGAGAGGATGCGGAGCAAGACCGTTGGATGGAATTCAGTAACGCGATTTTGGGCAAGTCAATCGTCGCTGTGGTCTACCGCACATTCGGCAGTTCATTCCGCGCCCTCGAGTACGTAAACAGAATCGAGAACTTCTCTGCAAAGGACAAATTCGTCAACAAATATCTCGGCGGATTCGTCATGAAAATGGTCGGTCGCTCCCGGGCTAAGATGTTCGACGAACCACCGCGTGAGAACCTCAAGACTCAACTCGATGTTCTCAGCACCGGCTTGAATGGCGACTTCTTCGGCGGAGAGAGTCCGAACGGTGCTGACTTCGCAAATTACGGCATCATGCGCTCGATGCAAGGTCTCGATGGATTCGACATTCTCGAGGCTCATCCGACTGCCTTTGGCTGGTACAACCGAATGCAGATGTTCTCTGGCGTCTGAGCGGGCGCATTGCCAGCCGATTGACGACGACTCGCGACCGCAGCGCTCATGATTCAAAGCGAGGTGCGCGAGATATGACCAGGGTCGAGACCGAGATGGTCTGGGTTGGCGACTTGGCCAAGGCCGAGACTTTGTTGGCAGCCATCGAAGGGACTGAATCAGTTGAAATCGAATTGCAGATCGGTTGCGACGAAGGTGAGGCTGGACTTCGAATCCTCGTGACTGGCGATGATCTACGCGAGGTTCGAGCCATCGTCGATGATCTATTGGCTCGATTGGGCGCGGCTGAAGCCGAATACGACTCGCGCGCCGAATCTTGAAACTCACTTGCGCATGAGTGCCTTCGCCGCTTTGCGGCCGCTATCGACGGAGGCGTCTGAGAGTTGGTGTGGATTCGCCACATGAGTTCCGGCCAATGCGATGCGATTCTGGATGTATAGCCCGCCGTCGAGTCGTTCATCCTCACTGCATGGATGAAGCAGAATCGATGCCGTAGAACGACGCGCTGCGACCATATTTCTCCACCCCGAGCAGCGCAAATCGAGGAAGGATTTGATCGCGCTGAGGCCTTCCTCGCCATCCTCCTTCAAGCAAATTGCATGCAATATCGTACACTCCTCGACGCTGCCACGCTCGCCCAAGCGGTCTGGCTGCGTCGCATCGATGACGAGGACCCCTGAGTCCTCGTCCCAATATCCAGAATACGGCCCCATCGGCTTGCCGGTGAGAGCCGCATCGATGACTGATACACGATGTTCGGTACAGCCATCGAGAGCAATTGTCGTCAGGTTCGTCCCCGAGAGTAAGCCTGCTGCGATTCGAGGCGGCACGGCGAGGACGACCGCGTCACAGGCAATCTCCTCGCCAGCTACCACCACCGACCGAACCTTATCCTCGGCGTCGAGATGGATGGCTTCGACATCCCCTCCCACAACCATGTTCACACCGAGTTCACGGGCACCCAGAATCAATCGGCCGACGATGCTAGACCACCCTCCAGCGGGTAGAATGGCTCTCTCCTCGCCTCCTCCCTCAACCCTCAAACTCGAAATTACTTCACGCGCGCGCGTAGCTTCTACTCCAATCGAAAATAGGCGCGCCGCATCCCACCGCTTACCCAGAACACGCGGCGCGCGCAGCCGGCGCAACAATTGCTGAAACGGCCCGCGCCGGCGCATCAGATGCAGGCCAGGGTCGAGAACCCAATCCCCTGAATCCTGCATGCGAACTCGACCTCCAAGAGTCTCCTTCGCTTCAAACAGGGTGACAACGGCCCCCTCCGCAGCCAATTGAATGGCCGCTGACAAGCCAGCGATTCCACCCCCGATGACGGCGACGCGCACTTGGGGGCGTTTCGACGGATGGCGCATGAGGTTTCTTCTCCGGTTGTGCGGTTCGGACCATTGAAGGCAGAGTCTCGACCCCCTCGTGACGTGCCCCGGTTACCTCACGACCGTTCACACCTCCTCTGGGAGGTCGGCGAATCGGCTGCCGCTGATGGTGAGGTGACTGTCGGCGGTGGCGGGTTGATGGCCGGCGGTGGCGGCCCTAGCGAGTTATTCCTCGATTCGATCGACCGTTGGGTGGATGCGATGGTTGCCGACGAGCAGGGCGGTGGCGCTGGCGCTGCTGGGGCTGCTGTGGCGCGTGCAGAATCTGAATTCGTACGCGGGCGCGTGCGCGCGAAGGCTGCCGGACTGATCGCTGGATGCGCCGTTGCCGACCGGCTCGTCGAGAGGCATTTCGTTGAATGTTCGCTTGAATGGAATGTCTCTGAAGGCGCATCGGTGGCTCGCAGTGATACGGTTTTGAGCATCTCAGGGCCCGCTGGACAGGTGCTTCGCTGCGAGCGGATTCTACTCAATTTGCTTGGGCGGATGTCCGGAATTGCCACTTGGACCGCTGACTGGGTTGGGGCTGCCGGCCCGATGGGCGTAGCCTGTACTCGCAAGACCGAGTGGGGTCTGCTCGACAAGTGGGCGGTTCACATCGGTGGTGGATTGACCCACCGGCTCTCGCGGGCTGATGCTTTGATGATCAAGGAGAATGATTTGGCGGCGCTCGCGCCTGATATAGAGGATGAGGCGAGCGCCGTCGCCGCAGCGGTTTCGGGAATCGATATGGTAGTTCATGCCGCCTTCACCGTGGTCGAGGTGCGAGATGCGGCTCAGGCAGTTGCTGCAGCGCAGGCTTGGGCTGAGAATCAGGTCGAGCGCAGCGGTACGGAGCGGATTGTGCTGCTGCTCGACAACATGGGTCCGCAGGCTTGTGCCGCGGCCCATGAACGGCTCGCAACCGAAGGGCTGCGAGCCTGGTGTATCCTCGAGGGGTCGGGCGGCGTAAGCCGTGCCGAGCTCTCGGATTGGGTTGCGAGCGGGGTCGATTTGGTCTCGACAAGTGCTCTCAATCGAGGCGTTGCCCCGCTCGATCTTTCGATGAAAATTGGCGGGGGTGAGTGATTGGGTGAGATTCCTGACTCACACCCGCGCAAGGCCTCGCTGCTCGCCCGCGCGAAGTTGACCGAGGCTGCTGCAGCGGGCTTGCTCGCCGAGTCAGCGATGATCGCCCACGGCCGCGGCGAGGCCTTCGATTACCTTCTCGGCGAGAAGACTAGTGAATCGGCACGCCAAGCAATTCGCGAGGTGGCGGCTCGCCTGCTCGTGGCAGAGCACCCTGTTATCTCACTCAATGGCAATACGACCGTGCTCGCCGGCGCTGATGCCATCCGCGCAGCGGCAATCCTCGGCTGCCCGGTCGAGGTCAACATCTACTACCGCACCCTCGACCGAATGAGCAAACTCATTTCAACTCTCGAAGCCTTGCGAGATGAGGTCGCAAATAACGTCGCCCCCACGGGTTGGGCAGGCTCTCAATGGGCCGATTCTGTGCACACCGTCGAGATTCTAGGCGCAGAAGCCGACGGCCGAATCACCGGCCTCGAAGGGCCACGCGCCCAATGCAGTTCACGAGGAATCCAAGCCGCCGACGCCGTGCTTGTCCCGCTCGAAGACGGCGACCGATGCGAGGCATTGGTCGCCCTTGGAAAGCAAGTCCTCGTCATCGACCTCAACCCTCTCTCACGCACGGCCAGAATGGCCAGTGTCACCATCGTCGACGAGGTCGCCCGAGCAATGGCTGAACTCTGCCAAGCCTTGCTAGACTCACCCTCACCCAGCGATTGGGACAACGATGCAGCACTGCGCGATGCCCTGTACATCATGGCCGAGGCATCGAAGCGAATCTGAGGCTCGTAGCGAGATTGAATCACTTGATTGAGTCGATTCAAGCGGTAGCGAACTGTTCACGCAGCAACTTCTCGCAACGGTCAGCAATAGCCTGTCCGACCTCGCTTGTGCTAGCGCTTCCACCGAGGTCGTAAGTCACAATTCCACCCTCTTCGAAGTGCTGCTGAATCGCAGTCTGAAGAATATCAGCACACATGTCGAGGTCCTCGTCTTCCCTGCGGTAAGCCAAGGTCTCGAACATCATCTGAACCGACTGAAGAGTCGCAATCGGATTCACAACATTAAGCCCAGCATACTTTGGGGACGAGCCGTGAACCGGCTCGAAAAGCATGTGATTCGGACCGAGGTTTGCGCTTGCAGCCATTCCCATTCCGCCCTGTAGGACGCTTGCGAGGTCCGTCGCGATATCCCCGAACATGTTTGGTAGAACGACCACGTCCAGGTCTTCTGGATCCCTCATCAACCACATCGTGAATGCGTCGATATAGGCTTCGTGTGTGTCGATATCGGAGTTCTCCTCAGCGATTTCGTTGAAGATTCCGCGGAATAACCTACACCCCCGCGTCACGTTCGATTTATCCACACAGGTCACCGTCTGCGGAACGCCCAACTTACGCTGGCGATGGCGGGCGAGGTCGAATGCGAACTTGATCACGCGCTCGCTTCCCTTGCGTGAAATCGGGCGCGGATCCCAAGCGACCTCGCCGTCGAGCCCGGGGAATTCATCGATGACGATGGGCTCGTCCTTGTCTCCTTTCGCCTTCTGCTCCATGCGGCGAAGAAGGGAGTGGTAGAGACCCTCTGTGTTTTCGCGAATCATCACCATGTCAACGAGGTCTGGGTTCCAGATCTGCTGGTGGACTCCGTGCACTTTGTGCTGGACGCCTGGATAGAGTTTGACAGGGCGTACGTTGGCGAATAGCTTCAGTCCGCTGCGCAGGCCAAGGATGGTTTGGCCGCCCGCGAGGTCGCCGTTTGGAAGGCGGGCGTCGGGCCAGCCGATTGCGCCGAGAAGGATAGCGTCGGAATTGTCTCGGCAGTGCTCGAATGAGCCGGCTGGCCATTCCTCACCGGTCTCGAGGTAGTATTGACCCCCGCAAGGAATCTCGGTGATTTCGAAGGAGACTGGACTGTGATTCTCGAAGACTGCGAGCACACGCAAGGCCTCGGCGATGACCTCAGGTCCGGTTCCATCGCCGGGCAACACCGTGAGTCGATACGCTGTCATCGAGCCTCGGCACCTGCTCATCATTCATCAATCCGACCCATCCATTCCTTCGGTCTGAGAAGTGAGATGGATTCGGGATGAGGTGTGGGGAGGGACTCCTTCGCAGGCGATATTTGATAGACGGTCACCGCGAACAAGAGTCTCATGGACCGCTCGGGGGACGACGGCAACGAATCTCCGCGCATCGACGTGAAGTCGTTGCCGGATTCGGTGGCGCGCCTTTGGGAGACCATGCTTCGCCTCGACCCGTCATGGGATTTGGCGGGCTGGCTCGATGAGAGGGCTGAGGAGGAGTTGGAACTCGTCGAGGCGCATCTGGGAAGGGAGAAGATGCGCCTCGAGCAGAGATTGCATCGAATCGAGACTCTCGTGAAGCGCTTGAAGCGACAGCGAGAAGTCGCTGATCAGAGTCTGATGAACGATCCGATGCAGAAGAATCTCTTCGATGTCTTCGACGGTGCCAAGCCGGAACGGGAGGATTCTCCTGAGGCGCCCGAGTCGGATGAGCCAGTGGTCTCGGGCGGAATTCTGGGAATCGAGGATGACCCTCTGCTGGCAATCGTTTCTGAGCACATCCTCGGAACCATCGAAGTGGCCTCTCTCGAGGATGCTTCACCAGTCCACTTCGACGACCTCATCGAGGTACTGAACCCCATGGGCATCTCCGTAGACGAGGTCGATGAGGCGATTGCCCACCTCTTGCAACATCGCCTCATCGTCGAGTTAGAACAGGACTTATTCGGTCTAAACTCGTGATTTTCGCCTCAAAACTGAGGTTGGAAGCAACCGTTCCCTTCAAAGAAGAGACCCATGTGCGAGGGCGCGTCGGTACCATGGTCAGCGACGCTTCGGGATGGTACGCACGACTGGACAGGTCGTGCGAGAATAGAATCGAACAGCTTGACTCGTGGCTGGATGCCTGGGAGGAATCAATCCGCCACAGCATCCCAATCGCTGCCACGATGCCGAGCGATTGGCCGACACTTCCTGCTGGACTTCTCTCCAACCCGAGCGCTGTTCTCGATCACATGCTCGCTCGATACGATGCCGAGATCGACGGCCGCTCTCCTCGCGGAGCCTATGCGACTCCTGCTCGCTTCGCCGACGCAATGCTGGCCGACGAACTCGGCGCACGCGGTGCTGGCGAGGTCACACCGATGCCAACCAACATCTCATTGGCCGCTCTGCCACCTGGATTCCGCGCCTTCGCCGCACAGATGAACGAGGCAAATTCGAAGGATGAGGATGAAGAATTGGACGAGGCGATTCTCGCAGGAGAGAAGACCGCCTCGGGCATCCCTCTTCCATTCGCTGACCCTGCTGTGGGAGCCGGCCTATTCCCAGAGAGGGTGTTGAAGGTCCACTCGGAGCGCATCGATGGAATGTCCGATGCCGAGCGCAAGGCCGATACCATCAGACTTCTTTCCAAGATGCAACTTCTCGACATCTCCGAGGTTGCTGTTCGATGCACTCGCCGACGACTCCTCCTCGTTCTCGCTAAATCAGAATTGGTCGACCTCGATGGTGAAGAAACCGAGGCGATGATTGGTCGGGCTGAGGCTGAGCGCCTGCTCGAGGCGAGTGTTCAGCACGGCGATGCACTGCGCGGCATCTGGCCTTGGAAGGAGGCGCCGCGCCTGCTGATCTGCAATCCACCTTGGCTGCGGATCAAAGACCGATTCCGCGGGCACCCAGAAGGCAGCCGCCTGCGCAAGGAACTCTCCCGTGAATTGCGCAGCATCACAGAGGATGATGGACGCCTACGATTCAGCACATTGCTCGGCAATGTGAATCTCTACCGCCTGTTCCTAGAGCGCTCGATGCAACTCGTTCGCGAAGGCGGCCGAGTTCGAATGATCGTCCCTGATTCACTGCTTCGCGAAAAGAGCAGCGTCCCCCTTCGCAAGCTCATCGTCGAGCGGAATAATTGGGATTCAGCTTGGTCATTCCCTGAAAGTCAGCGTGTTTTCCCTGGTGTCTCTCAAGGAGTTCTTGTCATCGGAATCACCGTCGGTGGGGAGACTTCGGAATTGACTAGCTGGGGACCTCTCGAAAGCACCGATGTCCTGCCTTCGGCCGGACTCGATCCAAAAGCCCCGAAGATGGTTCTCGACCGTGGCGCGTGGGCTGTCTGGACCGATACAAATTGGGCCGTGCCTCGAATGCCACGCGCCGAGCACGAGCGCCGCTCGGTCCTGACCGCGATTTCACAACTGGCTGACCTGCCTCGCCTCTCCGAGGAGCATAATTGGCTCAACCCGAGCGGCGATCCAATCCGCGTTCGCGTGGGGGAGATCGATCAGACGACTTGGTCATCCGACATCCGCGATTGGAACCCACGCTCTCGCGGCACGCCATTCATCCGAGGAATCCACTTCAATCTGGAGAATGGCAAGGTGTCGATCCATCACCCAGGATATAACCCTCAGATTCCAAAGGGCTCGCTCGAGCGTGCCCAAGCTCTGTGGAAGGGACCGATCGAACCTCGCGGAGTCAGCAGAATCGCATGTCAAGCAATCGTCAACGCACAGCAGAGTCGCAGACTCCGCTGGGTGGTCGTACCTCCGGACTGTGTTCTCGGAAATTCTGTCAACTTCCTCGAATTGCCAGAGGCCGTCCTCGACTCACTCGCTGAGCAATACGGAACCCTCGATGATGGGCTTCTCTGGCTAGCAGAGCATCTCAACTCGGACACACTCGACCTCTGGTCTCGCGCTTGGGCAGCGAATAACAACGTCAACAATTACGAGATCGAGAATCTTCCATTCCCACCTCCGGTGAGTTTGGCGGCCGTTCGCCTCTGAATCTAGCCTCTGCCTAGTCATCTGAGTTTGCTATGCTCCGGCGTGATGGCGCATTCTTGTGAAAAACCCAGTTTTTCACCGATTTAGAGGGATTGTGGTCGTTGTCGTTCGATTTTCGGATTAAGGCGGAGAACCGGAAAAGCCCTGGATGGAGTCCGGAAATGGATTTCCGCCGAACGGAGCAAATGACGCGTTTCGACCAAATTGATTATTACGGCTGCAGGGCGTAAGCAAGGCGTACCTTCGCGTTTAGCATTCGGGTCAGAGGTGAGAATCTGGGAATTCATCCTAAAATCGGCATAACCGGACTTCCACGTTCGGGCAAGTCAGCGGTTCTCGAGAAGGTCGTGAGCATGCTCACCGAAGAGAGGCGTCAGGAAATGCGGTCTCGCAATGAGGAGACCGCTGGAAGACCGATTGTTGGAGGGATGAAAACGCGCACGATTCTCGAGGATGGTCAGCGCGTCGGATTCGAATGCGTCGACATCGTCACTGAAGAATCCGCGATAATGGCGCATCGCGATATCGATTCGCGAACGAGGATTCTCGGCTACGGCATCGACCCTACCGCCTTGGATGAGATCGGGGTCGCTGCGATTCAGAGGACGATGGACGAGTGTGAGATCCTCGTCATCGATGAAATCGGAAAATACTCGGTTGAGAGTGAAGCCTTCGTCGAGATAGTCCGTGAAGCTCTAGACGAAGATATGCCAACCATCCTGACCCTGCACAAGAAGAGTCGGCACCCACTGCTGCAGGATATCCGCCGACGCGATGATGCTCGCATTCTCGAAGTGACTCCCGTCAATAGGGCACTGCTCCCCTACAAGATTCACAAATTGGTCCGCGAAACCTACTGACCGCAGCCTTGGTCTCCAGTATCAGCGCACACTTGGGCTAGACAATTGATACGAGGCATTCATCCACTCGGAGCCGCTCAGCAAGCCCGATGGAGTCACCCGCGGCCCGCCTCGAGCGCGTTCTCATCGGCATCGCGCTCCCAGCGAGTTTTCTCACAGCCCTCGCGCTCGCCGAAGGCCGTATCGAATTGACCGGTTGCACGGGAAGCGCCTGTGCCAGCACCAGCCAATACGCCCTCGCCCTTCCCGCAGTTGTCATTCTCTGCCTCGTGGGAATACTGATACTACGCCTCTCGAAATCGAAGGATTTCGGCGAGGCGCCCCTAGACCGATGGTTCAGTCGCGAGCCGGAACCAGTGATGCGAAACCGGCTCGAAGAAGAGAGATTCGAAGCAGGCGATGAAGGACTCAGTTCGCGTTGGGCCGAACTTGAGAAGAAAAATCTGGAGAAGCGCTTCGGCGAGGAAGAGTGAGCCACAGCACCCCACTTCTTACGTGGCTCCTGCATCGAAACCTTGACCCCTAACCCGACCCTCGCAGCCTCGATAACATGAGCGAAGTGCCTTCCGACCTGCGATATACGGCCGAGCACGAGTGGATTAGAATCGATGGAGACATCGCAACCATCGGCATCACCGATTTTGCCCAGAACGCCCTAACAGATGTTGTCTGGGTCGAGTTACCAGAGATCCTCTCACGGGTTGCAGAAATGGAATCTTGTGGCAGTGTTGAGTCGGTGAAATCTGTCAGCGAAATCTACGCTCCAATCGCCGGAAAAATCATTGAAGTCAACGAATATCTCGAGGATGAACCTGAATTGATCAACCTGGACCCTTACGGAGATGGCTGGATCTGGAAGATGAGGATCGCAAACGCTTCCGAAATCGATGCGCTGATGGACGCCGCGGCCTATTCAGCCCAGATCGGTGAGTGAAATCGTGAACACTGTCCACATCTACGTGGATGGTTCGTGCGAAGAGAATCGAAACGTCACCTCCGCTACACCTGCTGGTTGGGGCTTCGCTGTCGTGGTCGGGGATACTGGTCTTGGACGAGGACGCGGCGATATTGTCCACGAGTCGAGTGGGGCTGTGGTGACCGACTCGGGGCGAGCCGGATTCATTGGGGCTAAGGTCGGCTCGAATAATACCGCGGAGCTGAGTGCGGTTGCACACGCTCTGCGGTGGGTGCTTGAGACGGCGCACGAGGGGCGAGTGGTGATTCGCGCCGATTCTCAATACGCGTTGAATGTCGCATCTGGTGAATGGCGTGCGAAGAAGAATCGAGCGCTGGCTGAGCGCGTTCAGGCTTTGTGGCGAGAGGTTGGAGAGGTTTGCGAATTGGTTGGTGAACACGTGCGGGCACACCGTGGTCATCGCTGGAACGAGAGGGCTGATCATTTGGCTTTCAGGGCGATGTCAGGCGAGGAACCTTTGCCTTTGCAATTCTGGAAACCGGGTAACCGCTAGGCTGTTTAGCTGGTGGCTGAGCGATTTACTCAGCTTCTCGGGATGGTTCACTCAGACTATTGATCGGAGTCTGCCAGCGGTCCGCTGGCTAGGATTGCGTAGATTCCTGAGAGGCTGATGAGCAACCCAATGAGCATCAGCACCAGGCCAGTTGGGTCGGGCAGATGTGGTTGAGCCGAATTGCCAGCGACCCAAGACAGTGCGAGAGTTGCTATGCCGGTGGCGAGGACTTTGCGCGAGGAACCGATTGGATCCTGCCAGCGGTCGAGCCACGGGATGAGTCCCCTGCGCTTGAAGGTGAATCGGTACCATGCAACATACCAGAATCCAAGGCCCGTAAGTCCGATTATTCCGAGACTGAAGGATGCGGAATCCCATGGGCCGGCTGGGGCGAAGCCGAGGATTATCGCGTCGAGAATCAGTAGCGAACCGATGATGGCGTGAGTAGTGAAGTCCGCTTCGCTCTTCGCCATCGCCTCGCGCAGGCGCGCACATGGCTTGAACGCGCCGCCGCATGGAAGGAGATTGGTGGGCGGCGGCCGCAGAAGTGATGCCCTCCAACTCATTCGGTGAAAGCGATTGAGATGGGGGCGGTCAGCTTCGAAGATGTGCTCGCCGCGGCTCAGCGCATTGAGGGCATCGTGGCGCGCACCCCCGTTCTGCACTCGCCGGCGCTCGATTCAATGGCTGGGCGGCGGCTTTTGTTCAAGTGCGAGAATCTCCAACATGTCGGGGCGTTCAAATTCCGTGGAGCGAGCAATGCGGTGGCTCTTCTAGGTGAGGAGGCTGAGCGGGGGATCTGCACTCATTCGAGCGGGAACCACGCCCAGGCCGTCGCGTTGGCAGCCAAGCAGCGCGGCGTTCCCGCATACATCGTGATGCCCGAGACCACCCCGCGCGTCAAGGTGAACGGTGTGCGCAGCCATGGGGCTGAGATCACCTTCTGCGAGCCCACCCTCGAAGCCCGCGAGACCGCCGCGGCAGCCGTGATGGCTCGAACCGGGGCGACTTTTGTGCACCCGTTCGATGATGCGCGAGTGGTCGCAGGACAGGGCACCGCCGCCCTCGAGTTGATCGACGAAGCCGGGCCGCTCGATGCCATCATCGCGCCTATCGGCGGCGGTGGACTGCTCTCAGGGACCAGCATAACCACCCGCGCCCTTCTGCCCGAAGCGAGGATCTTCGGAGCGGAACCTGCGGGTGCGGACGACGCGGCGCGCTCGCTCGCCGCGGGCAAACTGATCCCCCAGACCGGCCCTAACACCATTTGCGACGGTCTGCTAACCTCCCTCTCGGACTTGACATTCGGAATCCTGTCCGAGCACCTCGAGGACATCATCACCGTCAGCGATGAAGATGTCCTCGCCGCGATGTCGCTCATCAAACAACATCTCGACATCGTAGTAGAACCATCATCTGCAACTGTACTCGCCGCAGTGCTAAAACCAGAATTTGTAGCACTGCGCGACATCAACTGCCTCGGATTAATCATCTCAGGAGGAAATGTTGACTCCTTTCCAGCATAGGACGGAGAAATGTTGAACACCTCAAGCGATAAGTCGTACCATGCACAAGGCTACCATCACCGTGCTCATCCTTGGTGGAATCGGACTAATCGCAAGCATTGTCGCTCTGACTGCAGGCGCAGGCCAATTTATTGAGGACGTTGATGAAATAGACCCGTATGGAGAGGAATTGTGGGCAGGAACCACCTATTCCTCATATGAGGGCAGATTAGATGCGAGTAGCATGTATTATGTCTATATTCAAGATACGCGGGACGCAAGAGTCGAGCTAACTGCAAGTAATGAAATGAGCCGATTCGTACCTTGTGAGGAAGACGGTAGTTGCCACGATGTCGCCTTTGATGGTGTTCAATATCGATACCTCGGTTACTTGTCCATCGCTCAAACCGAAAACTGTGAGGTTGATTTCGATGGAGATGTAGTAGGAGGAAGTGATGTGATGATTCGAGAGTTAGCATTGTTCACAGATGGAGCTGTAATCTTCTCGGTCGGCTGCTTCGGCTCACTAGCATCCTGCCTACTATTGATTGTTGGAATAATCTTAGTTTTCACCCTGAAAGATAAGAAATCCCAAGATACTCAAACTGTCCTCGTGCTACCCTCTATCGCTGACGCTGAATGAAGAAAAATTGGAGCACAAGCCGGGATTTGCACCCGGGTCCACGGATCTGCAGTCCGTTGCATAGCTACTCTGCCACTCGTGCGTTGGATTGGCGACCCCCGACCCCCACTTGAAGAATCTTCTCAGCGCGGCTAAGCCTGAACACACCAGCCAAACCCGGCGCTTCGTCGGCTCTGTGCACCCCCACGCCCGCATACGTTCAAGGCTGGTCCGCAACCGCTCCCGCCCGTGCCACGCATCGCATCGCGCTACGAGGGGCTTGGCGTTGGCTTCGCCCCTTACCTACAACCCCCTGGTCC
>CAZNVK010000030.1:0-15287 GCA_964576865.1 uncultured Candidatus Poseidoniales archaeon | reverse complement strand
GATTGTTGTTGATTGTGGTGCAGAGGACAGGATTCGAACCTGCGAAGCACTACGCACTGGGACCTCATCCCAGCCCCTTTGACCGCTCGGGTACCTCTGCTTGGGAACTGGGCGACCGACCTCGCCTATTTCAGAATGGCGAAGCGAGTCAGGCGCCCAGGGTCGCGTGCCACGCGGCCAATCCATCGAACATGTACTGGGCCGCGATGACCACTGTGAGCAATCCCATGATGCGAGTCACGATGCGAACCGCGTCATCGGAGAGGAAATTGCTCATCGACGAGACCAGAACGAACATCAGCAGCGCCAGCGTCATCACGACTATCGCCGCTGCGGCGACTATCTCGGTCGAGAATTCAGGATTCGTGCCAAGTAGAATTACGAGGCTAATCGAACCTGGGCCAGCCAGCATCGGCATACCGAGGGGGACGAGGGAGAAATCGACGGGAGTCTCCTCGATGAATTGCTCTCCTGACGGGATAAATTCTGGCTCATGGCTCGGCTTCTCTCCCTCCTTGAGCATACTGATTCCAATTAGTCCAAGTAGTAGTCCGCCAGCGGCCTGCAAACTGTATATTTCCACGTGCATATAGTGGAGCAGTGCCTCACCGGTGAAGATGAAGAAGAGGAGGACGACGGTGGCGAAAGTGCAAGCTCGCAGAGCTATTCTGCGCAGGGTCGAAGCTTTGCGTTCTGACCCCAATGTGAGGAAGAATGCGATCGATGCGGGAGGGTCGACGACCACCAGCAAGGGGATGATTGCGAGTACCAGTGTCTCGATGTCCATGGGGCGCAATCGTAGTGCATCCCATATTTGAATCGCTCAGATTCAGCGGTTCAACTCGGCTCGAATCGCTTTCTCGGCCGCCGCTATCGCGTCGAGTTGGATTCCCGGTACTTGTTCGAGCATGAAAACTGCGAATTCATCGTCGCCTCGAATCCTCGTTTGCCAAGCGTCACGGTACGGGAAGAGTGCGAAAACCGTGTCGCCGCTCGACAAGACCTGTTCTTTGCCGGTCAGGCTCATCGCCTCCTTCATGCCGATTCCAAGGAATTCTTCGCCGGGCTGTGCTGGGCGGAAATCGATGCGGTGGTTTCCGCCGAGGGCTTGCAGCGCCGGGCCGTTGTAGCCGCCGAAGGCGATTCGCTGCTCGGCGCTGACCAAATTGTAGATGTCGACGATTGGGTTGATTCGAGGCAGTGGCTTTCCTTGCAGGATGCGTCGAGCCAATGCCTCGGCCGATGGTCGCTTCTTGGTCGGATCGATGCCAAGCGACCAGTAGTAATCGCGGTAGGCGCGAACATTTGGTTCATCGCGTAACTCCTCGAGCCTGGTAGATTCACGGATGGTCTGTTCGCGCTCAGCAATCTCAGAATCGCTCAACTGCGGCCATCCTGAGGCGGGACGCTCGACCTGGATAATGTGTGGGCGAGCGCCCTCAATCGAGTGGTGTCGAACCAACTCCCACTCGCTCATGGGCCGCTGACGCGGCTGGTTAGGCATCAATGAATCGAATCGGTAGCCTTGAGAGCAGAGGTGCTCATCGCGGCGCATGACTTGGTTGAATCTAGTCGCGAAAGGTCTGTTCAGCGGAGCGATAATCGTCGCCGCAAGTGAGATTGCGAAGAAATCGGCAGCGTTCGGGGCGTTGGTAGTCTCGCTGCCATTAACGAGTATCATGGCGATGACGGTTCTGTATCAGGACACAAACGACACCGCGCAGGTCGCCGACTTCGCTGAAGGTATCCTCTGGTTGATTCTTCCCTCTCTTGCCCTCTTCTTGGTGCTGCCCCAGATGCTTAGACGCGGGCACGATTTCGAGGTGGCGATGGCAGTAGGGATTCTTGCAACGATAATCGCTTACGCCATCGGAGTCTGGGCAGCCCAATCCTACGGCGACATCAGTTGAGGCTGGCGAGAGCTTCGTCCAACAGAGCCAGAGTCATGTCAATGTCGGATTCGCTCAAGACCATCGGCGGCTTGATCTTGATGACGTTGTGAAGCGGCCCGTCGGTGCTCATCAAGACGCCGTTATCTCGCATGAAATCGACCACCGCCTGAGCTTCTTCAGCCGCCGGTTCAAGCGTCTGCAGGTCGCGTACCATTTCGAATCCGATGAATAATCCCCGACCGCGAACATCGCCGATTATCGTGTGACTGCTCTGAAGTTCACGCAATCCAGCCATGAAGCGCGCACCCAATTCGCGCGCTCGTCCCATCAAGTCCTCATCCTCAATCACATCGAGCACTGACATCCCGATAGCGCAAGACACAGGATTGCCGCCGAATGTGCAGAAAAACTCCATCTCCTCGAATGAGGCGGCCACCTCTGGAGTTGTGAAGACCGCAGCCATGGGATGTCCATTACCGATTGGCTTGCCCATCGTCACGATATCCGGCACCACACCGTGCTCCTCGAAAGCCCACATCGCATCGCCGACCCTCCCGAATCCAACCTGAACCTCATCGGCGATACAAACCCCTCCGGCAGCCCGAACACCCTCAAACAACGAGCCGAGATACCCCGGTGGCAGAGGCACCTGTCCACCACACGAAAGCATCGGCTCAATCAGCAACGCGCCCACTGAGCCGGCGCGCTCGACTACCTCGGCAGCCTCACTAGCAAAATCCCGATTCCCGCCCCGATACACATCCGGAATCGGTACAACATGCACCCAATCCTCAGGCTCGCCAGCCCCGCCGGGCCCGCGAAATTTGTACGGGCTCAAATCGATCAACTGCCCCGTATTTCCGTGGTAAGCCCCCTCCACCACAACGACATCCCGAACCCCCGTATGTGCCCTCGCCAAACGCAATGCCAACTCGTTCGCCTCGCTGCCCGAATTGACCAGAAATCCAACGCTCAATGGCTCGGGCAGCGTAGCAGCAAGCCGCGCCAGATAATCCGTCAACCCAGGATATACATAGCGCGTATTCGTGTTCAGCAAGCCCATCTGGCGCGCACCGACCTCGACCACCCTCGGGTTGGCGTGGCCGACATGACAGACATTGTTCACCAAGTCCAGAAAGCGTGTCCCATCGTCCGCGATCAGATACTGCATCTCGCCGCGGACGATGTGAAGCGGCCGACCATGAGCAATCGAGAGCGCCTTTCCCAAATGCTTCCCCCGCGCCGTGAGAAGCTCATCCAGCCGGCGCCCCCCATCACTCATCGTCGAAAACCTCGATCTCAACCTGGCGCTTGACGAGGTCGGTGAAGCGGGAGGTGTAGCGTGTTGCGCGGACGACGTGGTTGTCGATCCAGTGGTAATTTCCGCCCCGCGGTTTGCCCATCAGCAGGCTGTGGTAACGGAAGCCCTTCTCCTCCAACCAACGCGCAGTCACCTCTCTATGGTCCTCGGTCCTCGCCGTGAAAAAACAAATGTGATGCCCTTCGGAATACCATCGATTGATGGTTTCGACCGCGTCTGGATAGGCTTCAGCGGTCGCCATCCTCTCCGGTTCCTCGTTGGGAATGTCTTCGCCTACGGTTCCATCGATGTCGATGAGGTAATTTTTCTTATCATCAGTCAAGATTGGACTAATCTTGTTGCCATCGGCGTCGACGCTGTCGATGAGCTCGCCTTCTGTGGATTCTTGGGTGCCGGTGGGCTCGCTCATGCCCCTGCTTTCAGCGTCGGCCGTCCTTGAATGAAATGGGTCGTGTGGCTCCCGGACGGTGGGGTTGTGAGGTCGATGTTTCAAGCCTTGATTGGGGCCAATCTTCGTGGTCGCAGGCGCGGTGTGAGGCTTGCATTTACTGTGGTTTCTCCCGATTGTGGAAAACCATATCCGGATTCCGAATGATTATGAAGAGTAGAGCGGACGGCTGCTCATGCCTGGTGCATACGACCGCAGCCGCCGAGCGGCCGTCGTCCGTCGTATATCGTCGAATTTCGACGAGGCCGTTGCCAAGTTTTTCGGGACACGTCAGCCCGATCCAGTGGCGGCTCAAGGCTCCCACGATGCCTACGTGACTGCCCTTCGGGCTCACGGAACTGAGGTCACGGTTCTGCCTGGATTGGATGACCACCCGGATTGTTGCTTCGTAGAGGATACTGCGGTGATGATCAATGGCAAAGTAATCATCCCGAATATGGGTCATCCATCTCGCGAGGGTGAGCAGGAGGATGTGGCGACGCACTTGGGTACGAATGCCGAAGTCGTGCGAATGCCAATGGGTGCAACGCTCGATGGTGGCGATGTTATCTTCTTCGATGACCGCTATCTGATTGGGCTCTCGACGCGAACCAATCGCGCTGGGGCCGAATTCCTCGCTGAGCATGTGCGCGAGGATGATTTTGACGTCGAGCTAATCGATATTCCAACCTCGACCCTTCACTTGACGACGGTTTGTTCATCGCCACGCCCTGGGCTCATCATCGCAGCAGAGGGCCACCTGACTCCATCCCAGATCGAGCCTCTCGCCGAGGATGTTCTCTGGATTCCAAACGAGGAGAGCTACGCCGCGAATACAATCGGATACAATGGCGACCGGGCCATCATCGCTGCTGGCTTCCCAGTACTTCGACAGACGATGCTCGACGAAGGATTCAGCATAACGAGCGTCGATATGAATGCGATAATGCAGGCTGATGGTTCGTTGACCTGCCTATCGGTCTTCAACGCTTGAACGGGAGAAATCCGCCTTCACCACATTGACTCAGTCCAGCGGCGGCTTCAACAACGGACCTGCGGTCCGTTGCACATGCGCTCACGCGAGTCAGCGGCTCTCTCGATGGTCTTGCTGATGCTTCTAACCCCGCTCAGCGGATGTTTCGGTGGAAGTGATAGCGCTCCCAGTCCAGAAAATCTCGATATCACCGCTGCAAGCAATTCTGCTGGCTTCTTCGTGGATTACACATTTGAAGCCGAGGCAGCGATGTCGGTTTTCATTCCCTATCTACTGAAGGACCCCTCAACTATGTTCGTTCAGAATTCGACCGTCATCGATTTGGCCAAGGGAGAGAGTGAAACCATCTCGCTCCTAACGCCGCCTCGAACCGAGACTATGCTATTCATGGTCGGCGAATCGGGTCGAGAGAATTGGCCGATTCGCCACCAAGAAGAATCGTGGTCAACTTGGGTAGCCCGAGGGGGGTCTAACGGAGATGTTGCCGACTCGATTGTACGAGTGCCACACAGTGTCAATTCAACTTGGGACACGGTCAATGCAAGCCGCGATACAGGTGGGCCGGTCGGGATTAAGACGATGATGATTCAGCGAGCGATGGATGTCGGAATCGACGAAGGAGGGGCGCATTCCTCTGGATTGCTCCATGGAAGGACGGTCTACGACCGCCTCTACGAGATTACCAACCCTGCGATTTCACTCGATGTCGACGGAAGGCAGGGCTACTGGGACCGATGGGCCGGACAAGGGAATCCTGCCTACGAAGATGCGGCGCAATACCTCATTCAGGAACTCTCATCCTTCGGTTTGGAAGTGCGCCAGCACCGCTACGAATTCACCGATATTTTCCGAGTTCAGAACCCAGAGGCGTACAATATCTGCGCCTACAAATGGGGCTCTGAGGCAATCAATGAATGGTTGGTATTCGGTGCCCACTTCGATATCGCCCCACCGGCAAATGCGGTTCTGCTCGACCCTCACGTAACCGGTTCTCGCTCCTATGGGACTCGTGTCGGTGCCTACGACAATACCGCGGGCACCTCGATGGTTCTCGAGACTGCCCGCGTCCTCGCTGAATTTGAGAGTCGCCGAACCATGGTTTTCTGTCTCTGGTCCGGCGAAGAGGGCGGTCTGCGCGGTTCGAATTACTGGACTGAGTATTACGTCGGCGAGGACCACCCCGAGGTCACCGTTACGAATTACATCAATCTCGACATGGCTGGAGTCAATTGGCCGGGTGGCGGCGGTGCGCCTCATGGCGATCCCGATCCTCAGATCGATGAGGATGGATATCCGAAGGATTCCGAAGTATGGCCGATGCGAGTTTACATCGGACCGAGTCAAGATCACGATGTCATCAATCAGCCCGGGATGGTCGGCCTGTCCAATTGGATTGGTTCCGATGCCCTCGGCCTAGAGGAGCAGATGGGGACTTTGGTGGGAGTGAATTACACCGCTGACACCTGGAAGACCTCGGTCTGGTTGGATATGGATAGGCCGGAGATCATCGTTTACGAGGATACTACTGCGCGTAGCGACCACGCCAGCTTCCAAGACAATCTTGGCACCGTCACTGTTGGATTCGGAGGCTTGGTCGATGGATATTGGTGCTATCATCAGACCTGTGATACTCTCGAAGAAATGGAGGAGTGGATGGATACCACCGGCAAGGATTACGGTGAGGAGAATACGGGTGTAGCCAACCTCGTCAACAGCCTCGACATGATTACTTGGTGGGCTCTTATGACCTTCTTCCATTGTGATGAGAAGCCAATCATCAATACATACCTCTGAAACTTAATTCGCTACTTTAGAAATATTATATCGCGTTATTCGCTATAGTGTCGATATAGTATCGAAGGAAATTGTCCATAAAGAGCTTGATGTTCGACATCTTATGGACAAAGCTGAACTCGCACTGATGTCGATGTATAGAGGATTAGGATACGAGCAAACAGAGATTGGTGAAAAAATGGGGAAAAGCCAGTCGACGATTCACAAATATCTGAAACAGTTGAAGTGGCGAGCCGAGGAAGAAGGGGCCGAGAGGGTTTTCTTCGAGTTACTCCTCTATGGTCGCATTGATTCCGATTCACTTCGTGCCGGGGGAAATACCCGGTTTGAGAGGGAAGAGAAAGATTACCTGGATCAGAAAGAGTTGGCTGAGTTCTTGAGGTTTAAAAAATGAAAAATGAAAATGAAAATATCCCTGAGGGGAACTATACTGGAGGCGTGCCCAGCAGGGTAAGCACTCCAGGTGCCCTAGAGTGGACGCAATGGGAGCTTGCTTCCAGCCCGTCTCTAGGTACTGGATGGCCTTGGCAACAGCCTGGTGCATCTAGAACGAACATACTAAGGAGAGCGGCGGCGAATAAATGGAAGGAGGAGAATGTATGAGTCCTAGGCCAAGAAATGCGCCTAGTACCACAGGAAGGCCTTCTGGTCGCGGTCGAGGAAATAACCCCTCTAGTAAGAGTATGAGTCCGAGGCCTAGAAATGGACCTAGTACCACAGGAAATCCGTCGGGTCGCGGACGCGGAAATAACCCCTCTCGTAAGAGATGATTTAGACTCTCAGGTTACCTCCTTTGAGTGTCCTTAGCATGACGAAAAACTGCTAGGGTGGTGGGTTTTGGAACTCTGGTTGCAGATACCCCACAGCCCTGGGTAAGGCTCTAAACTGCCCACTCTAATGGGATGTGGATTTCATTTCGGCGCAGGAATGGAAGTGTTGACATTGGATTGTCATAAACTGCTAGTTTAGCATTACCAGAAGTTGAGAGGCCCTCTTCGTCGACAAGTTTGCGTAGCTTCTTCTGTAGCCTCAGTGACTTGCTTGGGCGGGAGAGCCCAGAGAATTTCAGAACTGCAACCACTTCTCCTTCTACATGGAGCAGTTCTACCCCTGAGTCGTTTGGTTTTGGAAGATCTTCCATCTTGTGTTCTGATGGCATTGTGAAGGCCATGAGGGATTCCTCGCCTGATTCCCACATGTGAACAGGGGCTGTCATTGCGATACTTTGTTGCTTTTCATTTCCACCAAAAATGTAGCCGGCAATTCTTCTGAAGGGCCTAGATGATTCGCCATAGTTCATCCCACCAGTTGTCACTCTAGCCTGAATGGTGTCTACGTATTTTCGAACTTCAAAGCCTCGAAACTTCTGCAGCAATTCGTAGGCGGGTTCCTCGTAATTCTCCGCCATATCTGCACCTATCCTAACATACTAGGCAATATATTCGTATTGAACCAATACAGGCCAGCAATGATAGCGACCCATATCCAATAAACAGAGTTGGACCAAGTCTTCACTTTTCTTCCATCAAGTGGTCCGAATGGTATCATATTGAATGCTGCAAGAACCCAGTTACCCCATATCCAGAAATAAAGAAGACCCCGTGGTTTGTCTCGCCAGTCAAATGTAAAGTCGGTCGTTTCGAGGCCGAGAGCAACTAATCCAATTCCGATACTCCACAATATGATGTTGCTGATGGGCCCGGCGAGTGCAATTTTTCCAAATTGTTCCTTGGTTGTATTCCCCATCACCATTACTGCGCCGGGTGCCATGAATACGATTCCTGTTATCGCGGCAAAAATAACCCCAAATCTTAGACCTCCAGGGGAGGCTCTGAATTCGGCCCAACAACCATATCTTCGGGCAGAGAATTTGTGTGCCAATTCGTGAATAATGAATGCAGGTGCCGCGGGTATAATGAAGAATATACCGCCTTGAATGAAATTTGATAATGTGAAATAATCACCAAATATTCCGTTCACGGACATGAAGGCTAAGGCGAATGAGAATGCTATTATTGCCTGTATAAGGTGTTGAATTTCAATCTTTGAAAAGTGCCATATCGAGCCCTTGTGTATGTACGATTGTCTAGGCTGCGGTTCCTCACCGAACACTCGGAAGAACGGTTGGCCGCCGCCTTTGTTGCTAGCGAATACTACCCTAACGTGGGGCTGTCTCCAATTTCCATCATCACGTGCGCGCGCATGGCTGCTTGGACTTCGCGCGCGCTCGAATGGATCGTCCTCGAGGCGCGAGGCGCGAGGGTCCCTCTCCCCTGACATCTGAGTCGCTCCTCACTCGCGCCTCGTTTGAAGGCTCGCAGTCCTCAATCCTCGTCGAGAAGCTCGCCGACCTCTGCCATCAAGTCGTCCCAGCTCGGCACTTCGGGAGGTGCTTCGCTGCCGAACATTTCGAGCATCTGGGCTCTTTCCTCAGGGTCGGGAGCGCGGTCCGCCCACGGATTTTGATTTGCTACTTCGCGGATGAGTGAGCGGTCTTGCTTCTTCCTCTGCTTGGCGAATCTCGCCTCAATCTGCTCCATCGTAACAACCTCTTCGACACCTTGGTGGGCATCGATCAATCGCTGGTATGCAAGCATGAATTCCCCATGTTCGCTGTCGTCGATATGCTTGCCTGGCTCGGCGAGCATGGTGACGTGTTCACGCGCGAGACGTTCGGCTTTGCTGCTGGCGGGTCCGCTGGTCAGGTTATCTCGGGCTCGCGCGTGCGAGTCGATGCACCCGCGACAACGCTCTGTTCCGGGGATGTCGGGTGCATCGCAAGTCAGACAACAGACTGCGAAGCCCATTTGTTCCATCGCGCGGCGCGGAAGTGACATGGTTATTGGTCGGTTTCAGTGATGAGAGATGAATGCTACCGCTAACTGAATCTGGAAAGTAGATTCCTATCATGTACGGCAAATGTCTATTCGTTGCCCTTCATCTGATGCACCGAAAGGAGGGTTCGCCATGGGTGAAGACATCGAAATCGCTGCAGACGTCAGAAAAGATCGTGGAAAATTGCTAGTTGAGGCTCGTATTGAGAATAACGCGGACGAGCCGTTAGAGGAAATCAAGATGTGTGTACGCTACGATTCCTCGGATTTCTCGGCTCGAGGTGGGGCTTGTATTCGCATGGGTCATGTCTTGCCTGGCGGGGCTCAGACACACAAATTCACCCTTGAGCCCCGACATTTAATCGAGGATTCCGAGTTGAGAGTTCGAGTCAAGGGCCGGATCCGAGAGGCTGCAATCAAAAACGAAATTGAGTTAGGTGCAATCAATATGAAGGTCGGCAAGAAGGGGTACCAACGCGGCCATCGACTCTTGCAAGAGTAAGTAAGGTCAATTCAGTGGGGAGCGCCTCAATCCCCGGTTGAGCGTTTCTTCAGCGCGAATGCTGCGATGATTACTAGTAGGGTTGCGACTGCTGCGCCGGCGATGATACGAAACCGTGGAACTACTTCTGGTGTCGCCTCTGGCTCTGGGCTTGGTTCTGGCCCCGGTTCGGGTTCGGGCTCTGTGGACGGATCTGGGAATCTAATCGTCAATTCTGCAATCTGGTAGGATGTTCCGAATGAAGCGTTGACGACGACGGTTTGGCCGTCGACGACATTTACCATAAGCAGGTGAGTTCCTTCGGCTAATCGGCCATACTCAGTACCGTCGACGACGACTTTTGCCTTGCATCCATCGTCGCAAGTGAGTGTCATGGCGATTCGAGCCATTCCAGGAGTAGTCATCTCATTGAGCAATTCCAATTCTACCGTGACTTCCGGACAGCCGCCAATTGTTCCAGCGGTCTCGGGACAGGGGTCGATTGAGTCGTTGAGGCCGTCCTCGTCTGTATCTCGCTGGCTTGGACCACAACCATGTCTGTCGGCCTCTTCGTCACTAGGGGTTTCCGAACATTCGTCGTCGGAATCGACATGCCCGTCGCCATCCGAATCCCTCTGACTAGGGCCGCAACCCGTCTCATCGACCTCCTCGTCTTCATCAGTCCCAGTACACTCGTCGAAGGCGTCGGCAACGCCGTCTGCGTCGCTATCGCGTTGATACGCAGCGCAGCCGTCTGCATCGACTTCCTCTCCGGCTGCGGTCATCGGACATTGGTCCCATGCATCGAATACACCATCAGCGTCAGAATCTCTCTGCTCAGCCGAGCAGCCATTCTCATCTACCTGAGCTCCCGGCAAAGTTTGATCGCAATGATCGAGGCCATTGACTACGCCATCAAGGTCGAAATCGAGTTGCATGGAACTGCAGCCCTGCGAATTCACACTCGCGCCTGCAGCGGTGCCCGGACATAGGTCGTCAGCGTCGTTGATGCCATCCTCATCCGTATCGCGCTGACTCGCTGAGCAGCCAGAAGCATCTACCGATTCTCCACTCTGTGTGTTCGGACAATCGTCGTCCTCATCCAGCACGCCGTCCTCATCGCTATCTGCGGGGAGAGGGCATCCAAACTCATCAATCTCCTCGTCTGGGCGAGAATCATCGCAGTCGTCCTCATCATCGGCGATTCCATCTCCATCATAATCCGAGTCACCGACAACCTCGCCGACAAGATAGGATATGTATCGATGAACTGGAGCAGTGGGGTGCTTATTGTCGAAGAAAATAAAGCGATTCGGAACTGGGTCGATCGGGTCATTCGAATCGCAAGTGAATCCAGTATGCTCACAAGCGGAGTGAGTCACATTATCAAAGCCGAAAGCATCCGGATTCCAGTAAATCTCCTCAAAGGAGTCCCATAGCGGAATCAAGTGAACCGTTATTCCGTACTGATTTGCCAAGGTGGTAGCCAATGAGGCAATCCCCTCGTTGAATTCGTCGACCCGCTCAGCCAGCTCGGCCTTCTCCTCGTCTGAATCGTCGCGGAACTCAGGAATCCTGTCTATAGGTGGCACTTGGAATAGAAGCAATGTTTCGGCGCCCTCTCCAATCACTTGGACGGCGTGCTCCTGGATATTATCAACGATGTCTTGGCCATCATCGACACCATTCCGTAGGTCATTCCCGCCACCCAAAATCGCCACGGCTTCGTCAGAATCGAAGGAGAATGTGTCGGTGTAATCGTCGACCTGTTGCCCAACGTTGGTAATTACCCAAAGATAGTACCCGTTCTCGGTCGTCGCCCCTCCGTAGCCTCGGTTATTGCCGGCGTTAGAGCCTTGAGCATTGGTCGTACTGACGCCGATGGAATCGTGTACGTACTCAAGCCATACTTGCCCGTTGGTGAAACGTCCGTTGAAGTATGGAGGGCTATCGGGAGTTCCCCAATCGCGGTAGGCGCTTCCGGTATCGGATAGGCTGTCGCCGAATAGAATTAGGTCGTCCCAATCGGGGGCAATGACATTTCGGAAGACTGCAAACCTCTCAAAAGTGGACTCCATCGATGTGGGGTCGCCCGCCTTCTCCAGACTCGCCGAAAGGTGGTAGAGGTGTGCATCTGTCGAGAAGTGCCAGACTTCAATCGCCTCAAATTGGGATGAGCCGGACGGTTGGAAATAGAAGGAGTCCGAAGCCAATGATATTCCTTGAGTTGAATTTCCTTCGCGAAGGTTCCAACTCAGAATGTATGTATCTGTGTTCGATAGTCCTCCAAGACTGAACACTGCTTGCAACGACTCGTCGGACATCAGAACCCTCTTGCTGATGTCGATATTGATCGTAAGGTCAGCATCCTTGCTGGATGCTGCGAGGGCGGCATTGCCGGCACTCGAAATGAGGAGGATGGATACCAGTAGCAGCGCCGAGCCTCGTGTATCCATAAACGCACTGCGACGGCGGTGCATTATTGAAACCGCTGGTTGGATTTTCGCCACTTGCATCAGTCCTTTTCCCATTAATCACTTCGTTGGTGTGTAAGCAGAACATTCGAGCCGTCTCGCTCAATCAGCGGCAAAGACAGCGTACTATCATCGGTGATGTGGACGTGAACTGGACACGCGGCCCCGCACGCGGGCGCGAGGTAATCCTTGCCTGAAGTCGTCATCACCAGCTTGATTCCATTACCTGCCGGCAGTAGGTGATCGATTCCTTGGAACTCCATCATCATCGTCACCGTCTGCCCGGGAACCACTCCCGTCGGCTCATTGCCGCCGGAGTGGTAGCGAATATCCATCGTCGCGTGCCCGATACGAATACCAGTCACGGAATCCTGCATCTCGACGAAGACTTGTCCGCCATCGTAAACCGCGGTCGCAGACATGTGCAAGCGCACCAGCCCCGCGATGTGCACATCTTCCTCAAACGCGGGGCACTCTACTACAACCTCGGTGGCACCGCCAACAACAGGCGCGCCACCGACCCAAGAATTCCCCAAATTCGTGCAATCCCCTAACGAAACATCAGTCCAATTCACATCAGCAGGAGGCCATGTCTCCTCGATTCTCCACTCTCCATCAGAGCGCTGAATCTGAGCAGTCAAATCCGGCTTCGGTCCAACACCCTTGAGATAATACTCGAACCACTCAAACAAATCCTGCGCCCAATCCCAGCGCGTCATATTGTGCCGAGCCTCGAGGCCGTTGCCACTGCCAACGCCATCGTGGCTCGAAACCTGATCCGGGTAATGATGCCCCCACTGCCCCAAAATCCCACGGACATCATAACCCGCATCGATGTAATCTTGGTACCAATTAACTCCCGACGGTCCGCCGAAGACCTGGTGAGGGTCGACGTTCCAGTCCTGCATTCCCTGAACCCAGTAGATACTGCCGTTCCAGGTTCCGAACGCCTTGTCGATGTGGCTTCGTTCGTCGTAGTAATTCTGCATGTACGGATCCATCTCGCCACCAATGTACGTCACCGGTCCGGCAAACAACCCCTCCGCGATATCCGGGCAAACATTGTCGAGATCGTCTTCGTTGTAATCGACTGTGCTCGAGAAGTAATTCATGTGCATGACTTGACTTCTCGCCTCTGCGCTGCCGTTTTTGTAGAGAAGTGGATGCAGCGCCGTTGTTCCAGAAATTGGCACGATCGTCTTGAGATATTCACTGCCTTGGGCTGCCGCTTCCCATTGGGTTGCGCCTTCGTAGGACTTGCCGTAGAGGCCGACGTGGCCGTTTGACCACTCTTGAGTGCCGAGCCATTCTACCGCGTGGTGGATGCCCCAGCCCTCGCCTGCTCCGCGGTAATCGAAGCAGCCGCTGGATTGCTCTGTTCCGAAGACTGCGACTTGGGCGAGGGCGTAGCCGTGAGGTACGAAATTGCGGAAGATGAATTCGCCGCGTCCTGCACTTACCACGTTTGTTGGTGAGGACTCGCTTCCTTGGGGGCCATAGTCATAGTATGGGCTAACGATTGCAATTACAGGTACGTGTTCTCCATCTAGAGTATTGTTTGGAAGCCAATATGAAAGATGGACTGTTGACTGCGAAGGGCCGGTTTCCCAAACATCGCTAGTATCGACTTCGATGAAAGCCTCCTCGACATCAAGGGCGTGGTATGGGCCAGATTCCAGAAGGTATGACATCGTGTCATTTGTCTGCCAGTCTAAGGTGTACCTTTCCCAAATCGAAGGATAGGGGTTTTCTACGACTTCTTCTGTGGCTTCTTCACTAGCCCAGAATATGCAGCCAGAGAGGCTCATCGCTAGAAGCATCAGGACCGCTGCTCCCGCGTGTGTGCGCCGCCTCATCGAGGCGGCGAGAAGAAGCAGACACCTCAAACCTGCTGATTCAAAACCACACTGCTAGTGGTAATCGCATGGATGCAGAAACCGTTCACCGTCGCCGCTGGGCGATTCTAGGTGTAATGAGCATGAGTCTAGTCATTGTCATGCTGAATAATGTGACTCTGAACGTCGCTCTTCCTGAACTCTCGAAGGATCTTCAGGCCGACAATACAGAGCTGCAGTGGATTCTCGATGCGTACGCTTTGGTGTTTGGAGGATTGCTTCTTGTTATGGGCGCCTTAGGTGATAGATTTGGGCGAAAAGGCGCCCTGCAAATTGGACTCTTGTTAGTTGCAACCGCTTCTGCCCTTACTGCAATGTACGCATCGACCTCCGGGGAGGTAATTACAGCGCGTGCGGTTATGGGAATCGGAGCTGCTCTCGTAATGCCTGCAACACTCTCAGTGGTAGTCGTCGTTTTCCCTCCTGAAGAGAGGGGAAAAGCGGTTGGGATATGGGCTGCGATGGCTGGAATCGGTGCGCCACTTGGGTTACTTGTAGGTGGATGGGCTGTAGAGAATTACGATTGGCAAATGGTCTTCTGGATTAATGTCCCAATTATCGCTTTGGCGCTACTTCTTGGACTCTTCCTAGTGCCGAAATCTAAGGACAATCAACAGCGCCCTCTAGACCCCATCGGAGCCTTCCTTTCCATAGGCGCATTGGGGTCGATTCTCTACGCTATAATCGAAGCACCGAGCCATGGTTGGACCTCATTTGAAACGCTTGCGGTGGCTTGCCTCGGACTGCTGTTTACTTTGGCTTTCATCCAATGGGAAAAGCGTGTTGAACATCCGATGTTGCCGATTGAGTTCTTCTCTTCGCCCGGTTTTTCGATGGGGTTGGTTGCAATCATGTTGGCATTCTTCGTTATGTTCTCATTTATGTTCACGCAAATGCTTCATTTCCAATTGGTGCGAGGACATACCGCTCTAGAAGCTGCTCTCAGATTCCTTCCGCTGCCGCTGGGGTTGATGCCAGCAGCCGCTAACTCAGATCGTCTGGTAGCACGCTTCGGAAGTAACCGAATTGTCAGCACTGGTCTAACTTTGATTGCGGTTGGTATGGTCCTCTTCACCACAGTCAATATTGATACGGAATATGTTCAAATCGCTGTGAACTTCTTCCTTCTTGGCTTTGTTATGGGGCTAACTATGTCACCTTCTACTAAGCTTCTA
>CAZNVK010000029.1:0-18435 GCA_964576865.1 uncultured Candidatus Poseidoniales archaeon | reverse complement strand
AGGCGGAATGGATGTGGCGGCCGGCCGGTTGGCCGGCCGAGCGCGAGCTGCCCGAGGCTGGTCGGAAGGCGCTGGATGAGGTGCTGCTCGCGTGGATGAATCTGGCTCTTCCCGACGATAAGGTGGCGCGTTCGTGTCGGGATGCGATTCTGAATTCAATCGAGGAGGGGTACATCGCGGGCAATCATTGGTTCGATTTGGAGGCTCGCGATGAATTCCTCGCGCATCTTCAGGGGAGTGATGAGGAGCGCGAGGCGCTGGACATCGTTCTCGAGGACATAGAAGGCGGGGCGCTGGTGCGCTCCGATGGAGTCGTTCTCGAATCCGAGAAGGATGTCGTGCGATTCGAGGATAGCGCCTGTCACCCGATTCTAGTGGCGCTTTGGGAGGATTATGGAATCGAGATCCTCGAATCGATGTTTGGCCTCGTCGGCGACGAGGCCGCTGATATTCATTCGAAACAGGTGCGCAGGAAGCAGGGCTTCGGTGCATTCCTGCGCGAACTCAAGGGCTCGATCTCGTCGGCTCGACGGCTCGAGCGCTTGCCTTGGGATGAGGGAGCTCTGCCCCCCCCACTAGGATTTGCAGAGTCTTTGGTGCGCAAAGCGGCCGAGGATGGAATCGCTTCTACCGTGGCGATGTGTCGCAAAGCCAAGGGACTTGAGGCCGCGATGGGTTGGGCTTGGTTGGTCGTCCACGATCGCACTGAGTCCGATGCGTGGCGCTTCGATGAGGCGAGTCGGGACAAGGGTGGCGATTGGGTGCCTGCGATGACCGCTCTATGGGATGCCGCTGATGGCTTGCTGTTGAAGGATGACTTGGATGCGGAGCAGGACTACGTGTCAGCAATGCAATGGCTTGCCGAGTCCTCAGGCACAAGCGGCTTGCCTGCGGTCTGAGCGGGCCCACGGGCCTCTCGCCCATCAGTGAGGCATGGCGACCCAGATCGCCACTCCGATTAGCGAAATTCCGAGGGCTCCGTTGAGGATTCGTGCCTTCTCAGGTGTGGCGAAGAGGCGGCGTAGGGCTACTCCGAAGGCGGCCCACGTGAGAACGGCTGGATATCCTGCAGTTGCATTGATTGCCACGAGCAGAATTTTGCCGGCGAGTCCGGTACCGAATAGAGTGCCCCATGAGGTCATCATGACGAGGAAGTGGATCCAAGCCTTGCCGTTCACCACTTGCAGGGTCAGGCCGGTGAGGAAGCCTAGGCGCTCGGTCTCTTCCGCTGCTTCAGCGGCCGGTTTTGAGGTCGCAACCTTCCAACCGAGATATGCGATATAGGCCGCGCCGATGTATGTCAGGCCGAGGAAAAGTTGCTCATTTTCCTCGATGAAAACCGTTCCCAAGCCCACGGCGACCCCGAGGCTCGACCAGCCGACGAGCATGCCGAGAGTGAGTGGAATCGTTGCACGGAAGCCGTGTTGCGAGCCGTGGGCGGCGCACAATAGATTGTTCGGGCCGGGCGTGAAGCACATCGGGACGATGAAAACGAGTAATGCGATGAGGCCCGCTTCGTTCACCAATTTCTCACCCGATTAATCCTACAATCTGGTCATGGAAAGCGATGTCGATCGCAACGATCGCAACCAGCGATCCGAGAGCGAGATTCAACCTTGCTGCGCTGGTCGGGTCGGAGAATATCCGACGAAGCATGGCTCCTGCCCCTGACCAGAATAGTACTGAGCCAATTCCAACAGCCGTCGTCGTCGCCGCAAGCAGAACGATTATCTCGAATCCTTCACCAACTCGGCTAGCGTACTCGGTCATCAGTAACACAAAGTAAACCCAGGATTTTGGATTAACAAATTGCAACAGAAAACCTGTCACAGGACCAAGTGGCTTCTCCTCGACACGATTGTCACCCTCGCCCTCAGCCATCGGCGGCGCCTTGGCAATATGATATGCGAGATATAGCATGAAAGCAGCACCCAGATACTTCACCGCGTCGAGTGTCGCCTGATTATCGATTACCGCATCGACAGCGACTCCAATCCCCACGGCGACGGTGAAAAATCCAGCCGCCATCCCTGCCTCAAGCGGCATCGTGCGGAACCATCCGTGGCGACTGCCGTGGGCGGCGCAAAGCATCGTGTTTGGCCCGGGGGACCAGCACATCAGGAACATGAAGCCGACGGCGATTGCGAATTCGGTCCAGTCCAATCTCTCACCTCAAGCGAGGGTTGCGAGGTGTTGCTCGGTTTGGGCAAGTGCGGTTGCAATGTCGTTCCAAAGGTCTTCGACATCCTCGATTCCGACGCTCATGCGGACGAATCCGGGTACCACTCCGGCCTCGTGGCGCACATCTTCTGGTACGAACATGTGGCTGGAATTGAATGGACACTCGACGAGGCTCTCGACTCCGCCTAGGCTCGTTGCCTCGAAGATGAGGTTGAGATTGCGCATGAAGTTGAGAGCTGCCTCGTCGCCTCCCTTGACGACGAAGGACATCATTCCGGTTCCTCGGGGGATGATGCGCTGGGCGACCTCGTAATCTGGGCTTGAGGCCAGACTTGGGTGGTTGACGTAGTCGATTATGTCGTGGGCTTCGAGGCGGCGAGCGATCTCCGCTGCATTCGCCGTGTGAATCGGCATGCGCGCGTGAAGCGTCCTCATGCCGCGCTCGAGCATGTAGCACATGTGTGGGTCTGCTGCGCCGCCAAAGTGGACCTTGCGAGGGAAGATTTCTGCGACGAGGTCCTTTCGGCCGACGACGAGTCCTGCGATTAGGTCTGAGTGGCCGCCCAGATATTTGGTTCCCGAGTGGATGACTAGGTCGAAGCCGAGGTCGATCGGATTGCATGCCCATGGCGAAGCGAATGTATTGTCGACGATTGCGATGAGGCCGTGCTTCTTGGCGACCGCTACCATCGCTTCGAGGTCGCAGACCTTGATCACCGGATTGGTGATGGTCTCGACGTAGAGAATCTTGGTGTTAGGCTGGATTGCGGCCTCGTATGATGCTGGGTCTCGCATATCGGCCATCGTGATCTCGATTCCGAAGCGCGGCAATTCCTCGGTCATCAGACCGTAGGTTCCACCGTAGCAATCTGCGCTGGCGACCATGTGGTCGCCACTGGAAAGTAGTGACACCAGAGTTGTCGAGATGGCGTTCATCCCGCTGGCGAAGGTCTCGCCATCCTCGGCGCCTTCGAGCTGTGCGACCTTCATCGCAACGCCCTCTGAGTTGATGCTCGAAAGACGCGAGTAAAGCGCTGTGTGTTGAGCACCTGCAGCCCATCCGGCGTAGGCCTCATCGGTGAGGTTGTAGGTTGCCGTGGTGAAAATCGGCGTGACCGCAGCACCCTCGATATTCTGGGTGCCTGACCAAACCGCGCGCGTCGCGAATTCCTTGTCGGAGTGCTTCTCGTTCATGACCCTCCGAGGAGGGGGGTGAAAATCAACTGAACGCCGAGTGATTGGAAAAATCGTCGGTGAAATGACGGAGTATTGGTGAAACACCGACAATTTGACGGAATCACTTATCTTTGTCCGTCGAATCGCCAAGCCATGCCTCTCGACAATTTGGATGAGAAGGATCAGCGAATTGTCGCCTTGCTGCGGGGCGATTCAAGGATGACGACGCAAGCGATTGCTGACGAGTTGAAAATGCCGCGAGTGACGGTTCACGACCGCATTCGTCGCTTGCAGGAACGTGGCGTCATTAGCCGCTTCACCGTTCAACTCGACGGAGGAGAACTCGGTTGGCCTCTGAACGGCTTCATTCTGGCCAATTGGCAGGGCGAGAGGGGGCTCACAGACCGTCGCGAAATCGCTGAGGAAATCTGCGCCCTGCCCTTCGTCAAGAGTTGTCATATCGTCACTGGACAGTGGGATTTCGTCATCCAAGTCATCGCCCATGACATGGAAGATCTGGGCGATGCTATCCTCGACCGGCTCTCTTCAATCGAAGGGATGGGGCATACTCGAACGATGGTCTCCTTCTACGATTTCGCCGGCCCCGCTGAGAATATCGCGTGACGCGTCGGCCCTAATCTTGGCTAATCCATGCCGCGAAATCGGCGGACGTCTCGGCTGTGAAGGCTACGATCATCGGCACATCATAAGGATGGACGGCGCGAATCGCATCAATCAGCGCATACTTTCGCGCCGTATCGGTCTTGCATTGAATTCGCCATTCGGCGGCACTCTCCACCTCTCCTTCCCATCGATAGGTCGAGGTAATCTTCGAACGTTGCGCGCAAGCGGCTAATCCGGCCTCGACCAAATCGTAGCACCAAGAGCCTACCCGCGCCTCGTTCCACTCTCCAGGGAGCGTTGTCTGAACCACCACAACCTCCTCGACCATGGTCTGACCGCGCATGTTCGCGGCAATCAATTAGATGGTGAAGTTTGAATGCCCGACGACACTCGACGGTCCTGCGGTGCTGCTGTGATAGACTACACCCAACCCATCGACACCGGCGAGGTCCCAGCCTCAGATACGGTATTCGACGTCATCGTCGTCGGCGGCGGACCGGCTGGTTCGGCTGCAGCCGCCTACAATGCGATGAATGGCAGCAAAGTGCTGCTAATCGAGAAGGATCTCTGGCCGCGCGACAAGCCATGCGGCGATGCAGTGGGCGGAAAATCACTATCCCACGCAAAGGAGCTTGGCGTGCTCGATCTCGTCGATGAATCACCTCATTACGTGGTCGACTCGATCGTTTTCGGCAGCGCGAATGGAGCTGAAGTCCGAGTCATGCTGCCCAAGGAGGCCTACGAGGCGCAAGGGCTGCAATCGGGATATGCGCTGCCACGGCAACAATTCGATTGGCTGATGTTCTACCGAGGTCAGGAAATCGTCCGCGAACACGGTGGTTCTGTCATCCAAGGATATAGCGTCCTCGAAGTCACGCACGAAGGGGTGGGAGAATCGGCTCACATCACCGGAGTGCGTGTCAAAGAAGGCGGCAAGCGAGGCGGTGGCCCCGAGTTAACCTACACCGCCCCACTGACGATCGGCGCGGGCGGTTACAATTGCCCAGTCGCCCGAAAAATCACCGAAGGCTTGCATGGAGAGCCGTTGCGCGATGACGAACATTTCTGCGGCGGCTACCGGGAATACTGGGAAGGGGTCGAAGGTCTCGATGGAGATATCGGCCCAATCGAGATTCATTTCATCGATGAGGTGCTTCCGGGGTACTTCTGGCTCTTTCCGGTACGTGATGGTCTAGTCAATGTCGGAATCGGTATGCTGATCTCTGAGCAGCGCAAGCAGACCGGGATGAAGAAATCCCTCAAGAAAATCCAAGAATGGGTCATCAAGGAACATCCACGATTCAAGGAACGCTTTGCGAATGCCACGATGATAGATGGTTCCGCGAAAGGCTGGCAATTACCATTCGGTTCGCCGCGCAAGAAGGCGCCGTCCTACCAACCACGTCGCAATGCCATGGCCGGGGCTATGACCGTTGGAGACGCGGCGAGTTTGGTCGACCCATTTAGTGGTGAAGGTGTCGGAAACGCGCTCGTCTCAGCGAAGATGACGAGCGCGCATTTCGACCGCGTCGCGCACGCGGAAGGATTTCCCGAGAGCGCCGCGGTCGCCTACATGACCGACCTTTGGGAGACCCTGGGCAAGGAATTGTCGAATTCGACCAAGTTGCAGCGGATGATGAAGTGGAAGCGCTTGTGCAATTATTTCGTCAAGCGAGCATCGAAGAAACCGGAGATCGGCGAGATGATGTCGGAAATGATCGCGAGCAAGGAGACGCAGAAGGTGCTGTGGAACCCTTGGTTCCTGTTCAAGACAATCGTACTGCCCTGAGGTTCTGAGGTATCGAGATGCTTGAGAAAACGCTGGCTGGAATCAAGGCTGTCTTCCTCGATCTCGACGGGACAATCTACCTTGGCGACACCATGATCGAGGGTTCACTGGACTTCCTCTCGCGGCTCGAGGAGGCTGGGATTCAGCGGTATTTTCTGTCGAATAATTCGAGCCGCTCGGTGAGGCAATATGTTGCGAAGCTGCACGGCATGGGAATTCCTGCAACGGCTGATGACGTGCTGCTTTCGACTCATGATTTGTTGGCTTGGTTGGCCGACGAGGGTGTTAGTGAGACTTACCTCGTCGGCACTGACGGGATGCGGGAAATGCTCGAAGAGGCGGGCGTTGCAACTGCCTCTGCAGAGCCGCAGTACGTCGTTTTGGGTTATGATACCGAGATTACATATGAGAAGTTGAGCACCGCGAGCGTGCTGATGCATCGCGGGGTTCCGCTCGTGGTGAGCCATCCGGATATGGTCTGTCCTTCACCGGATGGTGGGCTGCCCGACACCGGCGCTTACATGGCTCTGTTCAAGGCTACAACCGGCGCTGAGCCGGTGCATATCACAGGCAAACCCAATGCGGGAATGATTCTGCACAAGGTAGAGGAGTTGGGGCTTGAACCATCGCAATGTGCGATGGTCGGTGATCGGCTCTACACCGATATGGAGATGGCTGACAGAGCCGGTGTTCACGGTGTTCTCGTGCTATCTGGCGAGGCGACTCGGGATGACCTCGCGGCAGCGCCTCAGAATCCAAGTCTGGTCGTCGGTTCGGTGGCTGAATTGTGCTGTCGCGGTTGCTGAGCGCGAGTCTCAGCTGCACTGAGCGAACCTTCATCCCGAAGTGCAATCATCGCAGTCTATGCGCTCAGCCCACTCGGCTGTCACTCTGGCCATCTTGCTGCTGGCCGCCTCACTCGCCGGTTGTGCAGGCAGGGATGATGGTGGAGGCGATAATGAGGAGCATGAACGGGTAGTCGCTGACCTGAATCGGCGGTTGAACGAGTCGTTAGAGGCAATCGAGACGCTCGAAGTTCAACTCGCCGATCTGCAAAGCGAAGCCGACAGGGTTCCTGGGTTTGAGACCGAGGTCAGCCAATTGACCGGGAGAGTGCTCCTGCTAGAGATCAACATCACCCATTTGAATGTCGAAATCATCGTCCTCGAAGGGCTTTATTCCGAGGCGCAGAACGAGTCGGCTGCGCTAGCAGTCGAACTCTTCGAGGCTCAATCAGAAGCCACCGAATTGGGTGCAGAAATCGAATCATTGCAAGCCGAATCTGACTCTCGAAACGAGCGCATCGAAGAACTCGAATCACAACTCGATGCGCTCAACTCGACTATCGCCAACCTCGAGGCTCAGATCGAGTCCTACGACGTCATCGTCGCTAATCTCGAAGCCACGCGCGACCAATTGCGTGACCGAGTGGAAGAACTCGAAGAAGAAGTCGAAAATCTCGAAGCGGATATTCAAGAACTCCAAACTCAAGTTGAAAGCCTCGAAGAGTCACAACTTGATTGCGATTCGAGCACCTATGTGGATGGTGGAACCTGCCGAGCTCGAGGAAACATCTGGGTCTACATGCCCTTCGAAGATGGGCAGCAGGTGAATATCACCCAAAGCCATCACGGATATTACAGCCACAATGACCAGATGCTCTACGCGGTCGATTTTCCTGCCCCTGAAAATACCAGCATCGCAGCCGCCCTTCCCGGAATCGTCATCCAAGTCATAGAGTACAATACCGGCGGCTGCCCGTCGATCGCTTGCGCCAATCAATCGAACCTGATCGTCATCGACCACGGCGATTCCACCTTCGGCATGTATGCACATCTGACTCACAATGGAGCCTTGGTGGATGTGGGGGACAGCGTCCATCAAGGCCAGCCCATTGGACTGTCTGGGAATACCGGCTGGAGCACAGGCCCACACCTTCACTTCGAAGTCAAGGACGTCTATGGCCAATCTCTACCAATCCGCTTCTACGAATTGGCCAATATCAGCGATGGTATCGCGTTTTGGAGCGCTTCGCTGACCTCGGCAAATGTTCAGTCAGGCCAGGGCCTGAATCACACGCACTCACTGTGCGAAGACGGGTTATTCCTCTCCTTTGGCATCTTGCTCGATTCCGATTTTCCCTGCTCCGTCGCACTGCTCGACACCACCTATACACTGCAAGGCTGGACATACGCCCAATCAGGACTGGTTGGGGTGGCACAATATGACGTTAGTGCCGAGCAGTGGCTGTATTCTTGCCATTCTTCAAATGCGACGGGTTGGTTCGATTTCGACCTAGTGTTCTCTTCTGTTTACCACGATTATTCAACCTATTTCATGATCTATTCCGCTGATTCGAATTGCATTTCTTACCAAGCCTGGGATGCATCAATTGGACTTTGGCTTGAGTAATCGGGCCGCACCGAAAGCGCGGGTTCACGCGACCCGTTTTGCCCGAGGGGTGCGAAATGATGCGCGCGCCCATCCGCGAGGGGTGGGATTCAATAGTGGATGCGTGAGAACTACGCTACGTGGAGAGGGATTGGAACGTTCAGGACGGTTCGGACTGCGATTTGAATGCGCTCCCACTTGTCAGGACCTGGCCAGGGCTGTCCTCACATGCTGAGGCAGTCGAACGGCTGGTTCTCATGGGGGCGATAGAAGATGATGAGCTGCGTGATGTGCTCATGCGCACGCCGCGCGGTGTTCACGCACTGCCATTGCCGATTGGCGAGGAAGGCGTGAATATCGAGAGTAGCGCGCTCCGCATGCCTTGGTGGTCTGACGTCGATGCTCCAAACTCACTGCTTCCTGGGATTTACGAGACTGCTCAAGTGATTCAGATGCTTGAATTGCAGCGCGGCGATTCGGTGATGCTGGTTGCGCCGCGCGGCAATTGGTGGACCGAGGTGCTGATGCAGCTCGGTGCTGGCCGACTGCGGATTCTCGAGGTTGATGATGCGCGGCGCGCAGAATTGCAGAGGCGATGGAATGAGATGCGCTTGGATATCGTCGCTGATGCTTGCGGGTGTGATATCGAATGGTGCGGGCTCGCTGATGCCTACAAGGGGACGCCCGAGGATGGTTGGGACAAGATTCTGGTTACTGGCGGCTTACCTCGTGTACCGATTGGCTTGTTGATGCGGCTCTCTTTCGAAGGGATTGCTGTCGCCGCGATCGGTGAGGAGACCGGTACTGTTCTTCAGACGATGACCAGGCAAGCGGAGGGTGAGTTCCAGGCTCAGTGGCTGGCCATCTGGAATGTCGATATGATTCCTGATGAGGCGGCGCAGACGCTTTGCGATTTGGCGCCGCTGGTCGAGGTTCCGCAACTTGAGTCGGGTGGCGTGATGACGAATAAGGCGGCTTGGATGCACGCCAATGATGACCCGACGCGGGACCGACTCGGGCCGGCTGCCTTGCTCGATATGATCGAGGAGGTCTGGTGCGAGGTCGAGGCCACTACTGAAGGCGAGGGTATCGAGGTCGGTCTTCGCGAGGTTCTGGCTCAAGACCTGTTCAAGATGGGCAATGTTTTGCAGCGGCTGGGTATTCTACGCGTCGCCGCTGAGCACCATGGCACATCCTACCAACTCAGCCCTTCGCCCGAGGCGGCTTGCTATCTCGGGATGACTTTCTCGGAAGACGAAGAGGATGGCCTGGCATGGCAGAGGCGGGCGATCGAGACCAATCCGGATTACGGTGGTTCGTGGAATGAGATCGGCGAGGCTCTTCTGCAGCGAGGTGAGGCTGAGCGTGCCATCGAATGGTTCCGCGGAGCCATCAATTCGGTGAACTACTGTGAGCGCGGAGCGGCTTGGGCGAATTTGGCTCGGGCGCATCTCGAGATGGGGCGGACGACCTCCGCTCTCTTCGCTGCTCAGGAAGCTGCGGCTCTGATGCCAAATGAGGAAGAGTTAGAGGAATTGCTCGACCAATTAACCGATGGCTTGGCTTGAGTCAGGATTGAAGGGAGCGTGCTCTTCGCGGTTTGATGGTCGTAGTCGTCACCGGGGCGTCGGGCTACATCGGCTCGCATATCGTCGCCAATCTATTGGCGCGAGGTGAGGCGGTTCGCGCGACTGTGCGCGATGCTTCTGACCCCGAGCGGGTTGCTCATCTCAAGGCCATGCCAATCGCCGAGGAAGGCTCGTTAGAAATCGTCGAGATGGACCTGTTCGACGAGGATTCGGTCAATGCTGCAATCGATGGGTGCTGCGACCTGATTCACACAGCGGCGAGCGTGATCGTCCGCTCCCGTGACCCTCAACGAAAAATTGTCGACCCGAGTGTTATTGGGACGAGAAATGTTGTCGCAGCTGTGGAGAAAACCGGCACGGTCGAACGCTTCGTCCACACCTCTTCGACTGCCGCCATCCGCCCGATGAATTACGAAAATGGCGCTAAATTGACCGCCGATACGTGGGCGGATGATGCAACCTTGGAAGACAATCCCTACGGCCTCGCAAAAGTCAGTTCAGAACGCATCGTGCGCGATTGGCATGCTGTTCAACCCGAAAATTCGCGCCCGCGACTGGTCACCATCCATCCTTGCATGGTATTCGGCCCGCCGATGTCGCCGCGCCACCTGCGCGGCTCTCTCGCACTGCTGATGGCCATGATTAGGCGCGAGACGCCTCTCAATCTACCCATGCAAGTATCGATTGTCGACGTGCGCGATGTGGCTGAAGCTCACGTTCGCGCACTCACCGGCGGCGAGGATGAAGGACGCTACCTCGTCGTCGCCGGTGACATGATGATGGGGGATATGGCGAAGGCACTGAAGCAAGCCCACCCGGAGAGAAAGTGGACAATTCGGACCGCTCCTTATTGGTTCGCCGTAATCGCGGCCTTCTTCCATCCGAAAATCAGTGTTTCATGGGCTCGCAATCACCTGCGCAAGAAGCTCTACTGGGATGCGAGCCCCGCCGAGAGAGATCTCGACATGAATTGGAAATCTCCTGTCGAATCCCTCCTCGACACCACTCCAGCAATTTTTGAGAACGGGTGGAATTGACCGGAAAAAGCGCCGGATTCAACCGACATGGAAGCGCATCAAGTTTAGACCGGCGCGCCCGACGCGAGTCCAATGCGAAGCGTCGTCTTGTTGCTCACACTCCTGCTCATCGCCCCCGGGATTAGTGGTTGCTTTGGTGGAGGCGACAAGCCTGCCCCAGAACCAGAAGGCCCGTTCGTCTTCGAACAAGGGGCTATCCCGACAACCACTTGGTACCATTATCCAGGTACGGTCGCATCTCCATTCGCCATCGATGCGATCGACGCCGCGGCTGTCGCCGCGGCCAACATCACGCAGAATCTCACGGGGGCAAGCACCCCTTTCTACGCGCAGGGAACGTATTACGGAACGGGGTACGACACCTTTGAGCCAACCATCGGAGTAACCAGTTCAGGCGCGATTTTCTTCACAAATTACAACGGTTTGGGCGACGGAACACACATCATTCGCTCACGCGACCAAGGACAGACTTGGGAGGATGTCGGGCCCTTCGGACAGGTCGACGATGACTCCGGCCAAACCCCGAATTCTAACGACCCGTACATCTACGTCGACAAATTCACCGATAGGCTCGTCAAATTCGACATGCACGTTCTCGCAGCGATGTTCGTCGAGTACTCGGATAACGACGGCGATTCGTGGAGCGTTCCTTTCTCCGTCGATGGTTACTATCAGCCTCAGGATCATCAATCGATCGCTTCGATGCCTGTGCCCGCCGGAGTCACCGCCTTCCACGAAGTCATCTACGTCTACTGCATCAACACCGGTTCCTCGGCAAATGGCGCCCAATGCTCGCGATCGCTCGATGGAGGCCATACTTGGGATGTTCAGCAGCCCGGATATCCGATTGAGAGTTATCCGCAGTGTAGCGGTTTGCACGGGCATGTCGCGGGTGGTTCCGATGGCTCGATTTATCGAGGGAATCCGAGCTGTGAGGGGCCGGCCGTCTACCGTTCACTCGATGGCGGCTACGATTGGACCGAGCACACGATAACAACCGAGGTGCCGATGCAACAAGGTTGGCACTCGCACGAGGTCGCTGTCGCTGTGGACGAGTCGGGTGCGGTTCACGCGACCTGGATTTCGGTCGATCAGAAGCCATGGTATGCTTACTCACGAGATCAGGGTGAGACTTGGTCGGCGCCGATGATGGTCGCCGCGCCTGGCGTCACCGAGACTGGTTTTCCGACGATTTTCGCCGGTGACGAAGGCCGCGTCGTCGTCGGTTACATCGGCGAAGTTAACGATTGTAATGGTGGTGGAAACAATACCACTGAAGACAATACTTCGGCCTGCGGCTGGGGTGGCTACATGGCGGTGATGACCGATGCTTTTGCCGAGAATCCGCTCATTACCAGCGTCGCCGTCAATCTTCCCGAAGACCCGCTGGATGTCACCAGCGATTGTGGCGATGTTCGATGCGGTGGCTTTGGCGATTTCATCGACGTCGAACTCGACGATGAAGGCCGGCCTTGGATTGCGCTTGCGCATAATGCGGCTGGCACAGAAGAAGCCATCATTGGGACTCTGATGACAGGTCCAGCACTCTACGGAGAAATCACCCAATTACCAGATTTGCCTGCCGGAGGCGCGTCCACTCTCAAGATGTGAGAAGCCGCGCATCTGATGTATCACATCGAGGCCGACGGTCCATGCGCACCGCAGTCGCAGCCGTCGTCCTGCTGATGATGGCACCAATAATCTCCGGCTGCTTCGGTGGCTCAGACTCGGCTCCTGCGGAGCCAGACAGCGTCTTCGACACACTTTGTCCAGATGGAATCCCAAACAATGTCTGGTATCACTTTGCCAACGCGACGGACGCGGTGAACACATCGAGTGTTTTCAACGGAAGTGACGTGCTGGTCGGCGATAATATGCCGTTTTGTGCGGATGGAACTTACTATGGAATTGGCCTTTCGACCTTCGAGCCGACCATCGGAATAACCAGCGCTGACAATCTCTACATCACCAGTTGGGGGAATGGGCAGAACGGAGCGACTGCGATTGTTCGCTGTTCGAATATGATTGGAATGACTGGGACTATCGACTACACCTGCTCCGATGTTTACGACCCACCAACGGTTCCAGTGGCCAACTCAAACGACCCCTACGTCTACGTCGACCCCTGGACCGACCGCATCATGAAATTCGACATGCATGCGCTATTGGGAATGACCGTCGAGTGGTCAGATAATGAAGGCGATAGTTGGAGCCCGCCGACGGTCGCGACGGGGTGGTCTGTACAAGATCATCAGACCATCGCGTCGTCTCCATACAATGCACTGCTGCACCCGACCACCTGGGTTTTCTGCGTCAATGGAAATTACCCGTATCCGGTTTGCTCGACCAGTCAAGATGGTGGCGCGACATGGGGGCCTGAAGTCCCCGGCGCGCCGACCGATTGCAATAGTGGTGGATTGACCGGACACATGATTGGCGCGAATGATGGTAATATCTACCGCGGCAATCCGAGTTGTGATGGCGAAGGATACTCGATTTATCGCACGCGCAACGGCGGCTTGACGTGGACTGAGCACCGGCTTCCTACCGAGACAACCGGTAAGGCAGATACATGGAATGCCGAGGAGGCTCAAGTACATCCAGATTCAGAAAATAATCTGCACGCGATGTGGCATGGACTCGACAATATGCCGTACTATTCCTACTCGCGCGATGAGGGCGATACTTGGTCTGAGCCGCTGATGATTGCTCCGCCGGCAGGCTTGGTGGGAACCGGTTTCCCTGCTGTTGCTGCCGGCGATGAGGGCCGAGTTGCTTTCGCTTATCTGGGAGACTCGGGCAACGATACTTGGAATGGTTACATTTCGATAATCACCGATGCTTTCGCTGACAATCCGCTAATCACAACGGTGCAGTTGAACGACTTCGGCGACCCATTGGATACGACTGCGGATTGTGGCTACAACCGCTGTGGTGGCTTCGGTGATTTCATCGATATCTTGGTCGATCAGCACGGCAGGCCGTGGTTCGGTCTATCTCACAATCTCGTCGACGAGGGGATATTCGGAACGATTGCGATTGGGCCGAGCCTGCGTGGTCCGCTCGCCCCACTGCCTGAGATGCCCCCCGGTGGTCCAGCGACGCTGGCTACGATGCCGCCCAGCGGCAATTCAACCGCTTGATGTTAGTCACTCAGCCACTCACAATTGAGTGGAGAGCGTGAAGGCTTGGTAGGCATAACCCGCGGCGAATCCTAACATCAGCACGCCGCAGACCCTCAAGGCTGCCTTGTAACCGCGCTCAGAGAATTGTCCACGCGCGCGGTCGAAGGCAAAAGCGATGGCGGCCTTGACGAGCATAATTGTCACGAGGAAAGTGAGGGCGTAAGCAACGGGGGCAATCGGCTCGGTATCTGCGGCGGCCGCCATGAGCGGCCCGCCGATGAGGAACCAGAATACGTACACATTCGGATTCAGCAGGTTCGTGATTACCCCTCGTCTGAACGAACCTGTCGGCACTGGTGCGTCTGGATCGTAAGTCGGGGGATCGATGCCAAAGCATTCGAGCCCCATCTTGAACAAAAATAGTGCACCAAGCGCCGAAATCACCAGCAGTGCCATCGGATTGGTCGCGATCCAAGCGGCGGCGAATAGGCTCACTATGACAAGTGGCCCATCGGTGAAAATCGGTGCGGCCGCCGTCCACAATCCCGCGCGCAATCCGCCCGAAAGCGTCTCGCGGATCACCATCGTGAGCAGCGGACCAGGCTTCACGCCCTCGACAAATCCAAGCGTGGCCCCGGCTGCCGCCAATCCCACAATCAAGTCCGTCTCCAATGTCAACCCTCAGCGCGAACGCGCCTTGGCGAGGAGTTTCATTATCTCAATGTAGAGCCAAATTAGGGTGACCATCAGCCCAAACGCGGCCCGCCATTCCAATTGCTTCGGCGCGCCGCGCTCAACGCCTTTCTCGATGAAATCGAAATCGGCGACTAAGCAAAGTGAGGCGATGCCGACAACGAAGACCGAGAAGCCGATTCCAATTGTCCCATTTCCATGGATATGCGGCACTTCAAATCCAACAAAACTTCCCATGAAAGTAATCATGTAAATCAGAAGTATTGCCGACATGGATGAATATACTGCGATGGCCAAATTGCGGTCCCACGAGATCAAATTCGCACGATAAATCGCGACCATCGTACCTAGAATAAGAAGTGTAAGCAACAGGGCTTGCAATCCAATTCCTGGATAAAATAATTCGAATTGCCACGTCAATCCACCCAGCGCCAAGCCTTCGAGCCCTGCATACAATGTGATGAGAAGTGGGCTCGTTGAACCGCTGAAAATGACGATTAATGCAACGATTAGCCCCCCAATGAGGCCGACATACATCAGACCTGCAGTTTCGGGCATACCAAGTGCCGTCATTATTCCCGTCGCCGCGACGACTAGCATCAGAAAGGCAGTCTTCTCAGTCGTTCCTTGCATAGTCATTAGATTGGCATCATCGGTCCACCATCCTGCTCCTTTGTAGGATTCCTTCTCGAATGTCGCGTCCGAAAGTGCCGGATTGCCTGAGCGGTACATCGTCAAACCCCCGTAGGCCGTCCCTCAAAAGGTTCAGCCCGGCATCGGTCGCAATTGGCTCACAAAAGCGGTTTCAGATGCTTGCCGGTATAACTTCGCTTATTCCGTGCAACTTCCTTCGGTGTGCCCTCTGCGACGATATCTCCACCGTGCTCTCCACCTTCTGGTCCCAAATCGAGCACCCAATCGGCACACTTCACCACATCCAAATGGTGTTCGATGATGATCACCGTGTGCCCATTTCGCCGCAATCGCAACAACACTTCGATGAGTTGGTGAACGTCTGACATCGCCAATCCTGTTGTCGGCTCATCGAGAATATACACTGTATGTTTGCGGGCGGGTCGGTGCAATTCAGTCGCCAATTTCACCCGCTGCGCCTCCCCGCCCGAGAGAGTCGTCGCTGGCTGACCGAGTCGGATGTAACCCAGCCCAACGTCCTTCAGGGTAGCAAGTATTCGATGGATGCTGCGCTGATTTTCGAAGAATTCGCAGGCCTCTTCCACAGGCATTTCGAGGATGTCGTGGATGGTTTTGCCGCGCCATTTGACCTCGAGGGTTTCGCGGGTGTAGCGCTTGCCTTTGCAGATGTCGCAGGTGACCCAGACGTCCGGGAGGAAGTTCATTTCGAGCTTGATTGAGCCGGCCCCCTTGCAGGCTTCGCATCGCCCTCCCTTGACGTTGAATGAGAAGTGCCCTGGCTGGTAACCGCGTTCGCGGGCGAGCTTGGTCTCTGAGAATAGTGTGCGGATCGGAGTGAATGCCCCTGTGTAGGTGGCTGCGTTGGAACGTGGGGTTCGACCGATCGGGGATTGGTCGATGACGATTGTTTTGTCGATCTGTTCAATTCCTTCGATTCGGTCGTGGCTTCCTGGAGTCGTGTCGGCTCCGTGGAGTTCGCGGAGTAAGGCTGGTGCTAGGGTTTCCGTGATGAGGGATGATTTGCCGGAGCCGGAGACTCCTGTTACTGCGATCATGCATCCTAGTGGAATGTCGACGACGAGGTCGCGCAGATTGTTCTGGCGGGCTCCGCGGATGGTTAGCCAGCGCTCCTCATCAGGGCTTGCTGGGTCTGATGGGAGGGGGATTTCGCTGCGCCCTGAGAGGTATGCTGCTGTGACGCTATCTTTGCTTTCTAGCAGGGTCTTGAGGTCGCCATTGGCTACAACTTCGCCGCCGTCTCTGCCCGCTCCTATTCCCATGTCGACGAGCCAATCTGCTTGACGTAGGGTTGCCTCGTCGTGCTCGACCACGAGGAGGGTGTTTCCTAGTTCGGTGAGTTCACGCAGGGTTTCGAGTAGGCGGTCGTTGTCGCGTGGGTGGAGTCCTATCGATGGCTCGTCAAGGACGTACATGACTCCTGTGAGGCGTGTGCCGATTTGGGTTGCTAGTCGGATGCGTTGGGATTCGCCGCCCGAGAGTGTGTTTGCGCGGCGGTCGAGGGTAAGGTAATCGAGGCCGACGAGCGCGAGGAATCGCAGTCTGGCCTCGATCTCTTTGATGACCTCGCGGCCGATGAAGAGGCTGCGCTCGTCGAGTTCTTCGCTTACTTCGACGATTGGCGTCTGCGGCACTTCGCGTTCGAGCTTGTCCCAAGTCTCGTCAGCTTGGCCGAGGCGCCAGTTCTGTACTATTGCGAGGGCTTCTAGCACGCTGCCGCCCGAGAATGCTGGAAGTGTGACTCCGCCTACTGTGACTCCGCTGACCGCGCGGTTGAGTTTGCGTCCGTCACATTCAGGGCAGTGCTCGTCTGTCATGTAGGAGGCGAGGCGGGAGCGGGTTCTGTCCGATGTCGTCTCGGTGTATGTTCTGCGTATGCGCGCGAAGACGCCTTCCCACGGACGGGTCATCTGGTAGGCTGAACCCTTCTCGGAGGTGAATTCGAAGTTGATTGCTGTGCTGCCCGTGCCATGCAAGAGGATGTCTTTGGCGTCTTCGTCGAGGTCGCCGAAGGGGGCATTGGATGGGATTCCGTAGTGCTCGCAGACCTGTGTCATCTGGGTCTTGTACCAACCAGACATCATCGAGGTGCGGAACGGCCTGATGCAGCCCTCTTCGACGGTTGCTAACCGGTCGATGACAAGGTCAGGTGAGAATTCTCGTTGAACGCCGAGTCCTTGGCAGGCAGGGCAGGCCCCCAGTGGGTTGTTGAAGGAGAAAACTCTTGGGCTGACCTCTGGCAAGAATGAGCCGTGCTCGGGGCAGGCGAACTCTTCGGTGTAGGCGATCGTCTCGCCTAATTGGGTCTGAAATCTCTGCTCTGTCGCGTCCTCGCCCTTCTGTGCTACCGGTGCATCGAGGCTCTCGATCGCAACCGCTCCTGCGCCCAATCGCATGCCTTCGGCGACGGCTTCTGTGAGGCGTTGCTTGGCCGTGCGAGCGAGCCGCAGTCTGTCGATCCTGACGTCGATATCGTGGCGGAGATTCTTCTCCAGAATTGGTGGGTCTTCAAATTCTGCGTCTCGCCCGTTGACTCTTCCGTTGAGGTATCCTTGCTCGACTAGAGCGTTGAATAAATCAGCGTGGGTTCCCTTGCGATTGCGCACGGCTGGCGACCAGATGGCTATCGCGTGTCCCTCGAACCGCCAGAGGATGTCGTCGACTATTTCCTGGACGGTTCGGCGCGCGACTTCTTTGCCGCACTCAGGGCAGTGCGGAAGACCTACGCGCGCCCACAATAGGCGCAGGTAATCCATGATTTCAGTGACCGTGGCCACGGTTGAGCGAGGGTTGTGGCTACCCTGTTTCTGGTCGATGCTGATCGCAGGTGAGAGGCCTTCGATGCTGTCGCAATCGGGCTTTTTCATCTGGCCGAGGAATTGGCGAGCGTAGGATGAGAGAGATTCAACGTAACGGCGTTGCCCCTCTGCATAGAGAGTGTCGAAGGCAAGGCTGGATTTTCCCGAGCCGGATACGCCCGAGATTACGACGAATTTTCCGCGCGGGATGCTGACGTCGATGTCGCGAAGGTTGTGGGTTCGCGCGCCTTTGACGACTATCCAACCATCGTCGGCCGCGCCGTTCTTCTTCCAGCCTGCCAGATGTCTCCCCCCTGTGCGCAGGCTGGGCGTGAGTGAGGGTGTCCTTGAACTCATCCG
>CAZNVK010000028.1:0-22023 GCA_964576865.1 uncultured Candidatus Poseidoniales archaeon | reverse complement strand
CCAACCTGTGATTCACCCGGAACCTCAACCTCGGCCAAAGCATCGTAGATTCGCTTCTCGAGATCGGTAGGCAGAGAAATCCCCAGCCTCCTCGCGTGCCGCCTCATCCGAGCGAAGTGCAGATCGGAAGCCATCAATCGCTGCCCACCGTCCCAGCCGGTGGTGGTGAATACCTCCGAGGCTGGGTCGCCCGTCATGGACCTCGATCAGCGAGGAGGGCTTCAATCCGATGATGTCCGAATCACCAGCCCAATAGTAGCCTCGACACCGAACAATCAGAGCATGTCATCGAGGAAGGAGGTATCGATGTCATCGTCCTCATCCAGTCCATCGGCTAGATCGTCGAGGCCAGCAAGATCATCCAAATCATCGGCCAAATCACCCAAGTCATCCAAGTCAAGCTCGGCCTCATCTCCACCTAGCAACTCGTCGACAACTCCGGTATCAGGCGCAGGAGTTGGCAAGAGATCCTCCTCGACGGCTGCCCCAGCACTGGCAACTGTCGAGGTGTAGTCTGCCCCATCTTCAGTGACAGCCCTCGCTCCAGCCTGCCTCCTTGCACTAGCGACTAGGCCACGATCGATTTCCAAATCACCGCCGCCGAAGTCCTCGTCATCTGTGAGTCCGGCGGCCTCGCGCTCGAGTTGCTCCTCCAACTCGACCTCGAGCGCACCCATCTCCCACGGAGCTGGAGCTGAATCCTCTCGCGGCTTGATGAAGAGCACCGCTCCAATCAACAGCATCGCGACCGAGAGCGCTGCAATCACCAGATTCATCTCACCCGCGAGAATCCTCTCAACCCACGAATCACCTGCCGAATCATCCGTGGGTTGCCGCGTCCCGAACGAGGATTCCTCCCATGGCGGAACTTCAATCGGGTCCGCGTGGTAGGTGTGGACCTGACCGTTCCAAGTGACGATCTCGATCCAGTAAGTAGCCTCGCGGTCCACCGGTTCTCCTTCGTATTCATTGAGGATTAGAATGGTGTCGCGCATGCCTGCCTTGACCAGTGTGGCGTTGCGGGTATCGTCGAATGGTTCGGTGTTGACGTAGGCGTAGTAGGTGCTGTACATCGGGTCCTCTGCATTGTCCCAATTCACCTCGATCAATGACCCCGCTGCGTTCCAACTCGCCCTCATTCCACTGACGTCTGGGCACTCCGGGCAAGGGTCTGCTGAGAGTTCATCGGACAACTCTATCCATGCGCTTGCGAGGTTGTCCGTCCAAGCGTTTCCGGAGGAATCGACGGCGACGACGGCGACGTAGATTCTGCGGTTCGGGACGAGCGGAGTTGGGTCATCGTCGCCGTGGGCTGAGAATTCAGTCAACATCACTGGTAGGTGCTGCTCGCGGTCGACCACAAGGCTCGGTTGCAGATCCTCGATGCGGTCGAGCAGCACTGGGGTATCGATGACCGCGTAAACCCAGTATTCGGCGATGTCGGAGGCATCGCTCTCGATGAACTCGGCGAACATCGCATCTCCGGCATCGCCGGGCCTATCGCTGAGCACCGGAGGCTGCAAGCGGTCCGGTGGCGAGATGTCCCCGCGATTGTCAATCGGGGTGACCAAAACCATGTGGTCGGAGAGGTCGGTGAGGTGGACATTGCCGCGGATATCGTGAATCGTCACCGTGACATAGAGCGGAATCATCGGTTCGATTTCGGCTACTTCGAGGGTATCCAGCGAATTTCCGTAGAGAGCCCGCTCGGCGGTGTATTCCAGCTGGAAATTTGCGCCGAATTGCCGCTGGTCGATAGTAATCAATCCGCAAGCGTACGGGTTGGTCTCGCACGACTCCCAGAGTTCGGTTACGTCTGCGAGTGGGTATTCTGAGACCCAAATCGTGTAGAAGTCGAAGTCCTCGGCTGCCGAGCGATTCCAACGGATATCGATGGCTGTGCCGTCGTCGTATGGGTGGTCCCATGCATCGAGTCCAGTGACCCTGTCTGGAGCTGTCCCCTCGCCATCGAGGTTTGCTTCCGGAGTCGCGTCGACGACGAGCACATTGTCGACGTCACCATTGCCCCAATCGTCGAAAGCGACGACTCCGATCCAATAGACCGTGCCGTCGACGAGCCCACTCTCGCCGAGTGAGTCGATGATGAGCGAGGTGGTCTCACAATCATCGGTGAAGCCTGCGACAGGCCATCCGTCGACGGTCGAAGGTGGCTGCCAACCGGAGGCTGGTAGCGCGTAAACAGCGTAGTAGGTGCAATCCTCCTCGGTATTTGCATTCCAAGTGACATTCAGTCTGCCACCTTCGTCATCGGGTACATCGACTGCTGTCGTTCCGGTAATCGGTGCGGGCGCGATTCCATCGTCAAGCCCGCCCGCAGTGACGATAGGTCCGATGATTGTGGCGTTCTGGATGGCGGATTGCCCAGCTTCATCGACGCAGACCGCGGCGAACCAATAGGGCACTCCGCCCTCGAGCTGCAGCGCGGTCGTATTGCCGGTGCTCCAATGGAAGTCGTATGGATCCATGAGACCGACCGCGCTGGTGATCTCCTGCTGCACGGCCCAGATACGAGTTCTATCAGGGTCGAGTTCGGTGCACGCCGCCCATTCCAAGACAACCGTTCCTGCGGCTCCGCCAGAGACGGGCTGGGCGCTGAGCCAAGCCGGAGCGGCAGGCACCTCATCGGTCGGCGTGACGTTGAGAGGATAGGTCATCGGCACGCCGAGCGATCCGTCTGAATATTCGATCGCAATCGCTGCGCGGTACTGTCGATCGTCGCGCAGCGCCTCGGTCACACCGGCGTTATCCGCCTGCGTGACCGTCGCATTGGTGTGCGACCAGAAATTCGAACGGATGTAGGTCGAGAATGAATCGAGATCCTCCTGTGTCGGCTCCCAATCAGGATCGGCCGTGGAATCCCAAACATACAGCCGATAGGCGTGCCAAGCTGCATCCTCGGCCGGCAACCAAGACGCCTCGATGACCCCTCCGCCATCATTCGGCCGGTCCTCGAGGCTGGTGATCACCGTGGGAACTTCGACGCGCTCCCAATCGTAGGTCAGTCGAACCTGAATCGCCCCATCGTACGGCGATTGCAACTGGACGTGCAGTATCGCCGAGGAAGAGCCAGGACCAACGGCAGAAATCGCCGATTGGAAGGCCTGTTGGATGCCGCCATTCGAGGCGGCCATATCCCAAGTTCCGGTGTAATTCAGGGTCGATGAGCGCGCCCAGACCCAAGCCCCGCCCTGGGGCGCGGTCATCGTCATCGAGCCGACATGCATCGGTAATCTGCCAGGCGCAGCGATATCAGAAGTCTCAGGAATCTCGATCGGATCATCCCGTGTCACCAGCACGGTGCTCATCCCCGGATGAGTCGAATCGGTGATATCCCACGTGCGCCCTCCATACAGAACCGTCAGCGGGTCGGCTCGGCGCTGATGCTCACGCGATTGTTCTTGCAGACTGACGACGGGCTTGTAGACATGCAATCCGTCGTTGCCGACCGCGTAGAAGCCACTGAAGTCGACATATCCACCCTGTAGACCGGTAGCGATTCTACTGGTGACGACCTCGTGCCGGCCATCGACATCGACGACGTCGAGCCCACGCGGACTCATCACGACGAGATGCTGCCCATCACTATGCATCTGGAAGGGTGGCCATGAGAGGAGAGAGCTTTGTCCGACCCCGGTTTCCATTTCCATCATCGTGCCGTTCCAGTGAACAAGAGGAGCCACGTCGGTAGCGATGTGAACGCCCCAATCATCAGCTGCAATCGCCCGAACATCATTGCTCGGAATCATGTCGATATTGTACGTCCCATTCGCTCGATCGGTTGCTAGGTCCCAAGCAACGACACCGGGCCGCGTAGGTCCCTGTCCATTGTGTGAGATGAAGATCGACGCGTCGTGGTAGAGGGTGGTATTGGTGCCGTCAGGATTCTGCACGACACGAGAAATCGGTCCTGCATCGGTGATTCCGCTGACCGTGTGACCCATCAGACCGTCGTTGAAATTCAGAGTGTTGAGGACACTGAGGTTGGTCTGATGCAGGACCGTCAATCCCGCAGCGCCGCCAGCGAGGACGCTGCCGCCACCTTGGATTGTTGCGTTGATGGCGTGGAGGTGGGAGATGATAGGAGAGGGGAGTCCGTCGATGGTGGTGATCGGGTCATCCCAGTCGTTGCGTGTGGTATTGTACATCCCGATTCCGCCGTGCGTGGCGATGAGGATGTGATCGCCGTACTCGAGGAAGTCACGCACGAGATTACTCGGCAGGCCTGCGAGTAGGCTGCCGTGTCCCCATCGGTTATTGCCGGTGTTGAAGGTCTGGAATCCGGCGGCTGAGCCTTCGTTGCCCATGAGGCCGACGTACATGGTTCCGTTTTCGAGGATCATGCCGTCCATTTGAGTGTGGAGCGCCGGCGGAGTGGAGATGATTCGGCGCTGTTGCAGGTCGATCTTCTTGAGGCCTCGACCGGCGGTTGAAACCCAGAGAGATTCGCCGTCGAGCATCATGTCGTTGACTACATCTTCCTGGAAATTGTAGCCGTATTCCCAACGTACCGAGCCATTGGCCAGTTTCTCCCCCTGAAGGACTGATGCTCCGTGCTCGCCGGTGATTGAGAGCGAGGCGGTAACCCAGACGTGGGTCTCATTAGAGATTATCTCAGCAACACGCCCGCTGGATAGGCCAGCGAGTTCGTCATAGCCACTGGCGATCAAGCCAGAATTGTCGAGGCGGTCGACTCGGTTCATTCCCGTGGTTTGGCCCGAGCGACCGATGGCGTAGACGATTTGACCTGAGTTCGAGGGCGCTCGCTCGATTGAGCAGCCGTCCATACCGGGATCGAGGACTTGTCCGTTTGCGGTTGCGGTGCCCGAGGTGACGATTCGAGAGATGCCACCTTCGCCATCGTATTGGTGGGCGGCGAGGAGGACGTTATTCTCGTGAACCATGCCACCTGGGAAAATTCTGTCCTCGCCGATTCCGTCGGTTGAGGTCAGCGTGGTGAGGTATGTCTTGGTATTGTAGGAGTAACGATCGATTCCGATTCCCTCGGTATCGAAACCGACGTAGAGGATGCGGTTGGATTCGTCGCAGGCGACAGCACGAGGGTCATTATTTGAAAGACCGGATGTGCCTGAGGTCATCGCGCTGATCCACTCATTTGTGAGTTGGTCATTATCGTGGTCCGCGAGGTCATATCGCGCGATACCTCCTTGATTGCCCCACCAGAATCGAGCGCCGATTGCGACGTGGACGATATCATCGCAGATCTTGATGTCAGCGGGGTATCCATCAGGGATGTCTCCTGTGCCCAAATCCCACGAGGACCATACCCCGCTGGTGCCGTTCTTACGCAGAATCTGAGCATTGGAATTCCAACCACTCGACTCCATATTGCCCAACCATAAATCGTCATCGATGATTGCCATCGAGTAGAATTCCTCCTCGGTACTCGATGGCAAGCCATCACCGGGAGTCCAGGAGTCGAGCCAAGTGGAATTGACTGGATCCCATCTGAGAATACCATTCATGCTGGCGAAGAGATACTCACCCTCGAATTCCTCCATTCCACGAATCGGTCCTTCGATGTCCGTCCATTCGTTGAGCAGGGTCATCGTATCGGCGTTGAAGCGGCGGATGATGTGGTCCCCGTAGGCGATCCACAACTCGCATGAAGACGCGTTCATCGGGAAGCATTCGCCGAGGAAGCGAGCGTTGACTCGGCGAACATTTCCAATCGTCTCCAGATCCTCTTCCCAACTCTCATTGGTCATATTCCAGCGAACGATGGTACCGTCTCCGTAGTTCCAATACTGAGTCGGTCTCACTCCAATCCAGAGTTGGTCACCGACAGTGCCGATACCATGTACTTGGCCGGACCAGCCGGAGTGAGCCCCAGCGTCGAGGGTACTCAGGCTGGTATTGGTGGCGAGGTCGATGCGGTAGATCTCATCGCTCTGAGTCCACCAATTATTGGATCGTTGAAGTGAGTAGTGCAGGACTCCATCGTAGATCTCGATATCGGCAGGCGGAGTGTTCGATAGGGTCGGTCCGCCGCTATTCGCACCTCGATTCCATGAGATTAGAACAGCGTCGTCGATTACGTCGATGAGCGTCAGTCCGAAGTCACCGCCAGCCCACATGGTACCGTACTCGGTGCCCGGAATCAAGGCGGTGACGTCGTCATCATCGAGGTAGCCTTGCGTGCCATCCCAACTCGTCAACCACTCATTATTCGTCAAATCGTATCGGGCGATGCCGGTATTCTCGAAGCCGAGATACAGTATATCGTCGATTTTCACGGTTCGCGCGCGCTGTGTGTCATCGCCCGCAGTCCAAGTCTCGATGACGCTGAAATTGTCCATATTTACAATTCCCGCGCCGGAATTGCCACCGGTGTAGGCGCGGTCCTGACCGATCATCTCGACGGTGTAGACGAAGCGGCTTTCCAGCCCATCCTGACTGCTGACGCAATCTTGGAATTGATATTGCCAATTCCACTTGCAGACCCCTCGGTTGGTTCCTGCGTACAGGCCGTCACCATCGCTGGTCACGTCGTAGAATACCGTCGGCCGGGTCCACCAACCTCCACTGCTGGTCATCGTCGTCCAGGAGTTTCCGTCGTATCGTGAGAAAGCCCCCGTGGTTCCGACGAGGAGGCCGCCGTAATCATCCATCTCAAGTGATAGGACATCGTCGTCGGGCAGGGTATTAGCGTCTTGATTCCAGTGTTCGGAGATGTCACCGGTCAGTCTGTCGATGACGAGGATTCCGAATCCGTTCAAGCCGATGTAAACGACTTGTTCGTCGACCGCCACCGGCGTCGCGTCGAGGTCATCGGCACCCAGAGATTGCCACGAGCCGATGATGGTCGAAGTCGCCAGTTCGACGCGCATCACACCTGCGTCCGGAGTCGCGATGTAGGCGATTCCGAAGCGCGTCGCAACCTGATTTACGAAGTCCGAATCGAGTCCGTCAGAGGTCGTTATGGTATCGATGAGCGTCATCTGATTGGTATCGATGAGTGAAATTCCGGACTCGCTATGCCCGACCACCAAGTATCCTGTCGTATCGTCGTAAGAAAGCGAAGATACGTGCGTCGAACTCAGCCCGGACACGGTTCCGATATAGGAGCCATCGGTATTCTCAAGCCGCAGGATTCCCGCATTCGAAGTCCCTATCCATACCTTGTCATTCCCATCCTGCTCGATGGCGACGATCTGTCCTGGATTACTCACCGAATCGGTGATGTCAATCGGTGTCTTCCACACCTGATCATTTTCATCGAAGCGATCGATGATTCGGTTGCCGGCGATCCAAACCTCGCCCATCTCGCCGTCCTCGATATGAGATACAACCGACATGCCCTCGGTCGATGGGCTGCTGACCAGGGTCAGGGTTCCTTCCGGATTGGTCCCAACCTGTAGAGCGAGCGTCCCAGAGCCATCGCTGAAGAGAGCTGTTCCTGAGGTCGGGCCACGGCCGGCGTGAGCCGGCCAAGCAATCGCCGTAGCTCCGTTGCTGAACAAGCCCATATCGTCGATCTGGTCCTGCGAGCGGAAGATCAGGGAATTGGTATCATAGGCGTGCACTGTGGTGCCGGCGAGGATGTGCAACCATCCATCGGTGACGGCGAGCCCATGAATCTGGTTGGAGGCGAGCCAATTGCCCGTCGACCAGGTCGCCATCCAAGATTGGGAGACGAGATCTCGTCGGTTGATGCCTGCATCGTAGGTGGCGATCATCAGGTGATTTCCAACGAGCGCGAGGTCGGTGATCCAATCCGAAGCTAGGTGATTCTGAGTATTCCAGACGCTGTGAGCGTCGACCGTGATCGAGATGCTACCCGAAGCCGAACTGGTCGTGTAATCGATGAGGTGGACACCATTGGTCGTCGTCGAGATGTGAACCCGATCTCCGATGATCAGAACATCGGACGGTGTCTCGACATTCTGCGTCAGGCAATAATCGTAGGAAGACCATGTCGTCGTATCCATCGGCTTGTAGTGAACCGTGCAAGCAGCAGCAGCCCATATCGTGCCATAATCATCGACGGCGATGGCGGAGATGGTAGCGCCATCCGAGCCATCGCCAACCAGCAGGTCAGGAACCACGGCAGAGTCGGTCAAACGCCTCGCTAGAACTGAACCATCCTCGGTGCCGACGAGCAGCATTCCGCTATCCTCGTCAATTCCCAGCGACCTGCCCATCACACCGACCTCGATATCGATAATCGGTTTCTGAGCCCGTGCATCCAAATGCAGCAAATCATCATCCAACAGAATGTACAGACGACCATCCACCGGATTGACGGCGCTATCGTGAATCTCAACATCTAGCGCCGAGAACGAAATCTTCGGATCAGCCGGCCTCAGAGCCTCAATCACCATATCGGTAAGGGTCACACCGGCCGGCAATTCCCACGACGCATCAGAGATCGAATTCGGCCGCAGATGCGTATCCAAAGTCCCATTCAGAACGGTCGGCGGATTATTCTGCATCTCGTCCTGCCGACCCAGATCCCCGTATCCTCGCCAATCGAGGATCGGCGTTTGAGTATCCATTAATGTCAACTGCGGCTCGGTCGCCCAATAGCCGGCCGAGCCATTTACCGAGATTTCGAAACTCAGATTCGAAATCTCGGCTCCGGGAGCGAACGGCAGAAACAAATCGGAGTAAGCATAGGTCCCATTGGCCGGATCCGCTCCCGTCGCAACAAGATCAATCCATCCCGTATCATTACTCCCCGAAGCTCCCCAAGCGGTTTGCGGAGAGTCCCGCACTACCGGCAGGTCGGCCAGTTCGTCAACCCCGGAGGAGGCTGCCCAAGGAAGCATGACCATCAGGGCGGCGAGAAGCAGAGCAGACCTCCGCTTCCTCGACTCTTCCCGACGAAACGACATGGGCACGAACCATCGGCCTGCTTGTTCCCATTATGAAAGGCATGGGTTGGTGATTGAGTCGCGCATCTCCCTCTTATGAGGGAGGCGTAGAGATTTCAAACGCTGTAGGTAGGGCTGATAACGTCCCCGTTCGCTCTTAGATAGCATCAAAGGTAATGCGGTAGCCCCCAGGGACTCGGAGGGCAGTCCATGACTGATGACCGTCTGCGCAAGGAGGCTCTCGATTACCATGCGGCTGAACCCGCTGGAAAGATTCGTGTAGTGCCTACAAAACCCCACGGTACCGCTCGTGAACTCTCCTTGGCTTACTCCCCAGGCGTGGCTTATCCGTGTGAGGAGATAGCGGAGAATCCCGATGACGCGTACAAGTATACCTCGAAGGGGAATCTTGTGGCCGTCATCAGCAATGGCACCGCTGTGCTCGGTTTGGGAGATATCGGTGCCCTTGCTGGCAAACCCGTGATGGAGGGCAAGGGATTGTTGTTCAAGGCATTCGCTGATATCGATGTTTTTGATATTGAAGTCGATCGGACCGATGTCGATGAATTCGTCGAGGCTGTGAAGGCGATTGCTCCGACTTTTGGCGGGATTAATCTCGAGGATATCAAGGCGCCAGAGTGCTTTGAGATCGAGCGCCGGCTGGTCGCTGAGCTGGATATTCCGGTGATGCACGATGATCAGCACGGGACCGCGATAATTTCTGGTGCGGCTCTGTTGAATGCGCTCAAGATTGTCGAGAAGGAGATTTCTGCGGTCAAGGTGGTGATTTCTGGCGCTGGTGCGAGTGCGATTTCTTGCGCCACTCACTATCTGAGGCTGGGTGTGGCGCCGGAGAATCTGCTGATGTGCGATTCGAAGGGCATTCTGACGAAGGCGCGCGAGGCGGCTGGTGAATTGAATCAGTACAAGGCCGAGTTCGCGCGTGATGTGGCGGATGGTGGATTGGCCGAGGCGATGGTCGAGGCTGATGTCTTCCTCGGCTTGTCGCGCGGTGGATTGGTTACCGGCGAGATGGTTGCGACGATGGCTGCTCGCCCGTTGATTTTCGCGCTGGCTAATCCGGATCCTGAAATTCTACCAGAAGAAGTCATGGAAGTTCGTGATGATGCGATCATCGCGACCGGCCGCTCAGATTATCCAAATCAAATCAACAATGTTCTCGGATTCCCATACATCTTCCGTGGCGCTCTCGATGTTCGCGCCACTGAGATCACTGAGGGGATGAAGATGGCCGCGACCAAGGCTCTTGCCGAGTTGGCGAAGGAGCCTGTTCCCGATGATGTGGCCGCGGCCTATGGTGGGGAGCAGATGCAATTCGGGCCAGAGTATCTGATTCCGAAGCCCTTCGATGCGCGAGTCCTGATTTGGGAGGCGAGCGCGGTTGCTGAGGCGGCTGTGGCCGAGGGGGTTGCTCGAGTCGGGGCGGATGAATTCGATGCCGAGCAGTATCGTGAGAAACTGGAGGCACGACTGGGATTGACACGCTCGATCATGCGTCACGTCATCAATAGGGCCAAGCGCGACCGAAAGCGAATCGTCTTCTCCGAAGGCGAGGAACCGACAATCATCAAGGCGGCCGCGCAATGCATCGCTGAGGGTATCTGTGACCCTATTCTGCTCGGTCATCCGGAACGGATCGAGGCTGTCAAAGAGGAGCACGGTCTGCACTTTGATTGCGAGACAATCGATGTTCGATACGACCCGCGCAGGCGTGGTGATTATGCCGATGAATTCCATCGACTGCGGGGGCGCAAGGGTGTGACTCGCCGTGACGCGGTAAATCTGCTCAAGTCTCCGAATTACTTCGGCCCGATGATGGTTCATTGCGGTGATGCGGACGGATATCTTGGCGGAATCGCTCACCACTATCCGGACATCGTCAAGCCCTGTCTACAGACAATCGGGCCTGACCCAAGGGCGCATCGCATCGTCGGACTCTACATGATGACGGTAAATGGCCGACTGATGTTTATCGCCGATGCGACGATCAATATCTATCCCGATTCACGCACGCTCGCTGAGATTGCCGTCCAGACCGCGCGTGTTGCGCGTCGCTTCGGCGTCAAGCCGAAGGTGGCAATGCTATCTTTCTCGAACTTCGGAACCTCTAGCGAATTGAGAACCGACCGAATCGAGGAGGCGATCGCAATGGCTCGGGAAATGGATAGCGACCTCGTTATCGACGGGCCAATGCAAGCCGACACAGCCCTCGTGCCCGACCGCCAGAAGGAATTCCCATTCATGGAATTCGAAGGGCCAGCGAATGTTCTGGTCTGTCCGAATTTGGCATCGGCCAATATCGCCTACAAACTACTCCAGCGAATCGCTGGCGCAGAAATGACCGGTCCGATTCTCGAAGGATTGTCGAAGCCGGCGCATGTTCTCCAACGTGGTGACTCCGTGCGCCAAGTTGTCCACATGGCTGCAATCACAGCCGTCGATGCTCAGCGACATGCACGCCAGCGACTCTGAGCAACCTTTAGCGTGAAGTATCCGCCCACGACGCTGACAAAGTTCGCGCCGGGTGAATGTTCGATTTCAGCTGTTAACGTAGTGTTCGTAGCGTGCGTTGTGGGGGGTCTGTCCACTCTTTCTTTCGTTGCCTCGCCGGTTCAATCGCGATAGACTCGTTCCTTGAGATCATTGTGATAGGTTCGACCCAAGTTCGGCCCTCGCCGCTCGACCCATTCGCTGAATGCAATCGTACCGAGCGGCTCCTCATCAGAAGCGACAAGTCCGCGCATCAGCCCCTTGATCTCCGCGCGGGTGATGACCATATCTCGCAAGAATAGCCCCATCGCCTGCCCCGCCAGCCACGCCAGCAGAGGCGGCATTGGTAGAATCCGACGGCGAACGCCCATGCTCTTGGCGATCAGCCCAACGAAGTCGCGGTAAGCAAAGGTCTCGGGTCCGGTCGCATCGCGAGTAAAGTTCTCATCTCCGGCTCCCAAATCAATCGCGATGCGAGCCACATCGCGCACGTGAACGGGTTGAATCGGATAGCGACCGAAGCCAAACAGGCCGAACACGGGCAGGTATCTCAGCATCCAAGCGATGTTGTTGACCAGCACATTTCGCCCGCCGCCAAACAGCACCGTCGGGCGAACGATAGCGTAGGAGTGCCCCGATTCTCGCAGAATTCTCTCACTCTCGACCTTGCCGCGGAAGTACGACCATCCAGGTGCTTGGTCGGGGTGTGCCACACTGAAATGCACGATACGTCGAACGCCAGCCTCGGCAGCAGCCTCAAACATCTTCGCACAATTTCGCACCGCCACATCGTGGTCAAATCTACGCCCTTCGTGGTTGTAACGAACCCAATATGTGTTGTAGAGCACATCCGCTCCACGCAGCGACTCGACGAGCGCCTCGCGATCGTCGAAATCCAGCGGATGAACTTCGACGGCCCCATCGAAGGGGTCGTCGCGCCCAACCGCATTCGTCAGAGTGCGGACCCGCTTGCCACCGGCAAGCAATTGGTGGGTGATCCAACGGCCAGTATAACCGAACGCGCCGGTGACGACGTGTAACTCATCACCCATCGTAGCGGATCCACGCGCCGACGCTGATAGAGGCTTCTCCCGCAGAGAGAATTTCTCACATGGGAGTGCGCGTAGGGAGTGCGCGCGAGGCGACTTCACAACTCACTCGAGGACGCGTGGAGCAGCAGCTAGAACCGCGTCAGAGCAACCCGACTCGTACTGCTCGAAATTCTCGATGAACATCTGGGCCAACAGGTTCGCCACATTGTCGTAACGAGTCCCGTCTGCCCAAGTGTCACGCGGTTGCAAAATCTCGTTCGGCACACCCTCGCATTCGGTCGGCACAGCGAATCCGAAACGCTCATCCTGAACGAAAACAACATCGTCCAAATCGCCGCGCAGTGCAGCGTTCAGTAGAGCACGAGTCCAGCGAATCTTGATGCGGCTGGACTCGCCATATCCGCCGGCGACCCAGCCGGTATTGATCAACCAACAATTTGCATCCTGCTCGCTGATCTTCTTCGATAGCAAGTCAGCGTAGACGCTTGGATGGCGCGGCATGAATGGCGCGCCAAAACAAGTCGAGAAGGTCGCTTGAGGCTCGGTCACGCCGATCTCGGTTCCAGCGACCTTCGCGGTATATCCAGACATGAAGTGGTAGGCGGCCTGCTCCGGTGTCAGCCTAGACAGCGGAGGCAGGACGCCGAAGGCATCGCAGGTCAGGAAAACTACATTCTTCGGGTGACCTGCGGTGGAATCCTCAGTGCGGTTCTCAATCGCCTCGATAGGGTACGAACCGCGCGTATTCTGTGTTAAAGTTCCATTATCGAAGTCGGGGACTCCCTCGGCATCGAGAATGACATTCTCAAGAATCGTCCCCGGCATCCTCGTCGTCGCGAAAATCTCCGGTTCATCCTCCTCGGACAGTCCGATGAGCTTGGCATAGCACCCACCCTCGAAGTTGAACACACCATCATCGGACCAACCATGCTCATCATCACCAACCAGTGCCCTGTGGGGGTCGGCAGAGAGGGTCGTCTTGCCCGTTCCCGAGAGGCCGAAGAAGAGGGCTGCGTCCTTACCATCTGTGTTTGCAGAGCAGTGCATCGGCATGATTCCCTGCGCTGGAAGAATGTGATTCATGATGGTGAAAATCGCCTTCTTGATCTCACCAGCATAGTGCGAACCACCGATTATCACCAAGCCGCGGTCAAGCGCGAGAATGACGAAAACCTCGGAGTTCACTCCGTCGATTTTTGGGTCAGCGCGCAGCTCGGGTGCGTGGAGAATCGTGTACTGAGGAACGTGGTCGACTAGGTCTGATGGGTCACTGCGTACGAACATATTGTTGTAGAAAGCAGCGTGCCAGGCCTTCTCTGTAACCAAGCGGACCGGCATGGCATAATTCGAATCAGCGCCGCAGTGTGCGTCTTTGACGAATAATTCGTCAGCGGCATCCAAGTGGGCTCGAACCTTTTCGAGAAGTCCCTCGAAGACGGTTCGGCTGGTCGGCTTGTTCACCTTGCCCCACCAGACGTGGTCAGCGTATCCGGGTTCGTCGACGATGAATCGGTCGTTCGGCGAGCGGCCCGTGCGCTCGCCGGTTGTCGCCAATAGCACTCCGTGCGCCGTCAGCTGAGCCTCGCCGCGCTCGACAGCGCGCTCGTGGAGCGCGCTGGAGTCGAGATTCCAATGCACTGCGCCGCTGGGGTCGAGACCATGAGAAGCCAGCGGGGTCGCGAAGGAGGCCGGGGTGGACGAGCGCGAGGTGCTCTCCATGCCATCCGACGTCGACAATTCGCTTTCAACCATTACGGATGGCCGCCGAGTGATTCCGAGGAGAATCTCTGGTTGATTCTGGATGAGTTTCGATACCATCGCCACACCCGTCTCGGCGGGGATGTGGTTATCGCCGGATGCCGTGCCTGTCGCGCGCGTGAGTGAAGAGGACTCGGAGGATCCTGTGATCCGCGCGCGTCGATTCAAGATGGGTGGAAACATCGACATCAGCGATCTCGGACTCGATGATATCCCTGAGCCGAGCGCTCCGAAACCAGCTGATTCAGTCTCGATTCAACCTGAGGTCGACGAGGCTCTGGGCGAGGTCTTCGATCCATTCGCAGAGTCGACCGGGACAGAGGCGGGAGCGGTGCAAGCCGACGGTTCGGTACTCGCCGCTCCCGAGGATGATGTGGTCACAGCGATGGCCAAGGAAGGGGAACGCCGTGTCAATTGGGGCTTGATGGTCGCGATGATCTTCGTTTTCAGTGCCCTCAGCGTAGTTGCTGGAACCGCATTCCCTCCGCTCGTCTCGCTGATTCTTCTAGTCGCGCTCGCAAGCCTTGGATTCTATCTGGGCGAGCGCTGGGTTCCCGACCCTGCCTTGCACTTGCTTGGAGTGTCTTGGGTCATCATTTCGATGAAGGTTCTGTACGGGCTTGCGATTGAGTTGAATCGTTGGGAATTGGGGGGATTTCTGCCGATTTCTGTCGAGCTCCTCGCTGCTCTCCTCCTCATACTCGTCTCACTCAACGTATTCGTCGCCTACCGCCATGATCACGATGCGATAGCTGCCCAAGCCACGCTGGTTCTGTTGGCGATTGGCTCGACGGCGGGCTCGATTGGGGGTGAGATCGGAGTCGCGGTGATGATTCTCGTCGCGACCGTGCTTCTGCACGGGCTCGCCCTACACCGAGGCTCGGGTAATCTTGCTGCTCTCGGTGTCGCAGCCTCGAATCTGTGGATAGGCATGCACGCCGTCACCGAGGGGTTCAGCGCGGGCTCTCTGGTCATAGAACCCCTCGACACACCGTTGATTCTGTTCTTGCTACTTATGCTCGTCTCGGGAATCAACGCAGCGATGGCAGCGCGCTTCGCGCGCGAAGAGAATTGGTTCTCGAAGGGATTCGAGGCGGCTGGCCTCGGGCAGCCGGGACTCTGGGGCGTCTCGATTTCACTCGGTATGGTCGGCGCCCTCATGGCGGTCGCTTCCAGCCGTGAGGACGCCGGTTACGCGCTCGGAATGGTCACCTTCCTCGCCGGTGCCTTCGGTGGTTCCTACCTCGTCGTGCGAGGTGTGGACAAGCTTAGGGTGGCCATTCCGTTATTGGCGGGCGCGAGCGTGTTCTCCCTGCTTCTGGTGCTCGGTGAACTCACCGAATCCATCTCTCCCTTCGACCGCTACGGCACCTTCTCCATCCTCGCGGCGGCTCTCACTGGATTCGTCATGCTGCGCGATCAACATCGGGTGACCGACCGTGTCCTCTGGGTCGGCTCGGTCGGTGTTCTGGTATTGCTTGTCATCCTCATTCCAGCTGAATCTAAGACGGTAGGAGGCGATGGTGGAGTTGTTCTGCTGAGCCTCCTGACGGCGCTTCACATCGGCACCGCCGTGCTCGCAGTGATGCGAAAGGCCCCCTCACTCGCAGGTTCGACGGTACTGCTTCCATGGGCTTGGGTACTGATTCAAGAAATCCTCGTCGAAGCTCTTCGTACCATCATGGTGACGAATGGTTGGAGCGACCCTGGCAACCTGATTCACCTCGCTCCAACCCCCCTCGCAGTCTATCTCGTGGTCTCGGTCACGCTGATGTTGGTGGTCAATCTGCAGATGGGAGAAACGGGAGTCAATCTGGCTGCTGGTTTTCTCGGAATCACCGAAATTTCTGCTTCGATTCGTGATTCCGGCATCCTGCAATTATGGTCGATTGGCTTGTGGTTACCTCTGGTCACAATCCTTGTCATGGCTCATGCAGGTGGCTTCACAGCGCTAACGCTAATCCTCGTCGTCGCTACATTGGCCGCAGCACACCTCGGCGCTGAGTTCGTCGGGCGACGCTTGGGTGGAGCGGTTGCTCTTCTGGGGATTCTCGCGGTGGCTGTGGCAACGCTCGGATGGCGGCATGGGCTAGACGAGATGTGGGTAATCCTGATGCTCGTGGCAACCGCTTCGATTCTATATCGAGGAGAGCCCGAGGATGAGCCGCGATTCACCAATGGAATGGCTCTGATGTCATTGCCTCTGATCATCGCGATTTCGACCAAGGAGCCGTCGAGAATTCTCGCGGAGACCGAGTCGATTCCCGAGATCAATCTCTCATTGACCGCGGTGCTCTGCACTGGTGTGGTGATGGGAGTCTACCTTCCCCGCGCGGAGCGGATGGAGAAATTGCTCAAGCCCGCTGCGGCGGCGCTCTGGTTACTCGTAATCACCATCGGTCTGGCCGTACAATCGAATGACCAGACAGCTACCAGTATTGGATTGGGATTATTCGCGCTGACAGCCCTTTGGCTGGTTGCGCGCGGTGAGATCCGCGCGGAATTGACCTCACTTGCACGGCGCGACGAGCGGTTGGAGATGGCAGGTCGTGACAAGACAAGGGAACTGAGTCTTGGCACTGGAGAGATTGGCGGATACGACCCGAAGCGTGCCGAATTGCAAGCCGAGAGGAAGAAGCGACGTCATCTCGGTACGGCGAAGGATGATGAGGACCTCTATACGACCGATGTTTCGCACCGACCGACAATCGTTCTTCTGGTTCTAGTGCTGATTCTCGGTGCAAATATCGTTTGGGGGATGATATTCTCTTCCTCCCCATTCATGCTCCTCGCGAGCGGTATCTTCGCTACCATCCTCGTCGCCATCGCGCGATTGCGAACCAAGCAACTCGAACTCGATTTGCCAAGTGTGCTCGGCATCGAGATGCCCATCGCAGTAGCGATAGTGGGATTCGTCCTTGCGCTGGTCGCCGGCCATCTCGGGCCAGGTAGTAGCAAAACGGAACTTCTCGATATGGCCGTAGTCACCATTCTCGTTCTCGAGTTGGTAATCATCTCGATGTATCAACAAGACAACTTGCTCGATAGAATTCCAATCGCTCTCGACTGGCTCGTCCTGCCACTGGTCGCCGGCCGCATGCTGGGTACAATCATGGTCGAATCGCTTCCAGCTCCACTCACAGTAAATCCATTCGACGGCGACCTGATTCAATGGCAGCTCCCTTGGCTGCTCATTGAAACTCTGCTGGTGATGACCCTCCTCCTCGATTGGATGATCGATGCGCGCCGAACCAAGGTCGGGCGCGATGCGGCTCAATCGAGCAGTGGTCGAGGACTGCGCGTCTTCGCCTATGTCATGCTCTCATGGGGACCTGCCGCGGTCCTCGCCGTTCTCAGCGCAATCGAGCAAGGGCGCAGACATCGACAGGTCGAAGGTGTTGGAATCGCCATCCTCTGCGCCCCGCTCGCCCTCATCTCCCTCGATCAATTGCTACCACGAACGAGCGATTTCCTCCCCCAACTCATCCTCCTCGGCGGCATCGCCATGCTAGCACTCGCCGCCGCATCGGTACCGATGAAGGATGGCCACTGGACGATGATAGCAACGATCGATTCCCACATCTTGCTATTCGCCGGCTTACTCATGGTGAACGAAGTGATTCTCTATCCGATAGCCATCTTTACAGTCTCGACGACCATCTGGGTCGTCGGCATACTGCAATTGCGCCGAATCCTAAGAGTCTGGGGGCTTCTCGACCTCATCATCGGAGTCGGCGCATCAATCCTCGTCATGGCAGCAGCAGACAGCCTTCACGCCGTCGGACTAGTCATTCTCCTCACCGTTGTCGGCGGCCAATTAGCCCTCGTGACATGGCTTGGCCAGCGAAACGAAGATGTCCTTCTGCAGGATTAAGCAATCCTCTAACTTGCGCGCAGCACCACGTTTTCCCCCCCTGCGTGCGTATATCGTCTCATACCAACCTTGATGACGGGCGGTCGCAGCAATCGTATCGTGTCAGGAAGCTGGATCTCGGACACGCCCGATGAGGTGGAGCATCCAACGGTGCCGCTAGGCATCAATGAGATGGCGATTCCCCGCGCCGCTATCCTGCTCTCTCTGGCCACCGCGGCGCTCCTAGTCTGCTCCACGATTGTCGTCGGATACAGCGTGTATGTGTTTGCGAAGGAGAACGGGGACGCCTTTACCGTGACCGACAAGGACCTGTTGAAGGACGAGAACGAGCGTTGGTATTGGGAGGTTGACCTACTCTTCGACACATGCGATTCTCGGCTCGGTGACTGGGACTGGCCGGAGGTTCTCGCCGACCAAGACGATGTCTTCCTCTACCCTGGCGAACTACGCTGTGATTGGGAGCATCAAGGCGCGGGGGACCGCGCCAGCGTCGTGGTTTACAATCGGGGGGATCAGACGCTCGACCTCGTGCTTGAGATCGCTGGGGGCGAGGTCGTCTTCGCCGATGAGGGTGATAGTGATTTGACGCTAGATCCTATCGAGCCAAATGGAACTGCGATTGTCGAGATTGAATTGGAAGGCGATGTGACAGAACACGATATCACCATCGAGGCATCTCATTTGCGGGTGCCTGAGGCGGAGGTTCTGCTCGATGTGCACATCTTCGAAGGCTCGGAGTCACGCGATTTGCACGCGAGCAATGGTGACCGGTTGGAAGTTCACTACAAGGTGTGGGATGCCGACACTGGAGATTTGCTCGATGAGGGTGACTTGGTGGTTACCGCAGGTGATGATTCAACTTACATCAAGGGATTCGGTTGGTCCGCGATTGGATTGGATATCGATGAGGACCGCGGATTGATTCCTGGAATCGATACCGGAACCACTCACACGACTCTTCTGCCACCGCCAATCGCCTATGGGAATAATGACGGGCACGAACTCGAGGAGTCATGGCTGCGCTTCGAATTGAAGGTCGATAGAGCGACCATTTGAGACCGTGCGTGCGCGAAAAGGACTTGACCTCGACTCGGGAGCGGCGGGCATGAACGAGGAGCCGACGCACTTCGCAATTCGGCCCTCGGCCGAAGTCGCCAAGCGCGCTTCCAAGGTCACCAAGGCGGACTCAGCGCGCAAGGGCGAGCCGGCCTTTCACATGACGGATGATATGCGCCGGCTCTCGACTCCATGGTCAATTTCGCAGGCGCGGGCGACGCAGATTGAGGCCGCTGATTTGCCCGCAGGGGTAATCCTCGATGCGGCTGCAGGCAGCGGCGTTCAGTTGATTGCGCTGACCGCCGGACTGAAGCGCCCTGGATTGGCAATCGAGCTGGACCCGAATATCGGCTTGCTCTGTGCGGCGAATATGCACGCGGCTGGTGAAGCCGATGACCTGCAGCGCTCGATGGACCGCGTTCTCGTCGGAGACGGAACCGATGCCGAGAACGCTATCGTCGCATATTGGAATAGCCTGCGCGAAGCGGGGACGAGGGCGCACCCTCCAATCGGCATGCTGCATCTCGACCCGGCGCGCCCGCGAGACGCGCAGCGTCACGAAATCGATGAGATGCAACCTGCGATTCAACCACTGCTCAAAGCTTGGTCCAAGCACCTCGAGACAGGACCGCGCGGACCTGCGGTTCTGCTCGACCTTTCGCCAAGACTCAACGATGACCAGCGTTCTCTCGTCGATGCTGTAATCGAGACAACTTTCCCAGGCATCCCGAGGACTTGGGAATACCTCAGCCAAGGCGGCGGAAGAATCGACCGACTCTCGGTCTGGATTGGCTCGCTCTCATCCAAATCACCATCGCGCTGCGTGCGCATGGGTCGCAAGAACATCATGGCGACGATAGAGGGCAAGGTAGCCGAATCCGAACTCGTCTCGATGAGTAAACCGCCGCCGTTCGGAGCTTCTCTCAGCATCCTCGACCCAGCCCTGATCCAGTCCGGGCTGCAGGAGGCTTGGCTGGACCAAGCACTCCCCGAAGGCGCAGGCCATTCCTGGCTGCGCCTCGAAGGGCGCAGACCGCTCCTCATCAGTACGGAACCACTTCTCAGCGATGATGAAACCGACGCGTTCATCATCGCCAGCGGCGAAATCGTCCAGCACCGATTGACACCGCCAGAACTACACACCATCGAACAAACAGCAGCTGCAGCAGCGCGCAACGGGGTAGGCAAGATCACCCTGCGCTGCAGCCTCGACCCAGAAATCCACCCAACCCTACAGCGTCGCCTCGACAAGGCGATGAAGGAATTCGAAGGGGCTCGCGGATTCATGGTCGATCTCGAACTAGAGCGAGGAAGCGGTAGTCACAGCCTCTACATCGTCTGCAAAGAGGCATGAGGCGCCTCACAGCACCACCCCCAACCCCGCAGCACAACGGTTTTCGAGAGCCTCGGAAAAACAGGCCTCGCCAACGCCCCGTAGGGGCGGCCGTCTCCTTCAAATATGGGGGGCAGGTCGGCGGGATGCCCTAACCGGGCCATCGGGCAACCGATGAACACGGGGGAACCGTACTATGGCAAAAGTGAATGAAGCAGAACTAGGAGAGGATTTCTCCTACATCCTGAGACTTGCTGACTCTGACATCGACGGTCTGCGCCCGATCGCGCAGGGACTGACTTCCATCCCGGGAGTCGGCCAGCGATCGGCCGGACAAATCTGCCGCATGGCGGATATCGATGGCAGCAAACTCGGCGGTCACCTGACCGACGAGGAGCAGGACAGGATTCGAAGCACAATAGATGAATACGCGATTAACGTGCCTTGGTGGCTCGTCAACCGACAGCGAGATTTGCAGTCCAACGAGGACGCGCACATCATCGGAACCGAGGTCAAGCTGACCCGCAACGACGATGTCGCACGCTTGGCTGCGATCAAGACCTACCGCGGAATGCGCCACCGCAGCGGCCACAAGGTCCGCGGACAGCGCCTACGCAGCAATGGTCGCAGCGGCAGCACACTCGGTGTGCAGAGGAAGAAGTGAGGTGATTGAATGGGCCATCCAAAGTTCGCACGACCTAAGACCCAGACACCAACTCACCCTTGGAAGGCTGCTCGCATTGAGGAAGAACACGCTCTGAAGGAGCAGTTCGGCCTGAAGCGCGTCGGTGGCATGCGCGAGATCTGGCGAGAGAAGTCAGCTCTTCGCCGCCACCGAAACCAAGCGATGAAACTCATCGGACGAGTCGATTCTTCCGAGGGTCACTTCGCTCGCGAGAAGACTGACCTCGTCAGCGCTATGGTCCGCAAGGGCCTGCTCGCTGATGGTTCCAGCATCGACGACGTTCTGCAAATCACCGTCGAGCACATGCTCGCACGCCGCCTGCAGTCGGTTGTCTACTACCGCGGCTTCGCACCTTCGATGCGCGCCGCTCGCAACATGATCGTCCACGGTCACATCTCAATCGGTGACCAGCGCATGACCGTGCCTGGATACAAGATTCTGCGCGATGAGGAGGAGAACCTCCAGTATAGCGCAACCTCGCCTTACCGCGATGAGAACCACCCATTCCGCGTCGAGATGGAGCAATTGCGCATGACTCGACAGGCTGAGGAAGAAGAGATCGAAGAGGTCGGCGGTGTCCGCGCCACGACCGATAACGACGAATTCGTCCAGCAAATCAAGGCTGAAGCGGCCGAGGCCCCGACAGTCGAGGACACCGTCCCAGAAGGAGGCGATGAGTGATGGGTCACAAGGCGATTCTACACATCTTCAGCACTTACAACAATGTGTTGATCACCGCTACCGACCTCACCGGAGCTGAAACTCTGGCGAAGGTCTCCGGTGGAATGGTCATCAAGAAGGGCAGCGATGCCGGCGGCCAGTTCGCAGCAACCCGTGCCGCCGAGCGCATCGCTGAGATGCTCTCAGAGAAGGAGTTCGACCAAGTCATCGTGAAGTAC
>CAZNVK010000027.1:0-23219 GCA_964576865.1 uncultured Candidatus Poseidoniales archaeon | reverse complement strand
ACAAGCCGGTCGGTGTTGCGGCATTGATCACACCTTGGAATCTGCCGCTCTACCTTCTGTCTTGGAAGGTTGCGCCGGCCATCGGCATGGGAAATACAGTCGTCTGTAAGCCGAGCGAATTGACGCCGATGACGGCGAATCTACTGATGGAAACCATCCACGAGGTTGGACTCCCAGCAGGTGTCGTCAACCTCGTTCACGGGGATGGAGCAGGAGCGGGAGGCCCACTCACAGCCCACCCCGACGTCGACCTTGTCTCCTTCACCGGCGGCACAGCCACCGGAGCCAAGGTCGCAGCCGCCGCCGCTCCTCAATTCAAGAAACTCAGCCTCGAGCTCGGCGGCAAAAATGCAAGCATAATTTTCGACGATTGCGACCTCGACCTGACCGTTCCTGGCGTCACCCGTGCCGCCTTCCTCAACCAAGGTCAGGTCTGCCTTTGCGGTAGTCGCATCCTCGTTCAATCAGGGGTGTACGACGAATTGGTCGAGCGATTCGTCGACTCGGTCGAATCGATGAAAATCGGTGACCCGAGCGATGACTCAACCCAGCTCGGCGCGCTCATTTCGCCGGACCACCTCGCCAAAGTCGAGGGTTACGTTGCCCTCGCACAAGAAGAGGGAGGAGAGGTTTTGACCGGCGGTTACCCATGCCTTCCCAAAGCCTTTGAGCACGGAAACTGGCTGGCTCCAACGGTCATCGCAGGGCTCTCACCCGACGCCCGCTGCGCCACCGAGGAGATCTTCGGACCGGTCGTCACGATTCACAAATTCGAGACTGAAGAAGAGGCCGTAGCGATTGCCAACAATACCCGCTACGGCTTGGCTGGAAGCGTTTGGACCGGCGACCTCGATAAGGGTCGTCAGGTCGCCGAGGCAATAGAAACTGGAATGGTCTGGGTCAATACATGGTTGCACCGCGACTTGCGTGTTCCTTTCGGCGGTGTGAAGGACAGCGGCGTTGGAAGAGAGGGCGGCCGCTGGAGTTTGGGATTCTTCTCCGAACCGATGAACATCTGTCTCAAACACGACGACGAGTGAACTCAAGGACGGCGACGATTGAAGGTTGCTGCCAGAATCAGCGCGAGCGCCGCCACGAGTCCTCCGAATCCGGGCAGCCCATCCGATTCCCTGTCATCTTCGTCGTCGATCGCGTCACAGATACCATCGTCATCTTTGTCTCCCGGCACTGATTCCTCGTCTGTCGGGTCCGAATCGCACTCATCCTCGGTTGAGTCGTCAAAGCCATCGTCATCATCGTCAGGATCTGCATTATCACCAATCCCGTCTGCATCATGGTCGTCCCACTCAGTATGATCTGTCGGGAAGAGGTCCTCTGCGTCACTCACTCCGTCTCCGTCGTCATCAGTGTCGGTGTTGTCTCCGACGCCATCCCCATCAAGGTCAGCCCATTCGGTCGAATCTAGAGGGAAGGCGTCGTCCACATCCGCATGGCCGTCGTTGTCGTCATCTTCGTCCTCGGTCAAGCTTGAGGTGCAGTCATCGCTTAGGTCATCAGGGTCGGCATCGCCGTCGGAATCGATCCATGCACAGGAATCGCGGGGGAACTCATCGATGTCATCGTTGATCCCATCGCCATCGTCATCCTCATCCAACTCATCGCAAATTCCATCGTGATCGAGGTCTGTAGGCGAGTCATCCAAATTCAGGGGATCATAGCCACAGTCTACTTCGTCGGCATCGGTCCATCCATCGCCATCATCGTCTTCGTCGGCATTATTTCCGATGCCGTCCCAATCGGTATCGACCCATTCACTCGCATCGAGTGGAAGGTCGTCCTCTTCGTCGAGATATCCGTCATTGTCATCGTCAGCGTCAGATACGTTCGGGGTTCCGTCGCCGTCGGTGTCAGTTAGGCAATCGGTGAGATCGGTCGAACCTTCGCCCTCGGTCGTCGTCCCGTCGGGACAGGGGATTTGACCCGTCGCACCTGTCGAGTCCACATAGTGGCCCTTTGAGGCAGTGAGGCATTCCGTCTGTGCCGTGAGTGGTTGGTAAGATCCAGAGCTGCACTCGGTTTGCTCGGTGGCTCCAGGCGATTCCACAAAGTGACCTGCGTCAGTCTCGAGGCAGGAGGTCTGAGCTCTGGAGGGTTGGTAAGTGCCAGGCGAACAGGTGGTCTGAGAGATTGCTGCAGAGACATCAACGAAGTGTCCAGCGTCAGCATCAAGGCAGGAAGACTGACCAGCGCTGGGCTGGTAGGTTCCCAGTAGGCAAGTCTCCTGCTGCGTAGCTGCTGAGTCTTCGACGAAATGACCCGCGTCAGCTAAGACACAGGTACTCTGTCCGGTTGTCGGCTGGTAGGTCCCCGGTGAACACGCAATCTGTCCAGCGGCACCTTCGTTCGCGACGTAATGTCCAGCATCCGCTTCGATACATGAGGATTGGCCGGTCGACGGTTGGTACGATCCAGCCACGCACGGAGTCTGCACGCTAGCGCCAGTTGTGTCCACAATATGACCCTCGTCGGCGTCGGTGCAAGCACTCTGTCCAGTCGATGGTTGGTATGTGCCTACAGAGCAGGCAATCTGTGCAGTGGCCGCACTAGTGGCGACGAAATGGCCTTCGTCGGCGTCAAGGCAATTCGATTGCCCGGTGTTGGGCTGGTAAGTTCCGACTGCGCAGGCTGTCTCGCTTGTTGCAGCAGTCGAGTCCACGTAATGTCCGGCGCTCGCTTCGATGCAGGAACTCTGACCGGTCGAAGGCTGGTAAGTTCCAACTGTGCAGGCAGTTTGACTGACTGCACCGGTCGTGTCGACGTAGTATCCTGCATCTGATAGGAGGCAGGAGCTCTGGCCGGTGATTGGCTGGTAGGTGCCCATCGAACATGCTGTTTGGTTGGTCGATGCCGTCGTATCAACGAAGTAACCTGCATCGGCCTCGAGACATGAACTCTGACCGGTCGAGGGTTGATATGTCCCCACAGCGCACTCGGTTTGACTCGTCGCTTCCGTAGAGCCGACGTAGTAACCAGCGTCTGCCTCCAAGCATGAGCTCTGTCCGGTGTCTGGTTGATACGTCCCAAGAGCGCAGGCAGTCTGGTCGGTGGCGGCGGTGGTGTCTACGTAGTATCCCGCATCAGCATCCTCACACGAACTCTGGCCGGTGTCCGACTGATAGGTTCCGATCGAGCAGGCTGTCTGGTTCGTGGCTGCAGTCGTGTCCACATAGTACCCAGCACTGGCGTCGATGCAGCTCGACTGCCCCGTCGCAGGCTGATATGTCCCCATCGAACAAGCGGCCTGGCTCGTGGCCGCCGTCGTGCCTACATAGTAACCAGCACTGGCGTCGATGCAGCTGGTTTGTCCTGTGGATGGCTGGTAAGACCCAGTTGCGCAGGCAGTCTGACTAGTGGACGCATTAGAATCGACATAGTAACCTGCGTTAGCATCGATGCAATTCGATTGTCCAGTCGATGGTTGGTACGTGCCCGCGGTGCAAGCTGTCTGACTCGTAGCCGCTGCGCTATCCACATAATATCCCGCACTTGCGTCGATGCAACTCGATTGTCCAGTAGAGGGTTGATAGGTCCCAATTGAGCAGGCCGTTTGGCTCGTAGCCGCGGCGCTATCGACATAATAGCCAGCACTGGCGTCGATACAACTCGACTGTCCAGTAGAGGGTTGGTAAGTTCCAGCAGCGCAGGCGATCTGCGAGGTAGCGGCTGTGCTGTCGACGTAGTAACCGGCGTCGGCGTCCAGACACGAGCTTTGGCCGGTAGACGGCTGGTAGGTGCCTGCAGCGCAGGCGGTCTGCGAAGTCGCGGCGATGCTGTCGACGAAGTAACCGGAGTCGGCGTCCAGACACGAGCTTTGGCCGGTAGACGGCTGGTAGGTGCCTGCAGCGCAGGCGATCTGCGAGGTAGCGGCTGTGGTGTCGACGTAGTAGCCGGCATCTGCATCCAAGCATGAGGATTGGCCAGAGTGAGGTTGGTATGTCCCGGCGCTGCATGCGTACTGTGCAGGAGATCCGGCGGTACTGACGTAGTACCCGGCATCTGCGTCTAGGCACGAGGTCTGGCCAGTCGAGGGCTGGAATGAACCGACAATGCAAGCGGTCTGGGAAGTAGATGCACTGGAATAAACGTAGTAACCTGCGTCGGCATCATCACACGAGGATTGTCCCGTAGAGGCTTGGTAGGTTCCCGCTGCACATGCTACCTGAGATGTAGCAGCGGTAGTGGCGACGTAGTAGCCTGCAGAGGAATCGATGCACGAGGCCTGTCCCGTTGATGGTTGGTAGGTTCCTGCCGCGCATGCGGTCTGCGAGGTAGCGGAAGTCATCGATACATAGTAGCCTGCGTCCGCGTCGAGGCAAGAGGTCTGGCCGGTATTCGGTTGATAGGTTCCGGCAGTGCATGCGGTCTGGGATGCCGAGCCAGAACTGGAAGTGTAGTAACCAACGTCCGTATCAGTGCATTCGCTAGAGCTCGTCGATGCTGTGTTGGGATTGTAGGTGCCCGCCGTACAGGCGGTCTGCGAGGTCGCTGCGGCTGAGTCCACGTAGTACCCAGCATCGGCATCGTCGCACGAGCCTTGACCGGTGGATGCCTGGTAGGTTCCTGCCACGCACGCTGTCTGGAACATACTTCCCGCACTCGCGTAATGCCCGACATCAGCATCGAGGCAGACGTAGCGCCCGTAGGAGCCCGCAGGACAGTGGATTGAGCGTGCCGGATTGTTCAGGTAGTCATCTATTGTGTCAATGACTCCATCGCCATCATCATCCCCTGAAAAGTGAGTATCAAAAATGTTCAGGGTGCCGTCACCATCGAGGTCGCGCTCCGAGACCGCTGCCAAGTTTCCACCGAGGCTGACGTAGGTTGGGGTGGTCCTATCGGTGGTCGTTGCGTCGCCCACCTGGCCGTTACCATTCTCACCCCAGCACTGCACAGTGAGATTGTCGAGGATAGCGCAGGTGTGACCTCCTCCGGCCGCGATTGCTACCACTGTGCGGCCCGCATCGAAGCTGGCGCTCACGGGCGTGTGGCTGTCCGAGGTGGAGCCAGTGCCCAGCTCGCCGTTTCGCCCGTAGCCCCAGCACTTGAGCGAGGCGTCGTCTAGGATGGCGCAGGTGTGGATGTTGCCCACAGAGAGTGAGGCCGCCGTCCGGCCGCTGCCAAGATCGACGCTGACGGGGGTGCTTGTGGTGGTTGTCGAGCCATCGCCGAGCTGGCCGTAGCTGTTCTGGCCCCAGCACTTGAGCGAGGCATCATCGAGGATAGCACAGGTGTGGTATCGTCCACCCGATATCGCCACGGCATATCTGCCCGAGCCAACATCCACGTAAACCGGGGTCGTGCTGTCGGTGGTAGTGCCGTCTCCAAGTTGTCCGTTGTTGTTCTGACCCCAGCAGACCAGTGATGCGTTGTCGAGTATGGCGCATGTGTGACGATGTCCGGCAGCAACGGCTGCAGCCGTGCGCCCGGTGCCTAGGTCCACGCTCACCGGACTGGTGCTGGTGGTGGTCGTACCATCACCGAGTTGACCGTTCGAGTTGCCCCCCCAGCAGAGCAGTGAAGCGTTGTCAAGAATCGCGCACGCGTGATCGAAACCGGCAGTTATTGTTACTGCAACCCTACCGGTTCCTATGCTCATAGTGCTGCCACTACTGCCTCCATTGCTCTGACCCCAGCACTTCACAGAGCCGCCGTCGAGTATAGTACAGGAGTTGTAGAACCCGATTGCGGTGGCCATCGCTGTGTGGCCGCTCCCGAGGTTGGAGGCTGCTGGTGTAGAACCTCCCGACCCGGAACCGAGCTTGCTGGCGGCATTGGAGCCCCAGCACTGCAGCGATGCGTTTTCGAGAATTATGCAGGTAGTGGCACCTCCCGCAGAGAGTGTGGCTTCGGTGAAGACCGAGCCCGCTTGGAAGCCGGCCTCGGCCCTGTCCGAATCGACCTCGTCGCAGATACCATCGGAGTCGGAATCTGACGGAATCGAGTTCGAATCCAACGCATCGGTGTTACACAATATTTCGTCGGTATCGGACCAGCCGTCTCCGTCATCGTCGGTATCGGCATTGTTTCCGGTGCCGTCACCATCGGTGTCGGTGTCCTCGCTGGGATCCAGTGGGAAGGCATCGCTCGAGTCGGCAACCCCGTCGCCATCATCGTCAGTATCGGCATTGTTGCCGGTGCCGTCACCATCAGTGTCGGTGTCCTCGCTAGAGTCTAGCGGGAAGGCATCGCTCGAGTCGGCAACCCCGTCGCCATCATCGTCGGTATCGGCATTGTTGCCGGTGCCGTCACCATCGGTGTCAGTGTCCTCGCTGGGATCCTGTGGGAAGGCATCATCGGAGTCCAACACCCCATCATTGTCATCATCATTATCCAGTGTGTCTGCAATACCGTCGTTATCATAGTCCGCTCCGGGCGCACCGGTCAGCCTCGGTGATATCGGTCCTTCTCCCAAGCCTGTCATTACCGATGAGACTCGGTAGTATGAGAGTGCGGTGGACGATGCGCTAGTGTCGGTGTAGGTTAAGGTGCTTGGCGAGACGTTCGCATAGTAACTCTCGTTGCCCGGAGAGTCTCCCTTGTACACTCTGTATTCGGTGACTGCCGGGCCCGATGAGGGAGCGGCCCATGAGAGTACTAGGTCGTGGCTAGTCGCTGAGATTGTAGGGCTGAGCATTCCGGGTGGCTCGGAAGCTGTGATGTCCCGACAACTGTAGCCATCATAAGGCGCGAGGTCAATCTCAAGGACCTGCTGCATCCTGACAGAATCCCATACAATGATACTAGGGTCTCCCCAATCAGCGATGTACACTCGCTCGCCCAATGCATAAACCCCGAAGGATGCACCGTCAACTGGGTAAGTAGTCAGATTTCCTGATTGCAAATTCAAGTGCATGAAACCCGCGTACCATGAGAAAATTCCTCCATAAATCTCGGTATCGTCTGAATTGAATGTGATTGTCGCTCTGCCAGTATACGCAGTATGAGTGGCATAAACACTCAGGTTTGAGGTGTAGAACAGTTGGATAATGTCTTGATTGTATCCAATGGCACCGAAACTCCCATCAGAAGAAATTATGACATCGGTGGGCTCATTGGAACCGGTCGAGAGATTCCCTGCAGAAGTAAGACTTGGCAGGTGGTAGGTCTGCAGGGATTTACCATCTTTGTTTGTGACATAGGCGATGGTTCCAGATGGGTTGATTGCCACATCATAGGTGTTGTAATTCGCGTAGTAGGTCAGACTGAGATTCCCAACGATTGTCTGACTGGTTAAATTAATCAGATATAGTTGCGAGGATGTGACGACTACGAGATTGCCATTAGGAGTCTCGACCATGGAACCTGCATCTGCCCTGCCTGTCAGTAGGTAGGAGTCTAGCAATTTCCCTGTCCAAGCGTCATTGATGTGGATTAGTGAGTTTTGCCAAGAGTTGCCATCGTGGTAAGTGCTCCCTCCACTGAATATCTTCCTGCCATCATTGGATACTGATACAGCGTTTCCATATGCTCCCTCATATCGAGCCCTGAACAATAAATCTCCGCTTTCGGAATCCACAGACATGACGTGATTGCGATATTCGGCTGCACAGTATACCTGGTCAGCGTGGTCACGGTGCCTGTACTCGAGGAAGGTCACCCCCCAAGAGTGCAGTGTGTTGGTCGAACTGCTACTGCTCGATGCATGCAGTGTCCAACTCCCGAGGGAGGACTCTCCCTTGAGTTGGTAGAGGGCCTCGGAAGGGTAGTCGTTGTAGCCGAATATCGAATCGAATCCTGACTTCCAGTAGAATGTCTCGTTGGCCACCTGAATCTCATCGAACAGTGCGATCATCTGGCCGCTCGGAGTCTCGAGTGTGAGGTTAAGCTTGGCTGGGACTATCGGGTGTGAGACGTTGACATGGACGTACAGATCGGACATCCTGACGTCCTCGGTGATAGTGATGGAGTTCTGCAGGGGCGAGCCTGCGACGAAGGTGGAGCCGATGGTGGCAATCTCAGTGAGCGTGCTCTCGAACCCATTGACTATCGAGGAGGATGCACCATTCGGGTTGGTAACAGTCACTGTGTGCACCCCACGCGGCACTGATTGGACTGTAGCCTGAATGGTCTTGGCATCGACCACGGTTACACTTGCGAGCGTGGTAGAGCCGAGTGCTGTGGTCAACCCGTCTATCAGGTAGTCGCCTGTGATGGTGACCTCTGTCGAGCCCGTATAGTCGCCGAAGTCAGGAGAAATCGAGGAGATAACCGGGTCCAGCGGGCTGCCGTTGTACTCGAAACCGTCCGATAGAGTCCCTTGCGGGGTGATACCGTCTGAAGTTACTGGATTGTAGATTTTGATATCTGCATAGCCCGGGATGTTTGCAGGTACGGTCACTGTCATCGAGGTTGCGTTATTCCAAGTCACGTCGGTCGCAGTGTACACGCCGAACTTCACAGTGGCCCCTGATTCGAAGTTCGAACCTGCTATGTCGACTGTATAGCCTCCGCTGACCGAACCGCTGCTCGGACTCAGAGAAGTGATGCTGGGGTGGTTGATGTCAGTGATAGTCAGGTCGAAGTCGCCATACCGGCCTATCGGAATGGTATCTGCATACCTGTAGGTCTTTATGTAGTAAGTTGCATCGGCGGGGGCCGAGAACTGGATGGATGATGCTACCGAACTTGATGTAGCATCGTTATTGCTCGCGAGCAAGGTCGTTCCATCAGAATCGTAGACTTGCAGTATCGTGTCGGCCCCGTTAGCGAGGTTCATCGTCTTGATTAACCACTCAGCTCCGGCAGTCCCATTGAACTTCGACCAATCTGCATCTCCAGCGGGGAAGAATGTGTGGTGATGGGTCGAACCGGTAGTCTCAATCCATGTAGCTGTAGAATAGGAGTCATCCGACTCCAAGGCATCTTCAATATATTCTACATTGTGATCCAGCAGAATCTGTTGGAAGTCCGAGGCGTAGGAGGGATGCAGTATTACCCAGTAGTCATAGAAGGTCTCGAGAGAAATCCTAGTGCCATTGACAACTCCTGTGCTCGTCTCATTGTCCTTTATCGCGATGAAGACATCCCAGACCATCTGGTCACCCTGTAGATTGGGCAGACTGATGGCGTCGTCATCGACTCCGGGTGACCCATCGTTCGTGTTGTTGTTGTCAGTTAAATCGAAAATCACGTGTCCGACCGTTGCCTCGTTGCCTGAATCCATTGCGGTGAAAGTGGAGTTGGAATATCCTGCGATGATATCTGTGTTATCTGCCTTAGAGAAACCCCAGAATCTCAGGTTAGTGCCCGTAGTCTCAATGTAAATGAGGGGCTTATCTAGCCCCATGTAGTCCCTAATTGCACCAGCGAAGTAGGTCCCTACACCCTCTGTGAAGCCCAATCTCAAGTCATATGTTCCAGTCAGAGAATGTCCTCCGTAGTGGTTGGGATTGCCAGAGTAAACTAGGTGGATGTAGTGACCTATCTCGTGGAGGATTACCACATCGTCGTACGAGTCATCATCGTCTGAGGTCCCGCAAAGATACACATGTCCATTGAGATCGTACCATTTGGATCCCGTGGAGCCTTCTCCTGCCGTCCAATAAAGAGTCAGGTTCAATGGTGCTACCTGACTGGTGAGATTCTCTACATAAGATTCGGAGTACTCCGCCATATCGAATATGTTAAACGCACCCGCAACTCCTACTGCACTGGCCTGCGTAGGAGATGATGTGAAGTCTATGTTGGTACCAGGTTGAGTGTTTGAGTACACGCTTGAGGTCAGGCTGTATACGGTGCCTCCTGTGGATGGAGTCTTGGTTACGGACTGGTTGAACAGTCTCTGACTTCCCTCTGAGGATGTCAATACTCTAGCCGCTACATCGGTAGCAGATGCCAAAGAAATCGTGGCATTGAACTCTCCTTGGTTGTTCGTGTGAGTGGTCGCGAGAACCGTGCCGGTGGAGTTGTCAAACACCTCGACATCGGCCATTCTGATTGGCAAGAATGGATTCACACCGGTGAATCCAGTTTCGTCGAACTCACGATCCTCGTACTCAAACTTACCAGTGACGAAAGACGGAGTCCCCTTCGCCGACGACATAGGGATAGACGGAAACGGAGGTTCGGCACATCCGCGATTGATAGCCTCCTTCATCGTCAAATCGTATCGACAGGCTTCCGACTTTGGCTCCGATGGAACCGTAATCTGCTCTCGAAATCGATATCCCTCGTTGGTTCGTGCGTTCACTACAACGACGAATTCAAAGTCAAGTTCCGTACGACTCGATTCAACTTCGATAGTGTAAACATCTCTTGCTTTCAATTCAACCTCCAGTTCAGGATTGTGAGAAGATTTTAGCAGAATCGTTGATGAGAAAGAAACACTCATCCGCAGATCAAAATCTGAAGAAATATCAATCGAATAATGCCTACTTGGCGACTCAGTGACTTCTATCCTCAGTGGAGCATTCGAATGACGCTGCTGATTTGAATTCAAAGTTGTTGAGTCGACGGCGTGTTCAGATTCGAAAGATAGATTTAACTGACTCGTGAGAGAAACCACTTGCAAACTCATCATGCCGACCACGATTACTACCAAGATTCGCCGTCGCACCATGAAATCGATTCAATTATTGATATCATAAGCCTATCTACGAACAGAAAGTGCCGAGACAGTCGGAATGACTGAAAGAGATGCGCGCCCGCAAAGCGGGAGAGAACATGGCTTCTGTAGGCATCATCGGACTCGGCGCGTACGTGCCACCGCACGAGATGAGCAATGAGGACTGGGCGGAAATCGTCGAGACCAGCGACGAGTGGATCACCACCAAGACCGGCATGAAGAAGCGGCGAATCGCAGACGCGGAAACCCACACTTCGGACCTCGCGGTAGAGGCTTGCAAGCGTGCCTTGGACGATGCTGGACTGACCCCCGCTGACATCGACCTCATCATCCTCGCTACCTCCTCACCGGACGTGCCACTCTCCTCAACTGCAGGCATCATCCAGCACAAATTAGGCTGCGAAGATTGCGGCGCATTCGACATCAATGCTGTCTGCGCCGGCTGGGTTCACGCGCTCGACGTCGGCGCTCGCTACGTTGGAACACCAGGGTACGACCACGTGCTCGTGGTCGGGAGCGAAATTTACTCTCGAATCCTCAATTGGCAGGATAGGACGACGTGCGTTCTGTTCGGCGACGGTGCGGGTGCAGCAGTTCTTGGTAAGGTGCCAGAGGGCAAGGGCGTTCTCGGTTCTTGGCTGATGAGCGACGGGGGCGGAGCAGACGTCATCGAGATCCCTGCGGGAGGCGTGCGCGTGCCAATTCCAAGCGAGAACTTCAGCGAGGGAATGCAATACTTCCACATGGACGGGCGAGCGGTCTGGAACTTTGCCATCGAGGCATTTCCGCAGGCGGTTCATGGGGCTTTGGCGAGGGTCGGGAAGACCCTCGACGAGGTGGATTTCGTGATTCCTCATCAGGCGAATATCAACATCATCAAGACCGGCATGGAGAAGCTGGGTTTGCCGATGTCTAAGACTCATACTAACCTGCACAAATACGGCAATACAGCAGGTGCCAGTGTGCCAATTGCCATGCGCGAAGCGATGGATGAAGGCCTGATTGGACCCGGTTCCCTAGTGGTTACTGCTGCTTTTGGTGGTGGTCTCGCATGGGGCGCAAATGTCATCCAATTTTAGATCACCAACGTCCAACTCCGCACAACCAACGAGGCGTTCCCACGAGATTACTCAGTGTGTGAGCTGACCTCGGGCTTGCCCGAGGCAGCGTTCGGTGGTGGGTTGGCTTGGGGAGCCAACGTCATTCAGTTTTAATCGGATGATTTTGAGAATTGGGACATGAAATCCCAAGCGATTTTGGATGAATCAATACCTGTAGGATTGCCACTCAATAGTGCCTCAAAAACTGGATCTGTTGTGCCGTTATAATCATTCAAATATGGATTGTGTTGAGCAAAGTTGAGGGTGACTAATACAACTTCAGCATTATTATCACAATTGGTGAATTTTTTGATTGAATAATCCCACTCGGCAGTCTCAATATCTGGTACAGAACCAGAGCACCCGTTTGCGTCTGCCCACCAATATAGGTTCTGAACTGCACCTTCATCCAAATCTAAAGTACCACCCCAAAATGCTGCAGCTGGTGCGCCGGAAGCGTAAGGCAAAAACTGGTCATAGACACCGTGAATTTCCATTATTGGTGTTGGCGAATAACCCATTGCTAATTCTTCATCAACATAACCTGCCATACACGCAACTGCCGCGATTCTTTCACTTGCTAAGGCTGCGATTTCTTGACTCATGAAACAGCCGTTGCTCCATCCGGTGAGATAGACTCGATTCTGGTCTGCGAATCGTTCTTCGATGATCGTATCAATCATTGTCAGGATAAAGCCCACATCATTTTCCTCGGTACAACAACGACCGTGATTCCATCCGAGATCGATTCCCTCGGGATGAACCAGAATTACATGGTCGGGGTCGGTGAGTCTTGAGAAATCTGAGACTTGTAACTGACCTTCAGCCGGTATGCTATTCCCATGCATATCGACAAGGATTGGACAAGAGTTGTGTTCACAGAATTCGAGTGTTGCTGTTGCAGGAATATGGATTAGCCAACATCTCTCTATATTGTCGAACTCGAAACATTCTCTTTCATCAATTGGCTCCAAAATTGGATCATCAGCCGTCTCGTTGGGGTCGTCTAATTCTTTTTCAGAAATGCATCCAGAAATATAAGAGGTAGCAATCAGCAAAGCCAAAACCAGAGCAAATCGCACAGAACAACCTCACTTATCTGTTATCTATCTACGTTTTATGACGTTTCATCTTTACTGAATTGGGACATGAAATCCCAGACCATTCTCGATGTGTCTATCCCAGTAGGATTTCCAGGCATCGTATCCTGATCGGGTGAGTCTTTCTTGTATGGATTGTGTCCAGCGAAATTTAGGGTGACAAGTCTAACTTGAGCATCGTTCTCGCAATTAGAATATCCAAGAACGGAGTAATCCCATTCGAAAATCTCGATATCAGGTGTCGAACCAGTGCAGCCATTCATCTCAGCCCAACGCTCCATGTTCTGAATCGCACCCTCATCCCCCTCCAGACTCAGATCGAAAATTAACGAATTTGCGTAAGTGACTCCATAATGAACAACTGCGTCTCTCACTCCATGAACTTCCATCATGGGGACTGGAGCATAATCTGTCGCTTCAAGATCGAGAAGATAGTGAGCCATACATCCTGCTGCCGCGAACAAATGGCTTGCTTCATTCACCATTTTCTGGGCCATTGAACAGCCATTTGACCATCCAGTGACGTAGATTCGATTGGGGTCGGTGCTCCAATTTTCTTGAACAAATGCGACCATTTGCTCAATTAGTTCTACATCGTTCAATTCCAGATCTTTAGCGACTCCACAGCACCATCCAGAATTCCACGAGGTTTCGTGTCCCATCGGATACATCACAAGAAATCCGAACTCGTCGGCCAAATCGTCGAATCCCGAAATGGCTCGTTGTCGGTCTACATTGTCGGTAAATCCGTGAATATCAACTACGAGAGGACATGATTTCTCAATACATTCAGCAGGGTTGAATCCCTCAGGTGCATAGATTTGCCAGCATCGCTCCATTCCATCGAATTCGATACAATCCTCAAGAGGCGGCAATTCTTCATCGATGGAAGAATCCCCACTATCGCTGTCCGATGAATCGTTGGTAGTGATACACCCCGACATCGCCCCACTCAGTAGAAGAAGGGTCAGAGCGAGTGAGAAGTACCGCCTCTCCACGTACCGCGAAGATTACCTCACACCTTAGAGATTGAGCCGACACTTTCGTCGTGAGCCTTGCTGACGTTGTGGGAGGCTCTCACTCCGAAAGCACTCCCAGAACAAGGGAAACTGAGACCTCGCCGAAATTATGGGAATCCTCAGCCGCGGTCGGATCGGGATTATCTCCGACGACGAAAATTCTTCCATTCTCAATCGTTTGAATCCGTTTGATGATTTGCAGATTCTTCCTGAAGGGATGGTCGAGCAGGACTATCTGGCCTGCCGCCAACTCAGCCTGCTCGCTTCCCTCGACCCTGCGGAAAACCGCCTCGTCACCGTCCGCAAGGGTCGGCCACATCGAGTCTCCGATGACTCTGACGTTCACGAAGCGCGAATCCATGGGACCTCACGGCCCTTCGACGCCCAGAACATGTGGTGAATCGCCTCAACAGCGTCCATCAACTCCTGGGCGTGCTGCTCCGAGACCTCAACCTTGCACGCGGAGCACAACTTCGCTGCCTGCCAGAACGTGTCGTGGAGGTCGGGGTTAGCCTCGAGGTGTTGCGGTTTGAAGTAGTCCGTCCAGAGGATTAGGAGCTCGTCCTTGCACTTTTGTGATTCTTCTTCCTTGATTGCCGAGTAGCGTCCGAGCGTCATCTGATTTTGCGGGTTTGCCATCGCTTCATCGGTCATCAGCGCGAGCATCTTCTTCGTCATCGACTGAACTGCCTCTGCTGCCACACGGGCACTCGCTGGGTCATAGACTCCACAAGGTCCGTCACAATGTGCGTGGGCTTCGATGGTCGGGAATTCGTTGTAATCTGTCATTTCATCACCGGTGGGCCGGCGCAGTGGGTGTTGGATTATCAATGCGCCGCGCGGTTAGGTCTCGCGTTGGGTGCCGATGCATGCGGGTCTTCAGGAGAATTCTCCTGCGATTCGTCGCGGAACGAACAAACTTCTCACGCCTATCGAAGGATGTCTCGGTAACCAACTTCGCCTGTCGTAAAACCAACGAGGCTTCACCGGCGCCTATAATTCAGCAATATTGAGGGAGGCCGGAGAGCAAGGATGTCTCGGGGAGGCATCATTGCTCGAACGGCTCCCAACCGCCCGTCAGTACATTGTGCTTGAGGAGCGAGCCGTCGGGGTTCTGCACCCAGACATCTCCTGCTGCGTCGCGCCAGACCTTCTGGCCATGTTCATTGATTTGAGCATCGGCAGGCGCCTCGATGCGAGGTGATGGCGGAGGCGCCGTCTCGAGCAGTGCTCCGAGGTCGAGCTCACCGACTTCGGAAGCTGGTTCGGGTTCTTCGGCTGGTTCATCTTCTGTGACCACTTCGGGTTCTGGATCGGATTCCAGTTCAGGTTCTGATTCAATTTCTTGCTCTACAGGAGACTCAAGAGCTTCTCCTTCGGCTTCAGCCTCGTGAGTGAGATCGAATCCTACTGGCTCGACATCTGGCTCATCATCCTCCTCATCGGCTGCCGATTGCTGAGCCGTGTCCAGATCGAACATGGCTACTGGTGGGGTGAATTCCGGCTCGGATTCCTCTTCGGGTTCAGGTTCAGGTTCGTCATCTTCCAGGACTTCATCTGACGATACCCGAACTTCGACCCCACCTATCTCCACTACTTCGTGCGTGCTATCGTCAGCCTCAGCCTTCTCTTTACGTCCCATTCCCATGCGTATGCTGAAGCCGACGACTCCGAGAACAACTAGGCCGATCAGCAGATGTACCGCGGCCTGACCATAACTCTGGTAGAATTTGATCGTCGGGAACTTGTCCGAGTTGTCACCCACTCCGTCCCCGTCGGTGTCTTCCCACTCGGTTGGGTCCTTGGGGAACTTGTCGATGCTGTCATTATAGCCATCATTATCGTAGTCGGCGACCAGCGGGTCGAGTCCCATCTGCCTCTCTTCTAGATCGGGAATGCCGTCGCCGTCATCGTCCTCATCGGCGTTATTGCCGATGCCGTCACCATCCGTGTCAATCCACTCCGAGGCGTCGTTAGGGAAGGCATCCTCGGTATCCAGATAGCCGTCGTTATCGTCGTCTAGATCCTCGATCGTGTCCTCGCACCCATCAGCATCCCAGTCATTGGTGCGGGTGCTTGTCCAATTCATCAGACCGAAATCGCACAGGTCGTAACCATCGTCGATACCGTCGCCGTCGTCATCGCGGTCCAGGAAGTCGGGCGTTCGGTCGCCGTCGGTATCGGTGTGACAATCATTGACATCCTTTGTCGCTTCCACCATCGTCATCTGGCCGTTCGGGCAAGGGAGGGCTTCGGTTGCGCCTTCGGTGTCGATGTAGTGGTCGAGCGGGGCGGGAATCTGGTTGGTCGCCATGTCGGTATTGACGTAGTATCCGAGGTCCGCTGCCTTGCACTCGGTCTGCCCGCGCAGGTTCTGGTAGGAGCCTTCCTCACATGCAGTCTGGGCAGACGAGGCAGGGTGGGGTACGTGGTATCCGGGGTCTGCGTCTGAGCAGGCCGAGGCGCTGAGCGAGCCAGTGTCAGGGTTGTAGCTGCCGGCTGCGCAGGCTGTCTGAGAGGTCGCAGCCATCGTGTCGACATAGTGTCCAGCGTCTGCGACTAGGCAATTCGACCAGCCTGCATTAGGTTGGTAAGATCCGTACTCGCATTGCTCCTGTGCTGCTGAGCCGGTTTCTGCTACGTACCAGCCGGCGCTGGCTTCGATACAGTCGGCTGCGGATGTAGAGCCGCTGGAGGGGTTGTAGGTCCCTGCAAGGCAGGCGTTCTGGGCAGAGGCGAAGTGAGAATCAACATAATGGCCTGGATCTGCTCTGTGGCACTCGGTTCCTCCGCGCTCGCCTTGGTAGGAACCCATCGTGCAGCCGATCTGTCCGGTCGCACCTTCTGCTGGGACATGGTAACCGAAGTCTGCATCTATGCAGTCGGATTGGCCCGGAGCGGGTTGGTAAGTTCCTGCTGGGCAGAGGAGTTGTTCCGCTGAGCCTGCATCGGCGACGTAATTGCCGGCTTCTGCTGCTACACAATCGTCGGGGTCAATCGAGCCGCTGTTTGGATTGTAGGTTCCTGCAGTGCACGGAGTCTGGATGGTCGCTGCTGCCTCATCGACGTAGTGGCCGGGGTCGGCGGTTGCACACTCGGTCGCGCCTTGAGCTCCTTGCCAACTTCCCACTGCACACGGAATCTGAGCGTCTGCTGCGACATCGGGCACGTAATGACCAGGGGCTGCTGCGTCACAGGCGATTTGTCCTTGATTGGCTGAGAAGGTTCCTGCAGCGCAGGCATTCTGTGAGATCGAACCGTCGAGCGCGACGTAATGGCCAGTGTCAGCGAGCATGCAATCGCTGGCTTCGTCGGCTCCTGTGTCAGGATTGTAAGAACCGGCTGAGCACGGAATCTGAGCCGTCGCCGCTTGGGTATCGACGTAATGGCCAGCATCTGCCGTCAAGCACTCGGACTGACCAGTGAGGGGTTGGTAGGTGCCCGGCAGACATGGGTCTTGAGCAGTGGCTGCCGTGCTATTGACGTAATAGCCGGCCGAGGCTGAATCGCATTTGTCTTGGCCGGCGGCTGGTTGGTAAGTGCCGACCGCGCACTCGAGTTGCGCGGTCGCAGCCAGCCCTGGGACGTAATGACCCGGGTCAGCATTCAGGCAAGACCACTGACCCGAATAGGGCTGGTAGGTGCCGACCAGACATTGCGACTGAGCCGTCGCCCCTTGCGAGGCGACGTAGTATCCAGGGTCGGCATCGATACACGATGTCGCGCCTGTATTCGGTTGGTAGGTGCCGACATCGCAGATGGTCATATTGGCTTGTCCGGCGGTTGGGACGTAATATCCGGGACTTGCGGCGTAGCATCCGGTCTGAGCCGCCGAAGGCTGGTAGGTTCCAGCCACACATGCCTGCTGGAATGAGGATCCGGTGACGTTGACGTAGTATCCGGGTGAGGCTGCTGTTTGAGAGGCGGCACCGGAGGTTGGAACATAGTATCCAACCGAGGCGATGATACAACTCGTCTGGCCTGTATTCGGCTGATAGTATCCAGGCGAACATGCGGTCTGTCCGGTCGCTCCGGTGCCGTAGACATAGTGGCCGGCGGAGGATGGGTTGCACGATGTTGAGCCGGCCTGATTCTGCCAAGTTCCGACGGCGCAATCGGTCGTCTGAATGCCGTGTTCAACGTCGACGAGGGTAGCCGTCGAGCCGACCTGCGCGCCCGTTCCATCGGTTGATCGCAGGTCGATGATGAGGGAGTAATTGCCCGGTCCGGTTGATCCGGAGGAGTAGATGATGCGGATGTAGTACATTCCACTCTCGTTATCGACGATGCTGGTCGAGACCTCTTCCTGAGTTGCATTGGTCGCCGAGAAGGTTACTATCTCGAAGGTCGAATTGAGAAGATCGATGTCGAAATCCTGCCCAGATGGAGAGGTCAGATTGGCCGAGAACCAATTGTTACGATCCAAGTCGAAAGAGAAGACATCGGCGGTGTCGCCACCGCCGTTGATGCTACCTGTGTAATTGGCGCTCATCGCTGAGAGGGGCACCGCCGTATCATTGGTAGTTCCCGCATCGCCTCCGGCGGTGCTGACATAGGAACCAGCCGACGCGGCCGTGCACGAGGATTGCCCGATATTCTCATTGTAGTACCCGTTTGCACACGGCGTCTGAGCGGTTGCACCGGCAGAGCCGGCATAATGTCCAGCCGAGGTCTCGAAGCAGGTCGCCTGAGCTGTGTAAGGCTGGAAAGTACCAGCCTGACACTCGACCTGCACCAAGGTATTGCCCTGTGCCGAATGACCAACATCCGCATCGGCGCAGGTCAAGCGACCGTATTGACCGGAAGGACAATCGGTCCAGCGGGCGGAATTCGTCGGGTAGTCATCATCTGCATCGACGACACCATCACCATCAGAATCACCCGTCTGATGCGTGTCGAAGATATTCCGAGTTCCGTCGCCATCCATGTCCTGATCGGTATACGCGACATGCGCGCCGTCGGCAAAGCTCAACTCGAACGGATTATACTTCGAATCGCTTGTATTGTCGAATTCGCCCGACTGCGCGCCCCAACAACGCAACGAATCGTCAGAAAGCAAGGCGCAAGTCGCATCATTGCTCGTCGCCGCGGCGAGGACGGTTAGGCCAGAAGTCAGATTGACATGAACCGTCGAATCGCCCTCGCCCGGGAACATATTTTCCGACGAACAATCCGAATTTATCGTCGATGAGCAATTACCATCACCGAGTTGCCCATTCGTGTTCACGCCCCAGCACTGCATCGAACCATTGTCGGTCACAGCGCAGGTGTGAGAACCCACACCATCGAGCATAATCGCGGTTACGCCCGCACCCAAATCGACGAGGTGAACATTACCCGTCGAGGCTCCATTATCTGTGAACACGGTGTATTTGTTGCCCCAGCAACCGACCGAACCATTCTCGAAAATAGCGCAACTCGAACGCCCAGAAGTCACCAATGAGACAGCCCGCAATCCAGTCGAATGGTTCGCCTCGATAGGCAAGTGAGATTCATTGGTCGTGCCATCGCCCAATTGCCCACGGATATTGTACCCCCAACACACGACGTCGCCTGCATCGGTAATTGCACATGTATGATCATCACCAGCCGATACAGCAACCGCGTCGACGCCCGAACCCAAGTCGACCTGAACCGGCGAGACGCGGTTAGTCGTCGAATCATCACCGATCTGCCCGTGGTGGTTGCGACCCCAGCACCATAGACTAGCATCGACTAAAATCGCGCAGGTGTGATCCTTACCTTCGTCAACCACAACCGGCTCGGGACTCAGCGAAACATATCCTGCGCTCGAAGCGGTACTCCCGAGCCCCAATTGCCCGTAATTATTCGTCCCAGTGCAATACATCGAGTAATTCACGAGAATCGAACATCGCCCAGCGCCAGAAGTCGAAATCAACGAATTCTCGCTGTAAACCGCACTTCCCTCGGACCATTCAACAGTAGTCCCGTTCGCCAACACGACAATCGGTCCGTCAGAAGCAAGGTCGAGGACGGAATGAGAGAAGACCGAACCGGCCTCGCTGCCACGCACGTTCAACGTAGGCCCGCTGCCGTGCGTGAACTCCGCTTCCTCCCTTTCGTCGAGTACGAGCGTTGTCCCAGCACTACCGACCAGGAGGCCGAGTATGCTCACCCCGAGGAAGAGTGTGCAGATTCCGATAGCGACTGTTCTCTTGCTTTCCGCACCGAGCATGGAAGTTGGCGCACTTCCTGAGATTATCACTATTCCCTTGCCATGAACCCGCTGCATCACCCGTTGGCGACCTCATTGGGCGACCCGCAGAACTTCCGCTGCCAGTCCGTAGGACTGAATTCCTGACGCCTCAAATGCTTCTTCTAAGCTCTCAAATGGTTGTTCGGGGGTCTTGCGCGCTGCCTTCGCTCTTGCAGAGATGATGCGCCATGCCGCTTTGCTCCCTATGCCCGGGATGGCTTCGAGTTGGGCCTGGGTTGCGGTGTTGATCGAAAGGCCCGACTCGACTCCGCTGATACTTCTCATGCCATGTCCGGTGACGATGATTTCCGACTCGGTTTCGAGTGGGATTTGGTATGGGGTTCCGATGAGGATTGGGTAGGCTCCGATTTGGCGGCCGAAGGTGATTCCTGGGCGCCCGTGGATTGCTGGGTCTCGGTGGCTCGGGTCGAGGACTTGTTCAGGGCGCCGGATGCGGTCTTCGTGGGCTTCCCACCAGACGTTTGTGAGCCGGGTACCAATCGGGAACATCTCTTCGAGGAGTGGGCGGTCGATTTCTTGGCGAACCGCTTGCTTGAATTCGCGGAATGTGGCTACCGGGATGGGTTGGAAACCTTGGCCTTCGACTTGGCGGATGTTGATTCTGCGCAGCCACAGGCCTTCGCTTCGCAGGCTGTCGAGGAGTTGGCGGTTGAGGGCGTAGCTGGCTTCGGTTTCGCCGTTGAGGCCGGCGATGAAATTGAGGCCGGGGAGGAGTTTGGGGAGGCCTCTTTCGCCTCTTTCTCTGCCGTGCTCGTTGATGTGGCGGATTGCGGTTTTGAGTTGGTCGGCATCGCAATTGAGCCAATTTTCTTTGTGGACGCGAGGGTCTGCTGATTCGAGGCCGAATGAGAGGACTGCGCCGTCGGAGAGGGTTTCGACGAGGGTTTTGGTGATCTCTGTCGCCGGCTCGAGGTTTTCTGCGACTATCGATGGGTTGCCATTGTCGACGTGGAGGATGTCGAGGCGCTCGTCCTCTCTCAACCCGTGTAAAACTCGGGCGATCGGCTCGGGGTTCGGAACTGGGTATTCGAGTTCGACTACTCCCTCCGCCTTGTAGGTGTAGATGTCTGTTGCACCTCCGATTCTGACATGGCGGACTTCGTGGTCGAGGGCTGCGGTGATTTCGGCGATTACGTCTGCTTCTTCTCGCCAGATTGGGACGCCTTTCTTCGGCTCGATGCAGAACTTGCAGCCTCGCTTGTAGCGGACGCAGCCCTGGTAGAGTTCGACCTCGTATGTCAGCGGGCCTGCGCGGCCGTCTTCGGTTACGAGGTCGGGGTGCGCGGTGACACATTTTCCTCGCGCTCCTGCCTTTGCCCATTCGTCCCACTGTTCGGCTGTTCGCCGCTTGTGGGACCATTCTCCTGTCGCGAGATGGTGGTCGAGGGTGGCGTCGGTGTCTTGCACCGCGCAGAATAGGTTGGCGCGCAGTGGCATCCAGCCGTCATAGCGCCAATGTCTGATGGCCCAGCCTCCCGCGAGAACCGGTTGCTCGTGCGGGAGGATGGCAAGGAACTCGTCGAGTTCGCGGCGTGAAATTGGAGTTCCTCGCACATATTTACCGGGAACTACTGCACCAGCGAGAACTACTGCACCGTCCAGTTCGGATAGTTCTCGCTGAAGGACGGCTCGCTCGCTGGGGTCAGTGAGGCGGGATTTGTGAGCGAGCCGCCATTGATCGATTGTCATGTAGGTGTATGGAATGCCTCGCGCTTCCAGCACTCCGCAGATGTAGCGGATGTGGAAGCCGAGATAATTCGGCACGCCGAAGGCGGCCGGTTCATCCTCGTATCCATCGAGGACAAGCCAGCCTTCCATTCGATTCCTCCGAGCGGTCGTGTCGACCGCTCGACTTCACCACTTCGCTCGCGAGGCTGTCGTGAGAGATTCAATTTCGGCGGCGGCCGCCGTCTCGCCGGTTACCACCGCGGCCGCGACCACCATCGCGACCTCGCCCGCCGCGTCCACCGCCGCCTCCACCGCGGCGGTCTCCACCATCATTCGACTCCTGAACGGAGATGGAGCGACCGTGGATATCGGTTCCATCGAGTTCCTTCATCGCCTTTTCACCGGCTTTGCGGCTAGCGAACTTGACGAAAGCAAAGCCACGAGATTGGCCTGTTTCCTTGTCCTTGGCGATGTGGCACTCGCTGACCTCGCCATGCTCAGCGAAGAGTGCTCGAAGCTCGTCTTCAGTCGCCTTGTAGGCGAGGCGAGCGACGAAGAGTTTGATGCCAGCCGCTTCGCCAGCCTCGGCTCGCGCCTTGGTCAGAACTTCGCGCTCGGCGGCCAACTGCTCCTTTGTTGCCTTGCCTTCCTTGACTTTGTCCATGCAGTCGCGGCAGCGGATTGGTTTGCCGGGGGTTGGTGTGAATGGGACTGTTGTGTCCACGCCACAAAGGGTGCACTTACACTCATGCTGAACACGCTCACGACCTGGGCCGCCTCCGCCACGTCCACCCTTTCCGGTGATTGCTGCGCGCATGCGCATAGCCGCCGCGGGTGCTTCGTGAGTGATTCCGCGGCGATGGTCGGCCACTGGGGAGAGGTAGGGTCGAGCACCCTCGTGGCCGAGGTTCTTCTCCGCGTCAGCGGACCATCGCTCGCCTCCGCGGTTGAGGTTCTGTACGTCTTCTCCTAGAGTATGGCCGTGGCCGAATCCATTGGAGAGGGCACGGTAGCCTGAGTAATCGCAGCGAGGGCAATCGACGTTGAAGTCCTCCTTTGCGTCAGAGATTTCGAGGTCGATTCCGCAGGCTGGGCAGATTGCTGCGAGTACACCGAGTTCGGGCGAGCCGCGGGTGCTTGCCTTCATGTTCGGCTCGAGTTGGGTGATGCGAGCGCGAATTAAGTCGCGAGTTCGCATTGCATCGCCGGGGGATGGCAGGAATCTGTCGACTATCTCGGTGACGAAGATGTCTGCGAATAGGTTCTCGGCTGCGAGGTCTCGGTGACCGCCGTCTTTCTCGATGTGGAGAAGGCGGATCATCGCGACCTTCGGCATCAGTTTGGTGATTTCTGCGATTACGTCGTCGCCGATTTGAGGGGAGTTTGTCGCTGGACGACTGGTCTCGATTGAGATTGTATCGTCGGCTGCGACGACGGTGCCGCTGACTAGGGCAATTGCTCCCGACTCGGTCTCTGAGAGCCCTGCGCCGAGGCTCGCGCCGGCTGGGA
>CAZNVK010000026.1:0-23382 GCA_964576865.1 uncultured Candidatus Poseidoniales archaeon | reverse complement strand
CTGGCGACCTTGTGCTCGATATGTGCGCCAGCCCCGGCTCGAAGACGACACAGATCGCTGAGCATCTCGAGGATTCAGGAGTTGTCATCGCCAATGAGGTGGTTCGAGGCAGGGTGAATTTGCTCGTCTCGAACCTTCAACGCCATCGCTCGCGAACCGGTATCGCGGTCAATCACGATGCTCGGCACTTTCCCAATCTGCCCGAATCTGGCTACGACCGAATCCTAGTCGACGCTCCCTGCACAGGGAGCGGAACAACGCGAAAGAATCCGGATGTCTGGTCGCGTTGGAAGCCGAATGGCGGGCGCTCGATGCAGAAATTGCAAATCGATATTCTCAGCCGTGCGGCGAGGTTGGTCAAACAGGGCGGTCGAATCGTCTACTCTACCTGTTCTCTTGACCCGATTGAGAACGAGGCTGTAGTCGCTGAAGTCCTGCGTACTCATGCCGAACTCAGCCTCGTACCAGCCAGCGAAGCCATACCGAATCTCGCTGCTTCGCCCGGAATGAACGATTGGCCGACTCTTTCAGATGACTGTTCAATCGTTCAAGACAGCGAAACCCGTGAAAGCTTCCTTCCGCCAGCCCAAGCAGACATCGCCGCCGCACTTCCCAACTGTATGCGTGTGTGGAATGATCAATCGGGCGGCGGGGGCTTTTTCCTCGCTATCCTCGAGAAATCCGTGGACGCGCCAGCCAGCCCACAAGTCGAGGTCGAAGAGACCCTCAGCGAGGACAGAGCACCACAAGACCACGAAAACACGCCCCAACCGCTCAGCCCCGAACAACGCGCAATGTTAGCCGAACACTGGGGAACGGTGCCTGACCACCTCTGGTCGCGCGGAAAGAAGATCCTCTGGTCGACCCCTCAAGCCCACCAAATCTGGGCCTCAGAACGCAGCCGCAGGGGCGGAAGGACCCGAATTCCCGGCGGCCGCTGGCGGCCTCTCAAGGTCGCAAGCCTCGGTCTCGAGGCCGCCCACCTGCGCCGTGGCGAGTTCGAGCGGACCGTCGGCGCAGCTGCAACAAGAATCGCCCAAACAACCCTGAAAGGACGCACCGAAGTCCAGCCAGAAACCATCGACAATCTACTCTCAGGCAAGGAACCCGAGCCGTCGGAAGTCCACCCAGACCTCGCAGAAACCAGAGGCAATCACCTGCTCATCGACGCCTCGAACGGCGCGGCCATCCCAATCTGGTTAGGCGGCCGCGCCACCCTAATGCTGCGCACCTCAGAACTCGCAGTGATACGCGCCATGAGAGGCGTTGAAGTAACCGAAGAAGAATGAACAATCGAACAGTTGAGTTACATAATTTCGACTGAATGTTCAAAGACCGCACCGGCCAGCCACACTCTCCCGGAGCCAAACCATGCTCGACGATACCGACCGAAGCATCATCAGGGTGCTCGAAAACGACGCGCGAACCTCCCTGCGCCGCATCGCCGAAGAGGTCGGAGTCTCGCTGGGAACGGTCAGCAACCGCGTCAAGAAACTCGAGGAATCTGGCATCATCAAGGGTTACCGGGTAATCCTCGATGCCGACCAAGTCGGTTGGGGCCTCAACGTCGTCATCGGCCTTCGAATCCAGAAGGGACGCCTCATCGAAATCCAAGAGAAAATCGCCCGCGACCCACGAGTCTACGGCGTCTATGATGTAACAGGCGACTTCGACTCGATGATCATCGCTCGAGCACGCGACCGAAGCGACCTTGATGACCTCTTGAAGAACGTCCTTTCTATGGACGGAGTTGTACGGTCTGTCACTCATCTCGTCCTCAAGGTCGTCAAGGAAGAACCCACATCTTTCCCACTGGAATGAGGCTTATTCCTCTTCTATATGAGCACGGATCAAAGGATTCAACGAAGAGGCATACGGTGCGATTGCTTCCACCGTCCTACCCTCCGGTTTCATGACTCTAAGCAGGACCTTTCTGAGGTCCTCATCAACCCGTACATCCAATGCTTGGAGGCGGTCGCGAAGAGATGTTTGGAGACGACCGCCTGTGCGGTCCCAATCCATCAGTAGAATCAGCGGAGGACCGCCGTCGGCAAGATTTCGCGTGCCGTATTTCTCGTACAGATAAGCGACTAATCTCGAACGGTCCCAACCTCTATTCATCAGCTCAATCGGGCCGTCGAAACCGAGCAGCCTCAAGGCCCGCTCATCCTTCATCCCCTCGACTAAAATCGGGCAACCAGCCCCTCCATCGATGGGATCTCGATTACGTCGTTGACAGTCTGCGAGCGCGCGAGCAGCGCGCTCAAACCGAACCGCCCTATCAGCAGGCCCAGCAAGGTCGGCTTTGCCCTGAATCCAATCGCTGGCCCCCATCACTCACCCTCCGCAAATGCTTTCACAGAATCAACGTAATCACCAACGATTGCGATAGTCTTGCGTCGATTCGACTCACCATTTTCGATACTAACAAGCCCAGCCTTCAATCCCAAGGTCGCAGCGATAATCTCAACCACCTCAGAATTCGCCGCTCCCTCAACAGGGGGCGAGCGTACAGCCACCTTCAATCGCCCCCGCCAGGGCTCGAAACCTACCACTCCAGACCGCTTCGAGCCCGGTTGCACATCGACCTCAACCAAGGTCTTGCGACCGTATAACCTGACCCATTCAGGCTGCATCCGAACTGGCTTACCGACCGAGGGTGTTTGAAGTTCTTTCCGACTACGTCGGATCATGTCTGACGATTGTCGCTACCTCAAACTTATGAGGGTAATTCGCACGCGCTCCGAATGGAGATAGCGATGGGTCTCATCACACCTCTATACGACGACCTTTGGAATGAGTATGTGCTGTGGTCCGCTTTGGTCGGATTATTCACCTTCGGCTGGCTGTATCACCACTCCTTCTACTACACCGCGAAGGAAGGCGAAAACCCGAATATCGACAATCTACAAGTTGGCGTTTTTCCAAAAGAATACGATAATCTCAAACTCGAATTCGCCTGGTTCCTCGCTCCGCTTCTCTTAATCATCTACCTCACGTTCATCTCTTGGGCTCCGGTCGACAACATTTGGTCGGCAACGAGTTCAGAGGATGGCGGCTTCTATGGTGACGAATGCGAGACTGGCGAATCATCCAATCTGATGTTCAACTATGACAAGGGCTTGTACGAAGCCGAGTGCTACGAAGTAATCGGAATCAAGGGGTACCAGTGGTATTGGGAATTCGATTGCTTCGACCTCTCCGAGGATCTGTGTGCTGTCAGCACCACCACCATCGAAGGCAAGGACCAGCCCCACCTCTCGCTCAAGGCAGGAACCGCCTATTTTGCCGTGATGGATTCAAACGATGTTACTCACGCTCCTTGGTTCGTCTCACTAGGCATCAAGGAGGACGTGCTGCCACAGCAAACAACGACCCAATGGGTTCTGGCTGATGAAGTCGAGAATTTCCTCCTTCTTTGCACAGAATACTGTGGAGATGACCATGCTTACATGATTGCGGGAGTCAGCGTTCACGCTTGAGGTGGTGAAAGTATGGAGAGGAAGACATTGGTCACGCGCAGCATGGTTGCACTCATTCTAATCTCGATCGCTATGGTGGTCTCACCTGCGGTCAACTCTTTGCCGGCGGGCGTCGGAGGAACTGGAATCCAAGCCAGTGGTTGTAATTGTCACAGCGCGGTTCCAACCGCGACCGTCGACATCATGGTCGAGGGATTACCAGAGGAATACAATGCCTCTGAGACCTACACGGTCACAGTCTCATTCACCGGTGGACCTGCTGAGACCGGCGTTAACTCCGGCGGATTCAATCTCTGGGCCTCCGGTGGAGAATTCTCTGTTCTCGACGCGACCGTAGAGTCGCGTGCGCCCGCAGAGGTCACTCACACAGAAGCGGGCAATGATTACCGCACTTGGACAGTGGAATGGATTGCTCCAAGCCACGGTCGCGATGTCGAATTCATCGTCCACGTCAACTCTGTCAATGGCGATGGTTCGAATAGCGGCGACGAGTGGAATCGCTACGACTTGACCGTCGCCGGCTCGCTCGGACCGGGTCTAGACCCTGCCGACCCATTCACGGTACTTGCCACTCTCATCATCATCTCAGGATTGCTCCTGACGGTTACCATCCTCTACGGATTCTACCGAACCAATCCTGATGCCTTTGATTGGGAGCACCTAGCCCCTTGGATTTCCGAGTGGCTGACCAGCACCGACCACAAGAAGATCGGAACCCTCTACTTCGTTCAGGGCCTCTTTTTCCTAGGCGTGGGTGGAATCCTCGCGATGATGATTCGGCTGCAACTCGCTGGTCCTGATATGGGCTTCATATCACAGGACCAGTACAACCAATTCTTCACCCTACACGGCACGACGATGATTTTCCTCGCCGCAATGCCGCTAATCAACGGCTTCGCGAATTGGATCGTGCCGTTACAAATCGGCGCGCCTGACCTCGCTCTACCGCGCATCAACGCGCTCTCTTTCTGGCTGCAACCTTTCGCAGCTATTCTAATCTTCACCGGTGTCTTCTCCGGCCAGGGTGCCGACACAGGCTGGACCGGTTACGCGCCTTACATCGTCAGCACCGGCGCTCACACCGGCGTAACGATGTGGGTTGCAGGCCAGATTATGCTGGGCGCTTCTTCGACCCTGACTGGAATCAACTTCCTGACGACGATGGCTGTCATGCGTGCCGAGGGAATGGGTTGGATGCAGATGCCTCTGTTCACCTGGTCAATCCTCGTCGCTAACCTGATGCTCTTCCTATCGATTCCGGCCTTCGGAGTTGGACTGATTCAAGTCTACCTCGATAGGACGATTTCCACCGCCTTCTACGATATGTCAGCCGGCGGTGACCCGTTGCTATGGAGTCACTTATTCTGGTACTTCGGACACCCTGAGGTCTACGTTGTTATCGTTCCCGCATTCGGTGTAATTTCCGAAGTTCTAGCGACTTCTGCCCGCCGTTCTATCTTTGGTTACAAGTCGATGGTCCTCGCAATGGCGGGCATCGGAATCGTGTCTTTCATCGTCTACGGCCACCACATGTTAACATCTGGAATGTCACCAACCCTGCGCTTCGTGACGATGCTGACGACGATGCTTGTCGCCGTGCCAACCGGAGTCAAGATTTTCAATTGGCTGAAAACGATGCACGGCGGTTCTCTTGTCTATCGCACGCACACCTTGTGGGCGCTGGGCTTCCTCGTGACCTTCACCCTCGGTGGAATCTCGGGTATGTTCTTCCCTTCGATAGCGATGGATACCCACCTGCACGAGACCTACTTCGTCGTCGCCCACTTCCACTACGTTCTCGTGGGTGGAACCGTCTTCGGATTCTTCGCCGCAATCTACTACTGGTACCCGAAGATGACCGGGCGAATGTTAGACGAGAAGCTGGGAACCCTACACTTCCTAACCGCATTCGTCACCTACAACGGAATTTTCTGGCCGATGCACCGCCTCGGTGTCATCGGCATGCCGCGCCGAACTCACACTTACTTCATCACGACTGAAGACTTCACGGCGCTGCCCGAATGGGCCGCAGACTGGAACTTCTTCATCACCGTCTGCGCCTTCTTATTCTTCTTCTCGAATTTCATTCTCGTAGCCAATATGCTGCTCAGCCTCGTGCGAGGACAGAAAGCACCAGCTGACCCGTGGGGCGGCTGGTCATTCGAGTGGATGACAGCCTCACCACCTCCAACACCTTCCTTCGATTGGAACGATTTGCCGGTGCTGCAGGACGCGAACGAGCACATTGCCAACGAGCCATCTGCCTTGGGACGTTGGTTCAATCGACTGATGGTTCCAGAAGACAATGAGGAGGTGAGCCATTGAGTGGAGAACATGACCATCACACACCTCAGCCATTCGGTCCGCACGATTGGCACCACGGAGCGCCGCACAACTCCTTCTCGCCGCTCTTCCTGAGCGCAGGAGTTGCCATCTTCCTCTTTGGCCTCGCAGCCGCATGGGATTACGGAACCTACAATCCAGGCCACATCCCAACCATCCTGCTCGGCCTACTCGTCGTCGGATTCTCGCTCTTCATCTGGTGGAGGCAGGATCTTTCCTTCGACGGTCACTACGAGCCTCGCTCGACAGGAACTCCATTCAGGGGAATCCAAGTACGCAAGGTCGCGACATGGGTATTCCTGATGTCTGAGATGATGGTTTTCACATCCCTCTTCTCTACCTACATGCGATACCGCCTCGGAATCGAGAATTGTGGCACAGTCTTCGAGCGAGGGATGTTCGACCCCGTTACCAACCCAACCGGTTGGCAAGAAGGGGTCGCCGTTACCTGCTTCGAGCCAGCTAGCCACCTGATCGCAAGTAGCTGGTGGCACTTGGCTCCAGGAGCAATCAACACCTTTGCACTGATTCTCTCGTCCTTCACCATCGTTCAGGCTCTGCGCTACGCGAAGATGCCTGACCTCGATGAAGGGGTTCGCCGAAAGAAGGTCTACCGCTACCTCGCAAGCACATGGTGCTTAGCGGTACTCTTCCTTACTCTGAAGATGGTTGAGTGGTTCGTCGGCTTCTACGTGCCTGAAATCAGCTTCATCGGACTACATGAGCACGATATCGTCTCTCTCGTCGATGAAGGCTACACGATCAATGCTGACCACTACCAGCACCACTCCTACATCGACGAGGCTACCGGAGCCCACATGGTTGCTAACATTCAGGTGTCAGCTTCGCTGTTCTATGTGACTACCGGAACTCACGGGGCTCACGTCGCTGGTGGAATCGTCGGTCTGACATACATGACTTTCAAGGCATGGAAGGGCCTGTACACCCCTGCTAACGCAGTATCGATAGAGTACTTTGGTCTCTACTGGCACTTTGTCGACTTGATTTGGGTACTGGTGTTCCCATTCTTCTATCTGTATTGAGGTGATGAGATATGGCACATTACAAAATTCTAGGAAAAGACCCCTACTGGATGAACTTCTACGGCCTAATGATTCTCACTTTAATTGAGGTCGCGGCTGTTGGATTAGATCTCTCCAACTTCGCCGACTCGATGGGCTATACCGAGAAGGAATTGACCTTTGCAATTCTCTGGGGAATTGGTATTCCAAAGTTCATCATGATCGCTGCAATTTTCATGCATCTTTACGGCGATGCGGATTCAAAGATTCTGACACTCACCGCCTTGTTCCCAGCCTTCTTCATCATCGTCATGGTGCTGTTCATCGGGCTGACTCACCCAGATGCTGCGACCAGTCTGCCCGATTGGTGCCGACCCGGTTATTACAGCCGGTGATAGATCAAGGCCGACCGCATAGATTCATCAAAAGTGGCCGCTACGGCCGAACACTGCAGACGTCGCATAGCCTGGTATTGCGCCGGATTTGAAATCCGGTGTCCCTTGGACTCGGGAGTTCAAATCTCTCCGTCTGCGCCACCTTCGGTCTGATGTGTCGCGCTCTCTAGAGCGCGACTGCGCTCAAAGAGGCGCTCGCGAGCGAGCGCGATTGAATACGAACTCGCGCTGATTGAAAGTCAGACCTCGGTGGGCGCATCCGTCGCTTGAACGACCATCGCTTGAATTGCCCCTCACGGAGCACACTGGGCACACAGCCCACCCGCCTCCGAACACCCTTCCCTGCGTCGCTATCAACAGATTACTGACCGGTTCCCGGGGACTGAGATTGGTGGAGAGTAGCCGAGCTTGCTCGGCGCATCGGGGCTGAATCGCCGCTTTGGCAGCGATTCAGATTTTGGTTCGGAAGCCGAGGGCACGGAATGCGCACCAGCCCATCCGTGCCTCGAAGATTGAGAACACGCCGCCGATTATGAAGCCGGCCGAGACAGGCCAAAGCACGTGATGGCCGACTCTAGAAATTAGCAAGGCGGATTCAAACCCGAGGCCGAGTGCGACCAGCAAAGTTCCGAGGCGCGACCGGAATTTCCGTCCGCGCTCGTCGATATTGCACTCGAGCGCCATTGAGCCGAGCGTCCCGACGCCGTGTGATAAATCCGATTCGTGCTTGTCAATCTCTCATGCCTCTCGCAGAAGACGCTGCGAACGCAGCAGAGCACGCTGCCCGCCCACCTCCGAACACCCTTCACTTCGTGACTCTTTGCTGAACACTACACGGTTCCCCGGAACTGAGGTCGATGAAAAGTAGCGAACGAAGCGAGCGCATCGAAGCGCCATCGCCGCATGCGGCGATCATCATTCGTTGGGAATCGTTGTCGCGCCGCGAACGATGAGTTGATTCGGATGGAATTCGAATTTGCACGGCGTCATCAAACAAGCCTCTCCATCGACATTGATGAACAGCGGAGGAGAGTGCGGTGCGGTCGTACTCGGCTCACCATCTGGACGGACCGCGCCGATCTCAAATCGCTTGCAATCCTGCATCGAAATTTTCCCCCACTTCCCAAGGTGTTTGCCCTTTTCGAGCGGCCCCATAACCGCAAGCATTTGCAGTTTTGAGAGGCCGAGGGCGAGGATTAGCGAGGCGGTGTCACGCTTGGGGTGGATGCCCGGAGCCACCTTGTAGCCACCGCCGAAAGTCTGGCATTGGCTGATGACAAAAAGGCCTTGCAGTGGCAGGGTTTCGGCCTCGGCGCCATTGATTTTCACCCATGCTGGTTGGGTCCTCCAGCCAAGGATTGCCTTGATGCCGAGGGCTGTGTATTTCGCTTGGCCGCGGATCCAGCTGAAGACTCCTGCGATCTTCATGCGATTGATGCTGCTCGTCACCCCACCGTCGATTTCGAGGAAGGACCAACGCACGTGATTTTCCGGTTGCTCTGGGTCACCATTGCAAGGGTGCGGGGCTGGAATTTTGTAGTTAGGCAGGTCGCTTGCGGGCGGCCCTTCGGCGCGTACTGCGCCGACCGAATGGTTCGCTCCGGTGGTTAGCAGGTCTACGGCTCCTTGGGAGTCGAATAGTGGGATTCCCATAGCGCGGGCGAAGTCGTTTCCGCTGCCTATCGGGAGGATTCCGAGGGTTTTGCCTGTGCCGCGTAGGGCTGAGGCCACCTCGTGGACCGTGCCGTCACCTCCGACTGCTACGATCATCTGGTAATCTTGGTCGAGCAGGTCGTATGCGATATTCATCGCGTGGCCTACCGCGTTGGTTTCGTGTAGGTCGATTTCGAAGCCTGCTGCGATGAGTGCTGTCTCGAAATCGGGCCAGCGTTTTGCTGCGACACCGTCGCGTGCCTTGGGATTGAGGATGCAGGCGATGCGAGGCACGTGTGGGTGAGGGTTGGATTCAGACTTGAATGCTCTCCGATTCAACTAACCTCGATTTCATTGGCCTCCCACAACGCTCGCAACGCTCGCCACGGAGGGATTCCCGTTGTGTTCTTGATGTTGGTTGCGGGAGAAAAATTGCTGAATTCTCGCAGGGCGAGGAATGATGAGTGATGCGCGGCTCGCTGAGGTCGGAAAGCATGGTGGATGAGGCTGGATTCATGCGGCGAGCGATGGAGCTCGCCGAACGCGGTAGACACCGTGTAATGCCGAATCCGTTGGTCGGTTGCGTGCTTGTTCGAGATGGTCAGGTCATCGCTGAGGGATGGCACGACCACCTCGGTGGATTGCACGCTGAGCAGATGGCTGTGTCGGATGCCGAGGCGAAAGGCGTGCCGACACAGGGCTCGACCGCTTACGTGACTCTCGAGCCCTGCAACCACTTCGGTCGAACTCCACCCTGCACCGAGGCTCTGCTCTGGGCTGGGGTCAAGCGCGTCGTAATCGGGGCACTCGACCCCAATCCGACCGTTCGTGGAGATGGTGCTGATGCTCTGCGCATCGCTGGTGTCGAAGTTGAGAATGGCTTGCTGGCCGACGAGTGCGCCGCGCAAATGGACGAATTCATGCATTGGTGCGAGCATATTCGCCCGCAAGTTTTGTTGAAAGCCGCAATCGACGCGAATGGTCGCGTAGATTGCGATCCGGCCGAGCCTGCACAGCGATTTTCCTCGGCCGAATCATTGGAGATTGTTCACGCGCTACGAGCCGACTCGATGGCAATTCTCGTCGGAGTCGATACGGTCGTGCGTGATGATCCATCTCTTACCGTGCGCGGACCGGACATTGGACCGCGCACCCCGCCCGTACGAGTCGTCATCGACCCGAACGGGCGAACCCCATCAAACTGCAAATTGCTAACCGACGGCGGAGCCCCAACCCTTCTAATTCACGCCGACGGATTCGACGCCTCGACCCAAACAAGCCCCGACGCAGACCATGTCGAGCGCGTCGTCCTCGCCGACGAAGACGGCGAGATTCCGATCGCCCGCATTCTGCAATTTCTCGGCGACCGGGGCATCCAATCATTACTTGTCGAAGGTGGCCCAAACACCTGGCGACGCTTCCTCGAAGCCGGAGCCGTCGACCGAGCGCACCTATGCCAATCCCCGGTCGAACTAACCGGAAAAGGAGCCACCTTCGGCGCAGCCGACCTCGAAGCGGCAGGACTCAGCCGGGACCGCGAAATAGAGGTCGGCCCCGACACCATCAGCCACTGGAGTTGAACAGCGTGGGAGAGTCCGGTGACGAGGTTTTGTCCCAAGCCCAGGAGGAAAAGTCGGGTATCCGTCGCTTCCTCGACCACCCGTTGGTAAAATCGTTCATCGCTTACTCGATTTTCCGCGCATTCTACGGCACTGGCATCCTCGTAGTAACCTATTTCCTAGCCACAAACGAGTCATCTCCGTGGTGGTATTCACTACTCTTCCTCGCCTTCTCGATGGTCTTCTCGCGCCTGCTTTTTCGCTGGATTAAGCGCCGGCGCGCCGACAGAGAAGAATCGAATGATTCCGCAACGCTTGATACGCAGCCCACTGCTCTCGATGCATGACCGTTAACCCGCCCCCCGTCGTCGAATCTGCGCTCGATGCGATAGGCAACACCCCGCTGATCAAACTCAACCGGATGGTCCCTGAAGGGAGTGCCGATGTCTACGTCAAACTCGAAGCGTACAACCCAACCGGTTCGAAGAAGGATCGAATGGCGCTCGCCATGATCGAGGGTGCTGAGAGACGCGGCGAGCTCCGCCCGGGAATGAGTGTCGTCGAGTATTCGGGCGGCAGCACAGGGGCTGGATTGGCTTTCGTCTGTGCTGTCAAAGGCTACCATTTCCACATCATTTCTGGGGATTGTTTTTCTCAGGAAAAGTTGGACTCGATGACCGCGTTTGGAGCGGATATGGAAGTAATCAAATCACCCGATGGCAAGATTTCGGCTCCAGTGATTCGAGCGATGATCGCTCGAGCAAACGAGTTGTCTGAAGATGAGAATTACTTCTTCACAGACCAACTAAACAATGACGATTCCATCGATGGATTTGAGCGATTAGGCGAGGAATTGATCGAACAAATCGATGGCCCAATCGATGCCCTCTGCGAGACCGTCGGAACTGGGGGGACAATCGTAGGGGTCCGACGAGCGCTACAGAAAGTTGGTCAGAAGACTCGCATCGTCGCCCTCGAACCTGCGAGTTCGGCGGTGATGAGTGGACATCCGAGTGGAAAACACAGCGTCGATGGAGTCGCCCTCGGATTCATCGTCAAACATTGTGAGGACGAGCCGTATGATGAGGTGCGCGCAATCGATGAGTCGGTGGCGCGCGAGACAGCGGTTAGATTAGCGCGCGAGGAGGGAATCTTCGCCGGCACATCGAGCGGGATGAATGTCGCCGGCGCGCTCCAACTCGCAGCAGAACTCGGGCCCGGTCACAAAGTCGTTGCAATCCCTGTCGATTCCGGCCTCAAGTATCTCTCAGCAGACCTCTTCTGAGAAGAGCTAGCGCATCCACCTGCTCAATCAGGGCAAGAAGTCCGATTCACGTGGTTCTGCAGGATCATCCTGCTCCTCATCTTCGTCATCATCGGCCTTCAATTTCTCACGAAGCTTCTCCTTGAGGTCGTAATCCTCATCCTCTTCCGTCGGAGTGAATTGTTTCAATACTTCAACTCCCGGAAGCGAGATTCCCAACAATTTGCTAACACCGGTGGAGAAAATCAAGAATCCAATGAGAGCCCCAAAACCGACCAGCCCTATCCAATGAACAGATTCCCAGAAGATTTGCCGAGTGAAGCCCGGATGAAGGTCTGATTCAGATGGGTCATCGGGGTTGTAAGCAACATCATGATGTCCATAGAAACCAATACTCCTGAAACAAGCAGGTTGACGATTACTACCAGAATTATAGCAGACCCATTCGCCCTCATACAAGACATCATCAACTGTGTAATTCCAAACCCAGGTAGTATTGCTGGACAAGATCCTCTGACCGTTCTCATGGAAGAAGTGTTTCTGTTTCACCTCAGCATCAACTTTCACCCAGTCCTTGGAATTCCATTCGTCCATGACTCCGAAGCCTTCGGTATAGGAGAATAGACCTCCACAAGCCCCCATTATAATGAGGCCAGCAACAAGGTAAACCGCGGTCGGAACTTCCTTTCCTTCGCCAAAACTGAACTCGAAATTTGCACTGCCAAACAATGCCTCATCTTCTTGCTCGGGCTCATCATCCTCTGGGTGTTCATCATAATCGTCCATTTCTTCTTTCATTCATACCACCCTATATCGCAAAATCGTCGAATAAACGCACATCTTCAACGAGTGAAAGCCAAACAAATCCTAGTGCGATCAGCATGAAAATGAAATTGATAATCAGCTCCTCCCACCACCTCATGGTGTAGTTCTTACGAAGGATTCCCATTTCCTTCAGTTGCTCAATCACACTCTCGCGGAAGCCTTGGAATACTTCGTGTCTCCAAACAAAGAGATTGAAACAAGCAGTAGCTAAAAGTACGAGTAAAATTAGGTCAAGGAAACCAAAATACCACGGTACTCCAACGAGAAGAGCAGCGATTGGTCCGACCTTGATGAGTTCGTAATGCTGGGAGTGGAATCGGGGTTGTTTCTTTAGAATGAAACTACCAAAGCGCAATGGAACCTTCGGCCTGATGCGAATTTTTGAAGGGTCACCGTACTTCTTTCCCGGATGTGGTTCGTCATCATACGGCCACCAGAACTGTGACATATTGGCCACCTCAAATTCTAAATTGCATTTCGGGCATTTCGCGGGCGACACACGATTCCAAAGAAATACGAAGAAGTTCTCTGCGTAGCCTTTCTCATCCTGGCCCGGCTTCCCTCCATAGGTACATCCGGGGCATTCAAGATCAACCGCTCCGGGATGACTGTATCCGGGTTGAACCAACCACAACGCAGCCCCGATGTGATAGATTGGGACTCCGACGATTGCGGCGAAAATCATTAGTGGGATTGGTCCACCAGAATCGGGCCAATTTCCCTCGAGGTGATTGTAGACAACCCAAGCGAGGAATGGAATGTAGAGACAGATGAAGACTTTCGCCTGGATGAATGGCTTGAATTTCGTGTAAGGGTTCCAACTTCCGAAGATTTCTTCTGTCGTCTCTTTGTCAGCCGCCTTCTTTTCCTTTTTCACCGCGCGCTGGAGTTTGTACTTGTGCTGGTCATTCAGCCCCTCCCACCAAGCCATTGTGAGGATTCACGTGCCGGACACCTTAATGTTTGAGCCGGCACGAAAAAAAAATACAATCTTCAGGTTGCCAAATCCCGCCACAGTGCACCGAAAAACCAATTCTTAGCAAAAAACTTGCTTGCACTGCAGACTTTCAACAATATGAATCAAAGTGGTGGGCGATACAGGATTCAGAACCGACAAGTTGGACTGACCGCCTTTGCAATGATTCTGAATTCACAAAGCCGGTGTAGCGAGGGAAACTTGCAGGGAGAATTATGTGAGCCCACCATGCTTCCAGCATAATGAATCAAAATGGTGGGCGATACAGGATTCGAACCCATGTCCTAGCGTCCGAAGCGCCAGATGATATCCAGACTACACCAATCGCCCGTGGTCTGAGGCGAGCGCCGACCTATCTTCAATGCGACGGGTGAGCGACGACGAGTAAACGCGCCAAAGAACGGTGAACTTTGACCGGAGCAGTCAGCACAACACGCCATCCGCGCTCGAGCATTTCATTGGCGATTTCAGACCATGGTTTACCCATTACAAGAGGGTCGACCGGCTCGTCTGAAACATCGCTCAAAATCGCCGGGTCGGTCGGCAAAAGCGTGCACAGCGAGCCTGAATCATCGATGGTGCGAGCGGCCGAGCAAGCCTTGAGGAAGAGTTGGTAGCCATCGTCGGATTTCCATGCATTGCGCCCGTACGGGGGGTCGAAGGCGAAGATCGAACCGCTTACCCTGCCCCAGACATCGGGGGTCAGCCCAACGCCGGTTTCCTGCACGTCCCAAGTCGCCGGAAAAGCACCGCAAACCTCTCCTCCGCAGAGTTCCTCCTCAGCCCATTCCAAGTTCTGTTTTGTGCCGTTTACCATGCGCGGGTCGAGATCGCTGGCCAGTACGTTGAGACCCGCGAGCATCGCCTCGATGGCGATGCCGCCCGTGCCGCAGAAGGGGTCGATGACCGTGGTTGGTTGGTTGGCTTGGCTGGTTGCTACGGTGCCGGAGGGTGATGCTGCGCCGGAACGGTGGCCGAGTGAGATGAGGAGTCGGGCGAGTCTTGGTTCGAGCGAGACGGGTTGGAAGAAGGGGCGTTCCATCGGTTGGCGGCCGCCCCAATTCGTGCGCTCGAATGTTTGGTGGCGCAGGCCCCAGACGATTGTTGGTGGCGAATTGGCGAGTGGGTCTGGGTGGTTCGGTGGATCTTCTGGGCCTGCGAGGATGATGACCACCTCGTGCTCGGGATGCTCGAGGTCGACTGGATTTGATTTGCTGAAGATTGCCGCTCCGACCTCGCTGGCGATGGCGGAGCGGGAAAATCCGCTGATTCCGGTTCCGAGAGTGCGGACGCGGATTGCGAAGCTGCCCGTTGGTAGGTTTTCGCGTGCCCAATCTGCGATTTGGGCGGTCAACTGAGGCGCTTCGATGACTTCGCTGTGTTGAGGGTGGCGCAGCACCTCGTCGACGAGGGCCGCGCGGTCGAGTCGGTTCAGCGCCGCGTCGCCTTCCGACTCGGTGAGAACGATTCTCGGGTGGACGAAGCCGACGGGACCGACGAGGGCCTCGGCTTCGGAACGGAATAAGGCTGGGTGCCAACCGCTTCCAATCAGCATCAGCCCGCCGTTCGAAGTCTCACCCAACCCCGCCATGCTGATGCCTCCGTTCCGCCCGCGCTCGATTCAAACCCTAAAGGCCTCGACGCTCACCACTGGTTTGCTCGCGCGCGGGGGAATCGAATCTGGGCTGCAATCTGAGGGACTTGGCGACGGCTCACCCGCTGGAGATGAGCGAATTGGACGGCCAGCGCGTAGCCGTCGATGTTTTCCTAAACGCCTACCAATTCATCACCAGCCTCGTAGGGCAAGACGGCAAACCGCTCTCATTCGATGGACGCCCGGTCGCTCACCTGATGGGGTTCCTCGACAGGGCGACCTGGATGGTCGAACAGGGCATCGAACCGGTCTTCTTCTTTGACGGTCGCCCGCACGAACTCAAGATGGAAACGCTCGCCGGACGCAAGGACCGCAAGGAAGAGGCAAGCGCAAAGTGGGAGGCGGCGGTCGAGGCCGGCGACATGACACTCGCAAAGAAACTCGGACCTCAGACCGCCGAGTACACCCGCGACATGGTGGCCGAGACCAAGCGCCTCTTCGAGTTGCTCGGCCTCGTCTGGATAGAAGCCCCGATGGAGGCGGAAGGAGCCGGTGCCGTACGTTGTGCAAATGGCGAGGTGGCAGCGGTAGCAAGCCAGGATTGGGACACTCTGCTCTACGGCTCACCGGTGATGATTCGCAACCTCACTAGCCACGGCCGCCGCAAGTTCGGACGCGTGTTGACCGCCGAGAAAGTGGTGCTACAGGAATTGCTCGACGAGCATGAAATCAGCCGCGAGCAGCTCGTCGATCTAGCGATTATGATTGGAACTGATTTCCACCCCGGCATCCGCGGAATCGGCCCAAAAACCGGCCTCAAATTGATCCGCGAACACGGTACGATGGAGGCGGTTGCCGAGGTCAAGGGATTCGATATGCCCGAGGAAATCGAGACCATCCGCGGACTCTTCCTCGACCACCCCGTTCACCCCGAACCACTGCCGCAAGCCACGCGCGCGGTCGAGAAGGAATTGCGAGATTTCTTGCAAGGCGAGTGCGGCTTTTCTGACGGTCGCATGAAGCGCGCACTCGACCGGCTGGCTGCCGCCAACCATCTCAAATCAGACAGCCAGCCGACCCTATTCGACTTCTAATCACTAGAGCCAACCAAATCTGCTCAAGATTCGTCTTCATCTAGAATGCCATCACCGTCGTCATCATCGTCGAGGTGGTCATCCAAGCCATCGTTATCGTGGTCGAATTGCCCTGTAAGTGAATTGCCATCGTTGACCTCAAACCAGTCCGATAGACCATCGTTGTCATCGTCCTGATCGTTCGCATCCTGATACCCATCGTTATCGTGATCGTAACGCCAAACTCCGAGCGGACCTCCCCACTCATCTAAATCGAGGATGTCGTCATTATCGTCGTCGGGATCCACACCGTCATTCAGACCGTCGTTGTCGTGATCACGTGAGTAATCCTCTCCATTCGGCCCTGTGTCGTGCCAATTGGCGATTCCGTCATTGTCGATATCCCAGTCCAAACTATCGTGCAGTCCATCGTTATCGTGATCGTAGATGTCGGTTCTGTCGTCTCCGTCGGCTACCTCGTCCCGGTCTAGGACTCCGTCGCCGTCATCATCGTCATCATCAGCATCATCGATGCCGTCGTTATCGTGATCATTCGGGTTGGCATCGATGTCGTCGGCGATTCCATCATTGTCGTCGTCGGTGTCGAGATCATCCGGAATCCCATCGCCGTCGTTATCGTTCTCGCCATTCTGGTCTTGATTGTCGAGTTGCTGACTCTGTTGCTGATCGCTATGTGATCCGGTCTGACCGACTCCGTGGTTCTGAGTCTCACCATTCTGGCCCTCTCCATTCTGGTTCTCACCGTTGAAATCCTCGCCCGCCTGCCCGGTTTGGGCTCCGGAATGAGGGCCACCATTCTGATGGCCCTGGCCATTGTCCTGCTGGTTCGATTGACCCAACGCCCCACTTGAGGGAGATTGACCGGGTTGCGAACTCTGACTAGGTTGACCTGTGCCAAGACCTTGTTGTCCTTGAGGACCATTCTGATCGGACGGGCTTGTGGTTGAGGCTCCTCCATCAGAAGGGTTGGATTGTGCAGATCCGGATGCTTGAGATCCTTCTCCGATACCACCACTACCACCACCACCACCGGTGCCAAAATCTGAGGATTGTGGGGGGAATTGAGGAGAGCCATCACCCTGTCCGTTGCCTTCATCACCGGCACCGATTCCACCATCGGCAGCACTCTGTGAATCCCCCCCTCCGATTCCATCGCCATCTCCCGAACCCGGGCCCGTTGGCTCGAAATCAGGGTCGTACGCGTCGGGAATGCCATCCCCATCAGAATCTGTTGTCGACCCGTTATTCGGATCATTGGGATGCGCATCTGAACCATCGCTGATTCCGTCACCATCCGTGTCAGCGACCAACGGATTCGTACCTTCGGCATATTCCTCCAAATTCGTCAAACCATCTGCATCTGGATCGGCATTAGCATTGGTCGAGTCATTCGGATTGAAACCGTAGGAAACCTCCCAACCATCCGGCAGACCATCATTATCTGTATCGGGATTGGTCGGGTCGGTTCCCGCCGACTCCTCCTCAGCGTTGGTCAGACCATCGCTGTCCCAGTCCTGACCCCCATCATTGGGATCAAGAGGGTCCGAGCCGTCTCCTGCGACCTGCCCGGCCCCGTTCATCAGCACCATGAGTAGTGCCATAATCAAGCTGTATCGTCTTGTTTTGTTGTCTTCTCTTTTCATTTCTTCACGTTCGTTGGCGTTTTCAGAGAACCCACTGTTCTCTCTTACCGGGTGAGCCCGCGCGCCTTGGCGCGCGAGTCTCGACTCCGGGAGAGTCCCGAAGGGGCGGTTCGCCCGGGGACTGAATCGCCCCCGGGGAACCTGTCACCGCGAATCAACAACGGACCGCGGGCCTGAGCAGTCTAGACCAACAACGCCTGTATCACAGGATGTCGCCGTTGGATTCATCCTCATCGAGGATGCCATCGGCGTCGTCGTCGTCATCCAGATGGTCTTCAATACCGTCATTGTCGTGGTCGAATTGACCAGTCAATGGGTTGCCATCGTTCTGCTCGAACCAGTCGGAAAGTCCGTCGTTGTCGTCATCGGTGTCGGTCCTGTCGGTGATACCATCGTTGTCGTGGTCGTACCTCCAGAGACCGATCGGTCCGTCGACCTCGTCAACATCCAGGATGTCGTCGTTATCGTCGTCCGGGTCGACGCCATCGTTCAGTCCGTCGTTGTCGTGATCGCGTGAGTAGTCCTCACCGTTCGGTCCAACGTCGTTCCAGTTGTCGATGCCGTCATTGTCGATGTCGAAGTCGATGTTGTCGCGGACGCCATCATTGTCGTGATCGTAGATGTCCGAGTTTGGGTCGCCGTCATTGACTTCCTCGCGGTCGTCTATGCCGTCGCCGTCATCGTCATCATCCTCAGCGTCGTTGATGCCATCGTTGTCATGGTCCTCTGGGAACTCATCCACATGGTCCGGGATTCCGTCGTTATCATCGTCGAAGTCCAGGTCGTCTGGGATTCCATCGCCATCGTTGTCGTTCTCGCCGTTCTGGTCTTGGTTGTCGAGCTGCTGGCTTTGCTGCTGGTCGGACTGCTGGCCCTGCTGACCCTGGTTATTATCCTGGGTCTGGCCTTGCTGTTGCTGGTTCTGACCATTCTGGTTGTTACCATTCTGGTCCTGACTGGTCTGATCACCCTGCTGGCCGGATTGTTCTCCGCCCTGCTGCTGACCCTGGCCGTTGTCCTGCTGGTTGGATTGTTCTCCACCCTGCTGTCCACTGCCTTGCTGACCGTCTTGACCGGACTGTGAGCCCTGGTCTTGACCGTTGCCTTGCTGGCCGCCTTGACCTTGGCCTTGGCCGCCTTGGCCTTGACCTTGGTCGCCTTGGCCTTGACCTTGGCCTTGACCCTGGCCCTGACCTTGGCCTTGACCCTGGCCTTGACCTTGGCCCTGACCTTGGCCTTGACCCTGGCCCTGACCTTGTCCTTGACCCTGGCCTTGACCTTGGCCCTGACCTTGGCCTTGACCTTGACCTTGGCCCTGACCTTGTCCTTGACCCTGGCCTTGACCTTGGCCTTGACCTTGGCCTTGACCTTCGCCCTCCTGCTCGGAGTCTCCTCCGCCATTAGAGCCGCCATCGCCGGATCCCTCTCCGTTGTCACCATAATCTGGATCATACGCATCTGGAATACCGTCGCCATCCGAATCCGACATCGATCCGTTGTTCGGATCGTTCGGGAACGGATCGCTGGCGTCGTTCTGGCCATCGCCGTCGGTGTCAGCCGAGTTAGGGTTGGTTCCGGCTGCGTACTCCTGAGAGTTCGTCAATCCGTCGCCGTCAGGGTCCGCATTAGCGTCACTGGCGGAGTTCGGATTCAGTCCGTATCCAACTTCCCAACCGTCTGGCAAACCGTCGTTGTCGGTGTCAGCGTTGTTCATGTCTGTGCCTGCAGCCTGTTCCTCGGCATTGGTCAGACCATCTCCGTCCCAATCGGCTCCTCCGTCGGAGGGGTCGAGCGGGTCGGAACCGTCGGCTTGTACGCCGACTGATCCAGCCATCAACACGAGAAGCAGTGCTATCAGCATGCTCGTATTCTTCGTTTTCTGCATTTTCTTTTCACTTCCAAAAATCAGTTCAGAGAACCCGCCGTTCTCTCTTTCCAGCGAATGCTTGCGCTCATCCTCGCGCAAACCGATTCGTCCGGGAGTGGCGGATGCTGATTGGGAGCGGACTGATTATACTGTCCACGACCGGAATAAACGCTGTACTGCGCCTTTATCGCGGTTTTCGTGGATCTCCTATTTACTTCGTCTGCTCCTCCTCTTTTACGCATCCAATCTCACGGGCTTTCACAGGGAACCCACCGTTCCCTCTGAATTACGAGCCCCTATGGGGCTATTTCAACAGTTCCCGAGGCTGAGCGGCATCAATCTGCCGCTTTCCGGGATTTCAGGGAGTGAGGGCGGCGAGCTCGGCTTGGAACTTCGTCGAGTTGAGGAAATGTAGCACAGGCGTTGCCAGCGTTCCCAAGACGAGCGCGCCGAGCAAAATATTCGACCACAATTCGATTCCGGTGCCGAAAGTAAGGAAGAGGAGCCAACCGGCACCGAGGAAAGCCCACGGCCTGTATCGACGAGCGAAGAGTGCGGAGCGGGACTTGGCGAGTTCATCGGAGTAGAGCGAAGTCGTTTCACCCTCAGCGAGCATATCATTCTCGGTAGCACAGCGGACGCAAACCTGGTAGCGCGGGCCGTTTCCGCTGACGAACTGGGAGTTCGGGTAGTTCTGAGTGCACATGCGACAGACTGGCATGGTCGTTCGTTCACGCCACCCCTCGTTGCTCCTTCAACGCTGCGGTTGCCGGGGGTGACTCGCTTGTTTGGAAGAGGTGGGGTTGCGAGGCGCTGTGAGGAATGAATGGATGAGCGCCTCGCCGTCTGGGCTGCCTACCGATTCGGGGTGGAATTGCACTCCGTCGATCGGTAGGGATTCGTGGGTTATGCCCATGACGAGGGCTTGGGTTTCGTCTGTTGCGTTCACTTTCAGTTTGGGTTCAGCATCACTTTCAGGGTCGCTTGGTGCTTTGAGGACGAGGCTATTGTAACGCATGAAGACCGCATTTTGTGGTGAATTTTGGAAGAGGGCGGAGCCGTCGTGGTGGATGTTTGATGGTACTCCGTGGACGGCTCCGAGTGGCGATTGGACGAGCTCCCAGCCTGCTGCGAGTCCAATCGCTTGATGGCCTAGGCACCAGCCGAGAAGTGGTATCGGGCCCTCGTCGTTATTGAGTCGATTGTCGAGGGCTCGGGTTGCAATTTGCATGCTTCTTGGAGATGCCTCAGGTCGGGATGGGCCTGGGCCGAGGATGATGTGAGTCGGTTGGTGCTCGGTGAGCCAATCGTCGACGGTTGCTTGGGGGTTGGAATCCTCTGCTGGGCGCCCTTGGACGATTGTGACGCGTGCGCCGAGTCGGTGGATGGATTCGGCGATATTGTTCGTGAATGAATCGAGATTGTCGACGATGAGCACGTGGGCGTTGCTGAGTTCATCGTTGTGAGATTGATTCTGGTTGGGGCGGATTCTACCGAGCGCTCCTTCAACCTCTGGAAGTGGGAGAATTCCTACCTCGCGTTCGGGCAATTCCTCACCGCTGAATCCAGTTCTGAATCCCCATGTCGCCTCGGTTACAGCAGCCGCCTTCCATCTTGCTTCCTCGACCTCGGCGGCTGGGTTGGAATCGATTACCACGCCACCTCCGGCCTGAATTGTTGCATGCCAAGAATTCGGGCCACTACGAGCCTCCATCGTCCGAATTAGAATGTTCCAATCAGCCTGACCTGCGCTCTGATTGATGTGGCCGATTGAGCCCGTCCAAGCGCTGCGTGGCGCTTCTTCGAGCTCATCGATCGCCCCCATCGTCACCACCTTTGGACAACCGGTAATCGAACCTCCTGGGAATAAGGCGGCGAGAGCATTTCCAGCAGAGGATTCTGCGCTCAATTCTCCTTCAACGCCCGAGACTAGGTGCTGGACATTGGCCAGCGCCTCGATGCGACAATCCGACCAGATCACCGAGCCAGGTTCGCAAACCGTCGCGAGGTCGTGCCGCTCGAGATCGACGAGCATCAGATGCTCGGCCATCTCCTTGGGCGAGGCGGCAAGTTCAGTTCGCAGCGCGAGGTCTGCCTCATCGTTAGCACCTCGCGCGCGCGTGCCCTTAATCGGTCGCGTCGAGAGGATGCCCGAATCCAGTCGAAGGAGTCGTTCGGGGGAGGCCGACGCGATCGCCCACCCGTGGTCCGCCACCTGCATCCAAGAAGCGAATGGAGCGGGATTCGTCTGCGTCATCCGCAGGAATGCATCCCACGGCTGACCATCCATCTCTCCTTGCCAGCGGCGGCCGTAATTCACCTGATACAGATGGCCGCCGCGGATCGAGTCGTGGATCCGCTCGACCTTGCGAGCGTGATCTGAATCACTCTCGCTCTCAGGCACTCGCGACTCGGGCTTGCCCGGAATCTCAACAGGCCCCATCTCCGGCAAGCCAGCATCAAGCCAATCATGACCCTCGAGCGCGAGCAGGGTCAATTCTCCACTCTCACGCTCGTGCACCCACCAAGCATCACAGCGCCAGAGTACCCCGAGCAATGTACCGGGTTCAGGCGTGTGAACGAGGCGAACAGAATTTGACCAACGGCCGAGGTCATAGCCGAGCAGTCCTGCGAATCCACCCGGAGTGACTGGCCTATCGTGCGTCCCAACCACCTCGATTTCGTACTCCGCAGCGAGGCTCAGCGCCTCCTCCAGTGACGCGTGTCTCGTCTCCTCCTCGCTGATCCAGCGACCATCCACCATCCGCTGGCGAACCAGAACCAATGGGGGCGATTCGCCCAACGCCACTTCGCCAGCAAGTGCCGAGCCGGAAGCAGACTGTGCCCTCCACGGCTCGAAGAACAAGAATCGGACAGAATCGAGTGCAGGCAACATCGAGTGCTCGGCCAAATCGGTCACCGGCCCGCCCGAATGCAATAGAAGTTCGTCGCAATCGCGCCCACCTGCTGCTACTATGCCGATCAGAGGGTCGGCCAAACTCGTCTGAAATCGCCGTATTGCGATCTTCACACCCCCACCTCCTCTCGACTCAACCAAGCATTCTCCACCCGTTCCACCCACGCCTCGCGCGCAGCATCGAATAGCCGCCCGCGCGCCTCACCGATCCACCGTCCATCGATCGTAGCAAGGGCCTGAACCCCCATCCCACTCCCGATAACGATCATCTCCGAGGCGCGTAGAATCATCCCGAGAGTCAGCCTTGCCTCCCGAATGGGAATCCCGGAAGCCTCGACCCCAGCACGAATCTGCTCAAGGGTTACCGAATCGAGTGCCCCCTGACTCGGTTTGGGGTTGTAAGCAACACCGTCGGCGTCCAGCAAGACCGGCATGCAGCGGTCGCCGTCGACCAAGCAATCATCGTCGAAAAGGAGCGAGAGGTCGGCACCATGCGCCTCTGCAGCCTGCCGCGCTTCGATGTAAGGCGTCCAATCGCCATGCTTGGTGCCGCGGACCTCCCCCGACCAGACCGGCGCAGCCATACTGATCGCAGACATCTGCGCCGGCCAAGGCGTATTCAGGCGAGGCACAATCGTCACATCTTCACTCGCTGAGACGCCTATCATCACCAGAAAGGGGGCTTGGTCGGCTCCAACCTGTGATTCACCCGGAACCTCAACCTCGGCCAAAGCATCGTAGATTCGCT
>CAZNVK010000025.1:0-23743 GCA_964576865.1 uncultured Candidatus Poseidoniales archaeon | reverse complement strand
TGGTGCTCGTGCCGGGATTTGAACCCGGGTCGACGGATCGAGAGTCCGTCATGATGGACCGAACTACACCACACGAGCGAGTAGTCCGGCGACCGAGGACCGGTATTTGAAAATGCTCGCCGGAGGCTGCTGTCTCAGCGGGCCTTCATTTTCAGTTTTCATTGCGTATCCGTTGCAGAGAATCACTGGAATCGTTGCATTGCGAGTCACATTCCATATTCACATTCACTTTCACTTTCAGTTTGCTCTCTCTCGTTTTTCTTGATATGCTGACCGAGCAACATCAAGCCATGAACCGAAGCCCTAACCCCGACAGCCAGATGATTTACAGGAAGCGAGCGGACCCAGTCCGAATCGTCAGTTTTTCCTCGCTCAACAAGACCACTACGCGCCGACGCAGGCCACAATCGACCGCACTTGTCAATTCGAATAACGCTCGAGCTGATGATGGGCGATGGCAGCCTCTGCCCCCTCCAGCGATCGAGGTCACGGTCAGTCCATCGAGCTGGTCAGGACTGCACTCGCGCGTGCTCGCCTCGCGCCAGATTCTCGTGGAGGCGGTCTGAGTGTCACGCACGCGACGCCTGCGAGAGGCAGTTTGTGTTCTTCTTGAAGAGAAGGGCCAGCAGAACACGGTCGAAGTATTCGATCACCTCAACGAGAGATTCCGCTGGGGGGCGACGATGAACCAAGTCGGCAATATTCTCGCCAAGGACCCTCGCTTCACCAAGGTTGGACACAAGCGCGGACAATTCCGCGGCAGCGTCTACACCGTCTGCGTCTGGGCCTTGTCCGCTGAACCGCTGATTCCAGCGGCTTGAGCGGTGCAAGCAATCAAGACGCGCACGCCCTCGCCGAGGCGTGGGACGAGCCGGTGATTGGATCCTGCTGTTCCGAGCAGGGAATTGCATCACCGGCTTCGTAGGTGTCTTCCTTGGGGCAATCCTCGCTCTTGGAGAGTTCCCGGCTGGCAATGAATTACGTATCACCGGACTTCTAGCCCTCTCGGTCTACACATTCATGGCATCATGGAACGCCCTGAATGATTACCTCGACCTTGAGATCGACAAGGTCAACCGACCAGATCGCCCGCTGCCTTCGGGTCGAATCAGCAAGAGGACAGCGGCCATTGCAATCTCGCTAACTGGATTGATCTCCTTCGCCTCGCTATTTCTCGCAGGAGTCACAGCCAACACGATGACCGACGACTTGAGCGAGTGGTATCCAACCATCGTCATATGGTTCCTCGCACTCGCGCTTTTACTCAATTACGAGGATGACAGATTCCTACTCGGCTTGAAGAATCGAGGCCTACCTGGCAATCTCTCGATTTCTCTCTCGGTAGGCCTCGTCGTCCTCTACGGCGCGGCAGGTGTCTTCGACGCATTCAATCACCGCGCCGTGACCCTATTCATAATCGGCACACTCTACAATTTTGCCCGCGAGATCATCAAGGATGTCGAGGACATGGAGGGTGACGAGGGTCGTACCTCCTATGCCATGAGCGCCGGCCCCGACAAAGCCCGCACCCTCGCTTGGACGCTATTGCTTCTGACGCTCATCTCTCTACTCGCACCATTCGCGCTAGGCGTCTTCCCACAGCTGCATCTAGTTCTCATCGCACCCGCGCTCTTCACTCTCATGCAGGTCAAGAAGCACATTGTGCTGAAGGAAGACACAGCTGCTTCCAGCCTGATCAAGCGATCGATGACCCTCGCCATGGTCGGCCTCATCGCCTCAGCTCTGCTGTGAGGGTTGAAAAGACGGCCTTCACAATTCCTTGTAGGCGTGCCAAGCATCATTGTTGACCAAGTAGGTCAGCAGAGACATCTGCGCCCACATGCGATTCTCCGCTTGGTCGAAGACGATACTATTGCGAGAATCGATTACCCCGTCTGTGACCTCCTCGCCGCGGTGCGCTGGCAAACAGTGCATGAAGACGTAATCAGGGTCGGCGTGAGCGACCAAATCCTTGTTGACTTGGAAGCCCTCGAATGCCGCGAATTTGTCCTTCATGTGCTCCTCACCCATCGAGACGAAGATATCCGTGTAGATGACGCCGGCATCGCCGACCGCCTCGACGGGATCGTTGGTGCCGGTGACAGTCGCACCCGTCTTCGCCGCAATCGCCTCGCAACGCGCGAGCACTCCAGCATCCGGTTCCATCCCCTCGGGAGTAGCATACTTCACATCATAACCGAGGGCGAGTGCTGCTAGAGCGAGGTCGTGCAATACATTGTTTCCGTCTCCCACCCAAGCGATATGACCGTCGGATTGACCGAACTCACGAATCGCCATCAAGTCTGCAGCCGACTGGCATGGGTGGTGCATGTCAGATAGCGCATTGAGCACAGGAACCGTTGCAGTGCGAGCCAATTCGACGACATCAGCATGGCCGAAGCAACGGTAGGTGATTCCATCCAAGAAGCGTGAAAGTACGGCAGCCGTATCGGCGATTGACTCGGACTTCCCGAGTTGAATATCATTCGCGAGTAGGGTCATCGGCTGCCCACCCAAGCGGTGAACTCCACGCTCGAAGGACACTCGTGTTCTAGTCGATGGCTTCTCGTAAATCGAGCCGATTGCCATGCCGTCCAACGGAAGGAAATCAGCGTGAATACCGGTATCGTGCTTGTAGCGAATAGCCCAATCGATGATGTCGTCCAAATCGTCGACCAAATCATCGATTGCCAACAAATCCTGCTTCTCAGTTCCGCTCATGTTCGATATCTCCTGCAAATCCATCTCTCGTATCGGCCATGCCACCGAATACGGTTTGAGCAAAGGTCAGCATATCCGCCAACCCCTCCTCCTCCTCGCTTGAAAGAGGAACCAATCCCGGCTGAATGGCGGCATGCTGCATCATGCGTAACTGACCAATCGCAAACTCAGCCCGTGACGAATTCGAATGCTGCTCCATCGTCTCAGTAGCAGACTCCTCGTAGAGCGCGGCCTCCAAAACATCGAGATTATCCCCCCACTCGAGAATCCGCGCAAGGACATCCGGCTCCAACAAATCAGCCTTCGACAAGAAATTCGCGGTCGGCAACCCGAGCCGGAAGTGAACAATCGATGAAAGCAACATCTGTGAGACAAACCCGCTCGGAGTCTGAGAAAGCATCGGGTCGAATAGGAAAGCCAAGCAAGCCCGACCCTGACCGAGCACCTCAACCAAGTGACTGCTCGCCTCCCTGAAAGCAAACAATTCCACCTGACCGGGCGTGTCAATCACCAGGATATCGCCCGACAAACCCTCAATCTCATCAAATACATCAAGCGCTTGACTGGCAACCAGATCAGCAGCTAGAATCTGGGCCCCGTTGGGGCCGAGGTCGTACTCGTCCATGACATCGGACAAAGAGACCAAATCGCGCACATCGAACTCCGGATCGTAGTGGACTCGTTCGGCGCCCGGATCGAGGTTGATGCACAGGACGTCCACCTGCAGGAATCTAGCCCAGCGTTGGAAGGCCGTGACCAGCGTGCTCTTTCCAGCACCAGCAGTGCCGACTACGAAGATGACCGGCGGAGTGGTCCCGTCCTGATTGCTCACGACCTCATGCCACCACCGAGAGTAATTCAAACATTCGCGAATTGAATCAGTCCGTAGGACTGCGGGCGAGCAATGGTTAAACCAATCGAATGCGCGTCCGTGCCTACCTTCGAGGCTGCATCCGCCATGTCCGATACCCCACCTCCTCCTCCCCCGGGAATGCCTCCGATGCCCCCTCCTCCGCCCCCACCAGGATTTGAAGGGGAAGACGAAGAGGACGAGTTCAGCGATATGATCGAAGAGACGACGACCGAGGAGGTCGTCGAGCAAAGCGATGAATCGCGATTCGCAGCGCCCTCACCCCCACCTATGCCTCCGGGTCTTGATGCTCCGCCAGCCCCACCCGCTCCCCCGGCTCCACCCGGTTTCGATGTGCCACCGCCAGCTCCACCAGGCTTCGATGTTGCACCACCACCTGCACCTCCTGGTTTGGATGTGCCACCGCCGGTGCCGCCGGGCTTCGATGCTCCGCCGCCAATGCCACCTGGCTTCGATATACCTTCTGAGGCGGCACTTGGAGATGGAGATGAATCAGAAGATTGGGATGTTGAAGAATTGGATATCCAATCATTCGACGACTCATTGGCGGCTCTCGATGATATCGTCGAAGAGGTTGCCGAGTTTGCTGATGAATCCGCGCCGGCCGATGTAGGTGACTTGAACGCGGCTTTAGATGCGGCCTTCGCGGCGGATGCTGCTGGTGGAAGTTCCGCCGCCGATGCCTTCGACGATCCATTCGGCGCACCTCCGGCATCCGACCCATTCGCCGCTGCTTTCGAGGAGGCAGATGAGGAAGAGGTAACTCTGCCTCCAGAGCCGGCGCCGGCCCTATCGAGCAATCTCAGGCCGGCTGCCGAAGTCGATGCGATACCCGGAGACAAGCTCTACGTAACGCTTCGAGAGAAAGAAGAATCCGTATTGAATCCGGATGGCACCGTCCGCCAGCAATCGATTGACGGTGAGCTCATTCTGCGCAACTCGAGTCGCAAGGACCGAGCTTGGGACATTGAGGTCCTGCTGCAGAATACCGGTGCCACCGATATCGGAGGCGGTGCTATCACCGTCCGTGAACTGGATGCCACCCAGACGACGAACCTCCCGTACACCGCCTCCGGCCCGCGAATGATGATCCTCCGCGAACATCTCGACACCGAGCCGGAGCGACCTCAGGAATCCAGTCTCTCGATGGTCTTCTCCGAGCACTCGCAGGAGGTTCTCATCCGTCTCAGCGTCGAAAACATCGCACCAGTCGCCCTAACAGACGTCGTGGTGCGAAGAGCCCTCCCCGACAATTTCGAACTCACCGACGGCCCTGAATATGACATCAAGGACAAGGAACTCGTCTGGAGAATCGGCCGTCTCTCAGTCGGCGAGAGCGCAACCCTGGAGGTCGCGCCAAGAGTCACGACAAGAAGCATCCAGCGCTTCGCAACAGGGACCGTCAGCGCTGCCTATTCATGTGAAGCGACGGTTTCGCGAGCCCAATTCGACGCGGTCACTTCGAGGGCTCGACAATTCGGCTATGTCTCACCAAAAGAAGACGACCGGCCCGACGTATTCCACTGCAAACTCGTCGTCGAGAATCGCTCGTCATTCGTCGTCAGTCTTTCCGGCGCTACAGTTTGGTTAGCGGGTCGCAGTGACCCGTTTTTGGAGATGGAGGACATTCGAGAGGACATTCCACCAGAGGGTCTCTGGGACTCGCTTGAAAAGCGAATTGAAGCAATTGATAAACCGAATTTCACGCACGAGATCAACTACTCGATTCTGCCGCGCGCGAACGTCGAATCGACGGGTGTTCTGGAGTTGAAAGAGCGTAGTATCAAGGTGCTCGACGCCGATGTCAACAAGCAGTACAGCATCTCGCGAATCCGCTCCTACGTGCCCTCCGACCTCGAGTGCATCACCGTCGTGGAAAACACCGGCTCCGCCCCGATCAACGTCATGCGCCTGCTCGACGACATCCCTGGAATCTTCAATACGCCAACGGCTGACCAGGTCCGAATCGAGATCGAAGGCACTGACCTGAATCAGGATCAATATCGCATCGAGGTGGTCGACGGGACCCAATTGGAAGAGCAATTGGTCTCCCCCGACTCGCAGGGCCATGCGCTGCGAATCACCGTCGGCACCTCGGCTCCGCTCGGCTTGCAGCCGGGCAAGTCGCTGACGATTTCCTACCCGCTGCACGCCGAGGATCCATCCCCCCAGAACGACAAGTTGGGGGCACCGATTCGGGCCGATTTCAGCATGGAGAGGTTCGGCCCGGTAGCGACTCGGTACTGCAACCGTGCTCCGCTAATCCGAGTCGTACACCGCCGCAGGCGGTTCTCGACCGGCAAGGAGGTATTCCCCGCCGCCGGTCCCGGGCGCTACGAGATTCTTCTGATGTTCCAGAACGACTCGGATAGCGCCCTCGAAGATCTATCTCTGCACGATGTTGTTCCAGGCACTTTCAACATCGAGAAGTCGACGGTTCGCTCCAGCCAATCTGGCGAGCGAGCCATCGATTATAGCAAGGAATCAGCCAGGGAAGGAACCCATGTCAGTTGGCCTATTGGTCGTATAGAAAAGGGTGAAAGAATCGAGGTCGTCTTCGAGATTCAAGGTGATTCTGAGAGCGAATACAAGGTCGCGGATGCTCAGGATTACCACGGGGCGACATTTGGCGATGAGGTCGACGAGGAACCGAATCTGCCCGATTGGGTCGATGAGGCCACCCGCTCATTGCCCGAGCCGCCAGTCCGTGGGGCTGAGCCTGAGGCTGAACCTGATGAGGCTGAGGATGAGGCTGATGACGTGGCAGAAGACACACCGGATCAGATGTTCGAGGCTGAGGGGGAAGCGTCTGACGACGAACCGGTCGACCTCTCGAAACCTCAGGTTCAGTCCTTCGATTCCGAAGAGAACGAAGAGGAATCCTCGGATGGCGAAGATCCAGACGAGGTCGAAGAGGAAGCCGAGGAGGCTGCCCCACCCACCCCTGATGTCTGTCCCGTCTGCGGCACCGAGGCTGCTGTCGGCTCCTCATCCTGCGAGACCTGCAGCTTCCAATTCAGTTGATAAGCCCAAGTCGGTCTGTTTACCAGAGCCGATTGGCGGCTCACATTTCATGTGAGCCGAGCCGAATGCTTCAATTGAGGCCGATGGAGCGAGAGCACCATGGCAGCACAGGCTGGACCCAGTGATGCCCAGAATCAGGCCATGGCCGGCATGATGGTGCCGATGATGGTGATGATGGGTCTGATGTTCGCCATGTATCTCATTCCTGGTCTGCGTCCGGCATTGGCGAGTATGGCTTCGACGGTGATTGAGCCAACGATTCCTTTCCACGATGTCTGGTTCATCCCAGCGGTTGCCATAGTCGGATCCTCGCTCATGGTCATCAATACAGCGATTCGCGGTGTCTTCATGGATCCGCTGACACAATTCCACCTCAATCATCGGAATAAGCAAATTCGCAAGCAATTGCAGGAAGCCCAGCTCGAGCGAGACACCGCTCGTGCTGACAAGATGCGCCGATTGCAGATGGAGATGATGCCGGATACCATGGAGATGCAATCGGCGATGTTCAAACCGATGATGTTCACAATTGTCTTCATCATCGCTCTGTTCAGCTGGATGGAACAATCAGCGCTCAATTTCAGGGTCAGTTACGTAAGTCTGCCCTGGGCGCCGATGTGGGATATGATGGATCGAGTGATGTGGATCTTCCCAGCTTGGATAGTCACCTACATCGCTATGAGCGCTCCACTCGGACGCATCATCGACCGTCACATCAAGATCCTCAGAATGGCTCGCCATCCATTGATTCTGAGCGGAGACCCAATCCCCGAGCCGCTTCTCCACCTTCTCCAAGAAGAGAAGAAGAAGACCTCTGGAGCCACTCGTCGCGGACAACGCCGAAGCAGGGATGGTCCGAGAAAGCGAGGTCAGACTGGCGAGGCGAGTGAGGAGAAGCGGGGAAGCGGAAATGTCCACGCGGCACCGCCGAAGGTTGGAACTGCTTGTCCCGACTGCACATCGACGATGGTTAGCAGGACCAGTTCGGGCCGATTGCGATGCACAGTCTGCCGCAACGAGTGGAGGTGAGTCAATGGTCCGCATCACTATCAGTGGAGCACCCGGCAGTGGGACTTCCACACTGGTTGGCAAGATTAGAGAGGCGACCGGCTGGGATTCTCTGAACGGGGGCGATGTGTTCCGTGCTGAGGCCGCTCGCCGTGGACTCAGCGTCGGAGAATTCAGTGAATTGTGCAAGACCGACTTGGATGTCGACCGCTCACTAGACGATTTGCTGCGAGCGGCGATGACCCGTGAGAATGGACCAGAGATTCTCGAGAGCCGTCTTTCAGGATGGTGGGCTTACCAACTTGAACTGGATTGTCTGCGGGTCTGGATTGATACCTCAGACGAGGAGAGGGCAAGAAGAGTTCAGGCCCGAGAGGGCGGAGTTTTCGCCCAACGCCTAGCCGAGTCAAGCGCCCGCCAGAATGCAGACAAAGAGCGCTATCGAATGCTCTACGAGATCGACCTCGACGATATGACGCCGTACAATCTCGTAGTCGACGCCAATGATTTGAGCGCCGACGAGGTATTCGCAATTGTGCACGGCGCACTGAATGGAGAGTGAACAGATGTTGATCCTCGACGAGAATGCCACCACTGACCCGAAGCATGGTGGAAACCCTGCCGATCGCACCATCGAAAGTCTGCTCGACGCGGGGGTCATCCTCGTCGACAAGCCACGCGGCCCGACCAGCCACCAACTCACCGCGTGGGCGAGAGAGATGCTCGGAATCCAACGTCTCGGCCATGGCGGAACCCTCGACCCCTTCGCAACCGGCCTGCTGACGATGCTCTGCGGTAAGGCGACCCGCCTCACAGAGATGGTCCTCACCGGAGACAAGCGCTACCTCGCACTCGTTCGCTTCGGCAGAGAGGTCAGCGAAGAGGAACTCGCGGAAACCCTCGACAGCCTGACCGGCGAGATCTACAACGTCCCTCCCCTCGAATCAGCGGTCAAGGTACGCGTCCGTACACGCCTCATCCACGATATGCCGCTAATCGAAACCGAGGAAGAGAATCGCCTCGCAGCCCTAACGATCACCTGCAACGCGGGCACCTACATTCGAACCCTCGCCCGCGATATCGGCCTCCTCCTCGACACCACTTGCGAATTACTCGAACTCCACCGTGACCAGACAGGTTCGTTCGACCAATCTCACGCATGCACAATGCAGCAATTGACCGACGCGGTCTTCCTCTGGCGAGAGCACGAGGACGACCGCGCCCTACGCCGCCTCATAGCCCCGGTCGAGGCCATCCTCAGCCACATCCCGCGAATCGTCGTCAAAGACGGCGCAGCAGCAGCGATTTCCCACGGGGCAGCACTGGCCCGGCCCGGCGTCGTCAGTCTGGACGAAGGCATTGAGAGGGGAGACTTGGTTGTCCTCGAGAGCCTGAAGGGTGAGGCTGTGGCACTAGCCGAAACCAACTCGGCATCGTCAAAGATAGCCTCGATGGAACACGGTGAAGTGGCTCGACCAAAGGTCGTTCTAATGCAGGCTGGAATCTATCCGCAGACCTGGTCAAGAGACTGAGATCACTGCATCTCATGCTCTTCATAGATCCACTCATCAGTCTCAATACGGACCTTCAGCTTCATCATCGCGAACACACACCACCGGCCCGACACGCGAGCGCGGTAGGCTTGTTTGGGGATTGTTTCGGGTATAACCATTCCCCGATTTTCGACGTTTATCAGCCGAACGGAACCTCGAATGGTGTGCAATCCAGAGATTGAACTCTGTGTGGCCACCCACAACGAACACCACGAACACCACGGGCGGTTCAGCGCGGCGAGCGTTGCGAGCGTTGTGGGAGGTGCCTTGCTCAACGCTTGCGGTAAGGCTTGCGTACGCGTCCAGGGCTCAATTGCATGGCTGCGAATGAGATGGCGATCACGCCTATCGATGCTACTATGATCGCTGGTCCGCGGTCGACACCGCCTGAACCGCCATCACCGCGGTCCCGTTCTTCGGAGTCGACCGAGATGCTCATCTCGTTATTCTCCTCGTTCGACTCCTCTATGTTGGCGGTACCGTCGACCATCGCTCGAATGATGACGGTGCCACTATTGGCGATCTGGGTATCGCATGTTCCAATCGCCAGACCGCCAGGTGCGATGCTGTCTATCATCGTCGAACCGACCAGCATCCCATCGAACCAGCATCGCACATCGACAGCGTCCGCGACTCCACGTCCTTCATTTCGAACGTACACCTTGAGTTGGACAATGTCGCCTTCATCAACCGAATCGACCGAGGTAGAACCCTTCCAGACCTCGATATTCTCGATGGCCAAATCAGGCTGCGCGGTTACGATAACCTCAATGCTCTGGCTGACGGTGAAATTTCCATCGTTGACGGAGACTTCGACCGAATGCGTGCCAGGCTCGACGGGGGTCAGGATGAGGTCGCCCGCAGGGTCGATAGTCGCCCACGAGCGCGAGGTTGAGATCGCTAATTCCTCGGAATCAGGGTCGCTGATCTCAAGGTCGATGACCCTCGTCTGCCCGAGATTGATGTAAGTCGAGACGGGCAATCCATCGATGCTTGGGGCATCTGCGATTTCGACGATAGACACTTGGAATGCACCATGCCAAGAATTACCTGCATCGTCGATCACTTCGACATCGATGCGAGCCTCGCCGCTCGCATCGGTGATGGGTTGGATTCTGATGTCCCCTCCTTGGGCTGATACCTCGAGGATGTCGGTCGATTCGGTCGTAGCCTGAACCTGCAGATCCTCCCATGCGGTTCGGTCATCCTCGCACCTGCTGGCCATCGCCAGAAGGTGCCCGCCGCCGTCTTCGACCAACTCGAGATTCGACGGCGCGGAACAGGTAACATCTCTGTCCCATTCTAGATGATATCCACCCTCGATGGACATCGAGTCGATGTGTACAACAGTGGTCTCGGCAAGACCATCAGATGACCACTGGAAACGAGCTGCGACCCCGACAATCAATCCATCTGCACCGCCCGGTAAGGCATGACCGATGGGAACGGTGAAGGAGAATACACCCAATGAGATATCCACTTGGTTGACCAGAGTATTACCGATCGCGAAGCGCACAGTGCTGTAACCCGTGGTGAGTCCATCCACTGCACCAGCAACCGAGCCGACTACAACCAATTGAGGGTCATTCACATCGATTCTGGCCATCTCAACGCAACCATCGAGAATGGTGATCCGAACGGAGTGAGAGACATTGCTCGACTCCAGCAAAGCACCGGAGACGTATTCAGTGTACATCTCTGCAGTATCATCGGATTCAGCCCTCGTCTCGATGGTGTGATTCCCACTCCCGAAGACATGAATCCGCCCGAGTTCCTGATCGTAGGGAACCTCGACATCGAAGCTCCAAACCCCTTGAGCTCCCTCTTCGGGCGTCAAGCCGCAATCCTCGACAAGGAGTCCAGTCGTCTCTCCATCATAAGGCCCGAAATCGAGCACCGGCATGTTCTGGCCAGAGATTTCGTGAATCGCCTTCACAGTCTCAAATGAGTACCAAGGCTGGTGATATTTGACGCGGATGCCCACAGCATCAACACGCACCTCAGAATCATCAGGAGCGCCGTCCGAGACATAATCAACAATCACCGTCGAATCTGCCAAATCGCTCCATGTCCACTCCTGCAAACCATCCATGTTCTCGATTATCGGCGTGGTCATCCGATTTACCGGACCAAAGGTCCGAGCGATGGTCCGCACAAGCCTCTCAGGACCATTCGCCTCGATGGTGATCCGAATCTCATCGCTCGGCAGAGCATCGGGAACCGAGATGTGCAGGACCATCGACACATTCGCTATCTCCCGTGTGTGTAGTCCGTCGAAGGCATAACCGGAGAGTGAGATGTCCGGGCCCTTTGACCAAGTGTAGTAACCATCGGGTTCGCCAACCGAGGAATTCGAATCCGTAGGGCTGTAACTCGCCCATGCGGTGTGAGTCTGGAAATTGTCAGGCCTGTCATGTGTGAACGATAACTCCCCATCGGCTACCATGCCAACACTGTGCTCTGCTGGGTCGGCGCTGAACCCGCGCAACGAAGAGATATCCCACGCTCCTGGGTCGTCGAAGGAACCTGCTTCCAATAATTCGATTCTCTCCGATTCGATGACAGTGTCAGCACTCGTCAAGGGTGCGAGAATCGCGAGCGTCGCGAGTAAAACCAGACTCGTACTGGTAGCGACCGCTCGGCTCATTGGGTTGCAACGGTGGAGAGCAGCGCTTCAATCCGTTGGTCAACGGTGTCTGCGTGGCTCTTGCGCGAGGTCTACGGCCTCGCCGCGCGGAACGCTTGAAATACGGTCTGTCGGTGGGCCGTTTGCACACGGCTGTGGTAGTGTAGCGGTTAGCACGGTGGGTTGTGGTCCCGCCGGCCCGGGTTCAAGTCCCGGCCACGGCCCCATCTTCGATTGAATTTGATTGTAGAAGATGGGGCCAAGGCCGGTTGGGTTTTGACGGATTCAGCGAGCAGCGGCTCGCTGAATCCTGACTGAGTGATAGGAGATTCCACTCGATTTGAGTGGTTGATGAAGTTTAGTCGAAGTCCTCGCCGCTGAGGGTGTGGCCCATGCGCTGGGCTTTGGTGACGAGGTATTCGCGGTTATCGTCGCTTACCCCTGCGACGAGCGGCATTCGTTCCTCGACTGAGATGCCGAGTTCCTGCAATTGGATCGCCTTGTCTGGATTATTCGTCAAGAGGCAGACGCGGTCGATTCCGACTGCGCGTAGAATCTCGGCTGCGATTTTGTAGTCACGTGCATCTGCAGGATGCCCGAGAATGAGGTTGGCATCGAGGGTGTCGGCGCCTTGGTCTTGCAGATTGTAAGCTTGAATCTTAGCGTGAAGGCCGATTCCGCGACCCTCTTGGCGCAGGTAGACGAGGCAACCCCATCCGACCTCTTGGATTCGTTGCAAAGCGGTGTCTAGTTGAGGGCCGCAATCGCAGCGCAGGCTGCCGAAAGCGTCGCCTGTCAAACACTCTGAGTGGAGGCGCACGAGGACTGGGTCTGGCCCTTGCATATCGCCGAGGGTGAGGGCGACATGATCGAGTCCTGTGGAGTCCTCGTGGAAGACGCGGATGCGAAATTCGCCGAAGGCGGTCGGCAGGCGCGCATCCGCTGGAACATCCATCTTCTCGGTCAGGTCGACCGGTCGATTTGGGACCGCCATCAATCTGTTCGGGCTGTTCGGCGGTCAAGAACCCAACTGATGGAAGAATTCAACGACGGATTCTGAATGTGTACTCTCCAGCATTCTCCTCGACGCTGAGAAGTTCGACACCGATTCTATCGCACAATGCGGGCATGTCGTGCAGGGTCTCGGGGTCGTCGCCGAGCACCTCGATGATCTGGCCCGGTTCCATTTCTCGCAGAACCTTGCGGGTTTCATGAACTGGAACTGGGCAGAAGAAGCCCAAGAGGTCGAGGCGGCGAGCAGGTGTTTCGTCAACCGCCGAAGGGGTGCAGCAGTCGTCGCCGGCTTGAATCGGAGGGCAGGCCACGTCACCGAAGGAGCAGAAGACGCAACAATCGCCCTCCTTCGGGCGCAGCATGACCTCGCAGTCCGCGCACTCGTGAAAGAAGATGCACTGGTCATCAGGCATCTCAAGCGATTCTACGTGACCACACTCAGGGCAGGTCAGATTTGAGCGGCTGATGACAGCCATACCGGTTCACCTCATGCTCCGATGATGGTGGGATTCAACGAATTTCCGTCGAATTCGCGCTTCTTGATGACGTCGATGACATAAGCTGCCTTGTCGACGTGGATCTGAACGGTGGAAGAGTCATCCTGCATCGATATCTCGCCGAGGGCGATTTCGGGGATGCGCGCTTCGCCGACAATCCAGTCAGCCAACGCGCGCTTTGTTGCCTTGCCGCTGCCCACTTCGAGTGTGACGCTGACCATTCCGAATGGGTCTGTCACTTCGGACCAATCCTCGCGCTTGCGCACGGGGTCGCGAGTCATTCCTTCCGGGAGTTCGGGTGCCTCGACGTAGGGAATATCGAGATTCCAGGTATTGGAGATCTTGTCGAGTGCACCCATATCCTCCTTGGAGACGAGTGACCATGCCTGACCCGAGCGTCCCATGCGGCCAGTTCGGCCGATTCGGTGGACGTAGGATTCGGTATCGTCCGGTAGGTCGTAATTGACGACGTAGGTGATTCCATCGACGTCGATTCCGCGCGCGGCTACATCCGTAGCAACGACAATCTTCGTTGTGCCTGAGCGCAACGAATCCAGAATCTTCTCACGGCGGTTCTGAGCCTTATCGCCGTGCATTCCGGTAGCCTTCATGCCGAACTTGCCCAAGCGCTCCTCGAGCAACTCGACCATGCGCTTGGTATTGGTAAAGACCAACATTTGGTCTTCATCATTCATGTTGGCGATGAGTCGGCCGAGAACCCAGAGTTTGTTTCCTCGCCCGATGCGAACGGCAAATTGGTCAATCTCAGGAACTTCAACCTCCAAATCATCGCTCATCACGAAGACCGGGTCGTGCATGAATTCCTCAGCAGCGTCGAGAACTTCCTGTGGGAATGTTGCGCTGAACAGAAGTGTCTGCTCACGCGCGGGCATCTGCTCGAAGATCCAGAGCACGTCAGGGAAGAATCCCATGTCGAGCATGCGATCTGCTTCATCCAAGCAGAAGTGAGTGATTTGGGCCAACTTCAGGTGGCCGCGCTTCGACATGTCGATGACGCGGCCGGGAGTTCCAACGATGATGTCGGCACCAGCATCCAATTCCTTGGCTTGCTTCTCGATATCGGTGCCGCCGTAAACGGTCTGAATCGCAAGTCCCGACTCACCCTGAACCCAGGACATCTCCTCGGCGACTTGCACAGCAAGTTCGCGAGTCGGACACAGAACAATGGCTTGTGGAGTTCCGGTAGGCTCGCACTTCTCAATGATTGGAATGCCAAAAGCAGCGGTCTTTCCGCTGCCAGTGCGAGCCTGACCGACGACGTCACGACCCTCGCGAGCGACCGGAATCGCCTCCACCTGTATCTCGGTCGGAGTTGTCCATCCTTGATCAGCCAAGGCTGACGCGATCGCCTCATCAAGGTCCCAATCTGTGAATGCCTTGGCGGCAGGGCTCATTCGAATCGCCTCAGAAGGATTCAGAGTCGCTGATTTCCTTCTGCAGCTCGCCCATCCAGTACTTTCGGCAGTTCTCTTTGGTGAGATACTGATCCTTGCTCGAGAAGCTGTGGTTGTAGTGACCCTTGTCAGCACTCGAGAATTGTTCCTTGCGCCTCTTGTGGTACTTTTGGAGCACGTGTTGGCGCATGTACTGGCGGAATTTCAGGGATTTGGTACGGTTGATCCCCTTCGGCGTAACGCCGTCCCAGAGCCGCTCGAATTGCTCGAGCTTCTCGTCAAAAGTCTCGCTCATCTTCATTCCTCGCGGCCCGCCGACCTGACACCCGTTTATGACCTTCACGGATGGCTCGGCCTCACCACTACGTGGTGTGAAGCCTTTGAGGAGGGGGGAATCGATGGTTGTTCGAGGGTGTGAAATGCTTTGGTAAGGGCGTGATTTACGTTCGGGCTAGTCGAACTCCTCGTCAAATTCTTCTTCCGAGAACCCTAATGATTCGTATTGGTCGAAGGGGTTTTCTGGCTTTAGTTCTGATTTCACAGCTGGTTTTGCTGGATTCTCTGGCGTGGCTTCCTTCCCAGTGGGCAACGATTCGCTCTGACCCTCGCTGGATTGTGCGGCTGAGTCTTTTCCGGCTTCGACCTTTGCAGGAAAATCGATCTCGATATCCTCGCCTGGTATGTTGTCGAGAGGCGCCAGCGCTCGGTTCTTCTCAGCCTCGCTGCCTTCCCAATCGACATCGCGGGCTAACCTCTCGAGTCTCTTTCGTAGGTCGGGACGGGTCTCTTGGCGCAAAAGTTCGGCTGCGGCCTCGCGTAGTTTCTCTCCGGTGAGGATGATTGAGAGCTGGTCGATGCAGGCTTTGCGCAGATCTGGGTCTCTGTCGCGTGCTCCGTCTTGGATGAGTTGAGCGACGCGCGGGTTCTGCATGTCTAGCGTCTTGAGGGTGCGGATGACATTCTTGCGAACTCCAGTATCCTCGTCGAACATGGCGGATTCCACGAGTATGGTCGCTACACGCGACTCGACATTCGCTAGAGTGGGTAAACAGGTGGATGCCGCGCGTCGGACCAATGCGTCCTCGTCTTGCAGCGACCATGAGATCAGGTCCCATCCGGTCGCGCCGCCCTTGACAGTGATCGTGCGAAGAATCTTGGCCGCCCTGCGGCGCAGGTCGACCTCTTCCTCGCGAATCAGCTCATCGATGTGGAGGCAACCGGTCTCTGTCCAATTCTGCGCCGTCTCTTTGAGGGTGGCGAATGCATCGTCGCGGTGCTGCTTGCGAGTGTCGCGCAATTCTCTGCGGAGAATCTCCTCGCACCCGGATGGGAAGACGGGTGCGACTTTGCGCAGGCATTCGCGGGCGGCTCTTCGCACGTGTTGGTCTTCTTCGAGCAGCCTGTCGGAAAGGAAGATGAATAGGTCGTCATGCTTCTTGATTGCGAACGAGGGCATGGCTTGTAGTGCAGCGATTCTGATTATGCCCTCGTCGTCGTCGAGCGCCTCGCACAGCGCTTCGTGCGCTGCCGGGACGCTCGCCGGCAGAACTCGATTCAAAGCCAGTATCGCATCGATCCGACGAGCCAATCCTCCACCATCGGATCGAGGAATCTCAATCATCTTGACCTCGCCTGAAGCAAGGGGTACGATGTCCCTGCGGGGGATGCGTTGCCAGACCCCGTCCGCAGGTAACATCGAGCGAATATCAACCTGTTTCGTCTGCCGACGCTGGTTGATTGGACGCCCTGTTTTGGGGTCGCGAGCGATGTAGTCTCGGGCCATTTCGGAGGGGCCGGAGTGCGCGGTGCTTCTTCAACCAAATGTCTACGCGTTCTCTAACCGAGCCGAGAAGGAATCGATTCACATTAGCCGAGGCATCGAGCAAGCGAGTAAGCCTCAAGCCGAAGGCCACCAGCAGAGGGACAGGAGGCGCGACATGAGCGAGCAGACCGACATAGCGCGATTGCTCTACACCGTCTTCGACGGCGCGGACCCTGCAGGCATTCCCCGCGCCGATGTCATCCGTCTCTGGTCTTTGGAGATGCAATGGTTCTCACCTCAGGAAGCCGAGAGGATAGTCGACGCTCTGGGCGAGACGGGTTGGTTGGCCCAAGATGGGGGTCATCTGAACCTCGCCCCCGGCGTCGAATTGGTGATTCCAGGTTTGGGCTGGCGACCCATCACACGAAGAATGCTCGAACCACCCACTTGTGATGCCAGCCCAATCAGCAAGCCTCGAACTGAACAGAGTTCAACTGCATCATTCTCACAGCCTCAAGTAGGACAACGGCAGCCGGGAGCGGCTGCCGAAAAAAAGGATTCAGCCAGCTTCACACGTCCTGTGGTCAGTGCTCGAACTCCCACCTCACAAGGCGGTCAAAGCCCTCGTCAAGCCCATCCTGTCGACCGAGCCGAGGGCAGCATCCCGGTGCTCATCGACCTCATCGCACGCGAATCAGGACTGGAGAACAAAGAGGTCGTCCGCCGTGCCCAACGCAAGCGGCGCGCGCTTGGACCGGTCACCTTGTGGATGGCACTCGCCCTCGTCGCGCGCGAACAGGGATTGGATATGCAGCGCGTATCCTCGGCGATCGAACGCGCTGCAGAATGAGGCCCGGCGAACCAGCCCGCGTCCTCAATTGCCGTTTGAAGTGCGAACCTCGGCGGCGAGCAAGCCCGGTAGGACCAGCAAGGCCAGCACGAGGGAGAAGGCCACGGAAATCGAACTCACCAGCCCGAAGTCCTTGATGACGGGAACCGGCGAGAGAAGCAGCACCATGAATCCGCAGATAGTCGTTCCAGCAGACATAATCAGCGATGCGCCGGTCGTCGCATACATATCGCGCATCGCTGCCCAAGTACCCATTCCCGAATCACGATTCGCCTCGAATCGACGCCAGACGTGAATCGAGTAATCGATCCCCAATCCAATCGTCAAAGCGGTGATCATCACCGTCAGGACATTCCAATTGATGTCCAAGACAGCCATCGCCCCGACCACCCAAGTTCCAGCGAGTCCAACGGGTAGAATGACAACGAGTGAAGGGCCGATTCGTCGTGTTAGAGCAACCAACACGATGAGCGAAACCCCGAGGCTGAAAGCGGTCGATTCAATCTGGGAAAGCACTAGTCCTGACAACACATTGTGAACGAGAATCAAATCACCGCTGAGATGGACCCGAGCTCCAGTTGCAGACTCCAAGTCTCGCTCGAATTCCTGAAATTGCTCAGCCAATCCAGCGGTCTCCTCGCTATTCTGAGCCGTCACATCGACTCGCATTCGCAGGTATCGCAGCGCATTGGCATCCTTGGTCAGAGCCACATGCATCGCCGTTCGCTCTCCCCAGGTCTGTCCGCGGATCGGCTCACCGATGGTATCGTTCGCCAGCAATGACCCCACAGCGCGTGCCAAGTCGCCCTCGGCAAATCCATCGGTAATGCCCACCGCCCCGTCGAAAACGCCGATGTGGTAGGTCTCACCGAAGCTCTCGTCCGCCTCGATGGCATCGCGGAGAATCGGATAGATTCCATCGTAGGACGGTCTTGCCGTATCGGTTCCCTCGGGCGTGACCACATTCGTAGTCCAGGCGAGCCGATTATCGAGACGTTCGAGTTCTTTCAGAAGGTCGCGCTCGCCTGTCAATGCATCCATGCCCGACGAGGGCTCGATGATGATGTCAACGGATTTGAGAGCCTCGACCTCGTATGATTCGTACATCGAATTTCTGACATCGATGACCTCCATCTCTTCACCAAGGAAATCAGTCAACTCGAACTTGGTGTCGAGTTGGCCCACAGAAATGACGACTGAAGACAGGGTCAGCCCCGCCACCGCCAATAGCACAATCGCCGTGTGGCGGCGCTGGAACTCGGTGGCACGGTTCGCGAAGCGATCCAACTGCAGCGAACGCTTGCCACCATTACCGGTGGTCTTCTCGACGACCACGTGCAGAGCGCCCACCGTCACCGTGCTGGCGATGAAAGCCGAGACAACCCCGAGGGCCAGGGTGACCCCGAAGGCCTTGAGGGGGGGGAGCGGAGAGAGGAAGTTGGCGAGGAAAGCGAAGGCGGTGGTGACCACGGAAAGGGTCAGTGCGAGCCTGAGAATTGAGAATGAGCGCACCCAGGCGAGGGCTGGAGTCGCAGATTTCTCCCTCGCTCGTTCGTAAGCGCGTTGCAGGTGGATAGAGTAATCTATGCCAAGACCGAGAACCACCGGAGCGACGGCGACTTCGAGGATTGAGAATTCCGAGCCGACCAGAGCCATCGTGCCGTAGGTCCAGACCAGAGCGGCTGAGAGTCCCAGAAGCGGGGCTGCCACCATCATCGCCGAGCGGAAAGCGACGGCGAGAACGAGGACGACGACGAGGATTGAGAGCAGCAGAAGCCAGACGAGATTGTCGAGGGTAGATTCGTTGATGTCGTTGCTAACCAAATCATCCGAGACGACGCCGTAAGAAAGGGCCGAACCCTCTGCTGAGGCGCGCTTCTCGAGCAGACCGCGCAGTTGTACGGCTTTCTGCAAGCGGTCGTCCGCGTCAAGGTCACCTGAGATTTCGATGACCCACATGGTACTCGACGCGGTCGGAGTCGGGTCGCCTTCGTGACCATTCTCGAGCCAAGCGCAGATAGGCTCGTGGTCGAAATCCTCGTGTAACATCACCGAGCGAGCGAAGGAAGCGGTCGCGATCGCTCGGTCATCACCGATGGCATCGGTACATTCCTCATCGGTGACAACAGCCTCAAGCAATTCTTCCCAATTATTGAAATTCGAAAGACTGCGGCTCTGTTCATCGCGTTCATCAAGGGCAACTTGCAGGACTTGAGCCGCATTGATATGGGCGGTGACAAAGTCACCATTGGCCGCTGAAAGTGCATCAACCGCGGCCAAATCAGTCTGCAATTGAACCAATGCACCATACTCCAGCACATTCGCACCTTCCTGCGTCGGTTCGATGTGCACGTAAACACGGTGCGGCGAGGGTGGCATCACCCGCTCCATCCGCTCGATCGCACCGTCGGCCTCGGTCTCCGGAGCAAATGCCGAGAGATCGGTCTGGAACTCCGGCAATGGATGGAGGGCGAGGCCAGTCGCGACTGTCAACAGAAGACTCGCAACGACGATTCCCAGCGCCGCCTTTTCGAAGGCGGCAGCGATGCGATTCTCGAGCGGAGCAGCGTCGAGCATCGGCGCTCCCATCACCAACCGCTACATAATTCAAACAGTGTGTTGGACCCTAAGGGTCCAGCAAACGGATGAAAGGCCTCAAAAGGGGGAGGCCGGTCGCGCGCTCGTCCATGCCAGTAAAGGTGCTCAAGAACGAGGGGTCTGAGATCCGATTGCGCCTCATAGGGGAGGATCACTCCACCCTGCAGATGTTCAGGTCCCGTCTGAATGACAATGACAAGGTTGAGTATGCGAATTACTTCACCGGACACCCCGACCTCGACGAGCCGGAATTGTACGTCCGCGTCAAGAAGGGAGCCAAGGCTGACAAGATCGTCAAGGATCTCTGCTCCGACATCGCGAAGGAGTTCGCCGGCCTCTCGAACTGAGGGCGGTGGAAATTTGGCTGAAGCCAGCTTCGATTCACGTGATTCGCGGCAAATCGAACAACACCTCGGACTTCATGGCTGGGCTTTCGAAGGGCCTGGAATCGGTGGTCTGCTCAAGGTTCGCATCGAAGACTTCCGAGTGGAGGAGGTCTCGAGGACTCCTGCACTCGACAATAAGGGTCGCTTCACCGTGGTGAGGGCGACCCTTCACAATTGGGAGACGAATCGATTTCTGCGTCGCTTGGCTGGGGCTTGTGGAATCAACCGAAATCGGATTTTCTCCTCTGGATTAAAGGATAAGCGCGCGGTGACTACACAATTGCTTGTGATCGACGCACCGCGCAAGAAGGTCGAGGCTGTCGATATTCCCGATACTGAACTCGAAATCCTCGGCCGAACCCACCAAAAGGTGGGAATGAGTGATCACGACGGCAACCGCTTCACTATCACCGTGCGCGGTTGTTGCGATGAGGATGGCTCGCCGCTGGATGCCAAGGAGGCTATGCGTCGAGTCCTGGAGATTCGCGAGGGAATGGCTCAGCGCTTGGGTGATGATGCATTCCCGAATTGGATTGGACCTCAGAGGTTTGGTGCGACTAGGCCGGTGACGCCCGAAGTTGGGCGTGCGGTTGTTGAGGGCGATTTCGAGAGGGCGGTTGACCTGTATCTGGGGATGCCTGGCTCGAAGATGACCGAGGATGTCGCCGCCTTCCGGCAGATGTGGGTCGATTCGAAGGATCCCGCGGCTTGTCTCGAGGCAGCCCCCGGTCACTTGGGTTACGAGAAGAGCATCTTAGAGGCGTTGTTGAAGGATTCCCAAGACCATGTCAAGGCTTTCCGCGCTCTGCCCCCTTCACTGCAATTGCTGATGATTCACTCATTGCAATCGCTGGCCTTCAACCATTCCTTGGCTGGACGGCTGGAGGCTGGACTGGATTTGTTGGAGCCTGAACTCGGCGACCTTGTAGCGCCGGTTCAGGCGAGCGGTCGAATCGATGTCTCGAAGATGGCGCTGGTGACGGAGACGAATCTCGAGCGGTGTCGGCGTAATTGTAGGCTCGGTCGATTGGCCGTGACCGGACCTCTGCCCGGACAGGATGCAAAGTTGGCTGAGGGTGAGCCGGGAATCGTCGAGTCCGCCGCTCTGGATGTCACCGGCCTGACCGATATCGAATGGCGCGTGAAGCGCATCCCTAATCTGACGACGAGCGGGACTCGACGTCCACTGAGTGTCGTTTTCCGAGATTTCAGTGTGGAAGAGGCAGCGGGGCTTCCTGAGGAATCATCCTCGCCTCGCTGGGATGAGGGGCCGTTCGAGGGTGAGCGCTGGAATCCAGAAGGAGCGGACCTGAGACTTCGCTTCACCCTGCCTCCGGGAACTTACGCGACGGTATTGATGCGTGAATTCATGCGCTCACCGCTCGACCACTACTGAGTTCGCGGGCGAACATTCTCCCCGGAACCGGTGCTCGATCGCACTGAATTCGTAACTGTACGAGATGCTGATTGAACGAGAAGGTGTCTGATTCACAGACCCAGAGAGAAGGAGTCTGATTCACAGACGGCCCATCTCGAGGGCCTCGATCTGACCCACGTAATCGTTGACGGCACGAACCTTGGTCTCGAAGCCATCTACGATGCCCTCGCCTTCGCCAAGAACGGCTTGGACCTCGATGAACATCATACCGAATGCGAGAGGCTTGATCTCGCAGGCTTGAACTTCCTCCATCGAGGAGATAGTGGCTGCAATCCCCTCGTAATCGGGGCTTCCATCCTCAGGCTGGTCGATTGTGACCTTGTACTTGACAACGACATGTCCCATGTTGAACAACTCCCAAGGAATCAGGGTCCCTCGAATGTGCATGAAGGGCAGACGTACTTGACCGCCTGGACTCGGCAGCGCTCGCTGCGACCGATCGCTTCTCCACACTCTGGGCATGGGAAGGCAGTGCTCTTGCTCTCGACAAGAGGAAGACCGGACGAGGTGCAGATGTCGGTTCTAGCAGTCATTCGAAGACCCTCAGCGAGGCGGGCGACTCGCCTCCCCCTTTTAGCGTTGACCGACGCGTCGGGGCGAGGATTCGGGCTCAGTGTGCGGAATAGCCGCGTGGAATGGGTTGAAAATGCGGGGCGACCGAGAGGTGTTCGGCGAGGTTCATGGGTGAAGCGGAATTGAGTTTGACAGGAGAGCAGGTTGACCTCTCGAAATATGTCGAGGATGCTGGTGGCATCCACGGATTGAGAGATATCGATAGGGTGCGCGGATGGAATAATATCGAGTATGGTGCTGGCTTATCCGGGAAGAACACTCCCTCGACAAAATTGTCAATGAACAAGGCCTTCATCCCTCCCGGCGGAATCGCCGCTGCGCACATTCACGTCGATTTCGATGTCATGGTATTCCTGCTGAAGGGTTCGGTCCGACACGAGTTCGGACCGGGGTGCAGGCAGGCCGTCGTTCACAGCGCTGGTGATATGTTCTACATCGAGCCAGGACTGCCGCACGAGGTATTCAATTGTTCAGATACCGATTGGGTCGAGGCGATCGTCGCTCGCTCCGATGCCTCGGAATGGCAGAATATCGTGCCATACGACCGTGACTCCGAGTGAAGGCTTCGCGCGTTTTTGAGCTGCTCAGCCAACGACGCTGAGGCTGCCGCTGCGACCCGTGGATACGACCCGCTCGCCGAGGCGTCGCTTGCACCATCCATTGCGTATGCGCACGATATCTCCCGTCGCCACCTCGTCGATCTGCTCATCCCAGAGGACGAGGCCGACGACACCGGATTCATCGCGACCGCAGGCTGCCGCGACTCGCCCAGTCCACTTGCGGCTTGAGACGAGTCGGGGTGGGTATCTGCGCAGGACGAGGATTTCGAGTTCTGAGACCGGCCTGTCCTCCTTCAGTCGATTGACCTTGATTTTGCGACGCGGTCGATGGCCTCGTCCGCGTCGCTTGCCGTTGAAATTAGAGTCGTTCAGAATCTGTTGCTCGGTCTTGCTTCGTGTTGTCATATGAATCGTTGAGACTCTCAGCGCTGAGATATCAATCGAGAGGGGGAGGGGTGGGTGAAAGTGAAACTGTCCCTACGGGATTTCTGAAAGTGAACACGAGGAAGCCACCTCGGCACGGCCGAACAGCCCCTCCCTCACTCCTTCTTGGAGACGCGCCGGAAGCCGATGGCGATATCCTCATCCTCGTCCTCATCGGCGCTCTCGACATTCACCCCAACCTCGGTCAGATGCTTCTGAACCTGCGCGAAAGCACTCAACCCACGCGCCGGTTTGCGAGGTTGAGGCAGACGATTCTTGCACACCAGATAGGTCTCCGATGAGGCATTCCGGCTGGCCATCGGAGCGAATCGCTGGACGACGCTGAACCTATCCTTAGCCGCTTTGATCAGACCCTCGATGCCAACTCCTTGGAAGATCTTGGTCACGAAGGCACCACCCGGGG
>CAZNVK010000024.1:0-24180 GCA_964576865.1 uncultured Candidatus Poseidoniales archaeon | reverse complement strand
ATAGTAGGAATGGCATTACCGCTCCGACATTGGCGATTGGAGTTAGGAGGCCCCACCACATCTCGCCATGTTGGAATTGGGCTTCAGGACAATACGCGCACTTTCCAAGCCATATTGTGTTGAGGAATTCAAGTTGCCAGACAAAATACGCAAACAAAAACCAAGGAATTCCAAACAAGAATGATGCCATGATGGGGAGGGAAAGAGAACCTTCTGGAACTGGATATACTGCCTTTTCTTCCTTGGTGAGTTTGTGCCATGGCTTACCAATGTACGGTAGGGGGGATTGAACTTCTGAGTTAACATCCACCGAGAAAATTACTCTTTGATATTCAGAATAATCCCCATCTGAAAACACTCGGATTTCATAATCTCCTGCTGGGCGTGAAGGAAATGATGCGTTTTGGGTATCAATATCCCTTAGCCATCTCCATCGACTTGCCCTTTCTTCACCCTCGCCCAAGTCTTGATTGTCGGCACCCTTGGGATAAATGCCGACCCAGGATTCATTGCTTGGTGGGCGATCATTGATTCGAAATCTGACGCCGTTTTTTGAGACCTCAAGAATCTCAATTGGCTCCGCCATAATGTGGGGAGGACACTGTTCGATAAGGCGTTTGGGGGGCTAAATCAGTCTTGATTTCGCATATTCTACTGCATTTCTGAAAATTACCATTCCTTCTCCTTCGCCGTGCTCACCCTGCTCGACGTCCCTCGTCCAGGTCGCCCCAAGCCAAGTCGAATGGTTTGCCTCTGGGTGTGGCATCAGCCCGAAGACGAGGCCGGAGGGATCACAGACACCTGCGATATTTCGCCAGCTCTGATTTGGTGAGATAGGGTAAGGGAGGACTTGGTCGCTGGCGCTCGGGTATTCGCTGTCTGGGTCGACGTAGCGCACGACGAGTTGCCCTGACTCGGCCCAATCGTCGAGGAGAGCGCGGTCGGCGGTGACGAACTTCCCCTCTCCGTGGCGAACCGGCACACGCATGCGAGTGAGGCCTTTTGTCCAGATGCAAGGGCTGTTCGGGTCGAATTCGAGGGTTGCCCAGCGATTCTCGTAATGACCGCTGTCGTTGAGTGCGAGAGATGCGGTCTGGGTCAGGCTGACCTCGTTGTCGCCGGGTAGTAGTCCCATTTTGACTAGGACTTGGAAGCCGTTGCAGATGCCAATCACCAGCTTGCCGGCTTGTACGAATCGGCGGACTTGTTCGCGCAAGCCGAAACGGAGTCGGTTGCCCATCAGTCGCCCACTTCCGAGGTGATCCCCGAAGGAGAAGCCTCCCGGGACTGCCATGATATGGTAGTCATCGAGACTCATCTCGCCGTTTACAAGGCGATTGACATGGACTCTGTCGGCACTTGCCCCAGCCATTTCGAAGACGGCCATCGTCTCGGTCTCACAATTGATTCCGAAGCCGGACAATACTGCTACACGGACTTCGGCGCTCATTGTGGGCCACCTCCGTCGAGGGCGCCCTTCCAAGCTGCCCGAAGCCTCGGCATTGAGGCTGAGAGAATTGCTTCCCCGCCGTTTGAGATTGAGATTTGCTCGCCTGCTTCAACCTCGCCGAGAGCATAGCAAGCATATCCTTCCAGCGCAGCCTCGAATGCTTCGCAGTGCTGCGGTTCGACGCTGACTAGAATGCGTCCAAGTGACTCTCCGAAGAGTGCTCCCCAAGCGTCGATTTGAGTGCAATCACCCATGATGCCCGCAAGGTCCACACTCGCCCCGGCATCCGCACCGAAGCAGCACTCTGCAACCGCTGCAGCCAGTCCGCCATCCGAACAGTCGTGAGCGCTGGCGACGAGGTTGTCACCCATCGCAGCGGTCAGTGCGCGATACATCGCGAGGTTCCGTGCAGTGTCGATCTCAGGCACTCGCCCGCCGATGCCGGAATTGCCCTCAGATTCGTCGCGTAGCATGTAGGCGAATTCGCTCGCACCCAATTCCTGATGCGATTCGCCGCACAGATAGATGCGGTCGCCGACCGATTTGAAATCGCTCGAGACTGCCTTGCGAACATCCGAGTGATTTCCAATCAAACTGAACAGAATCGTCGGGGGGATGCTAATCTTCTCGCCGTGCAGCGTAGCATCGTTCTTCATCGAATCCTTGCCGCTGATGCATGGCAGGTTGTAAGCTCGACATACCTCATCGAGCGCTCGGTTGGCGCGAACCAATTGTGCCAATTTGTAGCGCCCGTCAGGAGTCTTGGCTGATTCGACCGGGTCTGGCCAGCAGAAGTTGTCGAGGCCCGCGATCAAATCAAGGTCGACACCGACGCAAACCGCATTACGCAGAGCCTCATCGATGCTAGCAGCGGTCATCGCATAGGCATCGATGTCAGAATATCGTGGAACGATTCCATTCGAAATCACAGCACCTTGAGTCTGCCCTTGAATCGGCGCAATCACCGCGGCATCGCCGGGAGCGTCGTGGTTGACTCCGCAAAACGGCTTGATTACAGATTGTGCGATAACCTCGTGGTCGTAGGAGCGCACCCACCATTCCTTGCTCGCAACGTTCGGCCGCGCCATCAGCATCTCCAGCAATTCGCCCCTGCCTGAGGCATCGGTTTCGGGGAAGATAATCGGGTCGTGCGAAGGCGGCGCCCACTCGGATTCCAGCTCCAATTGAGGGCACCCCTCATGGAGGAATTCAATCGGTAGATGCCCAACCACATTCTCGCCCATCCGCACAACAAATGCCCCAGAATCGGTGAATGTTCCAACCGCCGTCGCCTCGACCTCGTGTAGGTCTGCAAGAGCCTCGAATGCCGCGCAGTCGGCCGGACTTACCCCGACGGTCATCCTTTCTTGCGACTCGGAAACCAAAATCTCCCAAGGGCTCAGACCGGCCTGCTTGAGCGGGACAACAGCCAGATCAAGGTCCGCTCCTCCAGTCAATTCAGCCATCTCGCCAACAGAGCTCGAAAGTCCGCCAGCACCATTGTCGGTAATCACCTGAATCAAGCCCTCGTCGCGGGCTTCGAGAATCATATCGAGCATCTTCTTCTGTGTAATCGGATCGCCAATCTGGACCGCCGAACTCGGACTCTCCTCGGTCAATTCGAGGCTCGAAAAGGTGGCGCCGTGGATGCCGTCTGAACCGACGCGTCCGCCGACCATGTAGACGATATCGCCCGGGGTCGGCGTCTTGTCATGCGATTCGCGCCCATCGGGCAAGCGCCTCGGCATGATGCCGACAGTACCGCAGTAGACCAGCGGTTTGCCCAGATATCGCTCATCGAAGATGATCGCTCCATTCACTGTCGGAATGCCCGACTCATTGCCACCCGCGCGCACACCAGCATGCACCCCGCGCATCACGCGAGAGGGGTGGAATAGCCCCTCAGGGATGTTACCAGAATATTCGGGTGGGCCAAAACAGAAAACGTCTGTATTCGCAATCGGTCGCGCCCCGAGGCCCGTCCCGAGAATATCGCGATTGACCCCAACGATTCCCGTCATAGCCCCGCCGAAGGGGTCGAGAGCGCTCGGAGAATTGTGGGTTTCAGCCTTCATGCACAGGCTCCATTCGTTGTTCCAAGCGATGACGCCGGAGTTATCGTGGAAGATTGAGAGCAGCCAATCGACCTCGGATTGAATGTCCAAAGTCGGCTTCATGATATGCGTCTTGAATAGCGAATCTATCGTCGAATCCTCACCGGTTACAGCGTCGACGTGATGTATTTTCGCGGCGAAAATCTTGTGCGAACAATGCTCTGACCAAGTCTGCGCCAAGCACTCAAGCTCCGCGTCGGTCGGTGCAGCCTCGGGCAACCCCAATGCCTTCCTCGCCTCGCGCACCGCAGGGTCTCTGTAGTGTGCTTGGATGGCTTTCATCTCGTTGAGATTGAGGGCGAGCAGGCCTGTCTCGGAGATTTCGATTAGTTGCTCGTCCGGAACCTCAAGGTCGACGATTGCAGGCTCGGCCTGCTCGAGCGCTGGTTGGCTTGGGAAGTCGAGCGCGGGCCAGTTTCCGGCTTCACAGTCTGCTCGCTTGGCGATGGCCGCGCGCTCGATCATAGGGTTGTGCAGCTTGTTTGCGAGGAATTCTGCGCTCACGCCCTCAGGCACACCCCAGAATGCATAGGTGCGCGTTGTTGCAACGCCGGCTGATTCCTCATCCTTCGCGAGTCGTGGAAAGAGTGTGAGCAAACCATCCAAGCCCGCCTGTCCAGCGTTGTCAGTGACGCCGGGCTTGAAGCCGGCCTGCACCACAATGTGCGGCCGGCTGGCAAAAATTTCTGCATCATCGAGCAGGCGCCCGCTGACGCTGCCCTGCTCGATAACAGGGTCGGCGAAGAGGTCGTAAACAGCCCGCTGCGCCTCTTCCGCCGTCAGGTCAGCCCTGACCTGATAACCAAGAATGACCCTAACAGCCCCAACCTCAACCCCATAATTCGAGGCGAGCATTCCCTTCACCGAATCGCCTCGCGCATCGGGCAGTCCGGCAAGGTCTCGGGTGGTGACTTCGTAGGTGAAGACCGGGGTATCCGTGCCCATGTGAAGAACCTCGGTGAGCCTCTGCCGTAGCGTGCCGTCAATGAATCAACCGGTGCAGGCCATAGGCCTGAAAGCGCGATTAAGGGGGAAAGAGTTGAGGAGTGAGAGGTTCTGAAAGGAGTTGTAATGGAACGAAGTCCTGCTGTATTTCTCATCGCTTTCTTGGTATTTGTATTACTCATCCCAAGTCCTGTTCAAGGATTGTGTATAAACGCTGAAGCATGTGGAATTATTTTGGGGGTTTGGGCCTCGATGCTAACGGTACCAATCTGTTTGGTACTTTTCGCTTTCGCGATTTGGCCGAAAACCAGACCGTGGCTCGAATTCTTAGCAGTGTTACCTGGATTTATGGCAATAGTTACGGGATATCTAATGGTTTTTCGAGTTGCTAGATTTGATTTGGTTTGGGTCCCTCTTATTCATGCTGGTCTAATGATTGCTATGATCCGTGTTGGGCGATTGAAGGGAAAGACTTGAGATGGTCGCGCCGGCGCAATCACCTGATGCGAGCCGAAGACGTCTGGGGCGAGCGCTGGACTTCTTGCGCCAATCCATTGGCTCATCGCTACATGGAAACGGCGGCTCGAAAGGGCTCGTTGGTCTGTCTCGCCGCCGATATGCGCAGCGTTGCTGAATTGGTTGATCTCGTCGAGGAAGTTGGACCTCACATCGCTGCGCTGAAGACTCATGTCGATATGGTTGATGATTTTTCAATCGAGGCCTGGGCGGGCCTCGTCGATGCCGCGCAGCGGCACGATTTGCTACTGTTTGAAGATAGGAAGTTCGCCGATATCGGCAAGGTCTCTCAGCACCAAATGGCTGGAGTTCACAACATTCGTTCTTGGGCTGATATCGTAACTGCTCACCGAATATCCGGGCCGGATATCGTCGATGGATTGGCAGCCGGTTGGGCTGATGTCGAGCGCGTCGGCGGTGTGCTTCTGCTGGCGCAGATGTCGAGCGATGGAAATCTGCTCGATGCCGATTATACTGCTGAGACGATAAACACCGGTCGTGCTTCGCCTCATGTCATCGGTTACATCGGCAATGGGAGCAATGCAAGCGAGGTCGCCGCCCTTCGCCAACAAGTCGGCTCGGGTCAAATGATTTGGACGCCGGGAGTCAACTTGGCAGTGGGTGCGGGTGCGATGGGTCAGCGCTACGGACACCCGCGCGATGCGGTTCTCGCCGGTTCTGATGCAATCATTGTCGGTTCAGGGATTCATGGAATGGAAAATCGCGTGGAAGCAGCGGCGCAGTACGCCGCTGCTTCGTTTGCTGCATTGGTGGACCGTGAGGGTTGACGATGATCGCCGAGACCATTCTGAATTGGCTCATCATCATCGGAACTCTGCTCGCCTTAGGCATTATTCTCGCTCGTGAAATCCTCAAGCGCTGGCGCTTGGGTCTGAGAGTAGCCGCTGGCGACGAGAGTCTCCTGAGTGATTCTTCGGTCTCGATGAAGACGATTACCGACGCGCCCGAAGGTAGTGTAATCGTCTCGCATGTGCCAGCCACGCCGATTGATGACTGAGGTCTCAAATCGCGTCGGTAGCCTGCTCGATCAGTGCATTTAGGTCAAGCAAGCCTGCGTAATGCGCGCCGCCGAGCGCGCCGCCGGCGATAATCAATAGAATGACGAAGCGGATCAGCCATCGGCCTCTCCGCTTAGGTACAGGTGCTGTAGGTGGTGGAATCGGAGCGCCCCCCGGAAGGCCAGGCATCTCGACTCCTTCCGGCACCGGCGCGGCAGGCTCACCAGGAGTTGGTGGCATCCCCGGTAGCGGCGGCATGGCAGGCAGAGAAGGAAGTGGAGCTAGTTCTGGCTCTGGTTCTTCGAGCACTGGATAGAGTGCATCGAGGTCTGATAGTCCCGGAGCTTCTGGGATGCGACCCATCCAATCATCCCAAACCTCGGCCACGGAAGAGTCGGTGAATGGAGTCTGGAGAACTCCAACCGCGCCGGCGGAGTAGGCGGCGTCTTCGGCCAAATCCATGCCGCCTCTACTCGAGACGAAAACGATGCGCGCCTTGGAGTCCGACTCTCGCATCTCCAATGCCGCTACGTGTCCATCAAGGGTTGGGATGTCGACTGAGAGAAAAACCAAATCAGGGCGCAGTGCAACGAATTGGTCGACTGCTTTATCCCCGTCTTTACTAACTTCTGCCTTCCAGCCGCGCTTGCGCAGAAGCATCTGCAACTGCCCTTCTGTAATCGAATTCCCGACCACGATGAGGGCCGTCTGCGCTTCCTCCCCTGACATGCTCATCACTACACGCACGGCTCCGTTGATGAAAGACGCGGTCACTCATCCGCGGCCATCATCGAATCGATTAGCCAATCGGGGTCGAAGTCCATCAGGTCGTCGTAACCTTGGCCGACACCTGCCAGCACAATTGGTCGGCCGGTTGTGTGAGCGATCGACAGGGCCGCTCCGCCCTTGGCATCGGTATCGAGTTTGCAAAGCACCGCTCCGTCAAAACTCAGCATGCGTTGGAATTCTCGCGCTTGCACCACCGCGTCATTTCCTGCGAGTGCATCGGCGACGAAGAGAACCAGATGAGGTCGGGTGACTCGGTGCACTTTGCGAAGTTCCTCCATGAGGTTGGTCTTGTTCTGCATTCTTCCCGCGGTATCGATGATGACTATGTCCTCACCGCGGGCGGTCGCGCTCTCTACCGCATCCCTTGCGACCGCCGCAGCATCGCCGCCTCTTTGACTGCGAATACAGCGTACTCCGAGCCTGTCTGCGTGATTTGCAAGTTGGTCAATCGCCCCGGCTCGGAAGGTATCGGCGGCTGCTAGAACCACAGAGTAGCCCTGTCCGTTGAGGCGGTTTGCGATCTTGGCAGTGGTTGTGGTTTTGCCAGTTCCATTGACTCCGACCATCATGATTGAGACCGGCGTTCCTTGGCTCGCGAAGGACTTGACAGTCTTGTCGAAATCCCAGTAGCCAGCCTGCAGAAGTGAGTGCAGAGAATTGCGCAATGCCTTCTCGATCACCTCGCCTAGGTCGGCCTTGCGGTCGATGCGAGCGCCTATCAGAGAACCGCGAAGAGTGGTCATGACATCACTTACCGCATCGTGGCCCATGTCGGCCATCAGCAGGTCGGTTTCGAGTTCTTCGAGGATATTGTCGAGGGTTGTGCTGGCTGCGATTATTCGCCCTCCGCGCTTGACTTCGGCTTCTCCCAGGTCGATTTCGAATATGTCGGTCTCGCTGGCGACTAATTCTCGCCCGGTGGTGCTTCGCATGGGGTCGTGTTGGGGAGTTTGTGCAGCTTTCTCGGCCGCTTCTGTTTCGGCTTCTGCCTCGGCTACTGCGGCCGCTCGCTCGGCCTTCTTGCGCGCCTTCTTATCGACTGGTGCGCTGAATGGGTCTTCGGGGAGTTCTTCCACGAATTCGTCCCACTGCTCCTCTACTTCCTCCTTGAATTGCTCGAATCCAGGTGGAGGCGGGGGTGGTGGAGCGTCTTTGGCGCGCTCGATGGCTTCCATCAATTGACGGCGTTGCAGGAGGGCTTCTTCGGCCTCGATCGAGTCTTCCTCGACGGTGAAGTCTTCCTCTTCGGCCGCTTCCTCGGCCTTTTTCTTGAAGCGGTCGAATAATCCCATTTTGGCACCTTCGTTTTCTTTGCTTCACTTCGATCAATCGTCGAGGGTTAGCTCGGTTCCGCGCTTGCGGCGGCGGCGCTTGGGCTGAGGTGATTCGTCGCTGCTGGTGGATGTGACCGGTCCTGTGCTTGCTGGGGTTGACTCTGCTTGGGGTGTGGTTGGCTCTTCGCCTTGGAGCTCTGCGACGCCGTCGTTGAATTGTTGGGCGAGTTCGATGACGAGTTTCTCAGTTTCATCGAACTCGGTCTTGAGTTTCTCCATCAGTCTGACGAGTTCTTCGTTGCGCGCGAGAAGCATTTCGAGTGCTTCCTCGCGCGTGCGTTCGGCTTGGATTCCGCTGCCGATGTCGACTACCGCTCCTGCGTCAGCTGGGACATCAGCTACGATTTGGACACCACCTCCAAGAGGGATCATCGCGTTGCTCGCTCCCTCGTCAGGGATTGCTTCGAGCGCCATGATCGAGCGGGCTTGTTCTTGGCGGACTTCCTCGAGGCGCATGACCTGCGCCTCGATATTCTGCAGGCGCTCGCGGTTCAACTCTACGAGTTGGGCGATCTGTTGCAGTTCAGCCCTATCTGGGGTGCTCATCGGGGCTTGCGAATCGCGCGGGTGTGATGAAGCCGTCGATTTGTCAGATTCGTTCCCAAAGGGAACGGAAGTTGGTGTAAAGTGCTGTTCAGCGGATCTGTTTGAGAATTGAATCTAGAATCAATCCTGAGCCGACTTCGGCGCTCGTCGCCGTGGTGTCGACGCGGATTTCGGGCTCGCTCGGAGCTTCGTAGGGGGCGCTGACGCCGGTGAAATTCTCGATCTCTCCGGCCATCGCTTTGGCCCACAGTCCCTTGGTATCACGCTCGGCGCAGACCTCGGCCGGGCAGTCGATGTGGACTTCGATGAAGGCGCCTTCTGGCACGAGGCTGCGAACTCGATTGCGGTCGACTCGGTAAGGAGAGATGAAGGAACAAATCACCACGATTCCTTGGTCGTGCAGAAGCTTAGCCATCTCCCCAACGCGTCTGATGTTCTCGCGGCGGTCTTCGGCGCTGAATCCGAGATCTCCGTTGAGGCCGTGGCGCAGGATATCTCCATCCAGTCTGACGGCGCGAACACCTTCCTCGAGTAGGCGGCGTTCAAGGTGGCGGGCGATGGTTGATTTTCCACTGCCCGATAGTCCTGTCAACCAGACCACTGCGGGGCCGTGTCCGAATGCTTCGACGCGTGCGTCGAGTTCGACTCCAGTCGACTCCATCACAACTCCCGGCGAGCGCTGGCTCTCGGTCTGTTCGTTCTGAGAGACGGTGCGCCGGACCATGCCGGCGCAGGAGGTCATATTGCTGACCGGATCGATGAGAATGAACGCACCCATGCGGCGATTGCGCTGATAGGTATCGAGTGGTAAATCGCCGCTCGCGCGCAATGTCGCGCGGCCGATTCCATTGATGCCAAGAGCCTCGGAATCGGCTCGACTCAACTTGTTCACGTCAAGTTCGTAATTGAGGCTCTCGACGGTCGCCCAGACCTCGCGAGTTCCGTGGCGCAAACGGTAACGCTTGCCGACCTCGAGTGGAGTATCATCCATCCAGCAAAGCATGGCATCGAAGCGGCGACGAAGTTCAGGGCGATTGTTGATGCGAACGATGACGTCGCCGCGCGAAACATCGATTTCATCGGCCAAACATACAGTCACTGCCGAATCTGGACCTGCCTCGGCCAGATCGCCATCGTAGGTCACGATTCGGCTCACACTCGACTGCTGTCCGCTCGGCAATACTGCGACTGCATCGCCCACACGAACCGTGCCCGAAGCGACGGTCCCAGCATAGCCACGGAAATCCGAATCGGGGCGAATCACAGTCTGAACAGGGAAGCGAAGGTCGACATGGTTCTGTGTCGAACCCAAGTGAACCGTATTCAGATGCCCCAACAAAGTCGGCCCTTGGTACCACGGAGTCGCCTCTTCGCGCTCGGTCACATTCCCGCCAGTAAGCGCCGATACCGGCACCGGAATCACTTCCGAAAGTCGGAGTTTACCGGCGAAATCAACAAAATCCGCAACGATCGAATCGTAAATCGCACGATCCCAATCGACAAGATCCATCTTGTTCACCGCCAGCACGATGTGTCGCACGCCGAGCAAGGCAGCAAGCGTGGCGTGGCGCTTCGTCTGGGTCAGCAGGCCCTTGCGAGCATCGACCAACAAAACCGCAAGATCGGAGGTCGACATCCCCGTGACCATGTTACGAGTGTACTGCTCGTGACCGGGTGTGTCAGCGATGATGAACGAACGGCGCTCGGTCGACATGTAGCGATAGGCGACGTCGATCGTGATGCCTTGCTCGCGCTCGCTGCTCAGCCCATCCAAGAGCAATGACAAGTCGATATGCTCCTTTCCACGGCGCTTCGAAGCCTCTTCAACAGCGGTGACCTGGTCCTCGAAAACGCTGCGCGTCTCCCATAACATGCGCCCGATCAGCGTCGATTTTCCATCGTCAACCGAGCCGCAGGTGGCGAACCTCAGCAGGTCACGCTTGACGCCCGTTTCGCCCTCGCTCAGAAGTATCCCTCCCGCTTTTTCTGCTCCATCGAGGCCTCGGCATTGTGATCGATTACGCGATTCTGTCGCTCGGAAAACTTGGCCTCTGCGAGTTCGACGCGGATCCCGTCAAGGTCTACCACGTCCGACTCGACTGCCCCCGTACAAGGCGTACAACCGAGGGAACGGAACCTGCACATTCGCTCCTCACCATCCTCGTCCGGCACCAACACACCATTCTGTTCCACTACGAGCAGCCTCTGCGCGAAATACAGCGGAACGACTGGTATATTCTCGCGCTGAATATACTCCCAGACGTCTGCCTCGGTCCAGTTTGAAAGTGGGAAAACACGGACCGTCTCCCCTTCTGATTTGTGAGTATTGTACAGCGTCCAGATCTCTGGCCGCTGAGCCTTAGGCTCCCACTGACCGTCCGCATCGCGGAAGCTCAGCACTCGCTCTTTTGCACGTGATTTCTCTTCGTCGCGACGGGCTCCGCCAAAGGCGGCATCAAAGCCGTGCTTGGCCAGCCCGTCAAGCAAACCAGTGGTCTTCAGAAGATGGCAACAGCGGTCAGTACCCAGTTCGTCCGGGTGCGCTTTGCCAACCCATTCGGCATTCTGTTCGACGATGAGTTCGAGCCCTTCTTCAACGCAGAATCTGTCACGGAATTCAATCATTTCAGGAAATTTGTAACCGGTATCGATGTGCATCAACGGGAATGGAACCTTGCCGGGGAAGAAGGCTTTCTGGGCGATTCGAACCATCACGCTCGAGTCTTTTCCGACCGAATAGAGCATCACCGGATTCTCAAACTGCGCCGCCACCTCTCGCATGATATGGATGGCTTCCGCCTCCAACGCGTCTAGATGGGACACGCCTTCGGCGTGATTCGTGTTCTGTTTAACATCGACGGGATGGGGTTTGTCGGCTTCCGGCGGGCGCGCATTCCTATATCCAAGCCCGCCCGAGCCGCTTCATGGCTGGCTCGGGAAGTGCGGCGCCTCGTGTCGATGCTTTTCTGCTCGGAGCGCCGAAATGCGGCACTACTTGGTTGGCTGAGGCGCTGACTCAGCATCCTGGAATCTGTGTTTCAAACCCTAAGGAACCGAATATCGTTGCCAGCCACAAAGGGACCTTTCCTCGCGATGAATCCGAACCGGATTGGTGTGCATATTCGGACTGCTTCAAGGGTGTTGGGGTGCGAATCGATTGTTCGGTTCACGCACTGGCTTGTCCGGTCGCCCCTGTGCGGGTTGCTGAGCACTGGCCGGCCGCGCGGTTGATCGTCTGTCTGCGCGAGCCGGTTTCTCGCACGCTTTCTCACTGGAATATGATTCTCGATATTGGAGAGGATGTTGAGTTCGGGGTTGACTGGTCTGATTTTGCCAGCGCCTGGTCTGATGCGCGCTTGCATTGTGATACTCTCTATGGCGCCGGGGTTGTGCGCTGGCAGGAGCATTTTGAGCGCGATTCCTTACTGATTATCGAGGCGAATCGGATGCGACACGAGCCTGCGGTCGTTCTTTCTGAGGTCTGCGCGCATCTTGGTGTCGAATCCTATGATTTCGATTTGGATGCTGTGCATAATGCGAATACCGCAGCCGACCGGCGTCCGATTACTCTGTTTGGTCGGCTGTTTCGCTTTGCTGCGAGCCTGCTTCCCGGCTTCATCAAGGGGCCCATCGTTCGTCGTCTGCAGGCTCGTGGAACCAATGTGTACAAGCTGCCGGTGCTCTCGAGTTCGGCACCTGAGAAGCGCGAGATTTCCGATGCTCAACGAGCGCTTCTGGCCGAGCAGGTCAATGCGGATTTGGCCCTGCTCGAACAATCGACCGGCTTCGCCGTCGATCAATGGATGATTCAATCCTGATGGGCGACCCAAGCATCGGTCCATCGCCCATCCGCCGCGACGAGGAAAAACGGATTGAGGACGTCTTCGACGAGATCGTAATCCAAAGTCGCCCCGTCCGGCCCGACCACTATTCCGCCCGCGCCCGACACCACCGCGTGTGCGGCGGCGATATCCCAGCACGAGGTCGGGCCGAATCTTGGGTAGAGGTCCGCTCCTCCCTCTGCGACTACACAGGCCTTGAGAGAGGAGCCCATTCGAATCAATTCGTGCTCGCCAACAGCGGCCGCGAATGATTCGTCCTTCTCTCCGTGGTGCGAGCCGCTGGCAACCAGCCGAGTCTTGTCTTCACTGGCGCGGACCATCATCGGCCCGGAACCATCTGCGCCGCGTCGTTCAGATGCATGAATCGCGCCGCCGAACCAAGTTGTATCCGTTGCCGGCGCGTGAACCACTCCAAACAGCGGCGACCAGCGGTTGCCATCTCTACGCATCAGCGCGATATTCACAGTGAACATTCCATTTCGCTTGATGAATTCCTTCGTCCCATCGAGTGGGTCCACCAGCCAACAAGTCCCACTCGCCATCGGGTCTCCAACGCGTCCTTCCTCGGACACAATCGGTGTGAAATCGAGGGTTTGCAAGCCTGCTACAATAATTTCGTGTGCGGCTAAATCCGCCTTCGTAAGTGGCGAATCATCACCCTTCCGAGTCACCTCAATACCCTCGGCTGCCTCGTAAATCTCCATGATTGCCTCGCCAGCGCGTACGGCGATATCGACGATCTGCTCAGGGTCCAATCGGCTCCCTCCAAATCAGAAATCCTGCAATTCGTCCGCGGCCGATTCAAGCCTCTCACGGGCCTCGGCCGACAAATGCTGCATGAATGGGTCCTCGTCACCGACGATCGACTTCCACGAGGACATCGACCGCTGCCAAATCTCCTGCTCAGCATTCCACTCAAGCCAGCGGTCGACAAAATCGCAATGTCGCTGAACATCCTCATCGTCCTCCGCGACCTTGCGTAGAATCGTATTAGTTTGAGACAGAATCATCCCAATCGGAGCATTCAGTTTGTAGGTAGTAAACGGGTTGCGCTCCTGAACCACCGTCAGATGCTCGCGCCACAACCCGAAAGAAACGTCGTAAACCCAACCGATTGAAAGCACGATCAATAGGACCGTTGCCCCGATCCCGAGAAGTCCGAGGTAAGTCGGAGGGATGCCTATGACCGCGTCCATTTCTTCGAATCTCCAGCTGACCAAAGGCCAAACGAGGAGGGTGAGAGTGGTACACCAGAAGCCCATCGAGATGAGTGTCTGGCTCTGCTGAATACGCCAATACTGGCGCATGACTGCCTTCTTCAACACGCCCGCTGCTCAAACCGCTCCGATTTCACGGTTGCGCACCTACGTCGTGCGAGGAGTTGGTTAGGCACTGGCTTTGCTCGGGCTCAGTGAGAGATGATGAGTTTCGGGTCGATCTGCGCTTCGAGGTCCGCTAGGAACTCGATTTCTTCGGCGAATGCCGCTTCTAGGCTGGCTCGTTGCTCTTCGCTAAGCTCTGGGCGTGGGGCTTTCTTGGCTTTGAAGCCGGGGCGGCGCAGTGGGTCGAAAATTGCCTTGCGGAGGTTGTGGGAGGGGAGGAGGATTTTCGCCAGGCTGACGATGAAATTTGGTGGTTGGCGGAGGAATCTTGCCCACCCTGCCGGGTTCATGTCGCCGCCTTCGTTGTGACGTGGGAGTTTTGTTTCGGCGGGGAAGGCGGTTTCTCCAAGCCATTCGAAGATGCTGTTGAGGGTGGCTAGTGAGTCGTTGCGGATCGAGGAGATTGGGATTATGCGGACTCTGTCGCCAAGTGCTTCGGCCCACTTGATCGTGGGGTGTTTGAGGCGTGGAAAGGCGAGGAAGCTCCAGGTTTCTGGGTCGTCGGGGTCTGCATGGTAATCTCCGGCCGCGGCTGCTGCGAGCATTTCTGATTGGGTTGTGTTGTAATCGACTAGTCGTTTCGAGTGCTCTTGGTGCATGCTGAGCATCAATTCGATCGGATCTCGAAGCGTGATGATTACCTTGGCTTCCGGTAATTGGTCGCGGACCGCTGCTAATGCGCGCTCGGAGTAGAGGTGAAGGACTGATTTGTCCATCACCCAAGGCTCGTTGGCATACTTGTGGAAGGCTGGTTCGGGCGCGATTATCGCATGCCCTTTCGGGTGGATGGGCGCGGTTGGGAACTCTGCCGCGCCCGCCATCAAGAAGTGGCTTTCATTTGGCCATGGATGGAATATTGAATCATGGGTTCGAAGCCAGTGCATCAGCGAGGTGGTGCCTGTCTTCGGGCCGCCGATCAGGAGTAGATTCGGAGTCTGATTGTACCTATGCAAACCGACCCCTCTCATGTCTCGCGTCGAGTAGTCAGACTTCAACGCCGCGCAAGGTGAATTCTGAATTCATTCACTTGTGCAATGGCATGTCTGCCTTCGTTAGGCGAGGTGCATTCACTGCTCGCGGAAGTGTGCGATGACGCGCGGCTCGGATGAGGTCGAAGGGTCGATCTCCTCGAGAGAAGCGATTTTGACGAAGCGCCGAGGAGTTCCGTGGCGGCTGCCGAAGTTTGAGAAGACGCGGTGCTGCGCCTCGTCTTCGTCTGCTGCGACGACATCGAGAGTGAAATCTTGGTCGGTTCGGCCGTTGCGGAAAGTTCCGGTTGCTCGGTAGGCCTTCATGGCGCGGCCGACCCGAGGTCTCGATATAAACACCACTAGAGGCGTAGGGCTCGGAATCTTGGCTGGCGCGCGATTTTCGATGGCTGCCTTGATCACGCGACTCAAGGTTCAAGAATGGACCGTCAGCGATGCTTTGCGATCAGCGTGAGCACTGGCGAGAGTGAGGTTGACAAGGCGGCCGAGTCGACTCCTTTGAGTCGGGATGAGTTGATCGCTCATCTGGCTGCTTTCTCGAAAGAGCGGCTCGTCGAGGAAGTAATCTCGGTCTGGCAGGAATTGGGTGAGGTCGAGCGCGATTTGGCGATGTCCCGCCAACGCGCTCGGGCCCTAGATACCGAGCTCGGTCAAACTCGATCTCGGGCCGGCGGGCGCGCCGATCTGGCTGAATTAGAGGAGCGTTTTCATGTTGCTGAGGCCCGTCGCACCCAATTGGAAACTATGCTTGTCAACGAGCGAGAGCGGCGGCGTGCTCTCGAGGAAGTAGTAGGTGAGGGGCGAATCGATGATCTGCGGCGGGAGAATGCTGACTTGATTCGTCGCGAAGAGGAACACTTGCTACTGATTCTCGATATGGAAACCCGAATTGATGAATTGATGGCACTACTCACAGAATTGCGTGGGTTGGAATGATCAGGAATTCATCTCTTCGATGAACTCGGTCAAAACTCGCTGCAATTCGTCTGCGTCATCGTAAGACTCCGTTAAATTTCCTGTGATGATCCAGTCGGCTCCAGCTTGCACCGCGCGGCGCGCGGTTGTCCCATCTCTGATTCCACCACCGACAATCATCGTCAGATTGCACGCAGCGCGCGCGGCTCGAATCAGTCCTGGTTCCACTGGGGTGTGTGCTCCGCTGCCAGCTTCTAGATACAGAAGTTCGAAACCGTAGGATTGGGCTGTCATCGCATAGGCGGCGGCGCGATCGGTTTGGCCGGCTTCCAATAGGTCGGCCTCTCCAACCTCGCCGACTCTTCCGCCCGGTGCACAGACGACATATCCCATCGGCAGAGTCTCTACGCCGGCTTCTCGAATGAATGGGGCGCCGGCGACTTGTTCCTCGATCAGGAAGCGAGGTGTTGTGCTATTCATCAACATCATGAAAGTGATTCCATCTGCAGCCGGAGACAGCGCAGCTGCACCGGCTGGGAAGAGGACGATTGGCACGGTCCAAGAGTCCTCATCAAGATCGGAATCTTGACTCGATGCCCAGGTGATGAGTTCCAGTGCCTCCTTGATGGCCACGACCGTTTTGTGCACATTCGCCATGTCCGTGCCGGTCGAACCGCCAACGAGGACCATGCGTGAGCCGGCCGATACCGCTGCCATGCACCGCTTGGCAGCCATTTCAGGAGTCTGGTCTGCTGGATCGATGAGAATCGCGTGGCGTGCCCCCCCCGAGGTGTTGGACACGTGCTGGGAGGTGGGGCCAACCGCTCTCGCCATGTGAGTGCGTAGCGATTCGGTGTCTAAGTGTTTCAGACGGCCGCCGCCCTCAGAGAATGGAAGTTGCGAGGGCTTTACCAACTTGAATTGCCGATTCGAGCGCCTTTCGTGGATCCTCTCCTACCCATTCCATCTCTTGTAGCCAACTGCCTTGACATAGTGGTTCGGCCCCTCCCCTTCGCCACCATATTTCCACCGTCCCATCAGGTCTACAGCCTTCGAACGATGTCCCTTTCGGCTCGCCAAGGTGCACACACCCCTTCCAGAGTTGGGAAGATTCCTGTGAATTGGATACGAGGATATGATCGGCCTCGATGGTCGAGCCGGTACCAAATCCAGCTCCTTCCAATTTCAGGATTTGGTTCCCGTTGTTTCCTTCTCGGATGGATCTTGTGCGTAGGTGGAAAACAGCTCCTCGTTCGGCCAACCTACTCGCCATCGCTCGCTCCAACCAGGATCTACGAACGGCGGTACTTTCAGAGGAGGGTTGTTGGTTTCTCAAATCATGGATCCAATCTTCTGGAATCATCGTCTCTAATGGTGTGGTTAGAATTCCAGGGCCTTCTTCCATCAAACCGGCTTCTGCGTGTTCGGTCAAGAGGTGGAGGTTGGTCTGTGGGTCTACATCAAGAAGATTGTGCCCGCACACCAGTGCACTCAGGTCTGTGCCGAGAATGATGATTCGCATTGTCACACCACACTGTCGATTTGATTCTGAGGAATTGATTCGAAGAAGAGGGCGTAGACTGGACAGATTGGAATACAGAGTTCACAATGAGTGCATATTGGTTCGTCAATTACTACCAGCAAATCGGATAGGTCCAATGCATCGACTGGGCATATTGCAATGCAAGCGGCACACCCGAAGCACCTAGCTTCGTTGAGTGAGAGGATTTCCGCTGGACGGCGTGCCATCGATCTTACGGGGCGGCCTCTTGTTCTCAAATACCACCCCATCCCCTTGATTTCCATTGGAATTTGATTTGGGTTGAAAGATGCGATTGAAAACTTGGTTTCTGACTCAATCTGCGATAGTCATCAAGCCTATATCGCTGGTAGCCGAAAGCCATTGGGTCGCTTCCTGTGGAATCGATTCCAGTTGACACCCCTTCGAGTGGAAACAGAGGGGATCCCCCACTCGTTGGACGGGGGGATTGATGTGGCTGAAGCCATCGGACCAAACATGGTCCTCTATTCTCCAGGCAGAACCAGTTCACATCCTGATGAACCGGTTGAATCTGGAATTCGACTTCATTTTCTTGGTGGCGGCGACGAAGTTGGGAATGTGGGTTGTGTTCTCGAAGACCGCACAGGTACACGCATCTTGATCGATTATGGCCTAGCTCCGACTAGGCCGCCCCGCTACCCCTCAGAATGCCCTGCCATCGATCACGCAATCATCACACACTCGCACATTGACCATATCGGAATGGCCCCTTGGTTGGTGGGTCATCATGGTGCAACCCTGCACGGTACTACCCTCACGGCTGTGGTTTCTGAGATGATGTGGCGAGACACCTACAAGGTTTCAAGCATCGAAGGATATCCTTTGCCGTGGGATCAACGAGATCTTGATTCCGCTCTCGATGCTTGGCAAACCCATGAAATCGGTGAATGGTTTGAGATAGGCGCGTGGAGGCTTCGATTCCACCGCGCCGGACATATTCCCGGCGCTGCGATGATAGAAATCGAGACGCCCGAGTTGCGTCTGCTTTGGGGCGGAGATATGGATACTCGAGATAGTCCGAATGTCGCAGGAGCCGAACCGGTGAAGTGTGACATATTGTGCATTGAATCGACCTACGGCGGGCGGGAGCATCCGATTCGTCCTGAGGAAGAAGCCCGCCTGGTCGCGCGTGTGAAAGAAATAGTCAGCCGAGGAGGTCTGGCCTTGATCCCCGCCTTCGCTTCAGGGCGCTGCCAAGATATTCTCAGAATTCTACACAAGGCCGCCCCACACCTCGAAGTCCATTTCGATGGAATGGGTACGCGGATCACCCAACATTGGATGGACAACCCAGAACACATCCACCAACCAGAGGAATTGGAGAAGGTATGGCGCTGGGCGCGTCGAGTGCGAAGCAAATCGGATCGCAAGAAAGCCCTCGACGCCGACGTGATAGTAACGACGAGTGGGATGCTTGACGGAGGCCCAGCTATCTGGTACCTCAATCGCCTGCGGCACGACTCAGCCAATGCGGTTTTGTTGACAGGATACCAAGCAGAAGGGTCGGGTGGGCGCAGCTTATTGGAGAAAGGGTCGATACCGATTTATGGAAATATAACACCCATAGACCTTGAAGTGAATCAGTTCCAACTCTCAAATCATGCCGGACATTCACAACTACTCAGTTTCGTACGCGCGTGTGAACCTCGCCATGTCGTCTTCTTTCACGGTGATACGGAATCGAGAGAGGCGATCAGCGCCGAATTTAATCAATCTCCAACACCTTCACTTCCAGTGAATGGAACCCCCTTGGAACTCGAATAATCTCGTTTTCGACGGTATTTTTCATAAGCCGACCGAGTGGTTCGCAAGGCACGTAGCCTACGCGCTGCGTCAATGGAAAGACAGGTGAAAAAATGGAAGCATTAGACAAGATGTTTGGAGTGACAGAGGCAGGAAGCACTGTCGAGACTGAGTTGAGAGCGGGTTTAGCGACCTTCTTGACTATGGCGTACATCCTATTGGTGAACCCGACCATGCTACAGGTCGCGGGCATCCCCTTCGAACAGGGATTGTTCGCGACCGCAGTTGCTGCGTTCGTTGGATGTATGGCCATGGCGTTCTGGGCGAAATTACCCTTCGCCCTGGCGCCAGGAATGGGCCTGAACGCGTATTTCGCGTTCACGGTCGCCGCACCATGGGCGATGGCAGTCCCGTGGGATCTGGCATTGGCTGCGGTCATGGTGGAGGGTGTGATCTTCCTGATCATCTCCCTCCCGGTGCTCGGATGGAGGACCGAGATGATCAACGGGATCCCCACCGATCTGAAAATCGCAACCGGAGCGGGAATTGGGATGTTCCTAGCGATCATCGGCCTACGCGAGATGGGTTGGATCACTATGAACAACGCCACTCTGGTCGACATGTCCGATACGGCCGCGATGACTTTCGAGTCAGGCGCGTTCTGGGCGATGATTGGCCTCCTCGCAATCGCTGTGATGATGGCGAGAGGGATCCAAGGAGCGATCGTCTACGGAATTCTCGCGGTCTCGGTCGTCGGTTGGGGACTAGGAGTGACCGACCCATACAACGAACCATACAGCGTTGTCATGTACGGCGCTGATGGACCGTTCGTAGAAACCGGCTTCGTCGCAGGAGTCGCCGGTCACGGCACTGCAACCGCACCTGCGTTGGACTCCATCTTATCGACTGACGGCTTCGATACCGGTGCAGTAGGAAAGGCGCTCGCGGCTCTGGCTGATGCCGGGGACGACCTCGGCACATTCCTACTGGTCGTGATCACCTTCCTCTTCGTCGATATCTTCGACACTGCAGGGACGCTCTACTCGGTCGGCCGACAAGCTGGATATGTGGACGAGAATGACGAATTGAAGAACTCCGATGAGGCATTCATGTCGGACGCCGTCGCCACCATCGCCGGTGCCATGTGCGGAACCAGCACAACCACGACATACATTGAATCGGCGGCTGGAATCGAAGAAGGCGGCAAGACCGGCTTGACCGCCGCGACCGTCGGGGTCCTGATGCTTTCGGGGCTGTTCTTCTCAGGACTCTTCCAATCCATTCCTCAGTATGCGATGGCGAGCGCTCTGGTCGTCGTCGGCGCCATGATGATGCGCCAAGCGGCCGACATCAACTGGGCTGACAGCACAGTGGCCTTGCCAGCGTTCCTGACTATGGTGTTGATGCCATTCACGTACTCGATCGCTGATGGCATAGCTTGGGGCATCATCAGCTACACCCTGATCATGCTCGGCACCGGCCGGGCCAAGGACATCGGCACCGTCATGGGCGTGCTGACCGCTCTGATGCTGATGTTCTACCTCGGTCCAGGAGATCAGACCACGTTCGAGTTCGTCCTCGGGAAGATCTGAGTCGGAATCACACAGTGATTGGTGCTCGGGCCTAAGGGTAATCCCAAAGGCCCGGGCCCGCACCGCGAGGAGCGATTAGCATGTCAGATGACGTGATGCAGAAGTTGAGAGATGCCGTTCGGACAGTGCCGGATTTTCCCATCGAAGGGATCATGTTCCGGGATATCACACCTGTCCTGTCCGACGGGACTCTCCTCTCCGCAACCACACAACTCTTCATCGAGAAGATGAAAGACGCGGGATGGAAACCGGACGCGATCGTCGGCCCAGAAGCTCGAGGATTCATCTTCGGAGCGCTACTGGCCGCAGAACTCGGAATCGCCTTCGTCCCAGTCCGAAAACCAGGCAAACTTCCATCCTCGAAGATGAAGGTGGAGTACACTCTCGAATACGGTACGAACTCTCTTGAGATGCACGACGATGCCCTAGCACCTGGGGACAAGGCAGTCATCGTCGACGATCTGCTAGCAACTGGAGGGACTGTCAACGCCTGCATTGAACTCTGCAGCCAAGCAGGCGCCGATATAATCGGGGCTTTGTTCATGATAGAATTGGATGGACTGAACGGACGCGAATCGATTTCGCCCGTACCTTCGATATCCATCCTCGAATTCCCCGCCTGAAAACGCATCAACGCCCCGATTCTTTCATAGCATCACCGGCTTTGCCATAGGAGGATTAGCATGGCCGAGAAGTCAGCAGCACCCCCTCCACCGCCGCGTAAGGGCGGCGCTCCACCTCCTCCACCGGCCAAGCGCAAAGCCCCCCCACCACCACGCAAAGGTGGAGCACCACCCCCTCCAGGAAAGCGGCCTGCACCGAAGGGCAAGAGGCCCGCGCCATCACCTGGAAAGCGAGCACCTCCTCCTGCAGGAAAGCGACCTGCTCCACCCGGCAAGCGCCCAGCGAGACCCACGAAGGGCGGAGCCCCGGCCAAGCGCGGACCTCCTCAAAAGGGAGCGCCGAAAGGCCCACCTAAAGGCAAGCCCAAGGGCAAACCGAAAGGCGCGCCTGGTGGTAAGAAGAAGCGCAAGCGCCGCCTTCGAATCAAGCTCGGTTTGCGAGAGTCAGAACTCTCAGATGACGAAGATCGCTACCAAGACGAGGTGGGTTGGACTGTTCACGGGACCGTTCTTGAGGACCTTGAAGACGCTGGCCCGAAAGAGCCCGAGGTCGTCACTCATCAATGTTCGATGTGTGGCTCGATGATGCAGATCCCGAAGCCTAAGCGCGACCGATACAAGGTCGAGTGCGCTTACGAAGAGTGCGGCCACTCAGACATGATCGGACTTTAATCGCTCAGCTCCCGCGCCCCAACACACTAGCGTTGGAGCGCACAGTCACAGCCTAGAATCCAGCAACCCCAATCAACCGTCGAGCAGCCGCTAGCAGCAGCACGACGACGAGAACCAGTCTCACAGTCTGCTGTGGAGCAAAATCAGCCCCATATCGCGAACCGACGAACCCCCCAACCAACACAGCCCCAGCAAACGGGGCCAAGGTAACAGGATCCACCACCCACTGACCAGAAAGCGAAGAGCCGACGAGGCCCGCAGCCGAATTCACCCAGATGAATAGGGCCGCCGTCGCAGCGACAGTCTTGGGCTCAGCCCAACGCTTCAGCAGCATCAAGGGCGAGAGGAAAATTCCACCCCCGACCCCGACGATGCCGCTGACCAACCCGATTCCAGCCCCAACCGGAGCAGCCTGTCCAAGCCTAGGGGGGGAGACTTCCCCTTCATCGAGAGCGGGCCCCAAACCGAGCAAGCGAACCGATGCCCAAATCAGAGTCAAGGACAGCAAAGTGTCGTACAGCGCCCCATCGACGCGAAGATATCCACCGAGCAAGGCGAATGGAAGGCTTGCGGCAACGAATATCGCGGTGAGCCGTGGAACATGGTGACCAGCCCTATGATAGTGAACGAAAGCGATCGCGGCGACGATGAGGTTCAGACACCAAGCGTGTTGCTTCAACCAAGCCTCTTCCATCGTCGCGTACGAAGTCAGAGAGAGAACAGCGAGGTACCCTGATGCCCCGCCGTGGCCGACCGCAGAATAGAGGGTGGCAACGAGGAGAATCGCCACGGCGATGAGAACTTCCTCGCTTCCGAGCACGCACTCAGGAGGCGGGAAGAACACTTCAACGAGGCGGTGTCTGACCGTCTGTGGAAGTCGGGGTGAGTCTGGAGCGAGCCATCGAATTGGCTTGTGCTGTGCCGATGGCTCGAAGCTCAGAAAAGCTGAGTTTGGACGAGGCTAGAGACCGGGTCCTAGCCGTTGCTCTGGCCTCGAAAGTCGACGATCCGCGCTTCGATAATTCAGCGATGGACGGCTTTGCTGTCCGTGCTGAGGATTGTGCGAATAGTGGCGCAGCACTACGAATCGTCGGAATATCACAAGCCGGCGGCGAGACGCCGCCGAGGGTTTCGGCAGGCGAGGCCTGCCGTATCATGACGGGCGCGCCAATGCCCGAAGGGGCAGATGCGATCGTCATGGTCGAGGACACGTCGGTTGAGGGTGATTTAGTGACGTTACTCGGTCCGGCGCGACCGAACTTCATTCGCCGTCGCGCCGAGAATCTAACCAAGGGCCAAGAGGCTCTGCCTGCGGGAGCAAGGCTTGACCCAGCGAGCCTAGCACTGGCGGCGACGATGGGTCACGGCGAAGTTGAAGTCATCACTCGCCCGAGAATCGCCATTCTCTCGACGGGGGATGAATTGGTTCCTGCCGGAAGCGAACTCGAGGAGGGGCAAATTCACGAGTCCAATTCGCACGCTCTCGCAAGCCTCGTCGAGCGAATGGGATGTGAGGCGATTCGTCTCGAAGCCGTGCAAGACTCTCTCGACACCCTTTGCGTGACACTCGATTCCCTGGCCGATTTCGATGCGATTATCACCAGCGGCGGTGTCAGTATGGGAGAATTCGATCTCGTCCGAAAAATCATGGAAGAAGAAGGAGACATTCACTTCTGGCGAATGATGGTGAGACCCGGAGGCCCGCCATTATTCGGCACCTGGAAGGGAGTGCCACTATTCGGACTCCCTGGCAATCCGGTGAGCAGTCAAGTGGTTTTCACCATCCTTGTGGCGCCTTGGATCGCCCACCAATTAGGTTACCACGAACAACTCGGACCCAGCCTAGCACGCCGCGTCCGAGTTCGACTTCTAGATTCAGTCCGCGGCGCACCGCGCAAACTCTGCCTGCGCCGCATCAGAATCAATAGCGAAGGCGATCAACTAACAGCCTCGACCCACACCCACCAAGGCAGCGGCAACCTCCACAGTTTGGTCGCACACGACGCACTCACCCTCCTGCCACCAGATACTGATGCAGAGGCGGGACAAATCATCGATGCCCTCTGGCTTTGTTGACGCGGCGCGCCGACGAGCGGATGAGTTCAAGGACACCCTCACTCACGCCCAGCCTGCGCACAGGGGGGAGAC
>CAZNVK010000023.1:0-25282 GCA_964576865.1 uncultured Candidatus Poseidoniales archaeon | reverse complement strand
GCGTAGTGCTTCGCAGGTTCGAATCCTGTCCTCTGCACCACAATCAACAACAATCTGTGCAGGCAGGATTCGAACCTGAGCCAAATCTGCGATTTTGCGGAAGGTCGGCGCTGGACCCCCGCAGGCGGGAAGCGCCGGGATTCAATCACCTGTCCTCTGCACCACTCAACAATAGCGATTAGTACACGGCAGGACCCTACTTGCAATCCAACCAATCGGTCAGAGGAGAATCATCGAGTCGCCGACTTCGACGAGTCCTTCGACGGCGACCGAGGCATACCAACGCGACCAGCCGGCGTGCATCCTCTCGTCGATTCGCCGAGAATCGCCATCATTGAATGATCCAGAGATGATATTGCATGGAGGGGCAGTGTCTGTGAGTTGGATAACGGCCTCACCAATCGCGTATTCCTGGCCGACTTCAAGCGAGTCCCAGTCGAGGCCTTCGATGGTGAGATTCTCTCCCGTCGTACCGACATCAATCGGATGGCCTTCGGCTCGTAGTGCATTGATCCTCTCGAGGGAGAATAAGCAAACTGCACGGGTTGGACCACCATGATATTTCAGATTCCGTTGCTTATCTCCCTCGACCCCGCCGGTAAGCAGACGGGCAGCACCTACCGGCGGTTTCGGAACTCCACCAGCAGGATTCGCATTCACCGAAAAAATCGTAGCCACCACTTTATCTTGGCCTCCTCTGAGGTAAACCAATCCCAGATCGATAGCGAGAAAATAATCATGTACGGAATCATGATGCATAGGGCTTCGGGAGGGAAGAAAACGAGAACTAAGACGAACAAGATAAATCCCGATGCTCCTGCAGTCACGACACCCCAATCCGGGGTTGGACCTTGGGGGGGCGCCTCCTCGTTGGGTAGTTGGCTTGCATCGTCATCCAATTTCAATCACCTCGAGGCAGGTACCCGATGAATGGCAGGGGAACATCCAGCCGCTCAGTCATCAATTTGTAGCGATCAGCATGCTCCTCGCTAGCCAACTCCAAACGGAATTTCCGGTACCGCCACATTGCCACGGACAGGGTTGCATATCGATACAATTCGGGCAAAGCATCCCACTCTGCCTGGGTCAACTTCCGCACCGATTCATACCCCTCGACCAAAGCGGTCCAACGCTCCTCGACAGGCTGGTCACCATCCCAGCAGCAACCGATGAAAGCGACCGCCAGATCGGTTGCTAGAATATTCCAGCAGATGTCTTCGAAATCGAGCACCGCCTTGATTTCGCCATCCCGCGCGAGCACATTATCGAGAAATAAATCACCATGAATCACTCCGCGCGGCAACCCCGCGGGAATCAATTCAGGAAGCCGCGCAAATTCAGCCTCCATCTCGCGTAAAAATGGCGACCAAGCATCCATTTTCTCAGCCAGCTCGAACACGTCCGGCCAGATATCTGTCCCCATCGTGTATCGCGTGATGAAAGTCCCATCATCTGGAATCGCATGCAATCGGGCCATCAATTCGCCAAGATGCCTCATCGAAGAGACGTCGCCGGCCAGCCATGGAGCATCGACAAATGGCATCAGAATCCACGCCCGCCCGTCGACGACCATCATCCGACTCCCATCCTCAAACAGCAATGGAACAGGCGTTGGAACCCCGTGCGAGGAAACCATGACGAGTTGTTCATTGAGGCGCACGACCTCCTCCAAGTCACGGTCATCCCAGATTTTCAAAACCAGTCGAGCCCCATCCTCAAGGCCGACCAAGAAATTCGAATTCGCCCATCCGCCCGAGAGTTCTTCGACTGAAGAAAGTGGAGCGCAGCCGGCCGATTTCAGCAACCGAGATGCGACATCCAAGTCAATCTCAGTGTAGGCCATCAAGCCAATGGAAGACTGGCCTCGCTATCATTTCATCCATGAATCAAGCGAGCAGAATCCCCATCCGATCCGCGCCGATTGGATGTAATTCGTCAAGCCGCCGAATCGCATCGTAATCAGCGCTGAGGAATCTCTTGAGATTGTTCCGAGCCACTTGTGATAATTGCAACTTTTCAGAATCAGTCTCTGGTCGATTCGAGTGGATTCGGCTCTCATTCACAACGCCGAGGTGAGCCTGAATATCCGAATCGAGGCTTTCCTGAGTCAGCACAGCAAAAATCTGCTCTGAATCAATCCGCTCCAACAAATCTGAGAGGTAGAAAGCAATGTCCTCTTTCAGGTGGTGGACCGAGCGAAACTCCGCGGCAACCACCTCACTCAATTCACCACCGTCATACAGGTTCTCAGCGAGGGCATTGAGAGTTCCATACTTGCGCAGCACATCGATTTCCCCCGAGAAGCGCGAATCCTGTGAGGCTTCCTCGACCACCAGTCGGTAGCGCCAATTGAAGGCCGAAATGACGCGAGAGATTGGATTTCGAAGCACGATTAGATACTTTGCACCGGGCAGAAATTCGGGCTTCTCGATGTGAACGCGCTTGATGAAGCGGAATTCGTCAGCGAGGAGTTGGCTGTCGGATATCGCGGCATTGAGGGAGGCTCCGCCGCATTTGCCGATGTGGATGTAGACGAGTGTGTGGGCAGATCCTGGGAGATACTTCTCGCACAGTTCCAGCACTCTTCTCACGACCATTGCTACCGACCTCTCCTCCTGCGCTGCCTCGGGCTGAGCCAGCCTACCATATCACATTCATCATCGGGGAACATCGGACCATTGCGAGAATATGCCTATAACGAGAAATTAGCGGCAGGGAATCATACCATGCATATTCTCGTGATGACTCGTTCGACGCTCTCGCACGGATTCGGAGGATTCCAGCGACAGTGCGTCGATCTGTGCGAGGGCTTCGTCAGGCTGGGCCATCGGGTGACGGTATTGACGACGGTTCATCCCGATGGCCTCGAATCCGAGGAAGAGAATGGATACACCGTTCACTACCTCTCTCCATCGAAACCTCGTCGCCTCTCTCGCGGTTGGTTCAAAGCAACTCGAGAGAAGGTCGAGGAGATTCATGCCACCGACCCGATCGATGTGATTCACAGCAACGAGTTCGCGGGCTTTGGGCTGCTGGGGTGGGCCAAGCGAAATGACGTACCGATTTCCTTGCTGTGCCACGGCTCTCTGCGTTCTGAGTTGTTGTCTTTCTGGGCGAGTGCGGATATGCGGCCGAGGTATTGGCACTGGTTGATTCTGACTCCGGCTTATCTAATCAAGAGATACTTGTTGTGGGAGTTGAAGATGCGTCGGTCGGCGAAGAGTATCCTTCTTGTGACGCCGACGATCGAGCATGATTTCCGGTTGTTCTGTGGTGATAAGGTCAAGGTAATCGAGAACGGAATCGCTCTGCCTGAGCGGCCGGAGCTGAAGCGGAACGAGGGCACTCTGACGCTGCTTTGCACCGGCCGAATGGATCGCCAGAAGGGCTTCCAGATGGCTGTGAAGGCACTCGGAGAATTGCGGGAATTGGATTTGCAGTTGGAGGTTGTTGGCAGTGGTGCTTACCTTGTCGAGTTGCAGGCGCTCATCGAAGAATTGCAACTCGCTCACAGGGTGACTTTGCACGGCCGAGTCAGCGATGAGGAATTGGCTCGAATCTACTCCGAAGCCGATGTCTATCTGATTCCGACATTGCGATACGAAGGTCTTCCCTTGGCTTTGTTGGAGGCATTGGGCCACGGCATTCCGACGATTTCCTCACGAATCGGAGGGAATGCCGATGTGCTGACTCATGGCGAGGACGGCTTGTTCGTCGAAGCCGGCGATTTGGGCCAGCTGGTGGATTCGATCCGCCTTCTAACGACCGAGCCAGAGACTCGGCTCAGGTTGGCGGTGGCGGCACGGGAGACGGCCGAGCGGCGTTTCGACAAGGAGCGCATGGTGGCCGAGACCGAGGCCGTGCTTCGCTTAATATCCGGCAACTGAGTTCAAACCTCTCTGCCCTGGCTCAGAATGGAGGGTCGCGAAGCGTCTCGATTTGCTCACCGTTTGCTCGCCTCAAATCTCTCTGCAGAACATCATCTCGTCGAGAAGTGAGAGTCACCAAGGTGAACGCCACCATCACGAGTGCAAACATCCCTCCCAATATCAACATCTCAGTCGAGAGTCTGGGCGGTTCGGGTTCGCCTATTGGCACATGGGGCTCTTCCCGTTCTTCGGGCTCTTCTTGAGGGGGCACGGGTACTGGAACTTCGGGCGGAGGCGGTAGGAACACCTCGGGATCTTCTGGCTCAACGTCGATGATATCAGCCCAACCATCTCCATCCGTGTCGATGCACCCGAGAATCCCTCCTTTCGTGGAATTACCCCACTCGTCCGGACAGAAGTCGACGGTGTCATTCCATCCATCTGCATCTGCATCGTTGGTCGACCAATCATCGATACAACCGTCGCCGTCAACATCGGTCTCGAAATTTGAAATCCAGCCCAGAGGGCTGTAAGGACATTCATCATCTACATCGAGGACGGTGTCAGAATCGTCATCATCGTCCTCGTCGGCGTCCCTGCAACCGTCCCAATCGTAGTCATTGGTTCCATTCGGGCGCCAACCAATAATTCCTCTACGACACGAATCGTCGATATCGTAAACCCAGTCGTTATCGTCATCTCGATCTTCGGAATTCATGCATCCGTCTGAATCATAATCCTCCAATAGAAGTTCGGTCTCGTAGTCGCCTATTGTAGAATTTGAAACAATGACGATGCCAACGAGAGCAGACATTCCAAATGGGCACGAATCATTTCGATTCTCGATGAAGTCACCATCGATGTCGAGATCACAAACATCTCCAAGATAATCGCCGTACCCCCACTCAACCAGAAGATCAACCCCGTCGAGATTTTCTTGCCCAGGATTAGAAGTGAATCTACAGTTATCTTCGTGGTCCGCTACGCCGTCCGAATCCGTATCGATAACGAATGACCAGACGAAAGATTTGGTGCTTCCTCCGCCGGATTGTGTTGCATTGTTGAATTGGGCTGTGCCTGAATGATAACCGCCGATGCTGACATTGCTGGTCTCACTCATTGCGATATCTCGAGCGTAAATTTGCGCATTCGCATCGACGGAGTCTGACCAGACGATTTCCGTTCCATTTCGGATGATTAACGCAATCGCTTGGGACGTGCCGTTGTGCAACGTATCACCAACTTGCACTGAATTTGACTCGGACTCGAAAAGAACTGCAACATCACCCAATCCATTCGACGTCACATCACGTAGATGCTCTTCGTGCATACCTCCGAGTTGAGTGAGCTCAAGCACACTTCCATTTCCATCGAGCAGAGCAATCGCAACATCGCGCTCGCCCGAAGGATTGTAGGTCTGATTACCAATCGTGATCGACTCACCAAAGCTCCAACCGGCAATCAATAGGTCATCTGAGATTCGGGCAATCTTGCCTTTGGATTTCGACTTACTTTGGACACCAGTTTGAGAAATCGCCCACAACCAATCCCCTTCAGCAGATAATTTGGCGGCGAAGAAATCCTGAGCGGTCTCAGCAACGAGAGTGTGGTTGCCGAGAATCAGTTCTTGCCCGAATAATCCACTCACGACTAAACCTCCGTCTTCCAGTAGGGCTACACCCTGCCCGGAATCTGTGCCCACTCCCGAGATTGCTCGAATCAATCGCAATTGCCCATCCATGGAATAACGACGGACGAGTATATCCTTGCTAGTGAAATTTGCATACAATTTCCCCTTTTCCTCATCGAGATCTAGCACCCCATCTTCGTAATCTATCAAACTCGCGTTCATTCTTGAGACATCAATAGAGGTCGCATCTCCGGCATGACCGATGATGATAGCCTCTCCATCGTCGCTCAGGTGAACCGCCCCAGCGCCGTCATTAACCGAAGAGCCGTAGAGCTCGTGAAACATGATGTTTCCATTTGGGTTCAGAACGATGAAGAAGGTGTCATATCCGCCTTGATTTTGGTACGTAGTCCCCTGAATTCTGAGGCTGCTGTCCCAGAAGTGGCCGGTCACCATCGAGTATCCAGTTTCATTGACCGAAATTCGGTCGGTCGCTACTTTTCCCGCGCTCGTCAGGTGTAGCGACCAAACCCAATCTCCGTCCCTCATTCGACCGACGACAGAGGAAATCTGCCCATCGCTCCCGTATCCTCGATCCGCCGAGTAGCTGCAACAGTAATTCACACCGATCCAAATGTCTCCGTTAGGTCCGTGAGCAACAGGGGTTAATTGAGCCCAACTCGCTCCACCGTTCGGGTGAATTAGATCGGATTCGTGTGCGACTGCTTGTGCCAATGGAGCCAGTGATGCGATGAGGAACATTGCCACCAAGGCGACCGCCCTCATGCTGCGACCAATCGACGTCTTTGGCATCAAGGTTGCTCAATCCTGAGCAATTGCTCACGCCGCTGCTGAAATCGCGATGATGGGGTTCAAAGAGCCATGACGGGCTCGCCAGCCCGATGAGCACTGAGCCATCATGGCACCTCGCGTGCGTTCGATGCGATGCCACCTACCCTGGCCTTGACCTGCGCTACCGTTGCGATTGCTCGGGCACGCTCGACGTCGTCCACGATTTGACCGCGTGCACCCTGACGCGAGAGGTACTCGACGCTCGCCTCGCTTCCAAAGCACCTCTCGACCGCTCGGGCGTCTGGCGCTTCCGCGAGCTCATCCTCCCACTGGGCGACGAGATTCTAGAGAGCGTTGCCGCTGCGCGCGGCGAGGGTTCGACCCAACTTTACGAAGCGAGTTCGGTGGGCCGAGAAGTGGGTGTAGCAGACCTATGGCTCAAGCACGAGGGCGAGAACCCAACAGGCTCCTTCAAAGACCGCGGACTGACCGCCGGAATCACTGTCGCAAAACACCTTGGAATGAGCGCTGTGGCTTGTGCTTCGACAGGAAATACGAGTGCTTCGATGGCTTCCTATGCAGCGATTTCGGGCTTGGATGCCATCGTCTTTATCCCAGAGGGGAAGATTGCTTTTGGCAAGCTCAGTCAGGCGCTTGCCTATGGAGCGAAGACGATTCAAATCGAGGGTGATTTCGACGATGCGATGGCGCTCGTTCAGGAGGTTTGCGCGAGCGAAGGAATCTATCTGGTGAACTCGATCAACCCATTCCGCATCGAGGGTCAGAAGGCTATTGGATTCGAGATAATGCAGGACCTCGATTGGCAGACTCCTGACTGGATCGTGCTTCCTGGCGGGAACCTCGGAAATAACACGGCGATTGCGAAGGGACTTCTTGAATTGCATGAATTGGGAATCATCGACCGGCTGCCCCGCTTGGCAGTGGTTCAGGCAGCCGGAGCAAATCCGCTCTACACTGCGTGGAGCGAGGGTGGCGATGTTGAGCCGGTCAAGGCCGATACAATCGCCACTGCAATCAAAATTGGAAATCCTGTTTCGTGGCGTAAATCGATGCGTGGAATCGATACGCTGGACGGAGTTGTGACCGAAGTTTCTGATGACGATATTATGAATGCGAAGGCGATTGTTGATGCGGCTGGAATCGGTGCTGAACCGGCCAGCTGCGCCACTGTTGCCGGGATTCGACGACTCGTCGCTGAGGGTGTGATTGGAGCGGATGAGCGAGTCGTCGGTATTCTCACAGGGAATCTGCTGAAAGATCCGGATGTAGTCGTCAAATACCACGCCGGCGAACTCGACGGTATCGAGTCGCGGCGTGCAAATGCACCAATTTCCTCGAGCGCTGAACTCGAAGAAATCCGGCGCATCATTCGTTCGTGAGCGGCGTCATTGAACCGCCCGTTGATTGAAGAACGAGAGGCGGTTCGGAGAGGTCATGTTCGACATCGCCTCGGCGGTCTTCGGCGACTTCCAAGACAGCATCGTCGCCACTTTCGGCGACACTCTGGGCTGGCTCGTAGGGCATGCTCTGATTGTGGGAACCGCGGCTCTGCTCTGGCTCTCATGGACCGGTCGCAACCACATTCGTGCGAAGTCCGGCTGGGACAAGTCTACCCTGTTCGACATGGCGACAGTCGCTGTACTGACATTGGCGCAGTACGCCGTTTTCACCGGCAACTTCGGATTCCCTGTGCTACCTTCGATCGGCGTTGCGTTCGCTGGTGCCATGTTCGCTCGTTGGTGTGTCAACATCCTCAACTGAACTTGGGGCGATGGTTCTGACGACCTCTGTGTGCTAACCTACGTTCGACCCCCACAAGGTGAAATGCCGCTGGCTGACTGTGGTGGATATGGCGGCCTTCGGCGACCATCCTCCTCTCCCTGATTCATTGGAGAGTCTGCTCGCCGATGAGACGGCCTCGACGGTCTTCCTGAAGGCCGATTGCGTTCCTCGGGTGAAGGCTGGTCACATCAGTGCCTTGAGGTTGGAAGAGGTCGAAGCCGAAGTCTGGGACAAGCCCTCGCTCGAGGGCTTGGCTGAGGAATTAGCGATGGTTGTCGAGCAGCACGATGCGCGCTCGGATTGCTTCATTGAGATCGAGCGCGAGGGCTGCCGAATCATGCAAATCGGCGACCTGCGCGTCACTTGCGCATGGCCACCTTTCTCAGAGGCTTGGGAGATCACCGTGGTGCGCCCGGTGGCCCACCTGAAACTCAGCGATTATGAGTTGAACGAGGAATTGGTCCGCAGACTCTCAGACCACCATCGTGGTGTGTTCGTCGTCGGCAAGCCGGGAAGCGGCAAGACGACCTTCGCTCAAGCGATTGCCGCACACCTCGATGAGACGGTTGGCGCGATGGTCAAGACGATGGAAGCCCCACGCGACCTACAAGTCCCTCAACGGGTCACCCAATACGCGCCGCTCGAAGGCGACCTCGAGAAGACAGCGGAAGTCATCTTCCTAGTCAGGCCTGACTTCGTCATCTTCGACGAGGTTCGGCGAGCCCGTGATTTCGAGATCTTTGGAGACGTCCGGCTCGCCGGCGTAGGATTACTCGGCGTAACCCACGCAAATAGCGCACTGGAAGCCATTCAACGCCTTGTGGGCAAGGTCGAACTCGGCCTCATCTCACAAGTCCTCGACACAGTCATCAACATCGAGAAAGGAAAGGTCAGCGAGGTTCTCGAACTGAAGATGGTCGTGCGCGCCCCGACAGGAATGGAATCCGACCTATCCCGCCCTGTCATCGAAATCAAGCGATTCCCGAGCGGCGAATTGACCCACGAGATGTTCGCCTTCGGCTCGGAAATCGCTGTGGTTCCAGTCAGCGGGGCTGGCGGCGAAGGCGGCAGTCCAGCTTGGCGCCTCGCAGCAGAAGAACTCAAGCGTGAGGCGACCCGTCTAACAGGAATCTCAGTACTCCACGCAAAATTCCTCACCGACTCCTCCGCCGACGTCTACGTCGACGATTCAGCAGTCGGCGCAATGGTCGGCCCGGGAGGAGACACGGTCAGGGCTCTCGAGAAGGATCTGGGCCGCATCAAACTCAACATAAAATCGGTCACAGAACTCCCCCGCGCCCTTCGCAAAAAGGTCGAGCGTGATTCTTGGGGTGGAGGCGACATGGAAGAGTGGCGCAGCCGCTCAGGACGCCAGTGGGAACACGGCGGAGGCAAGCGAAAAGGCGGCGGCAAGCGGGGCAAGCGCGGCCGCCGATGAACACCTTGTCACATTCCAATAGTCTAGTTTGCGCCGTAGAACCCTTTAACCTTCTATGTGCAACTCAGTGGTTGATGGAAGGAGACAACCAGACGATGAGTGACCCAAATTCAGGTAACAATAATTGGAAAATAATGATGGCAGAATCAGGAATTCAGATGTTTTTTCTAAGATTTCTAGTTTTCTTGATTAATTGTGTAACACTATTCCTAGCCGTACCATGGACTACCGTGATGTATTATAATGCCTGGGCCGAGAATGCTAGCATAGATGGCCGTGGAATTAAGTTCACAGGCCACGCTGGATCTTTCTTTATGGTCTGGTTGAAGACGTTATTGCTCTCGGTGATTACCTTGGGTTTGTATTGGATATTCGTAGGCCGAAAGAACACTGCAAGATGGGTGGACTCCAACCTCTCTTGGAAGTGAAGGAGGGAGTGGATTGATGAGATCAACGACATTCATAGTTGTAGGTATTTTGCTGCTAACTTCTGTTTCCTGGGGTTCGAACAATCAAATATTTCTAGAAGACAACGAGAGGATACAGGATACGAGTTCTCAATCAAATCCAATAAGGAACGAATCATCGAGTTCGATACCTGCAGATGTTGACACCTATGACTTAGGTCTCTGGACAGAGTGGTACCATCATGTCGACGATTGGCCTATTGATGATCAAGAAGAAAAGACATACTACTTCTACATCGACAATTCACTTCTCGGCTCGGACATCGTTGCCGTCTTGGATATCTACGATGCTTGGTTCTCAGCGGAACCAGATTTAGACCTCTACCTCTACAATCCAAACTCAATATTGGTTGCTGCATCGGCACAAGAGGGAGATTTGACCGAAGAAATTCACGCTATCGCAGATGTCACCGGCCTCTGGTCATTGGTCGTGAGTTCATACGATGGCGATGGTTGGTTCGATTTGTATCGGCTTGTGGTTTCCAATGCTTATCCTGTAATCGAATCCATCGAGATGAATATTGATCAGCCCCACATAAACGAACCATACATGATTGACGCATGCGGCTCTTTTGATTTGGAGGACGAACTCAATCTGACTTTTTCGTGGTCGATTGACGGAGTACCGAGCGTCCAAGATGATGATGGGGACGGTCAATCTGACTGCTATTTCTTTTCAACCATAGAAGATTCTAATTCGCACCAAATCACTCTTGAATTATCGGATACTTATGGATTGACATCGGTCAGAGAGTACAACATCCAAGGGGAGGATCCTGGATGGTTCCTCGGTGATGGAGATCAATCCCAATCCACAGATTTGGGACTGATTGGTGAGTTCAGGTTCAATCAGTTCACTTCGATATGGACAGTTCCTGAAATTCTTCCGGGAGAACCTTTCCGTATCCAACTTGGATTTGTGTATGAGTTGAATTTGACCTCAGAGGGTAGCGCATCGGTTGATGTCTCACAAAGCGCCAATCCCGACGACGCTAATGGCCCGCATTTCTTGATGTACGAAAAATCGATTCAAGATGTGGATTACCAGTTGGGATTCAGACCCAGTTTGCAAATCAATGTCTGGATGGACAATGAGTCCTTATCATTCAACATTCCCATGATTTCGACTGAAGAGATGTATGTGGGAGAACCGTCCATGTCAATTGCTGGCATTCCACTTGTCTATTATTGGGAAGATTTTGTGGATGTCGAGCTCGGATTATACTATGAAGGAGCTAGCGAATTAGGCTTCTCTGGTGACGAGATTTTCACCCTTGCAGAGATAGATCTCTACCCAGTAGTAGAATGGATGGTTGACAACCTCGCGGCATCGATGGGTCAGGTATGGGTCGATACCGCCACTAATTTCCTCTCTTTTTTCATTGACATCGCAATCCCATTGAATTTTGATGTTGAAGTAACCGCACAGGGGTGGCAGGAAATCAACGTGAATTCAATTTGTAGCAATTGCGAGGATTTAGAGAATTACTTCACTATAGCCAGCCCAGCTCCTACGCCCGCGACTTCAACACAGCTCTATTATCCGACATCGGCAGCATACGAGATCTCCTCTGTTTTGTCTGTTTTGTCTTATGTTCAGGTGGAAGTTTCTCCGTACATCACCTTGGGTTTCGAAGTTAATGATGAAGTAATGTGGGAATCAACAATTTACGAATTCGCCTCTCAGGGTTCAGAGCACGCAATCTCTTGGACCTCCGATGATTCGACGGATTTTTCATGGAATTTAGACAGTGATTTAGATGGGTACCCTGATGTATCGGACGCCTTCCCCGAAGACGCTTCTGAGTGGGAAGATACTGACTTGGATGGTGTGGGAGATAATGCAGATGTGTTCCCCGACGATTCAACAGAATCGAGGGATACGGACGCTGATGGTGTAGGGGATAATTCGGACGAATTCCCTGATGACCCCTCCGAGACTAGGGATTCCGATGATGATGGCGTAGGAGACAATGCTGATGCATTCCCTTCGGACTCGACGGAGACTGAGGATACGGATTTAGATGGAGTTGGAGATAATTCCGATGCATTTCCACTGGATCCATTAGAATCAAAAGATACCGACTCTGATGGAGTTGGAGATAATTCTGATGCATTCATCGAAGATCCTACAGAATTCAAGGATACGGACGCGGACGGAGTCGGCGACAACGCTGACGCGTTCCCAGAAAATCCTTCCGAGTCGAAAGATTCGGACTCTGACGGTGTGGGGGATAATGCAGATGCATTCCCTTCAGATGCCTCCGAATCTTCTGACTCAGATTCCGATGGAGTAGGTGACAACTCCGATGCGTTTCCACATGACCCCTCGGAAACTCTTGACTCAGACTCTGATGGTGTAGGCGACAACGCAGATGCATTCCCTTTCAACCCGAAAGAATCTCTGGATACGGATTTGGATGGAGTTGGGGACAACATGGATTTCTACCCGGAAGATCCAACTCGGTGGGAAGAAGGTGAAGAGGATTCTCTACCCGGATTTGGAGCGTTGATGACGCTAACTTGCCTCATTTTCATTGCTATATCTTCAAGGCGAAAGCCCTGAACAATTCCGACTTCATCCAATAATTCACCTCCACAACAACCCATAACCACTTCTTTCAGTCCTCAGAGAGGACTCGCAAGGGTTCATGTCAGACCCATCGGTCGCCGGCCCGATGAGCGAGGGTGAGGGTAAGCCTCCGGTGGTCGTGGTCAGCGAGGAGACGAGTGTGACCAGTGGGACGGCGGTTCAGGAGAAATTGATCGCCGCAGCCCGCGTTTTCTCAGACTTGCTCAAGCCTACTTACGGTCCACGCGGCCTCGACAAAATGCTCTACAAAACCGACGGTTCGACTGCGGTGACGAACGATGGGGCAAAGATCGTGGCGGAGTTGATGGTCAAACATCCAGCGGCGAAAATGATGGTTGCGATGGGCAATACCCAGGAAGAGGCATGCGGGGATGGCGTCACAACCACGATGCTGCTCTGCGGTGCACTCCTCGAAGAGGCCAACAACCTACTCGCAAAGGGACTCCACCCGCTCACACTGGTCGACGGCTACCGCACGGCGATGGCGGTGGCTTCTGAGCAGATGGATGCTGATGCTGTCGAGGTCGATGATGCTCGGCTCATCGGGGTCGCTGAGACGGCATTGACGGGCAAGGGAGCCGAGGCTGCAATCGATGTTTTCGCACCGATGGTGCGCGACGCTTTGGTGGCGGTTGACGGTAGCGTCGACAAGGCTGGAGCCGAGCATGTGGCGATGTTCAAGGTCGGCTCCGGCGGGCTTCGCGATAGTCGTTTGATTCGAGGTATTGCTATTCGCAGGCGAGTGCTGATGGACTCGCTTCCGAATGATTTGAGCGAAGCCAAGACGGCTGTTGTCAGTGGCGATATCAAGATTCGAAAGATGGCTCGGACTGCGGAGATTCAGATTACTTCAGCCGAGCAGTTGGACGGTTTCGTGGAGGCTGAGAGTGCACGGAAGTCGGAGTTGGCGCGGGCGCTGGTTGATTCGGGTGCGCAATTGGTGTTGGCTGGTGGTGAGATCGACCGCGATGTTTTGCACGATTTGGCCGATGCTGGGATTCTGGCCATTCACGAATTGGATGAGTCAGAATTGCAGAATGCTGCCGCTGCGACCGGCGCGATAGTTATCGATTCGGTATTGGATGTCGAGGCCGGTGATCTCGGTATTGCGGGCAGCGTTCACTGGGAGAGGCGACAGGCTACCTACCAAGTTGAGGATGTCATCATAATCGACGATTGTGCTGAGCCCGGCGCTGTGACGCTGGCTGTCGGTGGGGCAGGTGAGACGGCGACCGAGGAGATTATCCGGGGCCTTCACGATGCTCTGAGGGCGACTTCTCTAGCGCTTGAAGACGGGCAACTGCTCGCTGGCGGGGGTGCTTCTCACGCTCGAATTGCACACGCGGTTCGTCAAGCCAGCGAGGCCGAGTCTGGGCGCGCGCGGCTGGCGATGGATGCCTTCGCGCGCGCGCTGGAGGTAATTCCTGCAACGCTCGCGACAAATGCTGGAAAAGACACTCTCGATACAGTACTCGAAATGCGCGCGACGGCGCGTGACGAGTCGGCGGGACCGAGCGGTGTAATGGCTGATGGTGAGGTCGGTCAGATGGTCGGCGTTTGGCATCCGCGCGCTGTCATCGAGGAAGGGCTCGAGTCATCTGTCGAGACTGCGATGAGCATGTTGAGAATCGACCAAGTGATTTCTGCGCGTGGCGATTGAGCTCTTCGGGTTGGGATGCCAAATCGGCCCCCGCGAACACTTCAAACCGGATGTGGCTACGCCGTAGCATGACAGCGCCACGCGCTCTGCTCAGCGTCTTCCACAAGGACGGAATTGTCGAGCTCGGACAGGCTCTGCACGACCTAGGTTGGGAATTGCTCTCGACGGGGGGGACCTCTCGTGTTCTGCGCGAGGCAGGCTTGCCGGTTATCGATGTCAGTGAGGCAACAGGTCATCCCGAATGCTTCGATGGGCGAGTCAAAACTCTTCATCCGGCTGTGCATGGAGGGATTCTGGTTCGACGCGACCGTGCCGATGACATGGAGATGCTCGGCGAGTTAGGTTATCGCACGGTCGACCTAGTCTGTGTGAATCTGTATCCTTTCGAGGCTGTGGCTGCGAAGGATCCACCTGCACCCGATGCTGAATTGATCGAGATGATCGATATCGGCGGGCCGACGATGATTCGGTCGGCGGCGAAGAATCACAAGGATTGCTTGGTGTTGACTTCGCCTAAGCAATATGCTGGGGTTTTGGCGGCGCTCGAGGAGTCGAATGGCGAGCCGAGCGGCGTTGGGTTGGCGGCTCGTAAGCAGTTAGCACTCGAGGCCTTCCAGCGGACTGCTGCTTACGATGCGGCGGTTAGCGGCGAGTTGGAGAATCGATTCAATGCGCCGGACGTTCCTAGCCGCATCCATGTGGCCAGCGAGGTCGGAACTGAGTTGCGCTATGGGGAGAATCCTCACCAGCCGGCTGCCTTCTATCCAGGCGCTAGTGCGACGGGGCCTGTCGGGCTTGCGGCAGCCGTGCAGCACGGCGGAAAGGCGCTTTCATTCAACAATTATCTTGACCTCGATGGGGCGCTTCGGATCGCACGCGGATTACTCCGCGACGTCGACGAAGCGCGCCCTCATGGATGCGTCGTCATCAAGCACACGAATCCTTGCGGCGCGGCGATAGATGCATCGCAAGTCGGTGCTTGGCAGAACGCGCTGGCAAGCGATTCCGAATCTGCATTCGGCTGTGTCATCGCGTTCACTCATACTGTTGAGAAGGCGACCGCCGAGGCCATCGGCGGTCATTTCCTCGAGTGCATCATTGCACCCGGATACGATGAGGATGCACTCGCTATTCTATCCGAGAAGAAGAATCGCCGGATGCTGACTCTCGAAGGATTCACTCCGCGTGAAGATGAAGTCAGAATCCGGCAGCTCGATGGGGGCTGGGTGGCTCAAATCCAAGGTCCGCCATCGGTGGACTGGTCCGCTGTCAAGTGCGTCACCAAAGTTCCCGCGGACGACGACTTAGTCGCACTCGCAAGGTTCGGCTCCACAGTCCTCTCCGAGGTCAAATCCAACTCAATCGTCCTCGTTGCCAAAACCGAGACGGGCTTTGCAACCGTCGGCGTAGGCCCCGGCCAGACCAGCAGGGTTGAGGCGGTGCGAATCGCAGCGCGCAGGGCCGGAGAACGGGCAGCGGGCTCGATGATGGTCTCAGACGCCTTCTTCCCATTCCGCGACGGCATCGACACGGCTCACGAAATCGGCGTGACGACGGTGGTTCAGCCCGGAGGCTCGGTGCGCGACCAGGAGTGCATCGATGCAGCAGACGAGCACGGGATGGCGATGATCTTCACCGGTCAGCGCCTATTCCTTCACTGAGCGGGGCGAACTTTGCGGCGCCCAAGCGAGCGAATCATTCAACCGCACCGAGTCCAGCCAGCCACCATGCGCGAGGCGCTTCTGCTCACCACTCTGTTTCTATCAGCAGTCCTTTCAGGATGCCTTGCAGAATCGGATTCGGAACCAGAACCGAAGGACTGCGCAACCGCTGAAGCCCTCGAGAAGGTCGACTGCGAATTCCCGAATTTCACCCTCGCAGCCGATGACGAAACCGTCTACAACAATTCAGAGATGGACACAGATGGCCGCTGGGTAGCGTACTTCTCGGCCATCTGGTGCACCCACTGCAAACCAACGATCAATGCTCTCGACACAGGCGTCCCCGAAGACCGCCTCCTAGTCTTCAACAAGTATCCCGGTGCTGGTTTTGACAATATGACCGAGTGGAAAGAGAATATGCGCGAAGAACTCGAGCGCAATATCACACGTCCATTCATCCACGCTCCAGACCTCGCGAACAGCCTCGCAGTCACCGTAATTCCACACGTAATTCTGGTTGAGAACAGCACGGTCCTCGCAGTCCGCTACGGGCTGTGGAACGATGCTGATTCAATCGCCACTTGGTTCGCATCCGAAGCCCCAACAAGCGGCGCCTCGCAAGAGATCGAGATGGAAATGTGAACTCACTCGCGAGTCGGGATTTTCCTCGCTAACCACCAAACGCCGATAGCCCAGACGATGGCGATGAAGGCCTGGCCATAACCCGGGTCTCCAGCAATCGTGGTGACGTAGATCGAGACAGCGGACATGACGGTGATGAAGGCGATGATTCCATACTTGGCGTGGCGCGGCAGAGTCTTGCCAGTCGCGTAGTAATCGAAGACCTTCTCCCCGACGATTCGATTGCTCAGAGTCCAGCGAAAGAAGCGCTCATCCGATATCGAAAACAGGTAGGCTGCGGGCACCATCCACGATACCGTTGGCCAGCCTGGAACGAAGATTCCAATGAATGCACAACCGACGAACAGCGCCCCGATTGCGACGTAGATTCGACGCTTCCAAGGGCTCGTCTGCCTAGCGTACTTGGCGACCACCTCATCGACGGTCGAGAGGCGCTCCATGTTCTTCTCGCGCCGACTTTGGGTGATAAACTGAGAGGCGAACAGGGTGATGCGATTCGAAGCCTGCTGAGCCCGGTCTGGCAGGGTCGAGCGCCCCAATTCTCAAGCGGATGGTTGGCGCCGCGTCGGCATGGATGGGGGCTACGTATTGCCGCGCGTCGCCTCTCCTGATGAGCCACTTCGCTTGGCTGTGTTGATCTCTGGTGGTGGTTCTGGATTGGCGGCTCTTTTGGCATATCAGGAGGCCGAGCCGCGCGCTCACCGGACTGTTCTCGTCTTGGCTGATTCAGAGGATGCCGACGGACTGGGACATGGGCGGCAGCGCGGGATTGCTAGCGTGGGGATTCCGCTGCCGGATATTGCTGACAAGGTTGAGCGACGACTCGCGCATGAGGAATCTGTTCACGCAGCGCTCGTCGAGGCGGAAGTAGAATTGGTCGTACTTTCTGGTTACATGCGTATTATGACGCCGAGTTTCGTTCGTCGCTGGAAAGGGCGTCTCGTCAATATCCATCCATCTCTACTGCCGAAATACCCCGGCGCCCACGCCCATCGCGACGCGCTGGCCGATGGGGCAACGGTCTCAGGGTGCACCGTACATCTCGTCGATGAGGGTGTCGATAGCGGCATGATCCTAGCCCAGCGCGAGGTCGAGATTTTGGCGGGCGATACTGAATCCGATTTGCAAGAACGCATCAAGAAGGTCGAGCATGTCCTCTATCCTCAGGTTCTGGACAGGCTCGCAGCCGGCGGATTTTCAATCTGAATCCGGCAAATCCGCTGGCCTATTCACATTGCGTAGAATTGCTGGGTCGGCGAGGAGGACCGAGTGCTCCATCTCAGCGAATTGAACGTGCAGAGGACGCCGGTCCTCGCCGATTTCTCCAGCCAAAGATGGGCGCACCCGTGCGAGCAGCGGATGGCTGCGCTGGGGGTCTGTGGGCAGGGTTAATACATCGTCCGAGCCGAGGGATTTTTCGAGTTCGACGAATAGTTCAGAGGTCACCCAAGGAACATCGACAGGAGCGAGCTGAACAGACTCGATTTCAGCCACAAGCGGGTCGCTCAAAGCTTCGACCAAAGCCTCGATGGGACCGGCGTGAGGGACCGCGTCGAGAACCCATTCGACATCGAGACCAGCTGGTAACGCAGCCCCGTAGCGCTCGACATCTTCAGGCTGCGCCACCGCAATCCGAATCGGCTCACAACCAGCCTCTGCAAGAGCCGTGGCAACCCGCGCGATACAAGGTACTCCATTCACTTCGATCAGCGCCTTATCACGGCCCATCCGTCTACTGCGACCACCGGCAAAAAGCAGCGAGCGCATGCCTTCACCGTAAATCGTCGAGCCGCTGCATGGCGTAGCGAATCTCTTCCATCAATTCCGAAGCTCGCGCCAGCAGCGTCAACCTCTCCTTGCGCCCATCGCTGCGCTCGATCCAGCGCATCAATTGTCGAATGTCAGCCGAATCGCGTTGAATCGTCCATTCGAGCACCTGCTCAGCCACAGGATCATCCGAGGGCAGCAGACGCTCACTCATGGACAGCGGCTTGCCCTACATCGCTTGAACTTGGCTCAGCCGCTGACGATTCGCGCCTTGATTCGACCCAGAAGCGAATCGCCCGCAGGCACCGAAACCGACTGAATCGCCTGCGCAACCTCCGAACTCACGCGCTCACCGCGAATACTGCCCGCGTGAATAATCAAAATCGCCAGATGACCATCGATTGCCCGGCCGCTGCACCAAGAGACCAACCGCTCATCTGAGGGCAGCGGCCGACCCGCCCGCAGAACCTCTTCAATAGTCAGTAGCAAAGCCTCTGCGGGCTCCTTGCGTGAGATATTCGATGCCAAAATCCCCCAAGGATCGCTCCCCAAGCGCTTGTGGTCCATATTCGCCAACAACAATGCGGCAAGTGCGACATCCTCTCGCCCATGCCGCTTCCACAAGCGCTTGACCAAGCCAAGAAGCGCCTTTTGCTCCCCTCCAGCACTGGTCAATAACCATGATGTGATGCGCCGTAAATTCTCATCCGGAGTCCCGAGGTGAAAAGAATATCCAGCAGCTTTCCCAAAACGGTCGGTGCTCGATTTCATGATGAGGGCTGGCACCCCAATCGGGTAAGCCGATCGGACGATTTTCGCAAGCCTGCGAGCCGATGAGTGCGCTCTACTCGGAACCGAATCGAAGAATTCGTCGAGCGGGTCCCTAGCCATGACCCCGCCTCAATTCTTGACGATGATGTCATCGAAAATCGCCCCGATCCGCTCCAAAGAATCATCCAACCTCATGCGTATATCCTCGGCCACCGTGCGATGAACCACCTGTTCGAGGTGTCGGTCCATGCTACGAGCGATAGCGCGGTGTTCAGCATCGTCGATGTCGAAAGCGTGACGAAGGTAGGCGACGAGAATCAACTCTTCTTCTGAGCGGTCGGTGTGAAGCAAAAATGCCTCCAAAATCTGCTCGTAAACCCTTCGAGTTTCCTCAAGCCCCAACTCCTCACCCTCCCCGAGTTCCTCACCGGACACGACTGCGTCATACACAGCGAGAGGTTGATCCTCATCGAGACGCAGCGCGTGGGCCATCTTCACCAGAAGTCGCTTCTCCCCGTTCGATAATTGCCCATCGCGCAGGGCGAGGCTGACCGCCCCGCGAAATACGCCGAGACGACCTACTCTCACACGCGAGGTGCTCCCGCCGGACCGTTTCGCATTGGGCATGTGGGGGGAATGCTAGTCACCCCCTAAATCACTTGTCCGAGAACAGGCAACTGCGGCAGACCAGAGCCAGCAACTGCGGAAGACCAGAGCCAGCAACTGCGGCAGACCAGAGCCAGCAACTGTGGCTGGCAAGACGGGACGCGCTCGTTCCGATAATCGATGTGCGCGCTGGTCGGAGCGTTCAAAGGTGGGCGCAGGGTCGGACGGTTTGCAGGAATCCTGTCACACTCGCGGGTGCCGAGCACCCATTTACTGAACCGCCAACCGGCGAAAACAGCGCGAGGCCCCCGAGTGGGGCCGGCTGACTGCAGGAGAGAAAGCAACATGGCAAATGAAGGAAAATACGTGATTCACGCGACCATCAAGGCGGACGGCACAGTCGCCCGCAAGGATGTAGTCGGAGCCATCTTTGGGCAGACCGAGGGTCTGCTCGGAGAGGATCTACAGCTGCGAAAATTGCAGCGAACTGGACGCATCGGACACGTCGATGTGAATCTGAATAACAACAAGGGACGAGTCAAGGGTGAGATCATCATGACCTCGTCCATCGACCAGGTCAGCACCGCTGTAATCGGTGCTGCGCTGGAGACGATTGATAGAATTGGACCGTGCAAGGCAGTCATCCGCGTTCAGCGAATCGAGAATGTCCACTCTGCAAAGAGAGACACAGTCATCGATAGAGCGAAGTCTCTGCTGATGGAGATGATCGAGACCGGTGCAGATGAGTCGAAGAACATCCTCGACGAGGTCCGCGCAGTCCTGACATTGGATACAGAAGTGGAGTTCCATGGAATGACCGCGGGACCGAATGTGAAGAATTCCGAGGCGATTATCATCGTCGAGGGGCGCAACGACGTTCGCAACCTACTCAAGTTCGGAATCAAGAACGCGGTTGCGACCATGGGATCCGGCCTCAAGCCGGAACTCATCGAGTTGGCTGGCAAGAAGAAGAGCGTCACCGCCTTCCTCGATGGAGATCGTGGTGGCCGACTTTTGCTGATGGAAATCAGCGGCAGCCTCGGCAAGTCGCTAACGCACGTAGCAATGGCACCTCAGAGCCGCGAGGTCGAGCACCTCGAGGGCAAGGTTGTCACCAAGTGCCTGAACCAGAAGGAGGCTGCCAACAAGGTCGTCTCCCGTGTCCAGGCTGAACTGGCCAAGGAAGACGATGCATCGGTCGGTCGCGGCTCTGCCGCGCTCGAAGCCCCTGAAGACGTCAAAGGCTGGGCTGAGATGATGGATGGTCTGAAGCGAAATCAAGCGATTATCGTCCTCGAGGACGGCTCAGGTACCGACCCTGTCGGTGCCGCCGGGCTCGAAGCTGCTCTGGCTGAGGCCGAGGGGGCTCAAGGATTGGTTTTCGCAGGTAAGGTCAACGACCGCATCTTCGAACTCGCCTCGGGCGCTGGAATCGGCAATGTCCTCGGTAAGACCGTTGGCGATGTCACCCTCAAGGGTGGCGTCCAAGCCTTCGGACTGAACGACCTTTGATCGACGACTTGATTGACGAATCTTCGATTCGGCTTGTTCGAGTCGTCTGCTTCGGCGGGACTACGTCCCGCCTGTAATCGGCGCTCAGCAAGCCATTGACAGACGAAGCCATCAAAAGGGCCACAGGTCCGCTGAGAGCGATGGAGCAGTCCACCTTGGGCATCCTCTCGCTCTACGCACTGCTGGGTATGGCCATCGCCATCTTGTGGTTGCGTCACCAGCAGGTTCTGCGTCAGAGGGATACCATTGCTGACCGCGTGGGTTCGCTCGAGGGCGATTTGAACGCAACGACGGCGCGCTTTGATCTGCTCTCACGCGGCGTCGATACGGTATTCGGAGAAACACCCGAACTTCACGGATTGTTGGGTGTTCACCGCTCGCTTGAGACGGCGGAGTCACTTTTGTTTGAGCAGGCGGTCGGAGTTAGTTCCTCCGAGTCCTGCGCGATTGCGACTCATGCGGCTCGAGCGGTGCTCGATGGACAGGAGGATACGGTTTCTGATGACGCTCAGGCGATACCTGCGGGTTTGGCTCCGCTTGTGGAGAGGCTCGGTGCAATGCTCGATGCAGGGGAGATGCACGCCGAGGATCTCGAGTTGACCGGTCCGGAACAGCGACGGCTGGGGGAATTATTCCACGCTATTGAGAGGACGGACCGAGCCGCGCAGTGCTACCGCAGAGCTCACGAATTGGGTTCTGAAGATGCTGTTGCACTGCGCTCTTTGGCTGTTATTCAGCGCGAGGAAGGCGACGTCGAGGCGCTCGATCGCAGTCTCGAGCGATTGTTGGCAATCGACCCCGATGATGTTGAGGTACTGCAGGAACAGGCCCTTCTTCTTTCGGGTACCGATATGACAAGGGTGATTCGTAATCGGCGACGGCTCGAAGCGCTGGGGATCGATTCGAATCCAACTACCGAAGAGAGCACGATTGCGGACCTTGCCGGACGTGCTCACGAGACGAGGATGGAGGTTGACCCGCTCTCGAGCGAGCCGACGACCGCGGCGGGTTGGACCGAGCGTGCTGCCAAATTGATGCTTCTTGGCGAGGTTCAAGTGGCACTGGAGTCGGTTGAGAATGCGCTTGAACTCGACCAGTCTAATCCAGACGCGTGGTTGCTGCATGCGCGACTTCTCGCCGCAGACGAGGGTCAAACCTCTGCGGCGATTCAGAGTGTTCGCCGCGCGGTTGCATTGGGAGAATACGGAATTCTGCTCGAGGCTGAGATTCTTGAGAATGATGGGCGCCTCGAAGCCGCGCGCGAGGTCCTAGAAAAGCACCTTGAGAAGGACTCGGGCGATGCCGAAGCGCGCGGCCGACTGGCACTTATCTTGCTCAGAGCAGGCTCACCAGATTGGGCTAGAAAAGTCCTCAATGAGGCCTCAGAACTGTCCTGGGAGAGCGCAGCCCTGCACGTCATGGATGGCCGTCTCCATCTCGAAGAAGCCGAGCAGCACCTCGATTCCACGGGCATTCATGACGATATGATTCTCCTTCAGGCATTGACCGCTTTCGATGAAGCTATCGAGCGCGACCGAGAGTCGGGATTGGCTTGGTTAGGGCGGGCTCGAACACTGCGCTATCAGAGATTCCGAGAAGAGGCAGAGGTTGCTATCGTGCGAGCGCGTCGCCTGATTCCGGAACACCCATCAATTCCTCTCGAGAGCGCTCGCCTATTCACCGAAATGGGTCGCTACGATCAAGCGAACACTATGCTCGCAGAAGCGGCAACCAACCTCCACAACCACCCCTCAATCCCCTATGTGCGTGGACTAATCGCTGCACGCCAAGGGCGGATGGCGGAGGCGCTCGGTATGTTCACGAAAGTGCTCGAACGCGACCCAGACCACTCACGTGCGCGCCTGAACCGATGCTCAGCAGCCTTGTTGCGAGAAGATTTGACACTGGCACTCGACGATGCGAATGTCCTCGTCAAAGAGAGACCGGACCTGGATATGGCACGCCAGCGCCGAGCCGAGATTCTGATGAACCTCGGTGATTGGACGGAGGCCGAAGCAGAACTTCGCCGGCTATCCGAACGTAACCCGCAACATGTCATGGCGCTGGTTCACCTCGGCACTTGCCTCAACGCGATGGACCGCGCAGAACAGGCCGAGATACCCCTGAATAAGGCTCTGCAGATTGACCCAAACCATTCCGATGCGTGGTACCAAAGAGGCTTGCTATACCTCGATTTCGGACGCCTCGAAGAAGCATTTTCCGACTTCAAGAGCGCAGCAGCAGTCGACGATAGACACCTCGACGCCCGCCTAAGAATTGCCGCCATCCTTCACGATGCGGGCGACCAAACCAAGGCGATCGCTGCTTGGCGAGACGTGCTCGATGTCGACCCAGAACACAGATTGGCACGGCGCCGTCTAGAGGAATCACGCGAAAGACTCGACTCGACCGCACCTCGCTTAGAGACGCAGGATTGAACCGCGAACACCACTTCGTGGGGCCATGCCCGGACCACGAGGAATTGAACCAGGAGATCAAGCACCGGACTTCCATTTGCCAAATGCAAACTCAGCCGTAGGCGGAGATTCGATGGCGCTGGTCGATGCGATGGGGGCCAATGGAGCCATCGTCACCTTCACGTGCAATCATTGCCCATACGTGGTGGGTTCAGAGGAGCGGATAGAACTCATCGCGGCAAAAGCACGAGGTCTTGGAATGGGCTTCGTTGGCATCAATTCGAACGACCCGGTAGTCTACGAATCGGATAATTGGGACTCGATGGTCAGCCGTGCAGGCAAGGGAATGAGTTACTCTTACCTCCATGACGAATCCCAAGAGATTGCACACGCATACGGCGCCGAACGCACCCCCGAATTCTACCTACTCGACTCAAGAGGCACAGTTGTGTACCGCGGCCGTCTCGACGATTCCCCACGCAATCCGACGGAGGCGACGACGGCCGAACTTTCTGATGCGATGGATGCTCTAGCAACTGGCGAATCGATCGCCAACCCTCGTACGGATTCAATCGGTTGCTCCGTCAAGTGGAAGCAGTAGGTGCCCACGTGCGCGTGGCCTCTCCAACTAAGATGGGCGTTCCTGCGCGAGCCTTCGTCACTGCCCTGCGTTTCGCTCCCAGTCGCATCCAGAATTTGATGTGGAAGTGGTGGTACCAAAAATTGGCCAAGGCCAATGAAGACCGTGAATTTCGCTTCATGAACTATGGCTTCGAGGATGGTAATGGGCCAGAATTGGAAGCCGAGGACGAACCAAATCGATTGTTCATTCAACTCTACTCGATGAATATCCGAGGCGTCGACCTTGAGGGGAAGGAGGTCCTCGAGGTTGGCTCTGGTCGAGGCGGAGGTGCCAGTTGGATCGCCAAGACCCACTCCCCCAACCGCCTCGTAGGTTTGGATTTCTCAGCCGAGGCGGTGAATCTGTGCAAGCGTTGGTACGCTAATCAGGAGAATTTGCAATTCATCGAAGGAAATGCACAGGATATGCCCTTCGGCGACAACTCATTCGACATCGTATACAATGTTGAATCCTCACATTGCTATGGCGATATGAAGGCCTTCGTGGGCGAAGCATTCCGCGTACTGCGCCCCGGCGGCACATTCTGTTGGACAGATTTACGCGAAGCCCAGACCATGACCACTCTTCCAGCAATATTCGAGGGAGCAGGCTTCGAGGTCATCGAATCCGCCGACGTTGTGAACGAGGTTCTGACAGCTCTCGATGAGGTCAATGAAATCAAGATGAAAGCGATCGAACAACACGTACCTCGTTCCGCCCGCCGAAGCTTTGAGACATTCGCTGGAGTGAAAGGAACCGCCGTCTACGAGGGCTTCGTCAGCGGCTCAATGGCCTATCATCAATACCAAATGAGAAAACCAGAGTAGACTTTCCTTCTCTGCAATTCGACGTACTCAGTAAGATTGTCTGAGCTGGGTGACGAGGGCCGACTTCAAGCAAAGCGTGATCTATTGAAGTCGCCCGCGCAGCGGGCCTCAACTGAGCGCAGTCGGTCGCTCGAGCGACCGGCACATTCGGCCCGAGGAACAATTAGTACTGTTCCAGGACAAGTTCTGTCTGAGTCGATGTGAT
>CAZNVK010000022.1:24060-25645 GCA_964576865.1 uncultured Candidatus Poseidoniales archaeon | reverse complement strand
AGACCCTCGATGCCAACTCCTTGGAAGATCTTGGTCACGAAGGCACCACCCGGGGCCAGCATCCCCATCGCCACATCGAGGGTCATGGTCGAGAGTTCCAATGAAATGGCTTGGTCGGTATCGTATCGACCGGTTAATTTGGGAGAGATGTCAGAGAGTACCACGTTCAATTCCCGCCCATCGAGTAATTCTTCGATTCGATCAATCGTCTCCGCGTGCGTGATATCTCCTTGCAGCACGCTCGCACCTTCAACCGGCGAGGTCGATTTGAGGTCGACAGCGATAATCAGGCCCTCTTCGCCAGCTTCCTCGACCGAGACCTGTGTCCATCCGCCGGGGTGACAACCGACATCGAGCACCGCATCACCCTCGCGGATGACTTCGAATTTCTCCTGAATCTGCTTGAGCTTGTACGCCGAGCGCGCGCGATACCCCTTCGACTTGGCTTGTCGGCGCCACGGATCGCGCCGGTTCTCCTGATACCAGCGCTTGCTCATAGCCTCTCGTCCAGCCACTCGGTTATCAATCCGAGGCGCATCCATGAGTCCGCGCGTGATACTTGGATGGATTCGGCTCAAAGTCCAATCTCTTCGATCAGGGCGCGCGCAGTGTGTCGAATCGCCGCTTCTGACTGCATCTCAGGTACAAAGCCAGTCGAGAATAGATATTCGACATCGAGGCTGGTCTTTGGCACATCGCCAGCCCAGCCTCGGTCTCCACCTGTATACTCAATCGATACTCCCTCGAATCCGGACTCCTCAACGACAATCTCCGCGATTCGCCTAACAGAACAAGTATCACCTGTTCCGAGATTGTAGAGATTGACGGCCTCGTCGGTATTATCGACTAAATGCACCATCGCACGCACACAATCCTCGGCCGACATATACGACTTTTCCTGCAGGCCGTTACCCAGAACTTCGAGCCTACTAGGGTCGCGCTTCAACTTGTGAATGAAATCGAAAATCACACCGTGAGTCCCGCGCGGACCAACGATGTTAGCAAAGCGGTGAACCCACGATTTCGCCCCGAAAGTGCCGCACCAAGCGGTGATCAGCGCCTCGCTGCCGAGTTTGCTGGCCCCGTACAGAGAGATTGGTTTGACCGGCCCGTAGGTCTCTGGAGTCGGCATGACGCTGGCTTCCCCGTAGATCGCGCTCGACGAGGAGAAGGAAATGCGACCGACGCCCGCACTACGCATGGCTTCCAGCACATTGTAGGTTGCAACGGTGCCCTGCCGCAGGTCGGTATCGGTAACCTCAGTCCCGAGCCTAATATCTGGGTTAGCAGCTAGATGGTGGACCGTCTCGATGCCTTCCATCGCTGATTTGACAGCCTCGAGGTCGAGCAGATCCGCGACCACGACCTCGACTCCAGCAGATCCGTTGTGGTGCGCGAGAAATTCCTCGCGCCCGCTCGAGAAATTATCCAGCACGCGCACGCGCTTGCCTTGCGCGACCAGTGCATCGACCAGATGAGATCCGATGAATCCAGCACCACCGGTGACGAGTTCCATGGTCGCGCCACCTCCGACCCCACTTTGAGCCATTCGCCGGGATGACATCACGAATCATCAGCCAATTTC
>CAZNVK010000022.1:18757-23960 GCA_964576865.1 uncultured Candidatus Poseidoniales archaeon | reverse complement strand
GCGATGACCAAGCGAGCAAATCTGACTCAATGCCAAGCATTTGCCTCGCGGCGCTGTCGCAACATGAAAGCCGCCGCGAGGAATCCAACCAAGGCGAGGTGTGCGACGGTGCAGAAGGGACAGATATGCTGCACGACGAACACCTCGATCCCGATGAGAATGAACAGGAAGGGAACCCCAGCCATTCCCAACCACCATGCGTAGTCGACGTACTTTGAGGCCCACTTTGCGTGGATGTCCATGCGTATGCAGAGCACGACGAAGAAGAGAGCGGTGAATGCAGCCATTCCCAATGAACCCCAGGACACCCCGAACAGGTTGTTATAACGCGGGTCCCCGATCACGGAACCGCACTGCACAAGCCCTTCAGTGGCACAGAATTCGCCGCCCAGAGGGTTGCGCACCATGTCATTGTAGATGACCCAGGTCCAAGCGGATGCGAGCAGGCCTGTGATTGAAAATGCGAGCGTGCCTTCGAGCATTCGGTTGGTGCCTTCGGCGCCGTCCTTCGAGCGACTGCTGGCGAGTAAGTAGCCTGATCCAAGCAGGGCTGCGAGGAAGAAGAGAAGGACGGGGTCGGCAAGAGGATTAGCCATTCAGTTCCCTCCTACCAGACGCGCGAGAGCGTTGCCGACTTCCTCGCCTGCGGGGTGGTTCTCCGGTTGAGCCTGATTCCAGACCACTGTACCGCCGCTGTCGAGGATGACGCTGAATGGAGTGCCGGGTAGGTCCCAATCCTTGGCGATCGAATTGGAGAGATCGTCGATATAGGTCCAGGTGTGTGATTCGCCGGGTCGCTCGGCGCAATTCTTCCTGCCCGAGTAGCAGCCGTCGCCATTATTCTCATTGTCTCCGAATGCGGTTTTGTCACGAAAAGCCTCGACCTCGGCACGTGTGCTGTCGTGGCCAGAAATCTCGAGTGAGACCATGACGTTGATGAATGTGACATCCTCCTTGAATGCCTCATGCATCTGGGAGAGTTCCTCAGCCTCCTCCCAGCAGTATGGGCAGTCGGTGTCTAGGAAGCTGATGTAGATGAGGCGGTCACCGTAGAACTCACTGAGGCGGACTTCCTCCCAGCCACCTCCCTTGTACGCGTCAGCGATGAAATCGGGGGCGAGTGAGCCTTCCTCGGGTCCAACGTCGGCTGGTGGGGAGATGAACATCGATGCGACGATGACGATTGTGACGACCCCGGCTGTGATGAGCCCCGCCATCAATCTGACATCCTCATCCTTGCCTTTGGGTTCGATTCGTGCGCGCCTGCGAGCCATGTGAATCGGTGCGGCGACTTGCTCTTTCACTTTCAGTCTCTCGGCGGAAGGTTCCGCGCGCGCTGCCTTCGGCTGATGTGCGCGCGAGGCTTCACTTTCACTTTGCACAGACCCCTCTGATTTGGGATTGATATGCGAGCGGTGGTCTAGGTGCTGGGCTTGGAGGTAACAAATATGCCAAAGACATCAACAAAGAAAGAACAGCCCGAGAACGAACAGAACACCACCCTCGTTGGGTGGGCACGGCAGAGCCGAGCCGGCGGTGCGCTGAAGATCAGCCTGCACCAGGAGGCTATCGGTAATTGCCACACATACACGACTGCCGACGGCACGGCTTACGTGCCGTTGGTGATCAGTATGGCAGCTCTGCGCCGCGTCATCGATGGACAGCAGAGCGTCACCACCGTCAGCCAGTTCGCTGAGAACTGATGCTGAACCCGCCTTCCACCGAGCGCCCTAGCGATTGCTTCATGGGGCCTCGGTGGGGGCACACGCATCGTGCCTGATGACGAGCGCGACGATGAGGCGATCTTCTGGGAGCGCTTCTTCGAGCGATTACAGCCCCTGCGGATAGCGGGTGAGAAGGTCATCGGCACGGTCGATGCATCGCCGATTGGCGATGCTGTGGATTATTTCGATCAGCTTCTGAATGCTTGGGCCAAGCGCGGCCACGCACTTGGTCAGCGCTTGGCGGAATTCTGGTACGCAGCCATTCTGAGAAGCCCAGGAATCATTGTTGCATTTCTGGTTATCATCTCAGCTATTGCCTTCAATTACGCCAAGGATTTCGAGCACCAGATCGACGGTGATGTCGAAATCTACCTGCCGGATAACGCAGAATCCACCGACCTGCTCAAACAGGTCCGGAGTCAATGGGCCACAGACATCATGATTCTGTATTTCCAGACCGACAATGCCATCGAGCGGACTTGTGCGCCTGGAGAATCTCCGCCTAATTGTCGAGGGAATGAGAACATCACGAGCATGGAGATTCTGACACAGATGTCGTGGCTTGAAAGCGACGATAAGAATCGAGGCTTAGGAGGATATCAAGCCGGCCTCGACGAACATAAGGATGATCGAGGCGACATCGATGGAGTCATCTGGGTTCTCTCACCCTCGCAGGTGATCAAGGAAGCCAATTCATCGAGCTCAAGATTCACCTGCGCCTTCGAGAAATATGGGCTGCCGACAGGCCAACGCGAAGAGTGCACGGCAGCCCAATTGAATCCATACCACGGATACTCGATTCCCGACGACCAAGACCGAATTGACAATCTGGTTGACCAGACTGAAAGTCTGCTATCATCCTTCGTGATGGATACTCAAGACCATCCCTTGCTAGACGAGAATGGTGACGGAATCTACGATAATGACGGCGATGGAATATGGGACACAGGAGTCATCGTTCTAGGCCTGAAATTCGATATGGAAGGCACCAGCCAATATATCTCACGCGATGACCCGAAGGGCGTCAGCGATGAGAATCCAGATGGGCAGATACAGGACCACAAGGCCTACATCGACTACGCCAAGACCCTAATCTTCGAAAAAACTTCACCTGATAATTGCGAATTGTGTTATAGACCCCAGTACGACGAATTGATGTCCTCTTCAATCAGCACAGAAGTCCACGCGCTTTGCACCAAGCAGAACGAGGATCAACCACGCAGCAAGTGCGTTGGAGTCAATCAAGCTCTAATCAATGAAGCGAAGAAAATCGCTGATGAGCGCCCCGAACGGCACGCAATTACTGTGACTGGACTAACTCCGGTGGTCCACGATGTCTCCGATGCCATCTACGTCGAACTCGTTGAAACGATGCTGCCCATCGCTGGAATCCTCGTCGCCATCACCATGCTGATTCTCCATCGCAATCCGAAGGTCATTATCATCTGCGGCCTGCCGATTGCAATGAGTCTGGCAATCACCTTCGGAATGACGGTCGTTGCAGACATCACTCTGACCCCTATGATCATCTCTGCTGGCCCGATCCTCGTCGGTTTAGGCGTCGATTATGCTCTGCATCTAACCAATCGGATAGAAGAGAATAGACAGGAACTGCTCGAGGAACGTCTCGAAGATTCATGGCGCCGACAGAGAGATGGATTCCGCTCCGCAGACCTCGACCCTTGGGATCCAGTCCTGAGCCTCACAGCGACCGTTCGAGCCTCGCTCACAACCGGTCACGCGATCTTCCTCTCCGCCATCACCACCATCATCGGATTTAGCGTTCTAACCTGGGATTCGCTGGTCCCCATCACCCCGATGCGAACCGTCGGAACCACCCTGTTGCTCGGCATCGCAACCACCTTCTTCCTCTCGATGGTGATGGTGCCAGCCCTAGTCCACCTGCTGCGCTACCGCAAGACCGACCACGGCCTCGATATGCCGCCTCTACAGACCCTTCTGCTATCCTTCGTGGTCGGCGCAGCAGCCGCAGCCATCCTCATCACCGAGGACACGACGACGACCGGCAATGCCATCTTCTTCGGAGCCTTCATCGGTGGCACACTTCTCCTCGCCATCCAGTCAGAATTCTGGCTCAAGATAGGGGAATTGCCGGTCAAAACCACCCTCGTCGTCTTGCTAGTGGCTTTGGTGACCACAGCGGGTGGAGTCGTCATCCTCGAGGAGGAGATGGGCAAGCCTCTCACCGGATCCTCCGACGAAGTTCCGCCCGGACTCGCCAGCTACGATGCCCTGCGCGAGTACAGTTTCATCTTCCAGGGCGGCCAGACTAACATGTTCATCGTCGACGCAGCACAGAGAGGGCCGCAGAACACGACCGCGCCGATCAGAGACCTGCCAATCCTCGACGCGATCGACCACATGCAGGAGAAGAAGATCAACAATGTTCCACAGACCACGAGCATCAGCCTTGTGAACATCCTGAAAGCGGTTCACGTAGACGTTAACGTCTCAGGCCTCGAAATCTATGATCGTAGCCTGTGGGAACTCCTGCATGACGAGTGTTGGGATGAATCGACAAACCCCTTGCGCCCGGAGTGTTGGGCATATTCGGTAAGCAGCAGAGAGGACATGGTGAACATCGCTTTGGACACTCTGAGCCCAGAGATTCGCAGCATGCTGATGAACGCTGACCAAGACATCTGCGACCGAGCCTCCCCCTGCGAAACCAAGACCCTCGTCTACGTCACCCAACCCTACATCAACCTGCACGACGCAACGCCGTTACGCGATGCTATCGATGACCATCTGGACGGGAATGGCAATTGCGATGACGCCCTCACTTGTTATGCGCTGGGCATCGAGGGCGTGAGCAATTCGAAGCTGACCGGCGGGTTGCCGGTCAGCATCGACATCAATGCTGGAATCCAGAAGGCGCAGAGCGAGACCACCATCGCCACGATGGTGATTCTGCTGTTCACGATGATGATTCTATTCCGCTCGCCGCGCCTTGCGACATTCACCATGGTTGCGGTTGCGGTTGTGGTTCTGTGGCAACCGCTGCTGATGCGTCAGGGTTCGGTGAATGTCAACTTCTTCACAGCGATGATTGGTACGCTGGTCTTTGGAATCGGAGTCGATGATTCGATTCACATCGTCGACCGGATCAAAGACGAGGGCGAGACACCGGCAGGTATCGTGAAATCGGTGGCTCGCACCGGTCAAACCATCTTCGAGACCACCGCAACGACTTGCGCTGGTCTCGCCGCAGGCCTCTTCGTAGCGATTCCAGGCCTGCAGAATTTCTTCGTGCTGATGATGTCGCTTCTCATCCTCGCACTATTGACTTCGAGCATCCTGCTGCCGAGCCTCATCGTCGCGTGGCATGAGTTGCGCTCCAGATTGCTCGGCAGAGGTCCTTGGCTCGATTACGAGGACAGCGGCGCTCTCGAGACCTCGGCTGTCCTCGAAGCCATCGTTGAGTAATCCAACTTTGTGTCACCTCCCACAACGAACAC
>CAZNVK010000022.1:17331-18657 GCA_964576865.1 uncultured Candidatus Poseidoniales archaeon | reverse complement strand
GTTGCGAGCGTTGTGGGAGGATTTTCACCCTCGCTCTCGCTCAGATTGTTGAAGTGAGGGTGCAGGGAGTAAGCCCCTTTCTGTTCACCTTTCGGCTGGCCGCATTCAACTATGCATCCTACCCGGCCCTGTCGATGCACTACGGGCCTGCTTGGACTTGCTCCAGCGGGGTTGCTCGTTCCAGCCGCGGTCAGGAAACCTCACCCTTTCGGGATCATCGTACGCCTGGCGCGGGACGTTTCTATTGCAGAGCCGGCCCTCCCGGACCTCCGACTTGCGTCGGACCGCTCGCATCTTGGAGAGGGGACTTTCCTCAGTGTCGTACACTGTCAGCGACCCTCCTGCTCCCTCGGCTTGTCCGTTCGACTCCAACGGATGAACCCAACGGTCCTTCTTCTGATGGCACTCACACGGTTCTTCGAGGGCTTCCCCAAGGGCTCGTAGTCGTTGGATTGAACAGGGTAAGCATCATGGCTGTCGCTCGGCTGGCCTTGGTCGTGAGCGACGTCGAGGCGCTGAAGCGGGAGGCCGGTGTGGCAGCCTGCGAATTCGTCCGTGACGGCATGAAATTGGGGCTCGGCACGGGTTCGACGGTTCGCTACACCGTGCTTGAGATCGGGCGGCGGATGGCCGAGGAAGGGCTGTCTATTGTTGGGGTTCCGACCAGCGAGGCGACTCGTGAATTGGCTGAGAGTCTCGGGATTCCACTGGTGCCTCTGGCTGAGGCGGGCGTGCTCGATTTGGTTATCGATGGGGCTGACGAATTCGATGGCGACTTTGCATTGATTAAAGGCGGAGGGGGCGCGCTGACGCGCGAGAAAATAGTCGCTCAGTCGAGCCGCGGCATGGTCGTCGTAGCTGATGACCGCAAGCAGGTTGACGTGCTAGGCGCGTTCGACCTGCCTATCGAAGTCCTGCCTTTCGAGTGGGAGAGGACTGCCCAGAGGGTGGGGGAACTCTGCTCAGGCGAGGTCGTTCGACGCGGAGGTGATGAGCCATTCGTGACTGACAATGGAGGCTACATTCTCGACTGCTCATTCGCGGCGACGATTGACGACCCTCGGGGGCTCGAGCGCGACCTTCTCGACATCGCTGGCGTGGTCGAAGTGGGCCTTTTCGTAGGCATCTGCGATGCGGTTGTGATGGCTGCCACAGGCGGTGTCGTCACACTGCTCAACGAGAGCGGACGATTGGGCTGAGAATACAGCTTGACCGTTCCGATTAAAGAGGGGTGCCAAGTCGGCGGGCTGGGTCTGTAGCTTAGTCAGGTAGAGCACCCGGCTCTTAACCGGGCGGTCGCGGGTTCGAACCCCGTCAGACCCGCCA
>CAZNVK010000022.1:0-17231 GCA_964576865.1 uncultured Candidatus Poseidoniales archaeon | reverse complement strand
ATTGCGCCGCACCCTAACACGACCGCTGCGCGGTCGCACGGGCCCCGTCAGACCCGCCAGATTGACATCACTGAGAGGCGGGTCTGACTCGCATCGATTACAGAACCCGCGAGCGGGTTCGAATGCTGGCGCAATCACAGATTGCGCCGCACCCTAACACGACCGCTGCGCGGTCGCACGGGCCCCGTCAGACCCTGGCTTGAAGGTCATGAATGGCAATTCCAAACGCGTATTGATTACAGAACCCGCGAGTGTGTTGAAACTAGCTTGAATCATCAACCGAACCAGAGGTTCGAGGGCGGCAATTGATATGCCGGAGACTTGACCGAGCAGCGGGATTCGTATGACGAAGGACACGTGGATTGGAGACGTCCGCGCCGGCAAGCATGACGGCGCGACGGTTGAGCTGAAGGGATGGGTGCACCGGTCCCGCGGCTCGAATAAGATCCGATTCGTCGTCCTTCGAGACTCCACAGGTACCGTCCAATGCGTCGTAAAGCGTGAGGCGGTTGGCGATGAGGCATTCGAAGCGATGAAGGAAGCCCTCATCGAATCCAGCGTCATCGTCAGCGGCGAAGTCCAAGCGACCGACCGCGAGCACGGCCACGAGATCCAAGTCACCAGCGTAACAGTGGTCGGGCCGGTCAACCCTGAGCGACCTTTCCCTATCACAGAGTCAGCGATGGAACAGGCCGATGGTGGCGAGACGGAATTCTTGCTCGACAACCGCCACCTCTACCTGCGAACAGGCCGCATGACGACGATGCTCAAGATGCGCTCGACGGTCTTCGGAGCAATCCACTCTTACTTCCGCGACCGCGATTTCACCGAGTACCAAGCACCGAACTTTGTGGCAGGAGCGGTCGAGGGTGGAAGCACACTCTTCGAGGTCCCATATTTCGGTCGCAAGGCATACCTCACACAGTCTTGGCAACTCTACGCAGAGGCGGCGATGCCAGCCCTTGAGCGGCTCTACACGATGGCACCTTCATTCCGTGCCGAAAAGTCCCGCACTCGCCGCCACCTAACCGAATTCTGGCACGCTGAGATGGAGATGGCATGGGCCTCGAACGACGACATCATGGTGCACGGAGAGGGCGTCGTTCGCCACATCGCTCGCAGTCTTTTAGACGAGAACGAAACCGAATTGGCGAGCACCGGAAGAGACCTCGACCTTGTCGCACGTTACGCCGATAACTCATACCCAAGAATGAGGTACGACGAGGCTATCGAGACCCTGCAAGGCATGGGCGTCGATGTCGAGTGGGGCGCGGATTTGGACTACTCGAAAGAGAAGGTATTGACCCAAAATTTCGACGTTCCGCACTTTCTCACGCACTATCCTCGCGTTGCAAAACCGTTCTACCACCGCCCCGACCCTGACGACCCAAAGTACGTCCTATGTCACGACTTGCTCGCACCGGAAGGCTACGGCGAAATTATCGGAGGGGGCGAGCGAACCTGGTCCGAATCTGAAATTCTCGAGCGCATCGAGGAGGAGAATGCTCCGATGGATGCCTACGAATTCTACATCGACGTGCGCCGCTACGGCGGCGTTCCACACGGCGGATTCGGACTCGGTGTGGACCGCGTTTGCGCTTGGTTGACCGGAGCGGACCACATCCGCGAAGTGATTCCATTCCCACGCGACTCGCGTCGCGTGACTCCTTGACCATGAACTGAATCGGTAATTACGACACCAAAGGTGTCGGAGTTCAACATCACCAACACTCATACGGCGAGCCCCGCTCGCCGAACCATGGCTGATTGGGAATCGATTGATCTCGCGAACCCGACAGAAGAACACAGAATGCTTCGCGAGATGATCCGCGATTTCGTTCGAGAAGAGGTCGAGCCGCAAGCGCTCGAATACGACCGTGAAGAGAAGTTCAATCTCGGTCTTTTCCGCAAACTCGGAGAGTACGGATTGCTGGGAATTTCGGTGCCGGAGGAGTACGGAGGCTCTGGGATGGACGCGACGGCGGTGGCTATCGTGAACGAGGAATTGAGCTACTCCGACCCCGGATTTTGCCTCGCCTACCTCGCCCACGCCCAACTCATGGTCAACAACCTCGCCCACAACGGCAACGAGGCGCAAAAATCGCGAATTCTGCCTAAGGTTTGCAGCGGTGAATGGGTCGGATGCATGGCGATGAGCGAGCCCGGCTACGGGACTGATGTGCTCGGCATGCAGACGACTGCTGAACAGAACGCGGATGGAGATTGGGTCATCAATGGCCGGAAAATGTGGATTACAAACGGTTCAATCGACGAGGACGGGACTCCTGCTGATGTCTGTTGGTTGTACGCGCGCACTGGCACTGATGCGAAAGGGCGCGCGGAGGTTACGACCTTCTTGGTTGAGAAGGGCATGGCTGGATTCTCGGTGGGTCAGAAGATCTACGATAAGACTGGGATGCGGGCGTCGAATACCGCTGAGTTGGTTTTCGATGATTGTGTGGTTCCGGCGGCCAATGTCGTTGGTTCGCCGGGTGAATCGATGATTCACATGATGCGCAATCTCGAGCTTGAGCGGATTGGGCTTGCTGCGATGGGGCTCGGGATTGCAAGGCGCTCGCTCGCTGCGATGAATCAGTATGCTAGCGAGCGCGAGGCTTTCGGGCGCGAGATTCGTGATTTCGGGCAGATCCAGCGCCACATAGGAGAGTCGTGGGCTGAGTATCGCGCAATGCGGGCTTATGTCTACGATACGGCGAGGAATACCGATTTGGCGAAGTCGGGCAATCGGCTCGATACTGATGGTGTGAAGTTGTTCGGGACGACGGCTGCGAAGAATATCGCCGACAGGGCGATTCAGGTGATGGGTGGTTACGGCTATGTCGGCGAATACACGGTCGAGCGGCTTTGGCGCGATGCCAAGCTCCTCGAGATCGGTGGTGGAACATTGGAGAGCCATCAGAAGAACATCACACGAGACCTTTCGCGTGAGCCGCAGAAAATCAATGAATAATCATCTCGATCAGTCATTTTTCGGCCTCACACGGCCGAAATCACTCATTCAGACGACTTCGTCGTGATTCAATTCGCCCCCGTTTTGATTGCTAGTGACGAATCGAGATCCAGCAATTCATACAATTCCATATCTCTTGCATCATTATTGAGAAATTTCGCTTCGTTGATTCCATCCAAATCTGGGCGGCTAATCGCCGATTCCAATTAGAAATCAACAGATATGGAATCGATTGAAAACGAACGCCGTATCGTTCTCTACTCGGCTAAGCGAGAGCGAATTTAATCGCCGCCATCGGCGGCCTAGATGAGCGCTCTCGGCCGGGTAAGGCCGAGACAAGAACGATTCGGCGAAATGGTAGTCCCGCCCGGATTTGAACCAGGGTCCCCAGGACCAAAACCTGAGATGATGGACCACTACACTACGGGACTATGTCCGGCGGCTCGGGCATACCCTCTTTGGACTTGACGGGCCGAGAAGCCGCAGCCTACAATAGCGTTCGATGTTCCACAGCAGGCATGCGTCAGCGTCTGGCAACGGCTCTGATTCTGCTGATGTTGACATCTATGATGTCATCTTTCTTCGCTGGAGCTGAGTTCACCGAGGCCCTCGATTCGGGAGAATTCAACGATTCTGACTCCGAATCGACACCAGTAAGCACTCCTTCTTCCCCATTACAATTCTTCGACCCGTGGATTGAACCGAGTCTCTGGCAACGGGTCGAAGCTGGCCAAGAACAAGTGCGAGTCACGGTCATCACACATTCACTCGCTGAACTCGACCGCTGGCAATTCCTCAACGAGCAGAAAGAGAAGCAATCACCGGCGGGCTCGGGTCAATCCCTCGAGGTGACCGACCCCGCCGACGGCATCGATCACCGAACCTTCTGGCTCGATGCCGTCCTCTTCCCCAAATTGACGGGCGTCGCCGGAATCATCGGAATCCTCGACGCCCAAAATTCGCCCGAACCATACGACACCAACCCATTCGGCAGTGGCGAATCGATCGAACCATCCAGCGTCCGCTCAGGTGAAATCCACGGCGCCAACGATGCTTGGGAACGAGGCTACGCAGGAGAAGGCATCGTCGTCGCCGTAGCAGACACAGGAATCGACTTCGCCCATCCCGATCTCGACGGCACCCAAGCGCGAATCGCCGACGGCAAACAGCACGATGGCTGGCCGATGATGTTCGACCACAATTCGATGTACTACTGGCTTGTTCACGGCGAAGCATACCCAGCAAGAAGCACTTGGTACGCCGACACTTCGACCCTCGATTGGGACAATGATTCGAACGGAGTCCTCGACATCTCTGGACACAATATCACCGGCCTTCCAGCCTCGCATTCAGGCGTTTATCACCTCGGCGAGCACCCCGACCGCACCCTGCGCTCGCAAATGGGCGGCGACGTCCCACTCCTGCTCATAGACACCCTCACCAACGGAACCTACGACTTGGTCATCCCCGACATCAACCGAAACGGCAACTTCTCCGACGACGAACGCATGTCCAAGGGCAACGAAACCGCCGGCCTCGACGAAAACGGTGACGGAACACGCGACGTCTCAGCCGGCCTCCTCTATTGGATTTCAGATGGGGCAAACGGCGTGCCTTACGGCGATGTCTACGCCGCGCGCCACGGCTACTCAAACCGCATCGCTGGCGCGGGCGACCTCGTCTTATTCATGCTAGATTCCGGCTCGCACGGAACACTCTGCGCATCCGCGGTGGCGGCACAGGGCGAGGTGGCGAACGGCAAGGTTCTGGGCATGGCTCCGAACGCGACGATTGCAAGCATCGGCAACCACTACTCCGGCGGGCACTCTCTCGACGGATGGCGCTGGATAGCCGAGGGCAACGACGGCAACCCCGAAACCTGGGAGGACCAACCCCACATCGGCTCCTTCTCCTTCGGTTATTCCTCGATCGACGATGCAGGGGCTGATTCTTACTCCCTATACCTCGATTGGCTCACCCGCGTTTACAATAATCAGACGCATTACGCGGTGGCAATCGGAAATGGCGGGCACGGATATGGCACGGTTGCAGTGCCCGGGGCCGCACAAGGAATCTTCTCTGTCGGCGCGTTTTCCAGCAGGACGAACGACCTGTGGGGGCAGAGCGCGCCGTGGAATAATCGGGGTCCGAACATCGTTGGTAGGATGGACCCCGACATCGTCGCCGTCGGTTGGAGCGCGACAGGTGATATTCCGCTGAATTTGCGCAATAATGGCGAGACGGCGACCACGACATGGGGAGGAACGAGCCTCGCCACTCCAATCGCGGCCGGTCTGATGGCTGTGGTGGAGCAGGCGTGGCTCGCGAATCGCGGAGATTATCCACAATCACAGGAATTCCGCGATTTCGTACTCTCAACCGCGGACGACCGCGGTTACGACCCATTCGTACAAGGCGGCGGCTGGTTCAACGCCAGCCGCGCCACTCAGACTCTCGATGGAGTCAATGGGACTTGGTCGGTGACACCTGCTCAATGGATGTCTGGCACCTTCCAAGGCGAGCATCGCGATGCCAATATCAACGTCATGTTCCCAGGCGAATCGCAAACGGTCAATCTCGAATTCACCAATCATGGCGATGCAGAGATCAAGATGATTGCATTGCCAGTGATGCATGAGCCACTGGCCCACGAAGTCGGACAATGGCTCTCTATCGGCAATGGCAGCAGCGGCGGCGAGAACGATACTTGGGACGGCTACCAGAGCAGTCGCCCTGACCTGCTTATCCCGATTCACGTCAATAATACGAGTTACCAATTACCGCCCGATACCAATCTCGTTCGGGCTCGGGCGGTCATCGAATATGCTGCCTTCGATGCTGACCTCGACCGATCCTCAAACGAGCGTATCGAACTGACCCTCTATCGCTGGAGTGACGATGACGGCGATGGAATCTGGGTCGGCGACGAAGATAATGATTCCATGGTCGACGAGGCGGATTGGACTGAATCAAGCGAATTCGACGCTTACGGCACTTGGTACCACCACGGGCCGCAAGCGGAATTCCGCGTCGGCCTTCCATTCGAGGATATGGAAGATGGACTCTTCCTCGGAGTCTCCCGTCGCGACGTCTCATCCTCGGGCCTACCAAATGTCAGCATCGAATGGGATTGGACCGCATTCGGCCCGACAAGTGACAATTGGCTCTCAACCTACCATTCATTCGCACTCGAACAAGTGGGTATCACACCTCCGATTAGGATTCAACCGAACCAAACGCGAACCTACAATTTGACAGTACAGGTCCCACTAGATGCAGAACCGGGCCTGCACCAACACGGCTTGGCGATCTCTACTTGGGGGGTTGACAACGGCTCGAGGGCATACCAGCGCGACTGGGTGCTCCCCATCGTGACCAATGTTCCTTACACGGCACCAGTCGATATCACGGCCCGCCCGCTCGACGGCAATGTCAGCAATCAGACGCTCTACGATGAGGCATGGATTTCAGGCGCCCAACGCTGGAGCTGGCGGGCCGAATCAGGCGATTGGAGAATCATGGCGGTAGAGTGGCCGGAGAACCTCAGCACAGGGGGGACGGCGGTCATCGAAGTGGACTGGGACGACAATGAATGGACCGATGTCGATGTCTTGTGGTTGAGTCAGAAGACTCATGGTTATGCCGACACTGCACCCTCGCAGTACGGCGATTCCACGTTCTATATCGAGGAGCGGAGCGCGAATAATCACCGCGGTTCTGGACGGCATGATTGGGGCACAAATACCGGCGAATCAAGCGAGGTTTTGGTGGTTCCCGCAAGCCCTGGACTGCACCTTCTGGCACTGCACACGGCGCATCATGGCGTGACCACGAACGACAACGCTCTGAACATCTCTGTGGGCTATGTGGCGGCCGAGCGGTCTGGCTTCCATCGGGTAGTGACCGATTGGTCTGAGGCGAGCGGCAGCGAGAATGTGCACGTGGTTTCAACGGTTCCGATGCCGCTCGAGTCCGTGCGTTCATTCGGGTGGACGCAGCCAATTTCGTTTGCCAACGAGACTGCATATCAGGACGATTCTGGCGATAAGATGAGTGCATCATGGTGGTACAACTTCTCGCTGTCTGGTGTCGCTGAATTGGATATTCAGATGGATGCTCATGATGAGGCCGACCTCGACCTATTCTTGTTCCTCGATGAGGACGAGGACGGCGAGTTTGAGTCAGGCGAGGAGGTGACTCGCTCGTGGAGCAGTACATCTACTGAGTCGATCCGACTCGATAGTCCCGCGGATGGGAATTATTCCGTCGCGGTGCATGGGTATTCGGTTTCTGGCAGTGTTGGATTCTGGTTGGACATCGAGATCGTCGGTGGGGCCAGCCTGAATGTGACCAATTCGACGATGCTCGATGCGGCGGCCATCGCTGCTCTGTGGCCGAACGGCTCGGCTGCTCTGGCCGGTGAGATGCCTGAGGGGGCGATTGAGTTGGTGTTGGATATGCTGATGCCTGAGGCCGAGGGGGTCTGGCAGGGGCATGTCGAGGTGGTGTTGGAGAATGGCATCGATATGCGGATGCCTTTCACCTACGAGTTGATCGACCTGGACCCCGAACTAGACTTCGTCACGCCTGAGAATCTGACGCAGACGAATGTCGTGCTGCCGCTGGCACTGCACGCGAAGGATATCGGCAGCGGCTTCCGATTGGCTGACTTAAGTTGGCACGGGTTGGACAATGCTACCACCGTGCCGAATATGACGAGCGCCGAGGCAGTCCTGTGGAATCTCACGGCGCTCGATATCACAGATCTGTGGAATTCAGGCAACCACTCATCGAACCTGACTTTCCGCGAGGTCTGGCTCAACACCACCCTGCATGCAACCGAGCAGTGGCACGAATACCAAGCCAACCTCGCAGACCTCACCGGGCGCACGGCGGCTGACCAACTCTCAGTAAATTTCGACATCACCAATCCTCCATTGATTCTACAGGGTATCCCGCAATACACGCAAGAACAGATGCTGAACTACACTTTCATCTCAGAACCCTTCCTCACCGTTTACCATGAAAACTCAACGATACAACTCGACGAGAACGGGATTGGCTACCACACTGTCGAATTGACTCAATTAGGTGTAGCACAACCTGGTTGGGACCTGTTCTCACCTTACTATTTCGGCTGGGGCAACAACACCTTCACCGTGTCAGTCAGTGACTTTGCAGGAAATAGCGTTAGTCAATCAGTCCGAGTGATTTACGACAACGTTTCCTCCTATATTCGATTGAACAGCTTCGGGCACTCTGAGCAACATCCTATGGGTTGGTTCGAAGACACGAATATTCCCGAATCCGACAGAGAGATTGGAGTAAATCTCACAAGAGCACACGCATACTTCGGAACCCAAGGGGATTTGAGAGATTGGTGTTATTCAATCATCGATACAGACGATGCATCGATCGCCTTTCAGAGGTGTGGAACTGAATCAAATCCCCCCTCAAACCAAGCACCAGGAAGTGTGGCTGATGCACCATGTTGTCCAGACGCAGATTACGGGCCAGACTTGGGTTTCAATCTTAGTTCAGTCCCTGACGGGGTTTACCAGATGGTCTTCAACATGACAGATTGGGCAAACAACACCGCCTCGAAATCTTGGCTTCTCAATCTCGATAGAACCCTGCCTGAAGTCGATTGGGAGATCAGCCCGTCCGCCGACGGGCTGCTCTCAGACCACCGCTTGGGATTGTCCTGGACGGCGAGCGAGAACGTGGAGTTGGAGTTCACGCATAACGGGGTTCGAGTGGCGGATTGGAACGCGAGTTACGGGGGGCTGTTCTTCGACCTGAACCACACTGGCGACCACGAATTCTGCGTCGATGCCTGGGACGTCACACGCGGGCAGCACAACGAAAACCGGTTCTCGGAATGCCGGACCCTGACGCTCGAGGCTGCTTTGTATGCAAGCCAGGTCTGGGCGAGTTGGGATGGCACGGTGGTTGGCACCGAGACTGTGGATCTGACCTTCTCGCGCGGGCCTGATCAGTGGGCGAATGTTACGCATATTCCGGCGGGAACCGATGTGGGCGATCTCCCGCCGACTTATTCCTTCGAACCGGGAGTCTCGTTTGTCGAGGTTGAACTGGCTCTAGATGAGGGCGAGAACGAATTCCTGCTGAGTGTTGGGGCGCTCGACCATATCCAGATGTTCACATTGTATGTCGAGCGAGACACGATTACCCCTGTCATCGAATTGCTCGAGGTGGGTAATCGAACAACGAATCTGGGTGTTGTGCGGGTAATCGAGGGTGTTTGCGAACCGCGGGCGAGCGTTGCGGTTTGGACCGAGGTTGCCGGCACGTCCTTCGTTTGTGGGTCAGAGGGCAATTTCAGTCTGCAATTGGGGGTGCCTGCAAATGCTTCGTGGCATGTGGTGAGCGCTACGACTGAGGATTTGGGCGGCAATACGAATTCTACGAGCATAGAGGTGCTCTACCAAGAATGGCTGGACTGGGCAATCGACGATGCCGAGGCTGGCGGACCAATGCTCTACTGGGGACTCGGACTGGTGTTGGGGGTTCTCTCGCTGCTCGGCTTGACGAGTTTGGGTGTGAGGCGCCGGCGCGAGCGTCTGGCTGCTGCTGAGGAGACGGCCGCTGCAGAGGCTGAATCCGCGGCCGAGGCTCTCGAAGAGGTGGGCGATTGGCTCGACGATATGCTCGATGAGACGACTCCTGAAGGGTCGACAGAGCCCTTGCCTGAAGAGGAGGAATTGCGGGCTTGGGCGCGCGGTGAGCGCGATGTCGCAGATTGGCGAGAGCGAATCCCAGATGACGATGTTATCGACGTTGATTGATATCGCCGCGAAACGAATCTACCTCCCACAACGCTCGCAACGCTCGCCACGAAGGACATCCGGTGTGTTCGTAGTGTTCGTTGTGGGAGGAAACTTAGATTGATGCTCGTTCAATCGGTTAGGTGGTGGGTGGGCAGCGTGCACGGAGATGACGGCCGTGTGCACAGTGTGCTCCGTGAGAGGCCCAAAACCTCCCACAACGCTCGCAATGCTCGCAACGAATTGTTGGCCGTTGTGTGCTTCGTGTGCTTTGTGTGAGGCAATTGAGATTGAGGGGCATTCAATCGGTCGGCGGTTGGGCGGGCAACGTGCTTCGTGACTGCGTCCTCTGCGGTCTCAACTAGAGGCCTCACTTGTCGGAGAATTGATGGGCGGCGCGCTGGTCGCGCGGGCCATGGTAATCGAGAAGATTGCAGTGCTCGGCGCTGGTCAGATGGGCAATGGCATCGCACAGGTTGCAGCTTGTGCCGGTTATGATGTGGTGATGATCGACATCAAACAGGAATACGTCGACAAGGGTCTGGCGGCGATTGAGAACTCCCTCGCGCGCGTAGTGAAGAAAGAGCGAATGAGCGCTGAGGAGGCTTCTACGGCCCTCGCGCGCGTATCGGTTGCTACAGAGAAGAGCGCGGCTGCCGATGCGGATTTGGTTGTTGAAGCGATTCCCGAAATTCCTGATTTAAAATTCTCGACTTTCGCCGAACTTGACTCGCTTTGTAAGCCAGAAACCATCCTCGCGAGCAATACTTCGTCAATTTCAATCAACGAGATTGCAAACGCAACTTCTCGACCCGACAAGGTCATCGGAATGCACTTCATGAACCCGGTTCCGGTGATGAAACTCGTCGAGATAATCAACGGCAGCCAGACAGCCGACGCAGTCACCGCTGCCGTTGTCGATGCCAGCGAGAAGATGGGCAAGGTACCACTCGCCTGCAACGACTCGCCTGGCTTCGTCTCAAACAGAATCCTCTGCCCGATGATCAACGAGGCCATCCTAACCCTCGAGGAAGGCGTGGCCGAGCCAGAAGCAATCGATGGAATCATGAAGCTCGGAATGAACCACCCAATCGGACCCTTAGCACTCGCTGACCTCATCGGTTTAGACACCGTACTCCACATCATGAACGTCCTTCACGAGGGCTTCGAGGGCGACCCCAAGTACGCGCCCAGCGAATTGCTCAAGTCGATGGTGGCTGAAGGCAAGCTCGGGCGCAAGTCTGGCTCTGGATTCTACGATTACTCCTAAAGTCAGAAAACCGCTTACAGTGGCGGTGCAGAATCCGCACTGACCGTGCGGGGATTGGCTTAATATGCCAATCGTTCACCGGCCGAAACATGACGCGCGCGTATGCCGCTCGAACGATGGTCGCACTGATGGTCTTAACCGCCCTTTCGGGACTGGTTCTTGGAGACGATGCCGGAAGCGGAGGAGACGCAGGAGACACAACCTCGACGGCTGTCTATCTGCCAGCCAGCAACGCAACCTACTACGGTAATCTAAGCTCGACTGACGGCACCGATTACTACGGGGTCAACATGTCATCCGGAACCGGCATCGCCGCCCAACTGACCTCACCTTCAGGCGCGGATTTCGACCTCATTCTGCGCACCTCAACAGGAGTCTCCATCGACACTTCATACAGCACCGGCGTCGATGATGTGACCTCGAACGGAACGAACGTAGGTGGCTCGACAGTATTCATCGAGGTCGACCGGTATTCCGGCTCTGGCCAGTACACACTGCAGATTTGGATCTTCTCGACTGCAGGCCAGCCCGGTTCCAATCAGGACGATGCGGGCAGTGGAACCGATGCCGGTGCTGACTCGACCGGTGCGGTCGCAGCCAGCGCCGCAAACACCACTTACATGGGTTGGATTTCAGACAATTGGGACAATACTGATTGGTACTCGGTCAGCGTTCCAGCCAACCATTACATCTACGCTGACATGGTAGATTTCGCAAACGCTTCGTATTACGGCTCACACATTCGCCTTCTCGATTCATCCGGCAATTCAATCGCCTACGATTACGGTGATACATGGTCAACCATCTCCTCGAACGGCTCCGCAGTCGCCGGCACAACCGTCTACATCCAGATAGCCTCATCCTCGGACGAAGGCTACTACAATTTCTCCTACGGATTCGGCTCAACCTCCAGCCAACCCGGCTCGAACCAAGACGACGCAGGAACCGGCGGCGATGCGGGCAATACCGCATCCGCCGCAACCAACCTCAGCGTCCCAGTGACAGGGGGCAACTACAGCGGCTGGGTTTCACAAAGCTGGGACCGCGAGGACTGGTACCGAACCCCAGTGCCGGTAAACCACACGATCTGGGCTTCGGTATCTTGGGACAACTCGAGTGCAGACCTGGACATCTACATGTACGACTCAACAGGTCTGAACACTGTCGATTACTCAGCATCCAGTTCCAACAACCCTGAGGAGGTCACGGCGAATGGAACCACAGTAGGTGGAGGCGATGTGCTGTTCCGCGTGCGCGCGTATAGTGGTGACTCGAATTACACGATGAGTTTCGGCATGGAGAACATCTCTGGCGTACCTACTTCGGACAACCAAAACGATGCCAACACAGGGGCTGACGCGGGCGATAACACGTCCTATCCAACAGATTTACCGAATAGCAATGGCTCCTATTGGGGGTACATTTCGAATACCGATGACGATGATGACTACTACCGCATCAACGTCACTTGCGAATGCATGCTTGATGCGAGCTTGGCTTGGAATAACAGCGATGATTACGACTTGATTCTGCTTGATTCCTCGGGTGGATTCATCGACACCTCGTATTGGAATAATCCGGAAGAGGTGTCGAGCGGTGCAACGAATATCACCAATCAAACCGTATTTGTGCGGGTGAATGCTTGGACTGGAGAGGGTGAATACAATCTCAATATCACGATCACTGATTTGAGTTCTCATCCGATGAATAATCAGAACGATTCTGGTACTGGTGACGATGCTGGGGATGATGTCGACAGCATGACGAATGTGTCGGCTGGCATCGGTATGACCAACTACACCGGATGGGGTTCATCCGATGTCGATCAGAACGATTACTACCGCTATTCTGTGCCTATCGATCACGGAATTGCGATCGAGATGAATTCCGAGCCGACGGTGATTCGACCGTACCTCGTGCTCGGATGGGCTTCGAATTATTCGACGATTGATTCGTCGACGAATCTGAACGGCTACGAGATGGTCACTTCCAATGGTTCGATCGTCAGTGGTGAGGATGTTGTTCTCAGGGTCGTCGCTTGGGATGGCGAGGGTGAATACAATCTGACCGTATGGATATTCACCCTCGATACAGATGGTGATGGATATTGGGACACAGTCGAGGTCGATTGTGGCTCAGATCCTGATGATGCGACTGATTACCCCGTCGATACTGATGGTGATGGTCGCTGTGATGCTCTGGATAACGACGACGACAATGATGGCGTCGTCGACAATGATGACGATTTCCCTCTCGATCCGAATGAACAGACTGATACCGACAATGATGGCGTCGGCGACAATTCTGACGATGATGATGACGGTGATGGTTGGACCGACGCGGACGAGAATACCTGCGGCAGCGACCCGCTCGATGCCGCTGACAGGCCGCTGGATACCGACGGTGACTTGGTTTGTGACACAGTCGACGATGACGATGATGGAGACGGTGTTCTCGATGAGGACGATGCCTTCCCGAAGGACGCAACAGAGACGGTCGATACCGACGGTGACGGCATCGGCGACAATGCTGATACCGACGACGATGGCGATGGATACAGCGATTCGCTTGAGACGACTTGTCTATCGGATCCGATGGACCGGCTCTCAATTCCGCTGGACACAGATGGAGACGGTCAATGCGATGAAGAGGACTTCGATGACGACGGCGACGGACGCTCCGATGCAGTCGATGCCTTCCCTCTCGATGCCTCTGAGTGGGCCGATTTTGACGGGGATGGAGTCGGTGATAATGCCGATGTTGACGATGATGGCGATGGTCATCTGGACAATAACGATGCCTTCCCGTATGATATCACCGAGTGGGATGATTTCGACAATGACGGCATCGGTGACAATGCCGATGAGGACGATGATGGTGACACTTGGACAGACGTCGATGAGTCGAATTGCGGAACCGACCCATATTCGAGTCTGAGCATTCCGGATGATTTCGACCTCGACCACATCTGCGACCTCGAGGATTCCGACGATGATAATGACGGAATCGAGGATGTCTACGATTGGTTCCCATTCGACCCCGCCGAGTGGGACGACACAGACCGAGACGGAGTCGGTGACCACGCTGACACCGATGACGATGGAGACGGCTGGCTGGACGTTGACGAACCGAATTGCGGCTCGGACCCTCTCGATGCCAATTCGGTTCCTCTCGACAATGATGCAGACATGATATGTGACATCGTCGATATCGATGATGACAACGATGGTGTGCAGGATGTCGACGATGCCTTCCCGATGGACGGCAATGAATGGATGGACACCGACGGTGATGGCCAAGGCAATAATGCCGACATCGACGACGATGGTGATTCCTGGACCGATAATCAAGAGGAGATGTGCGGTACTGCGAGCCTAGCGGCGAATTCTGTCCCGCTCGATACTGATGGCGATGGAACCTGCGACGCCATCGATCCAGACGATGATGGTGATGGGGTGGTTGACGTTGACGACGAATATCCACTCGACCCAAGTGAGTGGGAGGATCGCAATGGTGATGGTTTGGGAGACAATGCCCACCCTCTCTCCATCCTCGATCACATGAAGCTCAATCCGGGTCTCACCGCGTTGATTATCATCCTCTTGCTAGGTGCAATCGGCGCCAGTGCAGCTGTCGTGCTCCTGCGAAAGAAGGACGAGGACGAGGCGGAATACGCTGACGACGAGTACTCGAATTATGACAGCGCTGAAGATTGGCAGGACCTCGAGCAGTATGTTGAGGAGGACGTCGCAGACGACTCAGCAGCCGAGACTCCACCGCCTCCGCCTGGATTTGGTCAGAGCGAGGAGGTCGCGCCGGAACTCGAAGAACCGGTTACACCTTCCGCACCACCAGTCCCACCCGGATTCGATGAGCCCGAGTCGTCTGATGATGCACCTCCGCCACCCCCTGGATTCGCTCCCCAGACTGAAGAATCGTCCACGCCCCCACCACCACCCGGATATGGTGCGGAGGACGAGGACAGAGGATCGGATTTCCCGCCTCCTCCGCCTGGTTTTTGAACGACTTTTGACAGGTAAAGCCTGTCGGCTAGGGTCCGCGGCTAAGTTTGAGGCTGACGAGAAGCCTTGTGGGATTGTGGAAAACTTCTCCCGGAAACGGTACTTTCAGAGGGTGAATTTCCATTGGAATGTTATTTTTCTGTAATTTTCACGCCTCGAAACGAAAGTACCAGTATTCTGAAAGTTACTCTTCTCACAACCCCTTAGGGGTTGGATGAACAGGAAACGACATGATTATATCACTAACATAGCGTGATAAACGACAGTGACGCGTATGCGAAGCAACACAGCCCGAACAATAATGCTAGCATTGATGATGATAACCATGAGTGTTTTACCTCTCATGGATGGAGCAGAAGAGAAGACCGAATTACGGGACGATCGACTGCGAATGGAGGCGGCTCCATCGCCCTGTCAAGGCGCTGACGCCTGTCGTGGTACGGATGCCGGAGTCGGTTATACTAATGGTATGGACATTACTTCGGACTTCGATTTTATCGACGGACCGGAGTCTGTTGAGTACTGGAATTCAATGCAGGCGACTGGATATTCTTCCAGTTCGACGACCAATATTGATACTTTCATTATTGACATGGAGCCAGGATATGGTGTTCGTTACACTCTCGAGTGGAACACCACCACCAGCTTCTATTCGAATTACGCATACATGGCGGCATACGGGCCAACCGCCATGACCTCGTACTCCACGTATTCGGGCAACTCGTGGGGCTACTGCTACTACAGCACTGCAGGACAGGTCGGAATCGGATCCGACGGAACCTGCATTGGAAACTACAACAGCGGCGGCGGCGTCTCTCGCGACCTTGCAGGACAGACTGTTCTGCTCTGGGTTTGGTGCTACTATTGTGGCTATGCCAGCATCCCAGATTACAACATGAACATCACAACTTTCCCAGCAGACAATGGATTCCCTGGCGACTGGGATGATTCACCGAACGCGAATAATCTGTTGAGTCTTGAGTTCGACGCTTACCCGAATGGCGACTACGCCTCGGGCTCGTTCACAATCTCAACCGGCAGCACTGCCGTAGTGAACTACACCTGCGACTATTGGTGCCCATACGAGACCTCACTCGAAATCGACAAACCTGATGGTACGACCGATTCATGGGGTGTAGGTTCGTTCTCCTCGTATTCGAGTGGAACGGCGGGCACCTACACCGATGCGGGAACATATACTGTCACGATGGAAGATACCTATGGTGATGGTGGAATGTCAATCGACGTCGTCGATTCGACCCCTCCTGCCAACGCAATCTCGATGGTGCCTTTGGCTGGTGATGCCTTCAATCTCGATGTGAGTACCGGCGGTCACGTCAATCAGACGGATACCGCCGATTACTTCGCGGTCTCAATCCCTGACGGTTATACCGGCAACCTGACACTGGATTGGGTCAAGAACGCGGATCTTGACTTGGAGGTATACTCTGACGCCGCATTCAGTACAATGGTCTCTTATTCGTGGTATGACCAACCTGAGTTCGTCGACCTTGGAACCGACTTCGAGGGTCCAGCGACAGCATACGTCAAGGTCAGTTACTACGCGTATTACAGTACAGACACGCACGCTGGTTACTCTCTACAATTGCAAATTACACCAGCGGTTCCACCGCCCTGCTCGATTGCCGATGACGGTGGATCGGGCGACGATGCAGGAGACACTCAGACCGAGGCGACGAACATCACAGGTCTTGGGGACTCCGCAGTATTCTCAGGAACCATCTGCGATGGATACGATGACGAGGATTGGTACTCCTACGACCTCGGAGTCGACGAAGGATTCTGGTTCGTGCTGGACTTCAACCAATCAGTGGGAACGGAAGCGATCAACGCTTACCTCTACATGGATGGTTACTGGTCATACATCGCCTACAACAACTATCCATACACCCTGAACCCAAAGGGAATGTCGACCAATGAGTCGTATTACTTCCGCAATTACCTGAGCCAGGAGACCACGGTCTACATCAAGCTCCAAGTAAGGGACTTGGTTGAGGATGTCGAGACGGATTATACAATCGACTTCACAACCTACAACCAGTCTGCTGGTTGGGATGGTCCGTGGACCGATGCAGGAACCCAGAGCGATGGCGGTAACAGCACGGGCGGATACGATGCTCTATCGATTCCGTCGATGAATGGTTCGTATGTCGGATACG
>CAZNVK010000021.1:0-26604 GCA_964576865.1 uncultured Candidatus Poseidoniales archaeon | reverse complement strand
TACCCATTGAGTCGATTTCACTCGGGACCCCAAGGCGTGACCTGACGGGTCAGGCCTAGGCGATGGGTGAAGAGGAATCTCAGGTTGAGCAAGCCATCGCCCCAGGTATTGATCTCGGCCTCGCCGACGCGAGGCCGGTAAGGTACGCTGACCTCTGCGGTCTTCTGCTTGCCGAGGTAGCGTCGAGCGCGTATCTTGAACTCTTGAGATAGCGGCATTCCATCGTGCTTAGGCCGAACGCGCTCGTCCTCAAAAATCGACTTTCTGAACACCCACATTCCGCTCTGGGAATCGTGGACTCCGTACCAGTAGAGCAGTTTTGCAGTGGTTGAGAGAACCCAGTTTCCGAAGCCGTGCAGACCTGGCATCGAGCCTTCTTCGGCGCGGCGCAGGCGGTCGCATGTAATCCATTGGAGGTCTTCTTCGATGAGCTTTCGAACCAGTGCTGGGACCTCTTCGCCGGGGTAGGTGCAGTCGGCGTCCATGGTGATGATGATCTCGCCGGGGGCCATCGCGAATCCGGTTTTGTAGGCGCGTCCGTAGCCCTTGCGTGGCTCCAAGTACACCGTTGCCCCTTCCTGCTGCGCCAACTCGCGCGTGCGGTCGGTTGAGTTTCCATCGATGATGAGGAAATCCAGTGTTTGGCACCAGCCATCGTTTGGGACGGAGCGGATTGTGTCTACGATGGCTGCCTCCTCGTTTCGAGTCGGGATGACTACCGTGACGTGGACTGGTAGGGTTTCAGGCATCTGAATCGAGTCGGGCGACCTGACGATTCGCTATGAAACATGCTGGTTCGGGAGTTCGTCTGGATTCGTTGGTGTTGGCGACGCGAAGCCCATTCGATTGAAATGAGCGTTGGGCGAGCGCGGGGTGGTTGGGATGGGTCTGCACATCGCCATGCTGTCGGCTGAATACCCGCCCCGCTGGGGTGGGATGGGCTCGACCGTGTTTCATCTGTCGGCTGCTCTGGTCGAGCGTGGCCACCGCGTGACTGTGATTACTCGAAAGGGCGGTGGCGAGGTTCCGGCGCAGGATGGTGTGACAGTTCGGGAGGTTGAATGGTTGTATGCGCCGATGGCATTTACCAAATCGTATGGGAAGCATGCGCTCGCCGATCTGAAGTTGCTTCATGCGAGCGATGCTGTCGACATCGTCCACCTTCACTCTCCGATGATCTCGTGGACAGCGGCGCAATTCGCCGATTGCCGCGAGAATGTTGCGCCGATTGTCTCCTCGCTACACGGTTCATGGTTGGGCGAGCGTGACGGACTTCGAACCGCTGCTGCGCAAAAGGAGGCGGCGGTCTGGGCCAATCCGAATGACCTCGCGATCCTTCTGACGGCCGGCCATTTTGCCAAGTTCGAGCGGGCGGCGCTGGCTGGCTCTGATGTTTGCGTGGCTAATTCCCACGCGACGAAGGCGGATTTCGAGGAGCGCTACGCGCCGGCAGCCGATTGGCAATGCGAGGTGATTCATTGGGGGGTCGACACCGAGATGTTCCACCCCTCTGACGAGCCGCGTGAGACCGAGACTCGCCTACTGCTCGCCGTCGGGCGCCTCGCCGCGCGCAAAGGATACGGATCTCTGCTGCGCGCCTTCGCCGAGGTCAAAGCGCGGCGACCGAACACAGAACTACTCATCGTCGGCCGCGGCGACCTTCGCCGAAAACTCGAGAAACAGGCCGAGAAACTCGGTATTGGCGGGTCGGTTCGTATAGACTCTGGGATGCCGTTCGACGAGCTCGCAGCGCAATTCCGCGCTGCCGACCTCGTCGTCTACCCATCTTACTACGAAGGCCAGGGCCTCATCCCGCTCGAGGCGATGGCTTCAGGCACTCCCGTCGCCACCGTCGACCACGGCCCACTCCCAGAGATGGTCGACGAGTCGGTGGGCACACTATTCACAATGGGCGACACCGACTCGATGTCAAGCGCAATCCTCACCCTCCTCGCTGACCAAGAGAGCCTTTCCGCCCGCGGACGCGCAGGGCGTGAGCGTGTCCAAGAGAGTTTCACCTATTCGCGAAACGCCGAGCAATACGACGCGATTTATCGCCGTGTTAGCGGTTCTGGGCCGGCGTGAAGTTGATGTGTTCTGACCTCACCGTCTGCCTGTGAGCGCTTCCGAGACGAGGGGATTCCGCGGGGTCGAATTGAGCACGCTGAGCAATATCGCGATTCTGCTTTTGATCTGCGTTCTGGGGATAATTCACCTCAAGTCAATCCTGCAACCCTTGGTCGTCGCAACCCTCCTGTTCTTCCTGATTCGCCCTCCTGCGCAATGGTTGGAAGAGAGGTATGGGCATCCGCTTGCGGCTTATGGAATCCTGATGACCGGCGTCGTGATGGCGATTCTAGTCGGCGCCGACATTCTGTATGAGAGCTTACAGGATTTCAGTGGAGAGGCAGACAGACTCTCGGGAGAGATGCGCGATAAATTGCAGTGGCTTGAGGATTTGACGATTTACGGATATTCGTTTGACACGAGTGCGCTAACTGAATTGGTGACCGTCGAGCGCATCAATGAGATCGCTACCGGCTTTGTTGGAACGCTGGCTGGATTCACCGGTAGTGCGGTCACGGTGTTCATCTTCCTGATCTTCATCATCGTCGAGGCCGAGACTCTTCCTCGCCGCTTGGAGGCGGCTTATCCCGAGGAGATGGAGCGCTTCGCAGGTATCGTCTCGAATGCCGGTGCCGGCATCAATACCTATGTGATAACGAAGGCGACAGTGGCTTTCGGTCAAGCGGTTATCGTTGCATTGGTCCTCAGTTACATGGACATTCCAGGCTGGTTCATGTGGGCTTCGATCACCTTCTTGTTGGACTTTGTTCCGTATGTGGGTGCGCCGTTATCGTTCATTCCTCCGGCGATCATCTCGTTCATTCTCTACGACCCGTTGACCGCTGGGCTGATTCTGGGCGCTTTGTTCGCGAATCAGGTGGCTTGGGGTCAATTCGTCGAGCCACAATTGGCTGGTCAGCGCCTCGATATGTCGCCGATAGTTCTGTTGATTCTTGTCGCCTTCTGGGGCTGGGCTTGGGGCATCATGGGATTGATTCTAGGGATTCCTTTGGCAGTCATCATCAAGCTGGCGCTTGAGAGTGATCCAAGGACGCGGCCGATCGCCATGTTGCTCTCGTTGAACCCGAGGCCGGTCGGGACCGCTGATTCAGGCAGTGCAGAGTCGGAATGATTCAGGCGTGAAGAATCACTGCGAGGACGCCGTCGGCGCTGATGCTGATGGGTTGGCCGAGCGATTGGTTGTGAAGGCCTCGCGTTGAGAATGTGAGCGGCTCGGCCTTGAGGGTCCAGCGGGCGCCCTCGATGGTGACTGAGTTGCAGGGTTCGAGGGCGAATACTGAGAATTCATCGCCTTCGGGGATGAGGAACTCGAGTGTACCCTCTGCAGGGTGCACTCTGGTGGTGATTCCGCCTGCGTGATGCAGGCGGATTTCGAGGCTCTCGGGTGCCTGGGTCAGGGCTGCCCAAGTTCCGAGGATATGGTCGGGGCAGCCCCCATCGATTCCGACTACATCGACCTCGGTGAAGCCCCTCGTCTGCAGAAGGCCGAGGGACTTGGCGAGGTCGGATGCGGAATCATCTGAAAGCACGGTCGAGCGACCCTCCCATTCTGAGGACTCGACCGAATCGAGGTCGCCGAGCACCTCGACGACCTCGAAGCCGGCGGCTGCGGCCTTGGTCGCGCCGCCATCGACGCCGAAGAGTTCGGCGTCGTCGAGCAATGGAGTGACCAGTTCTCTGGCGGGAGTCTCTCCATTGCACCAAAGGACCGCGCGCATTCATCTCACCCTCGCAGTCACTTTGCCGTTCACCAGCAGGTCGACATCCTCGAGAGCAACGCTGGCTTTGCGGCATACTCCTCGCATGTGCAGAGGCACATTGACCGACCCTCCCAATGGTTGATTATTGCCAAAACCGAAGTAGGCTCCGCCGCGGAACACCAGATCTTCAAGCGCATTTCCTACGAGTTTGGCTCGCGGATTCATTCCGAAGCCGAATTCGGCAAAATTGCCTACCAGTGGTGCCTTTGATGGTCGCAGTCCGGTCTTGGCTGCGACCATGCGGCGGCGGATGTCTTCGGCTAACTCGCCGCCGCTGATATCGGTGACGACCCCCTCTTCGATGAGAATCGAGAGTGGGGAGTCGAGTTTCTCACCCTCCCAAGACCCATCGATGACTATTCGCCCATGAGCGGTCCCCTCCTTTGGTAGGACGAAGACCTTGCCCGCTGGAAGATTCGTAATCGCTCCTGGGCGGTTGCAGATTCCATTGTCTTCCAGTATCCAACGACCACCGGTAGTGAATTTCAGGTCGGTACCCGCCTCGCTAGTCACACGCACCTCACGGCGGCGACTCAGCAGAGGGTTGAGTCCCGAGATCTCCTTCTGCAGGGCGTTGTAATCGGCAGTCATCCCGCCATTTGCGAAGATCACCTCATCAATTCCAGGCAGCGAGGCGGTGCGCACGCTCTCGCGAGACGCCGTAGCGCGTGCGCGGGTGTGGGTCAGCGAATGCTTCGTCGCCATCAGCACCACATCCTGGCGACGCATCAGGTCGGCCACCGCATTAGGCGGCTCTGCCCCCTCGCGGTGGCCGGGTGGCATCATCATCAATAGGACACGATCGGTGACTTCCGATGCAGCCTCGTATAGGGCTCTTCCAACCTCAGAGGAGAGAGGGTCGGTGATGACCAGAACCGACTCTACTGGGCGCACTTGCATGCAGGTTCTGACCACCGATCTGGCAGTGGTGAGCATGGCTTTGGCCTGCTCTTCCTCCTGCGCAATTCGTTCGTCCTCTGCTTCGCTCATTGCAACGCCTGCGGGGGGGTGCTTCCCCTTATTGAAAGCCGCTTCGTCGCCCTGTTGTGCGCTGTTCGGCTTGTCAAATCATCTCACCACGCGCCTCTTAGCCAAGCCTGCCTACGCTACTTCATGGATGGAGTATCCGCTGTCCGTGCCTACACCCTGCTCGCCGTCGTGGCTTTGCTCGCTGGTGGGTGGATGCTGAATGAGGCTCCTGACCCTGCTGCCGAGGCCGATGATGAGTCGCTTTTGGAGTTCGATAGCTCAGCTCAGCCTGCTGAGAGTGCCTCTGACGATGATACCAGTTCTGACGACGATGGCCAAGGCCAGGATCAGGGCGAGGGACAGGGTCAGGGCGATGCCGAGGATTCTCCTGAGTTGAGACACGGCATCGAGGCTCAAGAATCGAATGACGATGCTATCGGTTTGCCTACCGGCTTGTTAGCTGGCGGCGGGGCTGCGCTTGGTTCACTGGCTGTTGGGTCTGTGTTGTTCGAAGCGATGCGCGTGACGGTGTTGATCGCGCTTGCAGCTCCGATGTTGGCTCGGATGAAGGCGAATCGCGATGATATGCTCACTCGCGGTCGCTTGCTCGGTTATCTCGAGGCGAATGCCGGGATTCATTTCTCTGCGCTTCGAGATGCGCTCGGGCTTGCTAATGGTGTGACTGCTTACCATCTTCACACTTTGGAGGGGAATGGCGAGGTGATCTCCTGGCGCGATGGGAAATTGCGTCGTTATGCGATTTCGACGCTCTCGAAGGAGGAGTTGAGCCGGATTCGCAACCCGATTGCCGGGACGCGCTTGGCGATTCTCGAGGTGCTGGCTGAGTCGGGGCATCTGGGATTGCAGGGCAGCGAGATTCGCACCAAGTTGGAGATCTCGAGGCAATTGCTGAGTCATCATCTGGCCGAGCTGCGCTCGGCTGAATTGGTCGAGGCAGCTACTGAGAAGAGGCGCCCGAATTGGCGGCTCTCAGACGTGGGACTCGATGTCTTGACGACCAGCCGCGAGGTCGCTCGGGTCGAAGCGGCTGGTTAACCGCTCAGCCGATTTTGCCTACCGCGCTCTACCACCGGATTCCGGAATCGGGACGGCCACAGGCTCGCAGTGCTGCATTCACCGCTGAAGCACAGGTGAAGCAGGAATGGAAGTCGCTTAAGTCCCGAATGCAGATGACTCCCGTTTGATGACCCACAACGCGGACATGCACTTTGCCGCGCTGATCTTCATGGTCGGCGCAGGCGGGCTCGCCTCCGTTTTGGAGGTGGGCGTGGCTGAACAGACGAACGCCGTGAAGCGAGAGGAGGACGACCCAGATGAGCCGGCCCCAACGCCTTGGCTGAACGATCTGAATCCTGAGTTTGCGACGCATTGACTCCGCGCCTTCACTGGTCTTTGAATCGAATTTGTTGACCCTCGCAGAGACTCTCACGTGCGCGTAGGAGAATGAATGCAGCGGCCAACGTCAAATCATTTTACCAACCGCTTGATATCTAACACTCAATTCCGTTACCACATGCCACAACGCAGAGCAGCCCTTCTGGTTCTGACGATGATGCTAACCGCCGGATGTCTCGGAGCGATCGAAGATATCGAAGATGAATTCGAGTACACTATCGATATCGCAACGGCAGACTACCCGAAAATCGACCTGCCTGAGCGAACCCGCAGCATCCCGAGCCTCGATTCCTATGATGAATGCGATGCACTCCTAGACGACATGAAGAACGCACTCTACGAAGAGATGCTGACCCGACTCGATCAGGAATCCTACTACCACTTCGTCGGCTGGGGCGGCTGGTGGGGGCCAGAATTCGCCATAGATGATACCGCAGAAATGGCAGCCGATGGCGACTCAGCCCCGAGCCAACAGAGCCAAGGAACTGGCCAGGGTCAAGGTGGAAGCCGCGAAGGAGAATACTCGGAGACGAATAATCAGGAGTCCGGCGTCGATGAGGCCGATTTCCTAAAGACAGATGGCTACCACATCTACATGCTGAACGGGAACAAGCTCGTCATCATGGGAGTTCCAGAATTTGGCGAGGTCGAGTTCACCGCCGAACTCGACCTCGAAGGCTCGCCGCTTCAGATGATGGTGGACGGCGACAGAATCGTCATCGCCTCGCAGATCAGCGCTTGGAGTCTGAACGAGGACGACCCGCTGAGGCAATTGCTCGTGGAGGAGGTCCAGTGGGGCGAGGGTGAGGACGTCTACACTTGGTACCGCGTGCAGAGTCTGGTCAAGTACACGATTGTCGATATCAGCGACCGAACGATGCCTGAAGTCGAGCGTGAGATGTACATTGAGGGCAATTACCACACCGCCCGCCTAGTCGATGGAACGGTCCGCTCGGTAACCCACAACTACGCCCAATTCGATGGACTGCGCTACTGGGTCCGGCTACCTAGCGAGTACTGGGAGTTGGAGGATGAGGATGACCGCAGGAGGGCTTGGGAGTTCCACCTGCGGGAGACTATCGATGCTAACATCGCTGTCATCGATAACTTGACTCTCGACGATTTCGCACCTCATATCTACGATAGAACCGAGTTCGGAATCGTCGCCCACCCGAGCACATCTGAGGATTGCTCGGAATTCGCAGCCAGTTTGGATAGTATCTCTCGTGGATTCACTACGATAATGACTTTCCAGATGGGTGGTGATGCGGTTGAGTTAGATGTCGATCACATCGCTTCATCCTGGGCTCATGTCTACGCTTCGCAGGACGTTCTGCTATTGGCCGAGCCTGCGAACGATTGGTGGTGGTTCTGGCGCAATGATGGGTTCGAGGATGCGACGAACATCCATGCCTTCGATATCTCTTCTACGACCGAGACGACCTATCTGGCGTCTGGTCGCGTGAATGGGACTGTTCAGGACCAGTTCTCGATGTCTGAGTACGATGGTTCGATCAGGATTGCTTCGACCTCGGATCAGTGGGCGCGCTGGTGGTGGACGAGTGAGGGCGCGACCAATGTGGTGACCGTTCTGCAAGACGATGGGACTGGCGAGCTTGCCGAGGTTGGTAAGGTGGATGGAATCGCTCCTGGCGAGCGCATCTGGAGCGCTCGCTTCGTCGGTGAGAAGGGTTACTTGGTGACCTTCCGCAATATCGACCCGTTGTGGGTGATTGATTTGTCTGACCCGACCGACCCAACGATTCTGGGCGAGTTGGAGATTCCTGGGGTGTCGACTTACATTCATCCGGTTAACGAGGACACCTTGCTGACGATTGGTATTGGCGGCGATATGGAGGGCCTCGATTGGTCGGTGACACAGATTTCACTTTTCGATGTCAGCGATCCGACGAACCCAACGCTTGCTGCGGCGATGCCGCTGACGCCTGCTTACACCGATGAGCATTGCGAAGAGATCCGCTCCTGCGGTTGGTCGTGGTCGTGGTCAGAGGCGACCTATGAGCACAAGGCGTTTACTTACTGGGCGCCTGAGAACTTGCTTGCAGTGCCTTTGTCGACCTATCGATACGTGTACACTGACGAGGGTCGTTACGGTGGTTACGAATATGTCTCGATGTTGAAATTGATCAACGTTGATGCAGAGAATTTGACCCTCTCCGAGCATGGTGAGGTCGACCATTCCGAGTTCTACAATAATGAGGATGGTGAGACCAATTGGTGGTATTCATACTCGACCAGCATTCGCCGCTCGATCTTCATGGGCGACTACGTCTACGCCTTCTCGGCGCTGGGTGTGACCGTGCATGAGACCGAAACGGTCAGCCCTGTGGACGAGCTTACAATTCCCGGCCACGAGATGCCTTCTTGGTATTACGAGGATGAAGAGGAACTTGACGAGGAGGGCGACGAGGAGGATCCTGTCGAGGGAGATTCCGATGGTTCTACTGACGGTGAGGAGTCGGAAGGCTCGGATGGATCAGAAGGCTCTGAGTCGTGAGACTGGCGGGTAATCAAGCGAATTTGAGAGGGCGGCCGGCGCTTCCGGGCGCTGCTACCGCCGTTCCTCGCAGTGGGCCGCTGACCTCGCGCTTGTGGGCGATCTGCCCGTCGACGATGGTGTACATCGGCCAGCCGGTGAGCTCGCGTCCGGCGAATGGGGTCCAGCCGACGCGAGTCCAAGTGTCTGAGTCTTGTATGACTCGTCGAGTCTCCATGTCGACGAGGACGAGGTCTGCGTCGTATCCCTCGACGAGTCTACCCTTGTTCTGCATGCCGTAGACGCGCGCGGGACCATCACACATCCAGCGCGCGACATCCACGACCGAACACTTCCCATCCGCTGCGTGCGTGAGCATGCAAGGAAGTGAGGTCTCGACTCCTGGCATTCCTGAGTGGGCTGTGGGAAAGCCCAGAGCCTTGTTCTCGAGGGTGTGAGGGGCGTGGTCGGTAGCGATGCACTCGATGGTCCCGTCCTTCAGGCGCTTCCACAGAGTCTCGCGGTCTGCGGCGTAGCGAATCGGCGGATTCATCTTCAGACGAGTGCCGATTCGCTCGACATCGGTTTCGTCGAAAGTGAGGTGCTGCGGACAGGTCTCGGTGGTGATGAGGTCTCCTTTGTGCTTTGCCAGCCAATCGGCTTCGACACCGCTTGTGAGGTGAAGGACATGGAGCCGGTGGTCATGGTCCTTGGCTAGGGCGGACGCACGCTGGGTTGCCATAAGGGCTGTGGTATCGTCGCGCCATTCGGCGTGGGCTGCGATGTCGGTTCGGTGCTCGAACTCCGGCCACCGCTCGTTGAGCCTGTCCTCGTCTTCGGCGTGGGTTGCGATGATTCCTCCCGTGTTAGCGAAGATGTCCTCAAGATGCTTCTGCTCGTGGACGAGGAGGTCGCCTGTGCTGCTTCCCATGAAGACCTTGATTCCGCAGATTCCTTCGGTCGGCGAGGGAGCGTCGGGAGTGCCGACCGCCTCCTGCAAGTCAGGCACATTGTCCGGAGTTGCACCGATGAAGAAGCCGTGGTGATTGACTCCGTTACGACCTGCAGAATCGATTTTCGATTGCATTGATGTGAGGGTGGTTGCGACGGGGACGTTATTCGGCATATCTAGGAAAGCTGTGACACCACCTGCTGCTGCTGCCCGGCTTCCACTGCCGATATCCTCCTTCTCAGGTTGGCCCGGTTCGCGGAAGTGGACCTGAGGATCTATCGCCCCAGGTAGCAGGTGAAGGCCGCTTGCGTCAATTGTCTGCTCACCCGCCTCGGCCTCGAGGCCACCTCCAGGCGCAACCTTGGCGATGCGAGCATCGGCGACTCTCAGGTCACCGGCCACGATACGGTTAGAGAGAACAAGTGATGCGTTCTGAATCAGCAATCGACCACTCATGTCCAGTCCCTTCCATTCCGGGAGGCGGTCATCTCAAGACTGTTCGCCTCGGAGGTTGGCGATTCTGGCATCCCGCTCGCTTCAAATAAGCGATGCCGCAGCGAGGGGGCAGCGAGTTGGAGTAGCCAGGTTATCTCGTCGGGCTCATAACCCGGAGACCGGTGGTTCAAATCCACCACTCGCTACCAATCTCTTCACACGTAGCGCGCGCCTGATGTTACTAAACTAAATGAAACCTGAAAGTGAAAATTCGTGCCACTGCGCCCCATTCGATGTATTGGTTCACTTTCAATTTCACTGGAGGGGTCCTTCGGTTCTTCATATACCGTCAAGTCTGGACCATCGCTGAACAACAGGTGAGAAGCATGGCCAAGAAGACAGCAAGTGAGAAGATGGACGACGACGACGGGTCGATAGTGATCGATGTGGATGAAGAGCAGGCAACGATCGAAGATCTGCCGGGTGTGGGTCCGGCGACCGCAGAGAAGCTGCGGGAAGCCGGCTTTGAGGAATTACTCGCAATCGCCGTGATGAGCCCGAATGAATTGGCTGAGCAGGCCGAACTCGGTGAGGCCGTCTCTGCGAAGATTATCCAGGGCGCCAAGAAGATGGCGAATATCGGCGGCTTCATCTCAGGAAACAAACTCCTCGAGCGCCGACGCGAGGTGCAGAAACTGACCTCTGGTTCAGGCGCACTCGACGAGCTGCTCGGTGGAGGATTCGAGACTCAAGCAATTGTCGAGGTCTACGGCGAGTTCGGCAGTGGAAAGACGCAGATTGGACACCAACTCGCCGTCAACACGATGCTACCACTTGAGCAAGGTGGATTCGATGGAGAGGTATTCTACATCGATACCGAGGATACCTTCCGTCCAGAGAGAATCGCTCAGATGTGCGAGGGTGTCGGACTGAATCCTGAAGCCGTCCTTGACCGCATACATGTCGCACGCGCGTACAACTCAGCACACCAGATGCTGCTCGTCGACGAGATCAAGAAACTCTCGAAGAATATCGACGTGAAACTCATCATCGTCGACTCGCTAACCAGTCACTTCCGCGCTGAATACGTAGGTCGTGGCATGTTGGCACCTCGACAGCAGAAACTCAACAGGCATCTGAAGGAGCTCAAGCAATTATCAGATGTCCACAATGCACTGGTTCTCGTGACCAATCAGGTCATGTCGAAGCCCGATTCACTCTGGGGCGACCCGACGAAGGCCATCGGTGGCCACATCGTCGGCCACGCCAGTACTTTCCGTCTCTACCTCAGGAAGTCCAAGGGCGGGCGAAGGATCGCTCGACTCGTGGACAGCCCCAACCTTCCTGAGGGAGAGGCAGTGTTCACCGTGACTGCCGAGGGTCTCAGAGATTGATCTCCGAGAGGCCCTCGGGGTCCGAGTGCGTATCGAACCACTGCTTGAATAGCAGCGTGGAAATCGCATAGGTCACTGCCATGATGACGAATGGAGTTCGATAGTCTCCGCCGGCCATCAGCATTGCTCCGAGATATCCAGCGACGGCCATCAGGCCGGCGCTGAAGAAGCGCGAGATTCCAACGAATGTCGCGCGCTCACTGACTTCGAGTTCACTCATGGTGAACGCCTCCATCACTGGATTTGACATGTTGAACAGGGTATTTCGCAATACCCATGCCAACCCTGCAACCGACACGACGGTGGTTGGCGCTGCCAACTCCGGTGCGAATCCAATCAGAAGTATGAATGGAATCGCAGCGAATCGGGTCCAGATAATCGTGGTGATTTGACCTAGGCGCTCGACCACCAATGGAACCAGGAAGGCTCCCAGGGCTAGAGCGAGAGAGGAGGCGGCGTAGATCATCCCGATCTCATGTTCGTGAGCCTGAATTGAAGTGTGTTCGTGGAAGAAGACATTGCCGAGTCGTACAACGAATCCCGCCCCTAGCCCGATGATGGCAGAGACGATGACGAAGCGTCGAATCGTAATTGGATTCTTGATTCCACTGAACAATCCTCGACCACCTTCCTTTTCATCGGGAGGAAGGTCGAGTTTCCTAAGGAGGACGGCTGGAATCAACGAGAGGAACCACCAGCCGATGGCGAATTGAACTGCCAATCTGTAGGCCTCGATCGCCCCGACATCGTAGGTGTCACCCAAGTAGGCTGGTAGTAATCCAGCGACAATCGCCCCGAGCATGGCAGCCAGTGTACGGAACCCGGAGCCAACCGCGAATAGGTGAATACGCTCGCTCGGTTCGGAATTCTCAGCCATGAATGGGACTTCGGTCACGTGGTGCAGAGAACCGAAGCAAGCGGCGATAGCAGAGAATGCCAGAATCGTCGTAGGATCCTCACTCGTTATCAGAATCAACGAACAGACTGCACCTCCGCCATCACCGATGATGAAGCCCCATTTTCTGTCGAGGCTGTCTGCGAACTTGCCGGCCGGAATTGCTGAGAGGGCGCCGGCGACTCCCATCACAGCGATTCGCAAACCGACGAAAGCGATTCCCAGCTCGGGGAAAATCAGTAGGAGATAGAGGTTGAAGAGAACTTCCCAAGCCCCGTGAATCACATCCATTCCGAAGATGTGGAGCAAGTACATCCGGGCGTTCCAACTGAACTGCCTAATCCGTCCGAAGTAACTCAGGTCATCATTCAAATCGGCACCTCAGGAGGGAATCTCCGCGAGTGCGTCGTCAATCTCACCGATGAGGTTGCCGACATGCGATTCGGAGAAGGAGAGAGCTAGCCCACTGGCCTCGAAGAGTTCGGTCAGGCCTCGCGTGTAGCCGAGTTCGAGACCGGCTTTGTAGCGACTGAGTGCGTCTTCCTCATCCCGTCGATGGTATTGCCACATCTGCAGCGCGCCTAGTTGAGCAATCCCGTATTCAACATAGTAGAATGGCACTCCGAACAGATGACCTTGGCGCTGCCATCCGACCTCCTTGATATGCTCAAAACCGCTCATGTCAACCTTCGGCCCGAAGCGTTCGCTCAACTCCAACCACTTCTGAGCACGTTCCTCCCTAGTGTGCTCCGGATTTGCGTAGACCCAGTGTTGGAATGCGTCGATGGTGGCGATCCACGGCATGAGTGCGATGATGTCCTCGAGGTGATTACGTCGCGCTCTATTCGCTTCCTCTGCGGTGTAGAACTCCTCCCATAGAGGGTGGGTCAGGAGCTCCATAGACATCGATGCTACCTCGGCGAATTCGATCGGAGCATCGCGTTCGTGAATGAGATCGAGGTGGCCGGAGTAGAATGAGTGGAATGCGTGTCCGGCTTCGTGTATCATAGTCTCGATATTGCGCTGGGTTCCAGCTGCGTTCATGAAAATGAATGGAAGGCGACTCTTCTGCAGGTAGTATTGGTAGCCTCCTGGAGCCTTACCTTTGCGACTGTCGAGGTCGAGGCAATCATTGGCGTCGAGTTGGTCGAAGTATCCTCCAAGTTCATCTGACATCTGGTGAAAAATACTCGAGCATCCGTCGACCATCTCCTGGACTTCTTCGAAGGGTTGCAACGGTGGTCGTCCATGGATGTCGACACCCATGTCCCAAGGGCGCAGTGCATCGAGGTCGAGGGTCTGGCGGCGCTCTTCGTCGGTGCGATGGCGGAGCGGCTGACAGACCGATTCGATGGAGTCGTGGAATTCGAGGCAGTCCTCGATGCTGTAATCGAAGCGGTGCATTGCAGAGAACATGTATTGCTGATACCCTTCGAATCCTGCATTTGTCGCGATTTGGTGGCGGATTCGAATCAGCTCATCGTAGATTTCGGAGATTCGCTCATTGTCTTGGAAACGGCGTTCTGCAACGACCGTCCAGGCTGCTTCGCGAACCGCTCGATTGGTATTCTCGAGATAGATGGCCATCTGGGCGAAGGTCTTCTGCTCACCATCGAATTCGACCATCTGAGCTCCACAGATCTCGTTGTATTCCGTTACGAGTTTGGTGGCTTGGGTCTGGAGTGGAATGTTCTCCTCTCTGAAGATCTCGATATCAGTAGTCAATCCCTTGACGAGGATTTCATATCTGGCTGGCAAATCTCCGACGGCATCGTGTTCGACGATGCGTCGGTTGAGGATGTCACTGTATTCCGAGAGTTTGGGTTCCACATTCTCGACGAAGTCCATCCAGGCCTTTTGGATGGCTTCGTCGTCAGTGTGACAGGTCATATCGATGTAGAGGCGAGCCCGTGATTCTGAGATGATCTCTGATAGGGCTGACCTGTCTGAGATGAAGGACTCGAGGCAACCAGAACAGGAGAGTTTTCGGTCGCGAAGGTCGTTCATGAAGGGTTCAATCGCAGGCCATGACGCACCGTCGAGGTTATCGGGAACGAATGTCATTTTATGACCTCAGTTCTTGTTGACGGACTGCGGTCCGACGGGTAGAGGCCCTTCTTCACGACTGTACTTCTGGCACTTCCACTTGCCCGCAGCCTCGCGATTTGCCGTTCGGATCTCATCGATGGATTCGTGCTTTGGGTTCTCGCGGGTAATCCAGCACGCTGTGCAGTATCTCTTCCCCTCATGGTCGACGAAATTGCCTGGTGTGCAGCCTTCATCGCATTCTGCGCAATTTCTGAATCCGTGGAATCTCGACATGTTATCGCACACTCGCTGGGGCCTTCCGCCTATCAGTTTGACCCCAGAGGGGTCAATTCTGCAGGTCTGACATCGCAGCGTGGGCCAGATAGGCCGCTTCAAGGTCGAGTGATTGGGTCGTCGAACTACCCTTGACTATCCCTAGGCGCTCGAGGCCGTTCGGGCTGGGGATTGGCCGAGTCGGTATCAAGTTCGATTTGAGGTGGAGCATTAATCGCTCAGCCTCCAAGGCGGACTGGTTGTAGGATTCTCGAGGTAACTCAAGAGCATCGTCCTCGTTGATGTCGTACGGATTCTCACCTCCAAACGCCGGTAGGAAGACAATCCACGCTGAATCGTCACCGCTTTGCAGACCGGCTCGCTGGAATGCTGTCTTGATCTGGTGCGTGCCGGAGATCAGGCGCAGAAATTCTGTATCGACGCCATTTCCGACCATATCCTCGCGTAATTCTCTGCGCCTGAGAGCATGCCAGACAGTCCACAGGTGGACTTCGCTGGCGGCAGCATCGAAAGCGAGTAGAAGCCAGCGCTCGCTCGGCCTCCATTCGTTGAACACTGTTACAGCCGAGCGTGGATCGTCCAAGGGCTCGGGGAAACTGATTCCCCAAGCAGGGAACCAAGGGACCCTGTGATGGTCAGCCATGCTCGGCGATGACTTCTGACTGATGAAGGATACAGGTCAGCCTTGTCGTCTCGCCGAGCGGGCAGCAGCCGCGACAATATTATCCACCAGCCGCGGACTCCACCCACGCAGATCGGCCAATCGGTCTTGGTCTCGTTCGGTCAAAGCTGCTACATCCGCGGCGCTCTCGACGCCGAGTAAATCCGCCATCTCTCGTGCTCGTGTTCGGCCGACTCCGCGGATACTGACGAGGCCGAGCAGGTCGGCTTTGCAGCCGTGTCGGACCCTTCGATGCAATTCGCTGACGAATTCAACAAGTGCACCGTGTTGACCGGGGTCCATTCTGCGCAGGGACTCGTCCTCGGCGAGGATTTCGCGCATCGCATAGAGTAGCCACTCTGCGAGGTCAACACGACTTCGAACGTCTCCTGGCTGCACACTCCACTCCTTCTCGAGTTCCTCCATCTTGGCCTCGTTGATCCAATCCTCGAGCACGAGAACTCCCTTCATTCGCCTCTCTTGGTCCGAATCGATTGGTTCGGCGAGGAATTCACGCTGATGCGAATGGATTGCTGCGTGAATTCTCTCGACTTGCTCCTTCCTCGGCCAGAGGGCGAGGAAGTCCGGTGTGCAACCGACGAGGTGGAGTAGTCCGAGGGGAGACACTTGGTGGACATCGTCTGTGCCGTTCATCACTCGCATCGCCCGTTCAAGGCCGTCGTGGATCATCCGTCCAGAGATCGGATTCAGGTAGAGGCGGGCGACGCGGTGCCCCAGCATCGTAGCTGCGTAGGTCATAGATGCCGAATCGGGCAGACTTGGCTCTTCCGCCACCCGCTGGCTGGCTTTGGTGAATCCGAAGATCGCTGGCCCTTTTCTGGGGGTAAGGCCTGTGGGTGTGACTTGCTCGGATTTTGAAATCTCGAGACCGTCGACATTCTCACTCATTCTAGCCCACTCCGGCATCTCATCTTGCCATTCCTCGGGTTCATCGCTTACCTCTTCTCTTTCCTTGATGCGCTTGAGAACCTCTGATGACTCACCTTCTCGGGTAATCATTCCGTTGTGCGTCAGCCAACTGATCACATCGTCCAGCCGGTTGTCCAGTGACTGCTCGTCCATGTGCGTGGCGAGGAATGTTTCAGAGAAGAATCGAGTTACTGCGTCTCGATCCCGAATCCCCCCCGTCGCCATTACCGACAAGAGGTGAGTGAGCAGGGCTGGGTCTTCCTCGGGGCGCATTGCCGAGGGATTTGCCAGTTTCGAGGTGACTTCTTCAGGCTCGCTGAGCAGGTACATCTCGACGATATTGAGCTCGTCGCTCTCATCCTTCGCGAGAATCAGAGCATCTCCGGAATCATCGTATTTCGGCCGGCCGGCTCGCCCGAGCATCTGTCGGATTTCCATCACTGGCAGCGGCATCGACCCGCCGCCGACAGAACTCCAGCGGCGGTGATCGCGTATGATGACGCGGCGCGCGGGAAGATTGACTCCTTGGGCGAGTGTCGGCGTTGCGACGATGGCGAGAAGAACCCCTTCGCGGAATGCTTCCTCAACTGCCTTTCGTTGAGTATGTGTGAGTCCTGCATGGTGGAATGCCACACCTCCTCGGATGGCTTGAGCGAGGGCACGTCCCATCACCGATGTATCCTCTCGCCGAGTTATCTTCTCGGCGATTTCATCCCATTCCTCGGCCAGTTCGGCGCTGTATCGAAGCGCCCCGCCCGATAGCGCCTTGCGAACGTGCTTGGCGAGTTCTCGGGCTTCTTTCTGCGCCGATGCCCGTGAGTTGACGAAGACGAGCATCTGACCTCCGTTCGATACTGAATCATCGAGGACGGATTGCAATCTGCGAGTTGTTCTGCCCTCAATCGTCCTCGGTTCGGGCCAGACCGAATGGTCGGGCCCGTCGATTCGATGAATTTTGACATCCAAGCCAGTCAGCGTACCCGAGTGTAATTGTATCGGGCGCCAATCAGATTTGACCAGACGAGCACCGAGCCAATCCGCCATCTCCTCGGCATTTCCGACCGTCGCTGAAAGAGCGATGATCTGGGCTTCGGGTTGAGCATGGCGGATTCGCGAGAGCAGAATTTCCAGTGTGGGTCCTCGCGAAATATCGTGGAGTAAGTGGAATTCGTCAGCAACGACTACGCCGATCTTCTCAATCAACCCATCCCGAGTCCGCAGCATTGAGTCCAACTTCTCACTTGTACAGACCAGAATGTCGGCCTCGTCGATGCCGCTCGTCTCACCACTGCGGTCACCGATGGCGATTCCCACCCGCAGTCCGACGAGGCTGGCGAGTTCGCGTAATTCCTCGACCTTCTCGCTTGCGAGCGCTTTCAGTGGCACGATATACAGCGCTCGCGCATCCTGCATATCCGTCAGCAAGCGATGAATTATCGTCAGATGAGCAACCAGAGATTTTCCGCTCGCGGTCGGAATCGTCAGCATCAGATTCCGGCCTGCGAGCCCATAGGGCAAGGCCTCTCGTTGAGGTGGAAACAGCTCCTCAATTCCCCATTCTGAACGAAGATGCTCGACTATGCGCGAGTCGACTTCGATGTCTGCGAGAGACACCTCTGGAAGGTCTTCGCCGGCGGCCACGAACAAACTCTGAATCCGCCGTTCTAAAGGATGCCGAGAGGCTCAACCCGAAATCGCGTTCAGAACTGAAAGTGAACAGACGGCCCCGCTCGTTGACATCAAGAAGCGAGGGAACAGTGAATCAGTTCCAGCGATGATAGGCCGGATGACCCTCCGTCACTGCAACGAATAATCCCTCACCGGTAGCGCAGACCTTGCCATCAGCCTCCAATACCATTCGAACCGACGCCCGATCCTCGCTCAACTCAACTACCTCAGCACTCACTTCCAAGCGCGCACCAGCGGGGGTCGGCCGTCGCAATTTGATGCTATAATTCGCTGTCACAGTACACGGCGGCTCAGCCTCACCCGACTGATCCATCAGCGCAATCGCCGCCGTCCAATTCCCATGACAGTCTAGCAGTGCCCCGATTATTCCACCGTTGACCATCCCAGGGAACGCCTGATGCTCAGGCGAGGGCTCGAAGCTCATCACCAATCCATTCTCGCCCCGGAACGAACGAATCTGCAATCCATCAGCGTTTGCCGGTCCGCAGCCGAAGCAGATTGAGTTGGGGGCATGGAGTTCCTGAACCGAGGGTCCGTTTGGCTCGCTCATAAGACGCCACGCGCGCGTGATGCTACAACGATTGCCCAGAAGACTCCTCCGAATCCTCATCCCCACTCCGTCGAAAACCAGTCTCGCACTGCCGAATCCTCTTATTGCGTCCGCACCACAGCCGTCCGTTGGTGGATTCCGAGAAGACGCCTGACCCCTCTGGCGAAGGGGCTGGAAACATCCGCGTGCCGAGGGCTAAGAGGCGGCGCCATCAACCGCTGAAAGTCTCGAATCAGATTCCTCAGCGGCGCCGAAAAGAGATTGAGAAGGCGCTTGAAGAACCGAACACGACCCCGAAGTCGTGGTCGCGCTCGAGTGATTGGAAATCGCACCGAATCGGCCGCCGTCTGGTGAAGCCGGGGACGATTCGACAACTCGAATACGATTTGATGGATGTTGAAATCGGCGAATCCTGGCCGATTCCAATCACAGTGATTCATGGTTCGCGCCCAGGGCCTGTGGTGACGATTCTTGGCGCGATCCACGGAAATGAATTGGTTGGGCCGCTCGCCTTGACTTACCTGCAATCCTCGAGTATCGTCGGTGAGGACAAGGCAATTGACCCGGCGACGGTAGCCGGCACGATACGCATCATTCCGATCGTCAACATGCCTGGCTACCGTCGAAGAAACCGCTACATGACCGACGGTCGTGATTTGAACCGATTCTTCCCAGGAAAACAGGATTCCAACACTACCTCGCGCGTCGCCCATAGGCTGTGGACTGACCTTCTATCGACCAGCGACCACATCATCGACCTGCACACCGCAGCGCTCGGTCGCACCAATATGCCTCAGATTCGTGCGAACCTCGCCAACCGAGCGAGCAATCGCAGTGCTCGAGCCTTCGGAATCGAGGTCATCCTCGATAGCGAAGGCCCGAAAGGTTCGCTCAGACGCACCGCCGACGATGCAGGCATCAGTTGCATAACCTACGAGGGAGGGGGTGCGGACGAGGCAGAACCCGAATCGATTCAAATCGCGATGTATGGAATCCTCAATGTGCTTCGCAGCCTGAAAGTGATACCAGGGTACCCGAGCAGGCCGCGCTTCCGACTTCTCGCATCGGGGTCAGTCTGGATTCGCTCGGATCACGGTGGCCTGCTCGACGTCCTGACTCCAGCAGGATCATGGGTCGAAGAGAATGAGCTCGTCGCAACCGTCTCCGACCCAGAACACCCCGGCGTCTCGATGGAGATACGCTCTCCGACCGAAGGCTTGCTCATCTGCACAGCAACCCACCCCTTCGTAACCACAGGCACACCAATCGGTCATCTTCTCCCAGTCAAGAAGGGTGTGAAGAGCGTCAAGCGCCGCCTTGACGATGAAGGTGTGCTGGTTCTCAGTGGCGCGGACGGCGAGCCGCCGTGGCGTGAGGACGATGAAATCGAGGACATCTCTGTCGAGGGCGAATGGGAAGGCGGCTCACCCGACGCTGAATGGGGAGAAAATTTGCGAGCTGCGGCCGAGGAAGAAGCCGACGAGGCTTGAACCTCCTCATGCCCTTCTGTTCATTCACTCATCCAAGTCAGGAGCCTTCGGCACCCCATCTTGGCCAATCTCAGGCGTACGTGCCACTGCAGATGCGCCGACCATAGGCGGCTCATCTGAATCGGAGTCAACAGGTGTTGAGGGCAGTACAGGAGCCGCCCCAACCATCGGAATCGCTGCACTTCCAGCCGATTCAGACGAGCCTCGCTCGCTTAGCAAAGCACTCAGATCAGGCGCGCTGGGCAACTCGACCGTCCTGTGTTCAGGTGAGACTCCAGGCGGTCTCTGATCAACTCTGAACTCAGCATAAGCATCAGCGATCATCTTGTTTTCGCGGACACGCATGCCAACGAATGCAACCCCACCAACAATCGCCAATGAGAAGAGTACCAGCAGGATGATTCCGGCCGTCGAGCCGAAGAAGGCGAAGAGAGATTCTACCAATGTGGGTGGGGGGATGTAAACCTCCACATCTACAATCCATTGTAATTTCGTCTCGAAGCCAGAGTCGGTCACCGTCGCATTCAGGTAACGCAATCCATCACCATCCTTGCAGAGCACCTTAGCAAGCTCCCAGTTTCTCGATTCGCAATCGATATCGCGAATCGCCAAGCGCTGGGTATCCTCACTCAAATTGCGTGAGAGAATCACACCCTCCATCTCCCAAACAATGGTTTTCGATACCTCAAGAGGGATCCCATGAATCTCGACAGCCAGCGTCTCGTTTACAGCATCCCAGTCCACCGTTTCAACCATCACCGGTGTGGTCAGCATGATTCCGGCACGATCGATCGAATCGTCCACCACATCATTGCAGTCATCATCCCAACCATTCCATGTCTCAGTCGCATCTGGATTGATAGAATCGATGAGATCCTGACAATCCTCGAAGGCATAGAATCCATCCATATCGCGGTCGTGATCGTAGACCAGCGGGTCCGACCCCTTCTCGTTGACCTCCTTACCATCGCTCATCCCATCGTCATCGGAATCAGCATCTTTTGGATCGGTCGAGAGGTTATGGTACTCGTGATAATCGAGCAATCCATCCTGATCGGTATCGATATCGTGGAAGTCCTCGTCCACCTCGTCGTCGCAATCATTGTCCTTGGCATCGAGAGTCTCGGGGAGTAGCGGTGCACGCTCAGCGTCGGTGTCCTCGCAATCCTGGAACCAGTACCAACCGTCGCCGTCATCGTCAGGGTCAGCCCAGAGTGGGTTGGACTCGTAGGTGTGGACTTCGAGCCCGTCCGGCAATCCATCATCGTCGGTATCTCCATCGTACGGATTCGTTGTGACATTGTGGAATTCGTCGTAATCGTCCAAGCCATCAGAGTCGGAATCCAAGTCCCAGAATCCATCATCGACGACCAAATCGCAATCATTGTCGATGCCATCGAGCAATTCCGGCAGGGACGGATTCCGATACTCATCATCGTCTGCGCAATCGAGGAACCAATGGAATCCATCGCCATCGGCATCGGGGTCGTAGGTTAGCGGGTCCGAGCCGTGAGTGTTTACCTCGACACCGTCATCCAAGCCGTCATCATCGGTGTCGGCATCCTCGTAATCAGTACCGTGAATGTGGTATTCGGGCCAATCCTTGAGCCCATCTGAGTCCCGATCGGTGAAATTGTAACCCTCATCGATTTCATCGTCGCAATCATCATCGATGCCATTCAATCTCTCGTAAGTTCCCGGATTGACATCTGGATTGTTATCATTGCAATCTTGGAAATGATAGAACAAGTCGTTGTCGGCGTCTGGATCATAGACAAGAGGGTCAGAACCCCAGTAATTCACCTCGACGCCGTCGGACAAGCCGTCATCATCGCTGTCAGAATCGAGCGGATCGGTCGAGTAAGTGTTCAGCTCCTGCTCGTCGGTCAACCCGTCGGTGTCGGAGTCCGCCATGAGAGGGTTCGTGCCATGGGTCATGACCTCGTCGTAGTCGGAGAGACCGTCGTCGTCAGTGTCCGCATCGTATGGGTCGGTACCGTAGATCAGAGTCTCGTTCTCATCCGAGAGTCCGTCGTCATCGTGGTCGAAGTCCACATCGATTCCATGGAAAATAACCTCCCAAGAGTTCAGTGTTCCATTATCGCCTGAAAAGGAGTCACGCACCTTCAATTTCCACTCACCTAGACTCGACTCGCCCCAATGGTGGACCGAGTTGAAAAGCCAATTCGAGTAGTGGTCATTCCCGTCGCTGTGGTCCTCTGCAAGCCACGATTCGGTGCCGTCAGGAGATTCGAGGACGATGTCGAGATCGCCTCGGTAGGTGTGGTTGATGTCGACGATGACATCGACGCTTTCGATTCGCAATTCGTGAGTCACATTCACACTGAATTCAGTCCAAGTCGAGTCACCGTCGGGAATGTCTTCATATTCGAAAAATGGACCAAATGTTGCGTTCATTTCCTCGTCGAGAGTCTGCCAATTTAGAGCCATCTCGACGGCGGCGCCGGCATCGACGGCGCCGAATCCATACTTGTGAGAGACATCATATCCCGCACCGTTTGTGTTCCAAGAGGAGTCGTTTGGATCGTTCTTGCGTGAGGATTGAACGAGGATTTCCATGACATCGCGCCATGTCAGATTCTGGTTCGCGTCGTACATGAGCGCGATGACACCGGCGGCTAACGGAGTGGCGCTGGAGGTGCCACCGAATGTGTGGGTGACATTGCCACTGCCGTTGTAGCCACCCGAGCCGGTGATGTCGGTGGTGGTGATGCCTTCCCCGTCACCGTTCGAGTGAGCTGCAACCAGAATGTTGGCTCCTGGCTCGGCATAGTAGGATTGGTCACCCTCGTGCGTGATAGCGGTTACAGCGATGGTGAACCGGCTATTCGCGTAGCCGTCTTTGTTTGAGTTATCATCGCTGCCGAGTCCGTTACCCGCGGCCCAAGTAATCGAGTTTCCAAGGCCGCCACGACCGCTGTAGGCGTCGGCTTCGAAGCCGGCGAGGGTCAAAGGACCAGGGGCTGAGAGTGTTGAGCCATCGTCGGCTGGCCCCCAGGAATTGGAGTAGATGTCTATGTCATCATTCTCGAATGTGAGGGCATCGGCTTCGGTGCTGTCACCGGACCAACAGGCGATGAGGGTTGAGCCACCGAGCGTGGCTTCCCATGCGGCTCCTGAGACGTAGAGAGAATTGTTTCCGACCGCCGCTGCGACTCCCGCTGCTGCGGTGCCGTGACCGTTCCAACTACTGGGCGCTGGATCGGAGTCGTCATTGCACCAATCGTAGGAGTAGGATGGGTCGTAATTATCCTCGATATCGGGGTGTTCATGGTCCAGTCCGTCATCGACGATGCTGATGATTACCCCTTCTCCGCGGTAATCATCCCAGATGTCTGTCGCATTGATGTCCTCGCCGGACAAGCCACTGGTCTGGCCGGTATTCTCCAAGTGCCACTGGGCAGAGAACTCGGGGTCATTCGGGTTATCGCGGGTTTGTTGTTGGCGCTCGACGAGGGGTGAGAACGATTCGATCTGGCCGAGTTCGAGCGCCATCTCGAGGTCTTCAATTGCGTCGAGCGGCGCATCGAAAGTCCAGATGAAGGCACCGTGGAGAATCGGTGCGACCTCGACTGTCTTGGGGTTCGCCACAGTCCAAATCTGCTTCTCGATTGGAACTTGAGTGACAACCAACCACTCGTGAGTCTGAGTGAGTTGATCCTCGGTATAACGCTCCAAATCCTCGACTCTGTCGAATGCCAATTGAACGGCTCGCGAGTAGGTCGGCATGATCGGCTCGCCGTCTATCTCGAGGTCGATTCGAACATCCTGTTCCTCACCGATAGCTACCGCCACTGGGCTCAGAAGCATCAGGACCAACAGCATGGCTGTTGCACGCATGAGGCCAATTCGCCATTCTGGGGGTTTTAGCCGTTCCCGGCGCGTGCGCGGCGCGCGCGTCGCGCGAGACGTCGCGTCACAGGCGCTCAGTCCGTCGACCCACAACGATGGCGGCAACCATCGCGAGCATCGCCAACCCAAGGATGCCAGGGGCGATGCTGAGCGGTCCAAGTGAGGAACTCGTAGGCTGCTTCACATCGATATCGACAACCCAGACGAAGGTCGTGGTCGAGCCCGAATCGCTGATGTGCATATTCAGCTGGTATGCGCCTGAGCCAGACGAACATAGGTGTTCATCGAGTTCGGAGTCCTTGCTCGCACAATCGACCTTCGGAATCACCAATCTCTCACCATTATCCAAGGCGGCGTGGTCAACATTCACTCCATCCAAATCCCAAGTGATTGTGAAGTCGACTCCCTCGGGAATATCCTCGACTTCGGCGAAGAATTTCTCCCCGTCGGAATCCCAAGCCTTGATGCCAGAAATTCCCGGGTCGAAACTCAGGTAATGGCTACGGTCTACACCCTCGTCGACCGTCGAATCGCAATCATCATCCACCCCGTTCCATCGCTCGTCCGCTCCGGGGTGCATCGAGGAAATGTCGTCGTTACAATCCTCGAAATGGTAGAATCCATCTCCATCCGCATCGGGGTCTGGTACCAGCGGGTCGGTCATCGTCACAGTCAATTCTCGACCATCCTCGAGTCCATCTGCATCCGAATCGGCATCGTAGGGGTCGGTGCCGTGGACGTGGTACTCGTCGTAATCGTCTACTCCGTCATCATCGGAGTCAACTCCGTGTGAACCCTCATCGATGAGGTCGTCACAATCGTTATCCTTCCCGTCGAGAACCTCGTCATTAGCAGGGAAGCGAGTCGCATCATCATCTGCGCAATCCTCGAACCAGTAGTAACCATCCTCGTCTGCATCAGGATCTGCGACCAGCGGGTCGGTCTCCGTGATACTCAATTCCGCCCCATCATCGATGCCGTCTCCATCGGTATCAACATCGCCATGATTGGTCCCATGAACGTGATATTCATCCCAATCATTCAATCCATCCGAGTCGGAATCGAAGTTCTCGTAGCCCTCGTCAACCTCGTCGTCACAATCATTGTCGATTCCGTCCAATTTCTCCCAAGCACCATTGTACCGCTCGGCATTCTGATCGTCGCAATCGCGGAACCAATGCCAACCATCGCCATCAGCATCCTCATCGAAGCTCAACGGATCGGAACCGAAGGCGATCTCCGAACCATCATTCAAGCCGTCATCATCTGTATCGCTGTCTTCATGATCGGTTCCGTGAACATGGTATTCTGAATAATCATCGAGTCCATCTCCATCCGAGTCAATCTCAGAGAAGCCATTGTCAACCACCTCGTCACAATCATCGTCAACCCCATTCAACAGCTCCTGCGCGTCCGGATTTCTCGCCGCGTCCTCATCGTCACAATCCTCGAACCAATACCATGAATCAGAATCGCCATCAGCGTCCGCCACAAGCGGATCGCTGCCCTTGTCATGGACCTCGACGCCGTCCATCAGACCATCGTCATCGGTGTCGGGATCCAGCGGATCGGTGCTCCAATTCAGGATCTCGTCACCGTCGTGAAGCAGGTCATCATCGGTATCACTGTCGTAGGGATCGGTGCCGTAGACATTGGATTCCTCCAAATTTGATAATCCGTCAGAGTCGCTATCGGTCCACGGAACCGTCCCGTGCATTTCGACTTCGAAGTAGTTGAACGTGCCACTGGTCCCCCAGTCAACATCGCGCACCTTGACCGTCCAAGTTCCTTGGGCTTCCTCGCCCCAATGGTGCATTGTGCTCATGTAGTAATCATCCCAATTATTGGTCGGGTCCTCGGTCTCGACCATCAGCCATGATTCGTATCCCATGGGCGATTCGAGGACGATTTCGAGGTCACCTCGCTCAGAGTGTGTGATGTCGAGGATGACCTCGACAGATTCGACTGTCATCTCATCGGTCACTGTGAATTGGTGGGTTGTCCAACTATTGGAGTTGTCTGGAATATTCTGGTTGACGTTGAAGCGACCTAGACTCATGTTGGATTCAAGGTCGATATTGGTCCATGTCTCGGCCATGTCGACGGCGACTCCAGCGTCCATGCGACCGAAGCCGTAGAGGTGTGAGACATCGTGGCCTGCGCCGTTGGTGTCCCAGCTCGAGTCGCTGGAATCGACGGGCTGGGCGCTCTCGATGAGGATTGCCAGGACGTCGCGCCAGGTCAGGTTTGGGTTCGCTTCGAGCATCAGTGCAATCGAACCCGAAACTCCGGGAACCGCGGCTGAGGTGCCACCGAAATCGTTGATGTAATCGTATTCGTGGTCGGTTGTTGGGATGTCAAATGAGCCGCCGGAAGAATATCCCGCGACTATCGAGTGTGGACCCCATTCTGCGTAACTGGGCGCGTAGCCGTAATTTGTGACGGCGGTGACTGGTATCGTGAATCGGCTGTTGACGAATGGGTCTTGATTGGTCGAACCATCGTAATCACCGCCGTTGCCATTGGCATAGACCATCACTTGGCCGAGTCCGTTGCGGCCATTGTACACATTGTCTTCGTAGGCCGCAACGACGAGTGGGTCGAGATTCTCACCCGGTGTCGCCTCGACCCACATCCAAGAATTCGATGAGACATCGATGTCGTCATTGTGGTAGACCATCGA
>CAZNVK010000020.1:0-30144 GCA_964576865.1 uncultured Candidatus Poseidoniales archaeon | reverse complement strand
TCGGCTGGGCGAGGGTTGCTGGAATCTGCGCGCAGATCATGGATGAGCGAAATGCTCGCGATGGGCGAGGAACTCCAATCTACCGCCCTAAATACATCCCGAAGAACCAGCCGCACCGGCGGCTCGAGTGAATCAGTGTGTCTCTCCCGAGCCGCGATGGCCGATGATTCTAGCGCAGCCCCATGGTCTGCCATTTTCGAGATCCGTCGTGTAGGAATCCGGCGAGCCCGACCATGAGAATCTCTGAGCGTCCGCAATGATTTGGGATGCACGACGGTGGTCTGGAATCTCGTGCCACATCGGGAGGGATTCAGCGGCTTCGGATTGGATGTCGAGCCGCTCGGCACCGGAAGCGAAATTCAGCTTCGTGAGCCATTCATCATCGATCGGTTGGCTGGCTGGGCGAGGCCAGCGAGGGCTTCCGTCAGGAAGGGTGTGAACGGTTGGGTCGACGTGGTCGGTCACCAGAGTTAGGCCAGCATCGAGCATCAATTGCTCGATGCTGAGCGGGGCCGGCCAGACGTGTACACCCATCTCCTTGCTGATGCTGAACAAGCGTTGCAGCCCCTTCCCGGTCAGTGAGACCGGAAGGCCAGGGTGGACCAAGCGTTCCCATCCGTGGATGTAGTGCAGCGCCATCCCTAGCACCGGCATGCCCCTTTTTCGGCGATCGCGGGCAAGGCTTGCGACGCTATTGGATACGAAATTCGGCGAGCCGATTAATCGCTTGACCTTGGTTTTTCCCCACGAGCGCAGGTGGGGTGATAGTTGCGTGTTCGGAAGTGTCAAACCACTGCGCTCGACCGCTTCTCCTATCTTGGGAGAGAAGCCGTAAACCATCGTCGACCTCGACGGGAGGTCGAGGTCGTTCAGCGACTCTTCCAGTTGCCTCATCATCCTAGTCAGATGAGTCGCATGATCTTTCATCCGAGTCGCTGGATGTGGAACTTTCAACTCGATATTCACCGTCTTTGAACCGCTTGCCCACAAGTTGGTGAATTCGGAGATGGCGAGCAGCTCATCGAATCTATCGATTCCTCGAGCCGAGACCTCACTCGCATCGAGGAGTTCGATACATCGCTCTGGTTTTGCACCATCGCCTGGCATCAAGTCGTCATGAAAGAGCATCAACTCTCCATCAGCACTCAATCTTAGGTCGAATTCCACCCCATCGAGGAAATCCATTCCGTGCACTATGGCTGGAATTGAATTCTCGGTGGGTTGCACCCACGATGACCCATCCGACACGAAGCACTCGAGCGCTAGAGGGGTATTGAATCCGCGCTCGCCACACCCCTCAATGCCGCCCCAATGCTCAAACCCCGTCACGACGACGGCCGCGCAGGTGCCACCATGTCAGGGACGGTAGAACTCGATAGACAATCAGACCCGAAAGCCGTGCGAGGATATGCATTCTACGACTGGGGAAAGTCCGCCTTCGAGACCTCCGTAACTACCGCAGTGCTTCCCGCCTGGTTCGCCTACCTCTTCCTGAAAGCGAATGGGTTGGAAGCGACAATTCTCGGCAAGGACATGACCAGTGATGCGGTTTGGTCCTTCGCCGTGACAATCGCGGCGCTCCTCGTTGCCGTCGCCAGTCCTTCTCTCGGTGTGATAGCGGATCGCCGCGCAATCAAGATGTGGTGGTTGAGAATTCTGACGATTCTTGGTGCGGGTTCGACCTTCTTGTTGGCCTTCGCGCCGATGCTCGATATCTCGATGCAATGGGTTTGGCTGTTCATCATGTTCCTCTTGGCAAATATCGGTCTGAACGGGGCTGGTGTGTTCTACAATGCTCTGCTACCGCATATGGGAACCGATGACGAGATGGATGCGATTTCGAACAAGGCCTTCGCCTACGGTTATCTCGGTGGTGGCCTGCTTCTATTGGTTCACTTGGTCATGGTCATGATGATGACCGGAGATTGGGTGATTCCCTTCGTCATGGCCTCTTCTGGTGCATGGTGGATGGGATTTGCTCTGTTGACATTCAAGCATGTACCCGAGCCGCCGATAGAGAATGAGATGGGAAGTCTGGGTATTGCTGATTCTGCGCGGCTCGCGTTTGGTGAACTGCGCAAGACCTTCGGACAGGTTGACCGATTCAAGACGCTCTTCATCTACATGCTCGCTTACTTCTTCTTCATCGACGGAATTAACTCGGTTACAGCGCTTGCCGGAATTTACGGAATCACCGTGCTGGGTCTGACGACGACAGCCCTGATTGCGACGATTTTGGTGATTCAATTCGTCGCCGCGCCGTGTGCTATTGGATTCACAAAATTGGCTGAGGCGACGAGTACCAAGAAGGCGCTAACCATTTCACTCGTCGGCTGGGTTGTTGTCGTTCTCGGCGCGATGTCCTTCGCGCCATTGGCACTCGACGCTCATTCAGATTACGATATTCAGTACGATTGGGACTCAGACGGTGATGGGATTGCTGACTTCGAAGATGACAATATCGATGGTGATTGGTATACCAACGAGGAAGAATTGGCAGCGGGGACTGACCCGCTCGACGCTTCGGATCACCCTCCTGAGCTGAAATCCAGATGGCAACAGGATCGATTGGAAGGAGCGGGTCAGTACGTCATCACCATCGGCGCGAACGCCCATGAGCTGCAGATAGCGGTCGAAGGTGATGAGCAGGATTGGACGGCCGAATGGAAGGATGTGATGGCGGTCCACGAGCATGAGGATTACACCGTTAAGACGGTCTATGCCTTCGATGATCCTGCTAACGAGTACCTCGTCTCAACGACTCAGGATACCACCAAAATGACCGCGTTCTTCGCTAGTTTTGACGCTGAGAATCGCTTCAGTTACAGCGTCAATGGAGGACCGCTAGATGGCTCGAGCGGGATGGGAGATAAGCACCCGACGAGCCTTGGAGATGGACCGCTCGATGTGATTCCGGCGACGATGAGAGATATTGTTTGGGAGCCGATCGGTTTCAGCGTGATGTTCCAATTCCTGCTTCTCGGTTGCATGGCCGGAGCACTCCTAGGCGGTTCACAGGGATTGGCCCGTTCACTCTTCGGCCAAATGGTCCCTGAGACTCGAAGCGCCGAGTTCTTCGGATTCTTCGGATTCTTCGGCAAGGTCGCAGCGCTGCTGGGGCCGATGGTTTACGGAATCATGACTGTGGCTTACGATAGCCGAGTCGGAGTGGCGAGCCTGTGCACATTGATCATCATCGGAACGGTGATGATGCGCTTCGTCGATGTCGAAGCTGGACGCTCCGACGCCCAAGCCGAAGACGCGCGCAATCGCGGTATCGAAATCTGAGCGACCAGCGCCTTCCGCTCATCGGCTAGCCACTCGGTCGAGGAGGAGCGCAAGCTCCAACAATACCAGCATCGGTCCTCCGACGAGGAACATCGAGAGTGGGTCGGGAGGCGAGACTAGAGCTCCGATGACGGCGGCGGCGAACCAGAAGAATGGACGATTATCGGTTACCGCCTGCCGCTGGACAATTCCAGCCCGAATCAACATAACGACGACCATAGGGACTTGGAAACTCAGTATCGAGCCAGTGTAGAGTCCGATGACGAAACCGATCCACGAGCGCAGCTGCCAAGTCGAATCCAATCCTGCTGCGCTCGCATCCTGCGCAAGATAATCGAGCAGGAAGGGAACCAATATCGCGTGGGCATAAACGAATCCAAGGAAGCCAAGAATGCCTACGAGGATTAACACGACTGCGAAGCGAGAGAAGCCACCACCGCTCTCAGGAACGGCGATTCTCTTGCCTTGCGCGATGACCTTGCGACCGTTCCACGCCAGATCGCTAATCAGAGTCAGAGCGAACAGAGCGATACCGATTTGACCGGCTATCCTCAATTTCAGTAGAATGATCTCCATCGGCTGAAGAACGACGATCTCCACACCCACCGGCCGATATCCGGGCGCATCCAAGAGCATCTCAATCATCACTTCAGCGATAGGATAACCCAATACGAAGCCGATGACGAATACACCGACCAACAGGGAAGCGCGACCGCGAAGGTGCTCCATGATGGCGCGAACCTCGGCACGTGGCAGCAGGTCAGCCCCCTCAGCCATGCTGCCCGCTGCCGCAACCAATAGGTGAATGATTCGCAACCCCAATCCGTCTTTGGCAACCTACATCACTTGCGTACGATGATAGTCAGCAAATCCCCATCCTTCAGAAGATGGTCAAGGCCGACCCGCTGCCAATCGAATTTCGCGCTCGGCCCTTTCACCCGTGCGTAGCGGAATTTGCGAACGAAGTCGCGGTGGAGTTTGACACAGACATCACGAACCGTCGAGGTGTCTTTGACGATGAGCGGTTCGACCAAATCAGCCTCTTGTCCCTGCGGTTTGAGGTAGATCGACATGAAGTGGAGATTGTCGAAAATGAAGTCCTTCATCTCCTCGATGCCCTGCCCTGTCTTCGCCGATACCGGTAGGATAGGCCAATCCTGAGGTAACATCCCCCTCGCCTTCGCAAGGTCATCTTCGGTAGCCAGATCCACTTTGTTGAGGACTATCACGGCATCCGAATAGATCCGATTTCCCGCCAATGTGTCGACGATGTGATCGTCGGTCACGTCGGTTCGCAGTGTCACATTCGCCGAGACGATTCCGAAGCTGCGGATGATCGCTTGGATTTCTTCATCGAGCAGATTCGTCTGTTCGAGCGTTGAACGAACAACGATTCCACCACGCTCGGTCCTATCGACGAAAACCTGTGGCTTGGGCTGATTGAGCCTCATACCAGCCCGCCACAATTCCATATCGAGGATATCGAAATGCGATTCTTGGAAGGGGTCGACGACATAGAGGACCATGTCACAGCCGCGGATGACGTTCAGAATCTCTCTACCCCGGCCCTTGCCGTCGGAAGCACCCTTGATCAGACCGGGCAGATCGAGGATCTGAATCGTTGCACCGCGGTGGTGGAGAACCCCTGGGATGCAGGTGAGGGTGGTGAAGGCGAAGTTTCCAGTGTCCGATTCGACGTCGGTCAATTGTGAGATGAGACTCGACTTTCCAACGCTTGGAAATCCGACTAGAGCAACCGAGGCGTCCCCCGATTTCTTGACTTCGAACCCGGGGCCGCCCCCACTCGACTTGGCGTGTGCCTGAGCCTTCTCCTTGCGCTCACGGAGGGCGGCGATTTTTGCCTTGAGTTTCCCGATGTGGCCTTGGGTGGCCTTGTTGTACTTGGTTTTGGAAATCTCTTCCTCGAGGGCCTTGATCTGCTCATCGATGGTTGCCATGACGAACACTCCTGCCCTCGTTGGGGATGATTCGTTGCGCTGGGCTGGAGTTCTTCAACCCGATGCAGGGATTCGCTGTGTTGCGCACGAAGCGTTCAATCCGAGCCGTAGGCTCGGGTGCGCGTGGACTCGGTCAAGAATTCCGCGCTGCTGCCGCTGTGGGAGCGGCTGCGTTCGATGGCGGCAGTGCATGAGGATGTGCTGGATGTTGCCCGTGATGATGTTGGAGCTTACAAGTTGGTGAAGTTTCACACGAAGACGCAATTCGACCCGTTCGTCGCCGTCTTCGTGCAGCGCGAGCACGTCTCGCTGTATGTGGTTACGATCGCTCGCGATACGAACATCGCGCTGGGCCTTCCCGCAGAATTGCGGGCGCGTCAAAGCGGGAAAGGCACATTTCGATTCAAGTCTGAGGAAGACCCGGCACTGGCGCATGTTCCGGCACTTTTCGAGGCCTGTCTGATGGCTTGGGTGGACGAGGGGCTGATACGTTGATGGTGGGCGACGCACAGGGTCCAAGCGAGGTGAGCGCATGGTCGATGTGATACTTCGATTGGTCGACTCTGGGGCTCTCGAGCGTCTGCGCTCGATGGGTGTGGATCAACTCGTTCTCGCCTTCGAGAGCGGACGTCTGGGTGAAGAGCGGCCCGCGGGCGATCCTCGATTTCACCGCGGGTTCGGGGTCGATATCGAGGGTGATTTTCTCGAGTGGGCTGATGCCGCTTCAGGTGACTTGGATGCAGCGGCATCGCTGATTCTCTGCGATTGGGCTAGCATCGCAGAATGGCGGTGCTGGGATGGTCGATTGTTTCTCTATGTAGAGCCGATACTCGATGAGAAATTCGAAGATGTCGAGGCATTCGGCTCGGCTGAGGTTTGGCAGCAACTCGCGGCGGCGCTTGCCAGAAGCGACCGCGAGTCGTATTCGGAGTCGGTGATACTCGATTGGATGGAGCGTCGGCAGGAATTGGGGGAGACACTGAATCCCGATGAAGACCCTCGTATTCTGCCGACGATGGAATCGCATAGAACGCTCACTGCAAGCCTATACGACTTCATCGAATTGTCTCGCGACCCTGGCCTTTCACTGCTCATCGGTCGGGAATATCTCGACCCAGAGAATTGGATTCTGGATGGAACCAGTTTGGCGGGGGTGAGTGCTTGAGCGACCTCCCATTGGAACCAGCCCCACCGACCGAGCCTCCGGCACCCGGTGTAGTTGTGCTCGGCCGCTTCCAACCATTCCACATGGGTCACGCGGCGATGGTCGATGCGGCTGCAGCGATGCGTGAGGAGCATCGCCCAGATTCGACTCTACTCATCGGCATCGGTTCGTCGAATCGGCCTCAGAATCTTGCAAATCCTTGGTCGGCGAGCGAGCGTGAATCGATGATCACAGCCTGGCTCGCCGCTTCGGGAATCGAGGATTACCACATCTGTGCGATTCCCGATATCGAGGACCCTCCGAATTGGGTGGTTCACGCCGAACAATACCACGGTCAAGCCGGAATGCTGGTCACCACCGATATGGGAACGGCTGAACTCTACACAGCAGCGGGCTGGCAGGTCAATCTTCTGCCGTTGACCGACCGAGAGCGCTTCGAGGGGTGGCGCATCCGCGAGACAGCCCGCATGCTCAGTACCATCAGCGACGAGGCCGCAATACACGAAGTCCTCGGCAGCCTCGTCCCCTCCTCCGTTCTCAATTGGCTCCTCGAAAACGATGCGCTGCGCCGCCTCGCCTTCATGGGCGAAGGCGGCGAACCGGTTGGGTGAATAAATGGTCTCAAGCGACGCACCCACCGTCGATCAATATCTTGCAGAACTCCCAGAAAACCGCCGACACGCCATCGAGGTGGTTCTGGAGATTGTCCGCGAAAATCTACCTGAGGGATATGAAGAAGAGATGAATTGGGGTATGATCTCATGGCAGGTTCCCCTAGAAATTGAGCCTGACACTTACAATGGCAAGCCGCTTCTTTTCGCGTCATTGGCCAGTCAGAAACGCCACATGGCCCTCTACATGATGTCGGTGTATCAGGACGAGGCGAAACGCTCTCGCCTCCTTGCGGCCTACGAAGAAATGGGTCGCAAACCCAACATGGGAGCATCATGCGTCCGATTCACTCGCCTTGAACATCTGCCGCTCGAAACTATCGGCGAGCTAATCGCCTCCTCTTCGATGGACGAATTCATCGAAGCCGCAAGACGCTGAGGAAAGGAATTCACCCTCTCAGCATTCCGTGCAATGCACGTCCTCGACTTCCTCGCCGCCTATCCATGCGGTGAACCACTCTAGGAAGGAGACGCCTTCAGTCTCAAGGGTATAGAAACGGTCGGAGAGCAGAATCGTATGATCATCACCAGCCGTCATGTAGGCGGAGAGTGCCAATCCGTGATCCTCGGCCTTCTGCTCGGAAGCCAGAACCTGATCTCTGTAAGATAGTGTGATGTCGTTTCCGAGCAGCGCCCCGAAGAATCGCATCGTCTCATCGTTCGAGTCCGAGAAGCGACCGAATCGAACGTCGTTGTCGACGCTATACGTGTAGATGATGAGGTCGCCTGAATCCATCTTGTTGAAGTTCAGTCCACCGGTTTCGGGGAAGTCAGCCATCGTCTGGTCGACATTCCAGATATCGTAGAAATTGTAGGTCTCATTGGTGAACAGCCCATCGCTTCCATCGTTGAAGACCATCACCTCAGCCTCGGGATAGTCGACCGCCGCCTGAGCTCCGTAGAGAGGGGCTGGAATCGAGCCGGCGCTCGAACCAGTCACGAGAATAGTTTCAGCATTCGGGTAATTCTCAAGCATGAAATTGTAGGCAAATTGGGAGTTGTTATGCCCGCTGTGGTGTATCGTGCTGTACTCGTATTGACCGACCTTTGCTCCGACGTGGACATCGCCAGTGCAGTATGGTACGTAGACCCAGGTCCAGTCCGCTAGAGGGTTGTCTGCATTGCGGAAGTTGCCGATTCCGAATTGTTTCAGTGTGTAGACATCGAAGACCTCCTCGCTTATCGCTGAACCGATGCTCGGGTCATCATCGTGAACGGTCTGTTTGAACGTCCCACCTTCTGTCTGGCAACTCTGGTCCTCCCAACACGCGCCACCGCCCTGGAAGTACAGTATCACTCTCGATGGGTCGGCGTCGCGGCTCCAGAAAGTCCAGTCCGACCCGTCCGAGCACTCGCAGCCTTCGCCTCCATCGTGCTCGACCCAATTGATACCGTATTCTGAAATCCATGGGATAATACACGAATCATCATCGTCGGTTGCGGTTTCGTCGTAATTGTAAGCCTCAGGGTTTGTGCAGCCGGCGACCTCGTCGAAATCGAAGATTCCGTCGCCGTCAGCGTCTGGGTAGATGCATGAGCCGTCGTCTTCTTCGGCTGCTGCGTCGAAGTTGGTTGCCAGTTCATCGGTACAACCCATGATCGGTTCCGGTTCGGCGCTAGTGCAACCTGAGAGTAGCATCGATGTGACCATCAATATGGCGAAAATTGGCTTGAATTGCTGGTCCATCGTCTGTTCCGAGTTTGCGTTTGCCTATGAATGAACCCTATTGATGCAGCGGGTGGTCGGGCCAATCGTTAGCTCACTCGCTGACGATGGCTGGCTCACTCGCTGGCGACGACGACCTTGGCTGGTCGCAAGACTCGGTCGTGCAGCATGAATCCGGATTCGATTTCTTCGAGGACGGTTCCAGCGGCTTCATCGTTAGGGGCTGGAACCGTGGCTATCGCTTCCATTCGGGTTGGGTCGAAGGCGGCACCGATGGTTTCGACGCGGGTGACGCCTTCGGATTCGAGGGCGTTCTTGAGTGATTCAAGGGTCATACGAACGCCCTCAAGGATGGCCTCATTGTCTCCATTTCCGTTGGAAAGTGCCTTCTCGAGGCCATCGATAGCTGGGATTATTCTGGTTGCGAGGCCAGCTGCGCCGAAGCGAACCGCCTCGGCTCGGTCGCGCTGGCCTCGGTGTCGCGCGTTCATCGTCTCCGCACGCGCGTATTGCAGGTCGCTGAGCAATTCGGCGACTCTAGCTTCGAGAACCGACATCGGGTCTTCAGGCTCGGCCTCAGCCTCAACCGGCTCATCGGTAGGCTCAGCCTCGCCGGCCTCATCCCCTGACATGGCGCTGCGGTTCTGAGCGCCCTTCAAGAATCCAATGGTCGGGCAGATTCGACTCGCCATCATTCGATGTAGAAGAACTCACCGCTCGCCTTCTGCTCCCGGTCCTTGCGCGAACCGCTCTTGTTGATGCGCGGGCGGTGTGATTCGTGGTCACGGCGGAAGGTGACATCGACATCTTCGAGGAAGCGGTTCATTCCCTTGCGCAGCGACATCGGGCCGACGGCATTTCCGTGAGATCCGCCTTGTCCGTCGAAGACGAGGAGGGAGTCGCTGACGATATCGATGAAGTAGATATCGTGGTCGATGACCATCGCCGCCTTCTCATTGCTTTCCATCGTGCGGCGAATCGCCTTCGCGGCTTCCATTCGAGCATTCGCATCGAGGTGAGCGCTCGGCTCATCGAGCAGGTAGAGGTCTGCTTCCTTGCCGAGGCAAATCGCGATACTGACAGCCTGTAATTCTCCTCCCGAGAGTTTCTTGGCGCGAAGTTCGAGCAATTGGTCGACCTGCAGAGGGCGAATCACCTGAGTGTGGAACTCGCCACTTCGCCACTTCGCGCCCAGCTCGGTATCGAGCCAATCCTGTACGCTCCCATCGAAGTCGGTGCTTACGTGTTGAGGCTTGTAGGAGACGCTGGCATCCATCGTGCACCAGCCCTGGTCTGGTTCCATCTCGCCGGCGATCATCTTGACCATCGTTGTCTTGCCAGTCGCATTTGGTCCGACGACGCCCACGACCTCAGCGCTGCGGACTTGGCCTTGACCAGTCTTGAGGTGGAATTCCCCCAGAGTCTTCTCCATATCTCCCCACGAGAGGATGGGGTCGCCTACCTCTTCGCCTCTCACGCGCCCGCGTAGGAATTGAATCGGTTTGTCGCGGATTCGCACATTCTCTTCGGGTAGGAATCCATCGAGATATGCGTTGATTGCGGTCCGCGTCGAGCGAGCCGGAGTGAAGATGCCGAATGCGGCTCGCTCGCCATAAACGACGTGAAGCAGGTCGCAGAGCACATCGAGAATCGCCAAATCGTGCTCGACGACGAGAATTCGCTTTCCGCGCTCGACCAGCCCCTGAATGATTCGAACAACTCGCATTCGTTCGTGGATATCGAGATAGGAAGAAGGCTCGTCGAAGAAGTAGACATCCGCCTCCTTCAACAGAGTCGCAGCCATCGCCACACGCTGCAATTCGCCACCCGACAACTGCCCGAGCGTGCGGTCGAGAATGTGGTCGATGGCCAGCAGTTCAGCGTAGTGTTCCAACTCGCCGCGGTCATCGACTCGATCCAACAACTCGCGCGCCTTGCCACTGAAGATCTTAGGCAATTTATCGATGTACTGCGGCTTGACGGCTATCTTCACGCCCTCTTCGGCCACCATCGCCAAATAATCGCGTAACTCGCCGCGTGGGAATGATTCGATGATCTCGGTCCAATCCTTCGATTCGACCGTCCAATCTCCCAAATTAGGCCGCAAAGCGCCTGATAGCAGATTGATCGCCGTCGACTTACCCATTCCATTCGGCCCGAGAATTCCGACAACCTGCTCCTCGCGAGGCGCGGGCAATCGGAACAGTCTGAACCCATTCTCCCCGTAGCGATGGGTCATGTCTCCATCCAATTCCTCGGGCAAGTTGGTGATGATCAGGGCATCGAATGGACACTTGTTGACACAGATTCCACATCCGATGCAGAGCGGCTCCGAGACCAGAGGTTTGCCGCTCGAATCATCGAGCACGATGCATTCGATACCGTTCCTCACAGGAGGGCAGAAAGCCCAGCATTCTGCATTGCACTTCTTTGGCTGACAGCGATCTTCGAGCAGAACTGCGACCCTCATGCATCTCCCTCCTGTTTGCTCCGCCCGATAATCTTCCCTTGAGGCTTGTCCAATGACAGCCGCTTCTCGCTCAAAGTGCGAGGAAGCGGTAACGCGCGTACACGTAAGCGGCTAGAGAGATTTTCTCAGCCTTTGAGAGCTGTACGCGCTCGCTGAATACATCGCCCTCGCTCTTGTCAATTTTCTTCAGAATCGACTCGTAAAACGCCATCATCGCAGCGGGCGAATACCGCGATTGCTTATCGAGCAGCGGAAGCAGCTTGAACGCCTTATCGCGGTAGGTCTCAGCCCTTGTGATGTATTCATCGACGAATGGCTTCCATCCGGGGTGCTCGAGCAGGTCCGCCCCGCTCTTAACATCCTGCTCGCTGATGCCGTAGCGCGCCAGGTCCTCCATCGGCAGATAGATCCTGTCGCGCTCGGCATCCTCAGCGACGTCGCGAATGATATTCGTCAACTGCATGAAAATCCCCCATGCCTCTGAGAATTCGCGCGCCGCCAGATCATCATAACCGTAGATTTCGATGCAGACCAGTCCGACCGTGGAAGCGACGCGGTAGCAGTAGGAGTAGAGGTCCTCGAAGGTCTCGTAGCGGTTGCGGTGGAAATCGTCCTCCATTCCGCTGATCATATCGTCGAAGAGTTGCCGAGGAATGTTGTAGCGGCGAATGGTGTCCTTCAGGGCGATGAAAATCGGGTCCGTCGAAGTGATTGGACCGTATGCGGTTGAGAGTTTCTTTCGGTAATAGAAAAGTTGTGACATGCGGTCGTCATAATGGTCTCGAGCAACCACCGGACTACTCCCCGTCAAACGCTCGATATCCGCCCTGTACTCCACCGATTCTGGGTCGTCGGAAGAGCCTCCAGGGAATGAATCGACATAGTCTCCGTCGGCAATATCGTCGGCGCGCCGGCAGAAGGCGTAGTAGGCGCAGATGGCGCGCCGGGCCTCGTCTGGAAGATACTTGAACGAGTGGTAGAAATTACCCGCTTCGATACGGGTGAGTTCCTCGCAGTAATCGTATGCGGTCTCGACCATGTAGTCTGGAACCGTGGCTTCGGACCAGATCGCTGCGTCGATGTGTCCGAAGGGGTTGAGGAGTTCTCCGCGGGCGCCGAGAACACCCATGAAGCGGGCTCCTTCTCGGATTGTTTCGAGGGCTGTGATGGAAATTGCACGGGCGGCTTCGCGGGTCATGCTGACGGCGGAGCGGACGACTTCGATACCCTCGGGCTGGACCTCGGGTTCGACGAGGGATATGCTCCGCTCGACATCGTACCGGATTCCCGTGGCAGGATCGGTTCGCTGTGCCGGTGACATGGTATCGCCAGTCGCGAGCCCACATGCTCCGCTCTTGAACCTCACCCTCGCACGCGTGCAGGCCGCTTCAGCGGCCTTTGAGGGGTTCACACGCCCGAGCGAGCTCGGGCTGCGCCCTTGTTGAGGATTCGGTCCTCGACGGGTTTGAATCGACTGCCGGTTGCGCACAGTGCTGCGATTCTCTTGATTCGCGCGCGGTCGACCTTGATGCGCTCATCGGCGTCGAGGACATTGCCTGTGCGGAGGAGTGCGAGGGTGTCGAGACCGATGGCGACGGGGAGTAAGCAGGCGAGCCGCAGATTGCGGTGTTTTCGCGGGATGAGGCGGATGTAGCGGATCGCGGCCTCGTAATGGTCACAGGCTAGGTTGAGGTATTCGTCGTAGAGCGGTCTGAAGGCTTGGATTGAGGTTGGATTTCGCAGGTCTTCCTGCGTCAGGCCGATCTGCGCGAGGCGCTCGCTCGGCATGTAGCAACGTCCGAGCGCGATATCGGCAGGGATATCGCGTAGAATATTGGTCATCTGCAAGGCTTTGCCGAAGCGGATTCCGAGTGCGTCGAATTCCGCTTCGTCGGCGATTTTTCCGTCGAGTTCGTGCAACAGGGTAATCGCCGTCCAAAATTCACCGACGCTGCCGGCGACGCGGTAGGCGTAATCGTCGAGTTCCACGTCGCTCTCAAGCGTAGTCAATTCAGAGCCCAGCGCCCCGAATCTGATGAGGTCAAGGCGCTGGCCTGAGATGATGATGTCAAGGCATTGCTGCATCAATTCCGCATCTTCGGGCGCCATCGAGCGATAGGCTGCGATTACCGAATCGAGATTTTCCAGCAGTCGCCTCTCATCTGCGTCCTCCTGAATCGCTGCGATACCGCTCAGGTCGACGGGTTCGTCATCCACCAAGAGTCCTCGATACCCGTCGAGCGCCTCGATCAAAGCCTCAGCATCCTCAGCCTTCGAATCGGCTATCGTGTCGGCGAGTCGAGCCAGCAGATAGAGCAATCCGACTTGGTCACGAACGCTACCGGGGAGGGTCGTGAGCGTGAGGTGGAAGGAGCGTGAGGTGGCTTTCAGTAAGCCGTCGATGTGGGGGTCGATCACCTCTGCCATCGCTTCACCCGGCCGTGCTGAGTTCGCTTCTGTGTTGAGTGCTTCGCAGGTCTGGGCTTACCATTCTCGCCAACCCTCGTCCCCTCTTCGTGGTGCCTCGGGCCAGTCTGGCCAAGCTTGTTCGTGCTTCCATCCCCGTAAGTCTGGGTTGCCACGTTGTTCGAGCAGGGTTGCTGCAGCGGTGAGTCCCGCCCTGCTCGCGCCCTCGAGGTTAGTCGGCCAATCGATGTCGATCCAATCTCCTCCCAGAATCACCCCTTCGCCAGCGTCGAGCGGGTTTGGGCGGAGTCGTTGTGCGCCTGGGTTGAGGGCTGTGGTTGCGCGGTTTATGCGGACGACGCGGAAATCGAGTAGTGGGGGCGCGTCGGGGAATGCAGTATTGACGACGCGCTCGTATTCTGTTTGAATCAGTTCATCATCCCAATCGAGGTATTTGTCAGCGTGGGAAACAGGGACTGAGATCCAATGTCCGGGCAAGCCTGTTCGCTGACCGTCGTCGAGTTCGGCTGAGCGGTCGAACAGCATCTGAATGAGGGGTTCTTCGAGGCAGGTGGCGAATGGTGTTCCCTGGGGTAGGACTGGACCTTCGTGGAAGGCGTGGATGCCGAGCAGTGCCGTTGTTCCGAGGTTTGCGAGACGGTCGGCGACCTCGTGGGATGCTACGCTTGCTCCAGCGCCTGTCAGGAGTCGGGCGGTCGCTGAGATAGGTGTGCAGAGGATGACGGCTAATGCGAGTGTGAATCCGTCTCGGGTTGTGACTCCGGTGACTGCTCCGCCTTCTCGGTAGAGGCCGGTCACAGGGGTTGAGAGTCGGACTTCGACTCCGGCTCTTGCTAAGGTGCGTCGAAGATTTGGGGCGAGGGCTTGGCTGAGGTTGGTGGTGAAGGAGCCGACGTCGAAGGCGTCGGGTTCGCCGAAAAGCCCTCGGCGGAAGAGGAAGGCTGCTGAGGCCGCACTGGCTTCTGTTGAGTCGATATTGAGTGCGGCTCGGACTAGTGGGTTCCAGAATCGGATGACCGCCCGCTCGGTCTGGCCGTTTTCAAACAGCCAATCGATGAATATCTGCTCGTCGAGGCTACGGCGCTGTTCTTCGTCCATGGCTCGCAAGGCTTTGACAGCCCGCTGCATCGCCATCTTGTCGCCTAGACCGAGAAAACTCGCATTGAGGATGGAGGTCGAGAGATGGTTCGGTGGAGGGAGGCTACCAGATTGAATAACTGAGATTCGACCCTTATCGACCTCGAGATAGGGCAGGGTCGTGCGTTTTTGCAGCTTGATGTGGTCTCGGGCCTCGCAGGTTGCGAGTAATTGGAGGAAGCGTTCGTAAGTTCGGAAGACGGTGTGCTGAACGTTGTCTATCGGGCGGTCGAATCCCTTGAGACGGACGCTGCTGACCCTCCCTCCCAGAGTGTCCGCCGCTTCGAGCAGGGTGACCTTCTCTCCTCTGCCGGCTAGCGCCAAGGCACAGGCGCAGCCGGCTATACCGCCACCGACGATGACCACAGGTGGGTCGGGGGCGACTGAATCGTCTTCACTCACGAGTGGTCTAGCCGCATGGTCCGGTCAAAGACTCTGCGTGAATTCAAGCGCAGGAGAAAGCGGTCTTCAAAGAAGACCGGGTTCGGCGAGCAAGCGAATCAGAGCAAACCGGCTTGCTCGAGAGCGACCTTGAGGACGGCGCCGATCTCGGACGGGTCGCGGGCGATGTGGATTCCCGCTACCTCGAAGGCCGCGAACTTCTCCGCTGCGGTTCCCTTGCCGCCTGAGATGATCGCGCCGGCGTGTCCCATGCGCTTTCCTGGAGGAGCGGTCGAACCGGCTACGAAGCCGACGATCGGCTTGCTCATGTTCTCGGCAGCCCAAGCCGCAGCATCCTCTTCAGCGGTTCCGCCAATCTCGCCGATCAAGACCACCGCTACGGTCTGCTGGTCGGCTTCGAAAGCGGAGAGGCAATCGATGAATCCAGTTCCGTTGACAGGATCTCCACCGATTCCGATGCACGTCGATTGTCCCTCGCCGATGCTCATCGTCTGCGCGACTGCCTCATAGGTCAGAGTGCCAGACTTGGATACCACTCCGATACGTCCCTTGGCGTGTATGTGGCCGGGCATGATGCCGATCTTGCATCCTCCACCGTCTCCGGGAGTGATGATTCCGGGGCAATTTGGTCCGATGAGGCGAATCCCAGGTCGGTCGTTCACGTAGGAGACGGCTCTGACCATGTCGAGTGTCGGGATTCCTTCTGTGATGCAGACGATGACGCCCTCGCCTTTGACTCGGTCGAAGGCGTCTGCCGCCTCCATAATCGCCTCTGCGGCGAATGGAGGCGGGACGTAAATCACCGAGGCGTCAGCTCCGGTTGCGCTGACCGCCTCGAACATACCGTCGTAGACGCTCACCTCTCGGTCAGCCAATTCGACGGTCTGACCCCCCTTGCCGGGGGTCACGCCACCGACCACGTCGGTGCCGTATTCAATCATCTTCTCACCGTGGAAGCGACCTTGGCTTCCGGTGATTCCCTGAATCAGGAGCTTGGAGTCTTCAGCGATCCAGATTGCCATCACTGACCACCTCCGATCAGTCCGACGATGGCTTCTGCACCTTCAGCGAGGGTATCCACGGAGGTGCAATCGAGGTCCGAGGCATCGATGATGGCTCGCCCCTCCTCGAAATTCGTCCCCGACAGGCGGATGACGAGCGGGACCTCGAGTCCCATGTTCTCAGAGACTGCCAATACAGCCTTGGCGACGATATCGCAGCGCTGGATTCCTCCAAAGATATTGACGAGGATTCCCTTGACATTCGGGTCCTCGAGGATGATTTCGAAGGCCTCCTGCACCTTCGCTTCGTCAGCCCCTCCGCCGATATCGAGGAAGTTGGCTGGCTCGCCGCCATACAGTTTGATGACATCCATCGTCGCCATCGCCAGCCCCGCGCCATTGACTAGGCAACCGATGTCGCCGTCCAACTTGACGTAGGAAAGTCCTGCTTCATTCGCCCGAGTCTCGGTAGGCTCCTCCTCAGACAAGTCACGAAGCTCGTCCCAGTTCTTGTGTCGGAACTCAGCATTCTCGTCGAAGCCGACCTTCGCATCGAGAGCGATGATCTCGTCGTCCTCAGACCTGACCAGAGGATTGATCTCGACCATCGAACAATCGTTCGCCACGAACAAATCGTAGAGGCTGCCAATCATTCGGAAGAAATCCTTCAGCGCAGCCCCGTTCAATCCCAATGCCATCCCTAGGTTGCGCTTCTGGAATCCAAGCAATCCTGCCGAAGGGTCCACCCAAACCTTGTGAATTGCTTCAGGTGTGTTTTCAGCTACCTCTTCGATATCCATTCCGCCCTCGGTCGAGGCCATGATCAGAACCGATTTCGCCTCGCGATCGACGAGCAGTGCCAGGTAGTACTCGTGAGCGATGGCGCAGCCGGCCTCGACGTATAGATTGCTGACCAACTTGCCAGCAGGTCCCGTCTGCTTGGTGACCAAAATGTGGCCGAGGATGCCGGTAGCAAATTCCTCAACATCCTCGCGAGAAAAAGCGATTTTCACCCCGCCTTCCATCAGGAGTGTGCCATCGTTAGGGCAGTACAGGTTGCCCTTTCCGCGCCCGCCTGCGTGGATCTGGCTCTTCACAGCCACCACTTTCGAGCCGAGTGAATCGTATGCAGCAAGCGCCTCCTCGACGCTTCGGCAATGGACCCCGTCGAGTACTTTGACGCCCGCTTCTCGGAAGAGTTGCTTCCCCTGGTACTCGTGGATGTTCATGGCGACGCGCCGCCCACTCGCCCCCTGTCTTTGAACGATGCGCTGGATGCCTGTGCTGCTCTCTCCCCAACGCGAAGCGCTCAAAGAGACTCACGCACCCGACATGCCATGGATGTGCTCGTCCTCGCTGGGGGATTCGGCACTCGTCTTCGCCCTCTGACGGAGGGCAGGGTCAAGCCTTTGCTTTCGATCCTCGACAAGACGCTTCTCGAGCGGGTTGTCGAGGTCGTCCCTCCTTCGATGGTGGATCGTGTAGTGGTCGCGGCTGGTTACGGGATTGAGGAGATGCGGGCCTGGGCTGAGCGCACCGACTTGCCTTACGAGGTCGTGCTTTCGGTTGAGGAAGAGGCGCTCGGGACTGGAGGTGCGATCGCCCTCGCGCGTGAACATTTGACTGGGACTGGGCCTGTTCTGGTTCTGAATGGGGATCTGGTTTCGAGCGTCGATGTTGTTGCATTGGCTGGGCATCACGCTGCTACTGGTGCTTCTGCGACTCTTTCTCTGTGGGAGGTTGAGGATCCTAGCCGATTCGGGGTTTGTGATCTGGATTCTTCGGGGATGATTCGCCGGTTTCAGGAGAAGCCTGCTCCGGGGACTGAATTTTCGAATTTGATTAATGCTGGATGTTACTTGGTTGAGCGCGAGGTGCTCGCTTCGATGGGTGAGCACAAGCATTCGATGGAGCGCGAGGTTTTTCCTGGAATTGCTGAGGGTGGACGCATGGCTGGGTTGGCTTTTGAGGGGTATTTCGTCGATGCTGGGACTCCTGCTTCTTTCATCGAGGCGGCACAGGTCTGTGTTGCTGCTGGCCGCTTCTCCACTGGTTCGAGGTGCTGCGAATCTTGGTTCGGTGATTCGGGTCGCCGGGCCGATGTGACTCGCTCGTCGATTGGTGCTGGGGTGGACCTAGCTGCCGATTGTGTTGTGGTCGACTCTGTAGTGATGGATGGTGCGAGCGTTGGGGCTGGTGCTAGTCTGACTCGCTGCATCATCGGCGAGGGTGCGAGCGTCTCTGCTGGTGCTGAGTTGGGCGATGCGGTGGTCGGTCACGGCTCCATGGGGTGAGCCATTGCCGAAACGAACCCGCCTCCTTCTCTAATCCGTCATCGTCAAAGCGGGACTTTGCTTCGGCGAAGTGTGAGTCGCCCGCTTGTCGTGGTCAACCTGAAGACCTACGAGACCGCTCATGGTGCCAGCGCTGAATCGCTCGCCCGGGCTATCGCCACCGTTGAGACCGAAGCCAGAATGGTCGTTGCGGTCTCCGCCTTCGATCTGTCTGCTGTAGTCGCTGCCGCACCGACTCTGGAGGTCTGGTGCCAACACCTCGACCCAGTTGGCTTTGGCTCCTTCACCGGTTGGTTGCATCCAGCGACCGCTGTCGAGCGGGGTGCTACTGGGACTTTGATCAATCACGCCGAGCACAAGGTCAGCATCGAGCATGTCGCTATGCTTCTCGATGCTGTTCCGGAGGGATTCACCGTTTGCGCCTGCGCGGCTGATATCGATGAGGCACGCGCGCTGACGGCGCTCGAGCCGGATTACGTCGCCGTCGAGCCGCCGGAATTGATTGGCGGAGACATCTCGGTGACGACCGCCGATCCTGCAATCGTCAGCGGCACCGCTGCTGCTGTACGCGAGATCTCCGAGCAGGTAGGAATTCTCTGCGGTGCCGGCGTCAAGAACGGTGCCGATGTCGCTGCGGCAATCGAACTCGGGACGACAGGGGTTCTGCTCGCGAGTGGGGTCACGAAAGCAGCGGACCCAGCGGCTGTTGTCGCCGATCTGGTCTCTTCTCTCTGACCTCGAATCCGGGGCATTCATCGTTGAATGAACAGGTCGAGCAGCGCCATCTGCTTCTGGATCGTGGAAGTTGCTCGAGCTTCCCGTCGAATATCATCAAACGGGCCATCTGTTCGATGTCCATCGCAATCATCGAGCGAGCCTGAATTGCCCACTCTGGACTGGCTCGTTTCGACCATTTGACCCAGCGAGTGCCGAGCCAACCGATACGAACGATGTCGATTTCCTCGATGTCATCTTCAATCATCGGGTTGCGCTCGGCCCAGAGCAGCATCGAACCGAGTTCCAATTCAGCTGCTCTGTCGGGGGTGCGCGATTGCATTTCCATCGCCATGCGCACCAAGCACAATCTGCTGCCATTGCGAACGATCAAGTCGGGCGCGCCGTATTGGCGCGCACCATCGAGCAGCAATGGTTGCAATCTGTCTATCACCAGCACCTCGTCCGCTGCACGCCGATTGAATCCGACCAGAGGTGCTGACTCGAATAGACGAAGCCGGTGCATCATCAGTTCCACGGCTTGGTCAACCATCCCATGCGGGCGATCTTCCATCACCTCACCAGCGACGATTGCCCGCAATACATTCCGATGAATCGTCATTCGCAAATCGTTCATCGATGAATCAGGATTCTCGAGACGCGCCAGCAGCGCGTCTCGCAACCCAGATCTAGCATGATCACCGAGTCGTCTAATCTTCGACTTTCGTCTGACGAACTCGTCATTCTGTCCAATCACGTGCTGTAGCACGTATCTCCTCGCACAGTTGTCGAGGAGTCTTCCGCGGCTGGGGCTCCAAGCTATTCTCGTGTAGGTAGTCATAGCCCAAGACCTTTGGAGTCAGGGTCTAAAACGATAGCGGAGGGGTGTGAATCAGACTCATTGTCGAGCCTGCTTTCGGGCCGCCTTACGGCGGCGTAACTTCTTCTTACGCCACTTCCAGCGTTGCTTCCCAGCCTTCTTCCACGCACGGGAACCTCGCTTCATGCAGCGCGCCGACCTGCTGGGTGTATTTGATGTAAACGGTGCGTCCCTACGGGACGTTGAGTCCAAACAGTCTCATTTTACTCTCGAACCTCGCGCCCACTTGTACGCGATTACAATTGGTGGGCGCGCCAGGATTTGACCTTCGAACTCGACCTTGCGATTCTAATGTTCGAAGGCGCAACGCGGTTTCTAATCGCGGAAGCGACCAAGCGACTCGACGTGTCACGATTCATGTCGCGGGGTTCTGTAATCAAATCGCGGCGCAACCACCTTCTGGCGAATACAATTGGTGGGCGCGCCAGGATTTGAACCCGGGTCGCCGGCTTAGAAGGCCAGCATGATATCCCCTACACCACGCGCCCAAACTACCGGCGTCGCTGCCCCTTTGTGAATCCTGCACCCGACAGGACAGCCGCGCACTCACTCCGAACTGTCCTCATCAACACCATTGTTGCCAGTGCTTTGGTTGAGGATTCCATCGTCGAGCATGTCTTCGCGGATCTCGGATTTACTGCGCCCCGTCTCCTCGGCTATCGCTCGCAATTTCTTGTTCACCCGCCGTTGACTCCTCACCAATTCCCGAAAACCGTGGCCGATGCGTAACAAGGTCTCAAGAATCGCTAGGAGGATCATGCTGTTGAAGTAGGATGCAGCGAGTTCGTCGACGTTGTTTCGAAGATCTTCGAACTCGCTGAACTCGACCGAGGTCGAGCCCACGAGGAATACACCGAGGACCGCGAATGGCAGCATCTTGGCGACATCGCGCGAGAGGTCCTCGGTCCAATACGAGAGGATACGCACCGAGCCGACGACCGAGGTAGCGATGAGGGCGTTTCGAGCGTGGTCATTGCCATCGGCGAGGAGGGTGAGGATGACCGCCATGACGAGTGTCCAGAATGCAATCAGGACGGGGATTGCTATCGCGTACTGAAGGAGCCAGACTCCGGTACGGAAGAAGGCTCTGATACGTCCGCTCATCGAATGATCGTACTTGCCCAAGTCCAGGGTCAGGATATCTCTGCGCGCTAGCAATCGATAGAACATGAAGACGAAACCTGAGTAGGCTGCTATCGCGATAATCGCCATCAGAGTCGGGAAGGTTTCGGTGAAGAAGTTCTCAGCCCAGTCGATGGTTTCCGCCTGTGTCGGTATCCAAGCCACGATGCGGTCTTACAGGATGTGAGTTCATGGTGCTTTTGCCGGTGGCCGATGGATTGAGGCAGGATGTTGCGGATTCATTTCTCTCAGGATTGGCTTGGGCTGAATGGTCGAGCGCATTTGGGGCAGCGTTGTGGCAGTGAGACGCGGCGGCGCTCCCAGGTGTGGCCGCATTCGCCGCAGATCCAACTGCGCTCGGGGAGTCCTGCGAGGACTTCTTCGCGCATCCCGCGCAGGACTGGAGATTCGGAGAGTTTGGGGGCTGGAGCCAATTCGTTCACGAGATTGGAGTGAGCATCGCCGTGGTCGATGAGGCCAGCGGCGTGTAGGAGTTCGTGAACGAGGGTGTGGAGGTAGAGTTTCTCGTCGTCCGCTAATTTTGGGTGGAGGGCGACGGTGACCGGTCCGGGCGAGCCGCGTAGGCGGCGTCGCCGGAATAGTTCGTGATGATCGCATTCGAAGCGGGTGTAGCCCAATCGCTTCTCACTCGCTTCGGCCCATTCCAAGCTCAGCATCTTGGGTAGGAAGCGAAGGAAAGGGGCTTCTTCCCTCGTCAATCGCGACGTGAGTTCCTCGAGTATGTCATCGGGAAGATGGGGCGGGCCCTCTGGCTTGGGGGAGAACCTCCCTGCGGACATAGCCGAGCCTACTCAGTTCTCCTTAAATGGGCGTCGTAGGTCGGCGGCTCACTGGGCGTGTGGCGCAGCCTGGAAGCGCGCTTCCTTGGCATGGAAGAGGCCCCGAGTTCAAATCTCGGCACGTCCACCATTGACTCTGATTAGCGACTTTAGTCAATGGTGGCCGTGCTGCCACGCCTTTCCCGTACCCTGTTCAGTCCAAGTCGTTGGCTGGGCACGTCCACCAGTATTAGGCAGTGAGTGCCGAGTTTGAACTGAGCGCGGAGTGCTGAGGATCGCCAAATCTCTGTTCATTTTCAAGAAACTTGCCGGCGTCATCTCAACTCCGGAATCCGAACAGGTGTGCCGAATTGCGGAAAAGCGCACTTCTATTTTTCCGGATAACGAAGCACTCCTGCCGTCAGAATTTCACAATACAAATCTTGTGTAAACAGTGAAAAGAGGCTCAAAATGGGGTGATTCTATATACGGTTCTAAGCGTCGGTCCGTAGGATGGACTCTAAACTGAGAGCCTTATTGATGTGTACGCTGATGATAGCGTCAGCCCTTGCCGGGTGTCTCGGCGGGGAGGACGATGGCGGTGACACTCCGGAAGACGTGTTGGGTTGCACCTATGCAGATGCATCCAATTACAATCCGGATGCCACCAAGGATGACGGTTCGTGTACCTACGACGAACCTGAGCCGGAGCCAGAGCCTGTGATGGGCTGCACGGATTCGGCTGCCAACAACCACAATGCCGCGGCAGAAGTGGACGACGGTTCGTGCGACTACGGTCGCTCGCAAGCCGAGATTATGGCTGACTACGCCGCTGGCACAATCGGCTTCGAGCAGGCTCTGTACGAACTGGAAGTATCACGCAAGTGCCGTGAGCAGGGTTCCAATAACCCTTGTGAGATCGTCGAGATGTCCATTGGTGACGCGTCGACCATCGACCCACACGATGCATACGACTCGGCCTCCGGTGACGTCATCGAGCAGGTCTACGACACCCTCTACCGCTACGCGGGCGATGGAAGTGGAAATGCGATCATCGAGCCTCGCCTTGCTACCGGCTACTCGGTTAGCGAAGACGGACTGACCTACACCTTCGACCTACGTGACGATGTGTACTTCAGCAACGGAGACATGATGGAGGCATCCGATGTCGTCTACTCGTGGTGCCGTGTTCTCGGATACGGTTCCCCTGACAGCCACGTCGGATGGATTCTCGAGCAGAGCTTCGACTGCAACGATGCAGATGGTAACCACGACGACATGGGTGGAGAGAGCTTCACCGTGAACAGTGCAACCTCATTCTCGGTTACTCTGTTCGCACCTTCGTCGGCCTTCATCTCGACAATCGCTTACACTGTCGGCGCTGTAATCAACGCTGACCTGTGCGAGGCGAACCGTGTTGTCGAACTCGACGCTGATGGCAACGTCACCTCTGACGACTACTGCCACGAGTGGATGGACGAGGGCCCAGCAGGTGCTGGAACCAACGCATACATTGTCCAGTCTTGGGTGCGAGAGGACCGCTTGGTACTCACCCCGAACTGGATGTACTGGGAGAGCGGTGACTACAACATCAACCGCCACACAGTCTCCATCGTGACCGAGGCCTCAACGAGGCTCCTCGCCTTCACCGATGGTGAGGTCGACTTCGGCAGCATCAACATCGAGGACCTGGTGAACTTCTGCTTCATCGATGAGAACGGAAACGGAGAATTCGATGCAGGAGAGGACGACGCTCTGGACGACAAGCCAAACGTAGCCAGCAAGGACGGGTACATATGCTCCTACAGAGAGACCTTCACCACAACTCTGTCCGCCTTCAACCTGAACCCGAAGGTCTTGGACGCTGGTGAGGACAACACCAACCCTGGCTCAAACTCGTCCCTCGTGATTAACCACGATTGTGACGGGGATGGAACCAACGACTGCAACGTCATGGAGACCGCTGCTCTGCGCGAGGCCGTCTCGTACGCCTTCAACTACGAGCAGCACCGCAGGGAGACCTACGACAACTCGTTGGCTCCTCAGTACGGACCTATCCCAACTGGATTCCTGTTCGCTGAGACTCAGTACGAGGTCTTCACTTACGATATCGCACGAGCCGAGCAGATCCTCGAGGATGCCGGCTTCATCCGCCAGTACGACTGTGCATCGCTGACACACGGCGACGCTCCAACTGTTGTTGCTGAGGCTGACCGCGATGGTGACGAGTGCCGACTACCAAATGTTCTGCGGGTGATGGCTAACGAGGGTAACGACTACCGTATCGCAATGGCACAGCAGCTCGAAGAGGCTCTGGGTACGATCGGAGTTGCAACCTCTGGTGACGCCAAGCCATGGCCAGAGTACCTGACCATGTACTACACCAGGACCTGGGACATCCGCTTCAGCGGATGGGTACCCGACTACCTCGACCCCGACAACTACTGGTCGCCATTCGCAGGCAGCCACGACATCGGCGGCGACGCGTACGGTACAGGATACCACAACAACGATGTTGACGCTGCTCTGCTCATCGGCAGGCAGTCTCAGGACAACGACGAGCGCGAGCAGGCGTACATCGATGCCTTCGCTGCATGGACACAGGACCCGAACATGATCATCATCGGTCAGTACAACGGTATCGGTGTCAAGCACGATGACATCTGCAGCCCTGACTGGGTCGCCATTGGGTCCGCCCACTGGTTCGACTACGACAAGCTGCCAGAAGTCAATGGCGAACTTGTCGGCTCTTGTGATTGATCAAGAGATCTGACAAAACGTAAGGCCGGCGGCAGCCGCCAATTGGCGGCTGCCGTCGTGCCGTGACATTTTTTTCTTGACACGCCTGCCATAGGCAGGCGTGAGGTAATCGTCATAGAGTGTCTGTTTTTCCACGCTGAGGGGGGTTTTCATGAAGCTGCATGAGTTCGTTGTCAGACGTCTGCTCCTACTTATCCCCGTAATGGTCGGGGTGGCAATCTTCACCTTCGCCATCGCTCACATCATACCTGGCGATCCCGCTGCGATTCAGTGTGGTGACAAATGTGGTTTGGTCGTCGATTATACCGACGACGGCGATCCAATAACGGCCTACGAAGCGAATAGGATTCGGCTTAAGATGGACGACCCAGTCCTCACTCAGTTCTGGAGGTATATCACCGATCTTGCCGAGGGGGATTGGGGTGATTCTTTACTCTATCATCGTCCAGTAGTAGATGTAGTCAAAGATGCTGCGCCGATTACGCTGGAAATGTCGTTTCTAGCATTATTCATCGCCTATCCTTTGGGAATAGTTCTGGGAATCATCAGTGCGGTCCGACAGGATAGGATGTTTGACCACGTTTCTAGATTCTTCGCCATCGCTTTTGTCAGCCTGCCAATCTTTTGGTTCGCAATGATGCTGCAATTATATCTGGCGACAGGGACTGAACACGGAGGGATTTGCGACCCGATATTCGGAACGGAAGGAGGGTGTTTCCCGATTTATGGGAGGCATGATCCAGGTTACACATATCCAGAAGACGGATACATGTGGTTCTACCCAGCAGGGGGGACTGGTTTCCACCTAATTGACAGCTGGTTCGTCTCCGATGCAAAGTTAACAGAATTAGCTGCTGAATCGGAATATGGAACTCGAGGTGCTCTATTCAAGGACACTCTATTACATCTAGCTCTGCCTTGCACCGCCTTGGGTATCGCTTCCGCAGGCTCCCTTCTCAGGTATATGCGCGCGAGTCTACTCGAGGTTCTGCACGAGGATTACGTCCGGACTGCTAGGGCGAAAGGCCTCTCTGAATTCAGAGTGGTTGTTGTCCACGCCTGCAGAAACGCACTGGTTCCAATAGTCACGATTCTCGGTTTTTCAATTGGGGGAGCGATTGGTGGTGCGGTTCTGACAGAGACCGTGTTCGCCTTCAACGGTATGGGTCGAGTTGCCGTCACCTCTCTCCAATATCTCGACTTCACAGTGATCATGGGAGTCACACTCATCACCTCGGTGATTTTCCTTCTTTCAAATCTCGTCGTAGACATCACTTACGCAATAATCGATCCTAGGGTGAGGCTTGAATGAAATCCTGGGACGACGGCAGAAGGGATCGCGAGGAGAGTCGAAGGCGACTGCGTGAGGCTCTCTCACAATCCAGAAGCGACCTCAGTCGCAGTTGGAAGATCTACAAACGCTCTCTCCTCGCCATGCTCGGCCTATTCATGGTGATGTCCGTCTCCTTGATCGCAGTCTTCGCCGATGATATTGCGGTTGAACATCCATACAGGAACCTACAGGACACGGAGGATAAATGGTCAATAGACTACGAGCCAAGGAGGGTGGCTCCGTTCTCTGAAGAATGCGATTGGCATGAACAGAAAATCACAACCAATCCCAATTCACCTCTATTCTCTGAATCCGTCACAGCTGAATCGGATGATAAGGTGGGGGATGACAACAGATACTACAGAGATACTCTAAGCGTCATCAGGATCATCAAAATTGAAGATTCGAAAGGCTACGATTTGAACTCCTCACTACTGATTATCGATTCGAATAACTCCTCTCTTCTGATCCTCACTCCCGAACTCTACAGCAATACTACTCTGTACACCGGAGTCTGGGTGACGTACGAATTCGATAATGAAGAAATGCATCACTGGTGGCTTCCCGATGGCTATGATGTGTGCATCTTTGGAACCAATGATCAGGGACAGGATCTGTTCAGTAAGGTTCTGTATGGAGCTAGAGTCTCTTTGAAGATTGGAATAACCGTTGCAGTCTTGACCGTCACGATTGGGACCATTGTAGGAAGCATCAGCGGATACTTCGGCGGCAGGGTCGATGAAGTGATTATGAGAATCTGTGACATTTTCTTCGCAATTCCCGGTTTGATTCTTGCGATGGCATTCGTTGCCGCTATGAATCAAGTCACCAGTCTAACTATACCTGTATGGCTTGGAGTTCTTCTGCCGATATTCGTGATGGCCTCCTTCTCATCGACATATATCTCATCTACACTTGCTGCAGACAATATAATCAGCGAACGAACAATGAATTCACTTACGAAGTACAGATGGTGGCCCCTCGGATTAATCGGATTGATCTTCTTCATTGGAGTGCCTATTGGTTGGCCTGAGGTTTTCGGCATCTCCAATTCCTCAAACTGGCGCCTAGTAATTTCGATTGCAATGGTATTACTGATGGGAACGGTCTTGATGGCCGATCGTAAATTCTTCCTTCAGACTAGTTTTGAGGGTGGATTTGACCGCTTCCTCGCCTCGTTTGATTTCGCCAATCCTTGGAGATACTTGACTTTCAGAACAATAGCGGTCTGTGTTGCTCTAGCCCTCTTGTTCAATTTCTCGAATAATGACGGAGGAGAGATTGTTCTCATCAAGGACTTCGATCGTCTCTGGAAGGTTCAGGCGGCTCTAATTTTCACCGGTTGGCCGGGCTATGCGAGACTGATTCGCGGGCAGGTTCTGTACGTCAAGGAGATGACTTTTGTCGAAGCAGCCCGCAGTGTAGGGGCTCCTTCTAGCAGAATCATGTTCAGACATATCCTTCCCAATGCCTGGGCGCCACTGCTCGTCGCCTTCACGTTAGACATCGGAGGCACCATCCTCTCGGCTTCCGGACTCTCATTCATCGGCCTTGGGGCCGAACCTGGTACCGCCGAATGGGGCATTTTGATTTCTGAGAGTAGGCGGTACTTCCTCGATTCACCCTGGCTTATGCTATACCCCGGACTGGCAATTGCAGTCACTGTTCTAGGGTTCAATCTTCTTGGAGACGGAATCAGGGATGTAGTCGATCCGAAGAACAGGAGGTGAGAAGTTGAGTGAGAATGTGTTGGAGGTTGAAGGGTTGAGAGTCCACTTCGACACTCTCGACGGTCCTGTTGAAGCTTTACACTCCGTCGATCTCAAAGTGAAAGATTCCCAGATTATGGGACTTGTCGGCGAGTCGGGATGTGGTAAGTCGGTTACCTCGCTCGTAACCATCGGTTTGGCCACGTGCGAGGTCGATGAAGGCAGCGTCAAATATCAGGGAAGAGAGATGCTCTTCAGAGATTCTGACCGGGATCGGAAGGTTCAGGAATTCTCTAGTTCGTTAACAGTAATTGGTGTTCTAGCGGCAATTTTTTCTGTTCTTGGAGTGATACTTGTTAATCCGATTCTTTTCTCGCAATTCTTCCTCTTCTTCCTAGTCCTCACATTTATCTCATGGTTGGTAGGCTTCTTCGCTAAGTTAGAGAATCGGAAGCATCAGAAATTCATGAGATGGGTCCGAGGAAACGAAATCAGCATGATATTCCAAGAACCAATGTCTGCTCTCAACCCTCTCTATACAATCGAGAAGCAGATTTCTGAAGTCATGTTTGAGCACGACCGACTGGTGGCAGCTGAAACTAAGAGATTTTTCAGAATTCTAGAGGCAATCGTGAGCCCTGTGACATTCACCTGGCGAATTTTATCTATCAGGCCGCTCGTCTCGGTAGCGGTATTCCTGGTACTCTCGTTCGTCACAGCGGCTCACATATTCGGATTCGCTGAACGAGTCGAATCATGGGCGTTAATGCTTGGAATCATTCTGCCTATTTTGGCTGCAATCCCAACTTTGCTTGAACGAAGGAGATCAATCAAAGAGGAGTCCATGGAAGGGACCTACGATCTTCTAATCTGGGGCAATCCACTGTATATTTGGAAATTACTTGTGATAATTGCACCGCACCTACCCTTGGGAATTGCTTCTGCGATCGTTGTTTACCTGATGCTTTGGATGCCCCTCTCAGCCCTTCTCGGTATGGTGGTTATCTGCACGCTACTCGCTTTGCCGATAATTGTGATACTCGATTATCTCCGACTCGATCCTGCCCATACGCGACAGGTTGTCGGGATTCTCGAGGATGTTCGAATCCCCAATCCCGAATCTGTCGCGAAGATGTATCCGCACGAACTCTCGGGGGGAATGCGCCAGAGGGTGATGATCGCTATGATGATGGCTTGCGAACCGAAGTTGCTCATCGCAGACGAGCCAACAACTGCTCTGGATGTAACTATCCAAGCCCAGATTCTCAAGCTGATGAAAGACCTCAGGGATGAGAAGGGAACTGCGATTCTCTTGATCACTCACGACCTCGGTGTCATCGCAGAGATGTGCGATGATGTCACTGTGATGTATGCTGGTTCAGTGGTTGAAACGGGCAGCATCAGCGATGTTCTCTCACGTCCTCGGATGCCATATTCGATTGGACTACTCCACAGCATTCCGACGATTGAGACGGATTCCGAGGAACGTACAGCTCTGCCGATTATCCCAGGGCAGGTCCCCGATCCGAACCTGCATTTCTACGGTTGCAGATTCCACCCGCGATGCCCGTTTGCTGATGAGAAATGCGTCTCCACACCGCCACCTATGGAAGAGGTGGAACCGGGCCACTTCGCCGCCTGTCACCATACGGAATTGACAAAGAATGTAGCCGAGGTACAGGCGGCATTCGACAAATTCGCAGCGAGTTATGATTCGGAAGGAGTTGCTTGAGATGACTGAAGAGAAATTCGAGGGAGAAATTCTCCTCGAAGTCAGGGACCTGAAGAAATGGTTCCCAATCAAAGCCGGAATGCTCTCGGCGGTGACGAGTCATGTCCGAGCAGTCGATGGAGTGAACCTAGAGATTAGAAAGGGGGAGACTCTTGGAATCGTAGGAGAATCTGGATGTGGGAAAACCACTCTGGGTAGAGTATTGCTCGGCCTGATACCGATTACTGATGGCTCTGTGATCTACGATGGAGATGACATCAGGACAATTCCAGATCGAGAACTCAGGAGGAGGATGCAAATTGTCTTCCAAGATCCAGGAGGTTCGATGAACCCACGGATGTCTGTGCGGTCAATCGTAGGAGAGCCTTTGCAAGTCAACAGAATGGCGGAGGGTGTTGAACTTACTCAGAGGGTGGCAGAATTATTGGATTCGGTTGGTCTGAAGCGAGAACACATGAATCGATTCCCTCACGAGTTCTCCGGTGGTCAGAAGCAGCGGCTCGCTCTTGCGAGGTCACTTTCACTCGACCCTGAATTCATCCTCCTAGATGAACCGACCAGTGCACTAGACGTCTCGGTTCAAGCTCAGGTGCTGAATTTGTTAGAGGAAATCCAAGAGAAGCACGGTCTCACTTT
>CAZNVK010000019.1:28637-30225 GCA_964576865.1 uncultured Candidatus Poseidoniales archaeon | reverse complement strand
ATGCAGACGACATTCGTAATGGTCAAGCCCGACGGAGTACAAAGAGGCCTAGTCGGCGACATCATCACCCGCTTCGAAAACAAGGGACTGCGCCTCGTTGGCCTCCGCCAATTAACCCCTTCACTGGAACTTGCCGAGAAGCACTACGCGGTCCATTCAGAGCGCCCATTCTACCCCGGTCTCATCAATTTCATCACCTCCGGTCCCGTAGTCGCAATGGCTTGGACCGGCGTCGACGCGATCTCGGTCGCTCGCAACATCATCGGACCAACGAACGGGCGCGAGGCCGCGCCCGGAACCATTCGCGGAGATTTCGCGATGGACATCGGTCACAACATCATTCACGGCTCGGACGGCGAGGACACTGCGGCATTCGAGTTGGGCCTGTGGTTCCCCGAGGGCGTCGTTGAGTGGACTCGTGACGCTGAGAGCCAGATTTACGAGTGATCTGCGCGACAAATTCACAGAGGATTGGGCATGAGGTGTCAAAAATGTCAGGGCGCCGACAACCGATCGTCTCTGTCCTAGGGCACGTAGACCATGGCAAAACTTCGCTCCTCGACCACATACGCGGGTTGGGCTCGGATCGTCAGGCAAGCGTGATGGATCGTGAGGCTGGCGGCATTACCCAGCATATTGGGGCGACCGAAGTTCCTGCTGATTTGTTGAACGAACTTTGCGGGCCGCTGATGGGCGGCAAGAAATTCGAATCGCCCGGTCTTCTATTCATCGATACCCCTGGTCACCACTCCTTCTCTACACTGCGTGCGCGTGGGGGTTCGCTGGCTGATGTTGCGATTTTGATGATCGATGTGATGGAGGGGGTTCGTCCTCAGACTATCGAATCGATTCGGATTTTGAAGGCTGCAAAGACTCCTTTCGTTATCGCCGCTAACAAGGTCGACCGAATTCACGGTTGGCAATCTGTACGGGACCGGCCGATGGCTTTGGCAATGCGCGAGCAAACGCGGGATGCTGTTGGGTTGTTTGAGGCGCGTTACTGGGACTTGGTCGGCAAGTTCGCTGAGCATGGCTTCAACATCGAGTTGTACTCCAAAATCAAGGATTTCACCAAGGAGATTGCTCTGGTTCCTATCTCTGCTCGCGAGGGCGAGGGGATTCAGGACTTATTGGCCGTTGTCATCGGTATGGCAGAGCGTTACTTGGGCGAGCAATTGACCGATGTCGAGGGGGCTGGCGAGGGAACCGTTCTCGAGATGAAGGAAGAGCGCGGCCTCGGTAAGACGCTTGATGTGATTTTGTATCGCGGTTCGGTTGCCAAGGGCGATGAGATTGTCCTGACGACTGAGGAAGGTGGGATTTCTACGCGCGTGCGAGGAATGTTCTCTCCGCGCGGAATGTCTGAGATGCGCGATGCTGGCGACCGCTGGGATTCGTCTGAGTCGGCGCATGCTGCTTCTGGGCTGAAGATTTCTGCGCCGGACATGGATGGGGTTTTGGCTGGTACAACGATGCGGGTCGTGACGAACGACGAAGAGCGTGCTGCGGCGCTGTCTGCTGCTAATGCCGAGGCTAACATTTCCGTTGAATTGGATGAGGAAGGGGTGACCATCAAGGCCGATACTGT
>CAZNVK010000019.1:25938-28537 GCA_964576865.1 uncultured Candidatus Poseidoniales archaeon | reverse complement strand
GAGCGGCGAACGCTTTAGTATGAAAAAACGAGGCCAAGGCTGTATGACGATGGCAGCAAGCGACCCAAAGTCACGCGAGTTGATTCAGACCGTCTCGCAAATCTCCAACGGTCTGATGGGAGAGGTCGCCAAGGTCATCATCGGAAAGCAGGAGAACCTGCGCCGAGTAGCGATTGGAATTCTCTCGAATGCTAACATGCTCATCGAGGATTATCCGGGCCTCGCGAAGACGCTGATGGCGAATACCTTCGCGACATCGCTCGGCTGTAAATTCAAGCGTGTTCAGTTCACACCGGACCTGCTGCCAGCCGATATCATGGGGACGTACATGTACGACCAACAGGCTGGCGAATTCAAGCTCCGCCCCGGTCCGCTGTTCACCAACGTTCTGCTGGCTGATGAGATCAACCGCGCCCCACCGAAGACCCAGGCGGCTCTTTTGGAGGCCATGGAGGAGAAGCAGGTGACTATCGAGGGTATCACGCACAAGTTGCCGGCACCGTTCATCACAATGGCTACGCAAAACCCGATCGAGCAAGAGGGAACTTACCCGCTGCCAGAGGCTCAGATGGACCGATTCATGATGAAGATGTCAATGGGCTACCCCGACCGCCAGGAGGAGAAGTCGATTCTACAGCGCCGAAAGTTGCGCGGAAAGGACGATTACGACATCGAGCAAATCACTTCTCCGAAGAAGGTCGTCGCCATGCAAAAGGCTCTCGAAACCGTGCACGTCGACACTGCCATCCTCTCCTACATCGTTGAGTTGGTACACCGGACTCGTGAGGACCACCGGGTGATTACTGGTGCGTCTCCGCGCGCAAGTCAATCGTTGTTCAAGACCGGGCGCGCGAGCGCGGCGATCGATGGTCGCGATTATGTGATTCCTGACGATATCAAGGCCGTCGCGCTCGAGGTCGTCAGTCACAGGATCGTGTTGAAGCCCGAATCGAAGATTCGCGGTGTGACTGGCCAGCATATCATGCGCAAGATTCTGTCCGAAGTGCCTGTGCCCGTCATTCAGTGATGGTAATCTAGGGCGCAGTCGTCCATTGATGCTCATCTAGGGCGTTTGAGCTGTTGCGCTATCGAGCACATCGTGATTATGGGCTCGCGGTCGTCTGAGAAGGGCCATGGGTCTGTTGGAAATTCTGCGACCCGCGAAGAAAGTCCCGACCACTTGGTGGAGCGCGGCCGACCCGATGACTCTGCGGCCGCGCTTGTCGACTCTGGTGATGCTAGTCATTGGATTGATTGTATTCGGGGTTGGCGATGCGGTGTTGATTGCTGCGGGCATCGGCAATACGCCGTGGACCGTTCTGGCTGAGGGTATCGCCGTCAATATCGGTTGGAGTATTGGGAAAGCGACGTTTCTGGTCAGTGTTCTCGTCTTGCTTCTGTGGATTCCTCTGCGTGAGAAGCCAGGTGTTGGTACGATTCTCAATGCGATTTTGATTGCGGCAGCAATCGAGTATTGTTTGCCCTTGCTGCCGACACCGGATTCATTTGCTTTGGCACTTGCACAAGTTGTTGCTGGAGTGATTCTGATTGGGATTGGCAGTGGACTCTACCTCTCTGCTAATCTCGGCCCGGGTCCGCGCGATGGGACTATGACCGGCTTGACCAAGGTGACTGGGGTGCCTATCGGGCGGGTTCGTGGTGCTATCGAAATCACTGTACTGCTCATCGGTTGGGCGATGGGTGGGACCTTCTGGGTCGGTACGATCGTCTTCGCGATTCTGATTGGTCCGTGCGTGGCTATCTGTCTGAATCTGACCGCGCGTTTGGGTGCAATCGATGGCGATGCTGAGGCTTAGCCCGTGATGGCGTCGATGCGGGCGCTTGCTTCCTTTGCTAAATTCCAGTAGGCGACGGAGCCGGGATTGGATTTGTTGGGTTTCTGACCGATTACGATTGGGGCTCCGTCGAGGGGCGCCTCGGCGATGGCGACGAGGCGCGGGATTTCAGTTTCGAAGAGTCGGTCGCCGAAGTGCTTGCGAGCTTGCTCGGCGACCGCACCAGAAAGCCGACTACGCTGAACCATGGTCAAGACGATTCCAAAGAGGCGAACTCTGGGGTTGATGGCTTTCTGCACATCGCTGATGGTCTGCATCAGTTGGCTCATATTCTCGAGAGCGTAGAATTCCGCCTGCACCGGAATCAATACCCAATCTGCTGCCGCGAGTGCGTTCTGAGTGAGCAGGCCCAATGATGGGGGTGCGTCGATGATGACTACATCGAAGTGACCGATCGCACCCTGAATCGCATTGCGCAATCGGTTCTCGCGCCCGATTCTCGTCGCCAGATCGATTTCGATTCCGGCGAGGTCGAGGTCCGCTGGCAATAACCAGAGATTCTCTACGGCGAGGTCCTTCGGCGGACCTCGTTTGCGCTCGGGATTCTGCTTCACGAAAGCCGAGCGCATCGCATCACTGAGAGCCTGCGGTCCGAGCAAACAATCTGAGAATCGAACGCTCGGACCATCGATCCCAGCCTTGAACAGATCATTCATAGTTGATCCCAAGGCCTTCTTGTCGACCCCGAAGGTGGTAGCGATATTCCCCTTCGGGTCCAGATCAATCAACAAAACTCGGCGCGC
>CAZNVK010000019.1:0-25838 GCA_964576865.1 uncultured Candidatus Poseidoniales archaeon | reverse complement strand
AGGTGGTAGCGATATTCCCCTTCGGGTCCAGATCAATCAACAAAACTCGGCGCGCAGCAATCCCGAACTCTTCGCTGCCTTGCGCCAGCGCCGCAGCCAAATTCACCGCGGTCGTCGTCTTGCCACAACCACCTTTGTGATTCGCGACCGCTATCACAACCGGACTGGCCATCAACCGATTGGCAAGCCCGTCAGCCTAACAATCAAGCGGCACAATTCCGCGCGCAGAAGGCCATCTCGCTTCGCGCGCGTGAGCGGGAATCGTTCAAGTATCGAGCCGACCGCTCGCAATCGAGGGTAAGCATGGTTCACGAGGATGTGTCGAGACCGGAATTGGTCATCCTCGACGTCGAGCACATAAAGCACAGGGAACTCGTTCAATCCTCGGTTTACGAGCCCGGAGAGGAACCCCCGACAAGGCGTCGTTGGCAGAGGTGGGCATTGCGGATAATCGCTGCACTGCTAGCCGGTTGGGGACTTCACACTTCGGAATTCGAACCGCTGGGAACAATCCTAATTCTGTTCATAATCGTCGTCCCATTCGAGAAGATTTTCCCCCGTCACAAAGGCCAGAAAACCCTCCGTCCACACCTCGCCACGGACCTCGCCTACGCCATGGCCGCACCAGTCCTCAACACCCTCGGACTCATCGTCGCAAGCACCCTGGCAGTCCTCAGTCTGCTCTGGGTTCCCGGCCTTCTGCTTCGACCTCTGGTCGCCCTCATTCCCGACTGGCTGACCCCCGTCGTGGCCTTCGTTCTCTTCGATTTCATCGTCTATTGGTCGCATCGATTTTACCACGAGGTGCCGTTTTTGTGGCGCTTTCATGCGATTCATCACTCGACCGAGCACCTCGATTGGATCAGCGGCTTTCGAGCGCATCCGCTCGACGGGGCGCTGATCGCTCCAGCATTCGTCTTCTTGATCGCCGCTGGATTCTCGCCGGAGACCAGCGGCGTCATCGCACTGCTGCAGATTCTTCTTGGACTATTTTTCCATGCAAACGTGCGATGGAAACTAAAACCGATTCAGAAATTGGTTCAGACCCCAGAGTTCCATCATTGGCATCACTCAAATCATCCAGAAGCTCTGTGGTCGAATTATGCGGGATTCTTGCCGATTTGGGATATAATGTTCGGGACCTGGTACATGCCGGGCCACGGTCCCGAGGAATACGGAGTCGATGAGCACATCCCTGAGGGAATGGCGGAGCAATTGCTGCATCCGTTCCGCGGCATCTGGCCGAATCCTTGGGAGATTCTTCGGCATCCGATTCGCTCGCTTGGCAAGTTGTTCAGATTCCTGCGAGAATTGCTGCGTGAGATGTGGCGCGCGGCCACGCGGCCGCGCGGTCATACGCCGTTCCGTGATAATGGGCCAGAGACTCCGGAGTTGCCGCGGCCCGAGGCAAACAAGCCAGACCTACATCGCCTCGACTGATCGAGGAGGATAATCAGCGGCGGCGCAAAAAGCTGGAAATCACGCCGCCAATAACAATCAACGGGAAAGACATCAGAATCAATCCCATCAAACGAGGTGCGCGAGAGAACAGATCCAAGTCGAAGACCGGCTCAATCATCAGGCCTAGAAGGAAAGCCACGATCACCACGATGATTCTCGTTCGTCGCAGACTCGACCGCCCCTCGTCCGCAACGTCAGCGGATCCCCTCGATAAGGAGGTGAGGAAGAGCGCCAGCGAGACCACTGCGATTGGCACAATGAAGCCGATTCCAGCCCCGCTGAGGCCGTGGCCGCCGCTAGCGAGCAGAGAGCGATTGACCCGCAAAATCAGCAACAGGCTGAGTGCGACGAGCGCCCCCGACATTAGCATCATCGTGCGCAATTGTTTCTCGGTTTGTTCACTCAAATCCAACACCTCCGTTCAGCACATCACTTCCGTTCAACACAACACGTTTCCCCATACCATCGCGGATACGGTGCACAAGGTCGCTTGCTTCTAAGCGCGTGAGCAGGCGGCTGGCTTTCGAGGCCGACAAATCGAGGTCGCGGACCATTTCGGCCTGCCATGATTCGCCGCCGCGCGAGCGCAAGTACTCGACGACGAGTGCCTCGTCCGTCGACAACCGACTGAATGGTGATCGCTCGGCTGAGTCCGCAGCCGTAGCTGGAGAGTCCTCCTGCAAGGAATCTGCACCGGCTGCATCCCCCACATCCACACCCTCCCCACGAGCCAGGTTTAGCCAGGTGAGAGAGGTACCGATCAGCACGCCAATGCTGGCCAAAAGCAGCGAATACAGAGCGTAAGGCAGGAAATCGTCGAAGCCACTGGTGTCCATCAACAACGGCACCGAAAACAAAACCAGCAACATGAACGACGCCATCATCAACGTCAATCGAGCCAGAAGTCGTGCCGAGTCCTCCTGCCCCATGCTCTCTCCTACGAATTTCTCATGGTTGAACTTTGGGCGAACCGGTGCGCCAAGAACGAACTGAATTTCTCGTTCGGGCAGGAGAGAGAATTACTCTCGGCGCACCGGCCGCTTGCGTAAGTCTGTGAGGTCACATCTCGAAGAGTGCAAACCTCATTCCTGACCGCGCTCGCCGCCATTATGACCGCGCTCGCCACCGTCGTCGGAACCATGGCCGTGCTCGCCACCGTTGTCGGAACCATGGTTCTGCCACATCTGACGGAAGTGCTCGCCAAGTCCACGGCGGTGTGGGCCGCGGTGCTCGCTCTCGCACTCTCCATCGTCGAGACAGTCCTCGAGGTGGTCAGCGCGGGAGGCGAACTTGTCTGAAATCTGCGTCAAAGTCTCTGAGTCCGCGCTGCAGGCTGCGTCAGCCAGGCAGAAATCGATAGCAGCCTGAACGGCTTCGATACGGTCGAGTTTCTCTTGCATCATCTCCGCCAGAGTGCTGTTGAGATCCATTGGACCACGGTCGAAGCGAGTCGCATTTGCCTGGTCTTCAAGATTGGCCTCCATGTGGGCGATTCTGGCCTCCATGTCTTCACTCACGGCGGTCAGAGTGTCAGAGTCAGCGCTGCAAGTCGAGTCTGCTAGGCAGAACTCGATGGCTGTCAGCAACTCGTTACCGCCATCGATGCGGTTTTGCAGATGTTCGGCCATGCGAGCTTGCTGATTCTCCATCCGGTCATCTATGCGATCTCGCATGAGCCTGTGAATTGCCATGCGAATTCTCTCGCGCACGCCTGAATCCTCGCTTTCCTGATCTGTCGTATCCTCAGCGTCAGTCGCATCGTCGACCACTCCGAAGTACGGATCTTCATCCATAACGCTCGGAGCGGCGAACTGCTCGAGGCTCGCGCCAGCTGCTGCACCAGCGAGCAGGGCGAAGACCGCGAGAGCGAGAGTGACGCCGTTGGTCTTGGTTGTCATCTTCGTTTTCTTGTCGGTTCCCATTTCGTTCACCGAACTTCGATAGGTTGCAAAAGCACATGAGGGTGTGGCGAATTTGAGCCGAAAACGGCCAAAAATGCTGCAAAAACCTGCAAAACCTCACTCGCCGTTGGTTCTTTCAAGTGTGGACTGGCGGGCTTCGATGAGAATGGCTTCCCACTTCACTTTCAGTTCACTTTCAAGCGATTTGAGCATCTCGGCGACCTCCTTTTCGGAGAGGTCGCCGCGCTTACTCAGCTGTTCTTCGAGTTTAGTTGTCAGTCCAGATTCCTTCTCGCGGCGGAAGTCGGCTAGCCGTTGTTCCATCTCGACTTCGCGCTCGAGTGCAATCTCTTGGCGTTTGAGAACAAGGGCGGCGTCCATCGTTTCGCGTTCGGCAGCAAACCATCGGTCGAGTTCGGCCAGCATGCCCGCTTCGGCTTCTTCTTCGAGGGATTTGAGGCGCACGTCAACGTCGGACAACATGCCCTTCTCGCGGGACTTTGCCTCGGCGGTGAGTTGCTTTTCGAGTTCCGCCTCACGCTTTTTGCGGGCGGCGGCGAGGCGCTCGCGCATTGCGATTTCTTGCTCCAAGCGATGCGCCTCGACCTTGCGATGGACCTTGGATTCCTCAGCCTCGCGTAGGTCCATCTCGACGCGGCGCTCCATGCGCTCCAAATCCTGCGTCGCTTCCAATTCAAGACGGTCGTTCAGGAAGGCCTTGCGGCGCTCGAATTCAGTCTCCATTTCGCCCTTCAAGCGCTCACGAAGTTTGCCGGTGTGATCTTCGATGCGCCGGTCGCGCTCCAAATCCAATTGTTCGCGAAGTCGATTCTCTTCGCGGCGTAATCGATGTAACATCTCCTCGCGGAGAAGTCGCTCTTCGCGCTCGAGCGCCTCGGTCTCTAGACGCTCCATCTCGACTTCAAGCTCGGCGCGCATATCCGCCTCGATGCGATGGAGTTCCTCTTCGAACAGAATGTCGTTGGCCTTGCGCAGCGCGCCGCGCATTCCTTCGACCCGCTCGCCCATCTCCGCCACGCGTCGCCGGCGCTCGCGGCGCATCGCCGAGCGAAGTTTACTTTCATCATCGAGACGATCGCGAGCGCGCCCCAAAGTGTCGATTGCGGAGGCGGCGGAACGGACGTGAGCCTCGCGAAGAGCCGCAAGTTCGTCGACGCCTTCAGCGTCATTACCATTTGGAGACTTGCTCTCGCTCACGGTCCCATCCCCGTTTTGACGGTCTTCGACCCCTATTTGAGAGCGCAGGGTTGGTTTCAGCCATAGGCTGCCGTTTGCTAAGACATCAGGAAATGGTCACTTTCACTTTGAGCCAGCGACATCTCCCCCTCTCTACTCGGACTTCAATAGCCCACTCTATCATCAATTGAGGGAGGGATTCCAGTCATTTGTCACAGCGCGCATCCGCGCGCTGAGAACCATCGTGAGAGTTGATGATGATTGCTTCACTCGGGCACTCAAAAAGTGACGAAAAACCCAGCCTCACAAGCAGGACAGTTCAGCTGCCGCTTCCCCGGTTTAGGGCGAATCCGCAATGTGCGCTCGCACCCCGGACAATCGACCTCGACCTTGATCACCTTATCAGCGAGGGTGAAGCCTCCCGAGCAAGCCCCGCAAGTGAGTTCGATGGGACGTTCGTCAGTTCCCGCGACGAGGATCGTGTGGCAGTGAGGACAGGGCACTTTTTCTTGTGTGAGAGCGTCGATTGTCGGTTGGTGGCTGACCTTGCAAACAGCTCCGCAGACTTCGCATTCTCGCTCGCCGAGTCCGGGTGGCAACATGTGCTCGCAGTGAGCGCATTCGGCGAGCGGCGGCGCGTGCTTCGACTCGACGGTGACGTTCTCCATGCCGCGCCGCTCCCCGTTTCGGTTAATCAAGCGGTCGATGGTGGGCTTCCCTTACCTTGTGAAAACAGCACCCCAAAGGCCTCTCGGATGTCGCGCGCGAGCCCCTTGAACAGGTCCGCCAGAACGCCGAGCCTTTGCCCCCCCGCACCCGCTACGAACATGCCGTTGAGGATGATGAGAAAGACGCTGGCTTCGTGGATTGCGATACCTGCTGCTATGCTTGTGTTGATGCCTGCGAGAGCGGTGATGATGAGGAGCAGTGTCACTCCGACCGAGACTGCGATATTTGCATTGACAACCGCTCTCGTGCGCTTCGAGAGCTGGATGAGATTTGCTAATGCTCTCGGGTCTTCGCCTGGAATTAGAATGTCGGCAGCGTCGAGATTGACTTGCTCTCCGCTGCCGACGGCGACTCCGATATCAGCTGCTGCAAGTGCTCCGGAGTCGTTGAATCCGTCTCCCGCCATCAGTGTCCGACTGAGCTTTGCTCGCTCGGCCACCCATGATGCCTTGCCTTCGGGATCGACGTTGCCTCGACAGATGGTTGGGTCGATTCCGAGTCGCTTTGCGAAGGCTTCGACGGATGCTTGTTCGTCGCCGCTGAGAATCTCCACGCTGATTCCTTGGGATTGGAGTTTCTCGACCATTTCGTGGACTCCCTCGCGCGCGTCGTCGTGCGCGAAGGTGAATGCGGCGACGGCGTGGCCGTCGATTGAGAGAACGCTGGCTCCGTAGCCAGCGTGTCGACTGTCGGATAATGCGGCGTCGATATCGTAAGGAATTTTGACGCCTTCTGCCATCAGCCAGTCGGCTCGTCCGAGCATCACCGGCAGTCCGCGCATCGAGCCGCGGACTCCGGCTTCACCATCTTCGATTTCTGTGACTTGGGTTACGGCCGAGCTGCGCTCGGCCGCCGCCGCGATGAGAGTCGCGGCGTATGGGTGATTGCTGCGCTGCTCAAGTCCTGACGCAATTCGCAGCGCGCTCTCTTCGGTTTCGTCGCCGGCCACGGCGATCGACACCAATCGTGGCCGGCCACTCGTCAGAGTTCCTGTCTTATCGAGCAGAGCCAATTCGATGCCCGCGGCGGCTTCAATCACATCACCGCCGCGCGCCACAAGTCCACTCGCTGAAGCGGTGGAAAGCGCCGTCGCGTGCGGCACCGGCGCGGCCAAAAGTAGCGAGCAAGGGCACGAAACCACCCACAGGACAAGCATGCCAACGATGTCGCCAGTTGCCGCGCCGTAAATCGCTGAACCCACCAAAACGAGCGGGACCCAAATCGCTGTGAACCGCTCGATAATCGTCTGTGTGCGCGTAGGCTGCTCGCGGTATCGACGAACCAATTCGATCAGATCCGCGAGCCGAGTATCATCGCCAGTCGCCTCCGCGCGCACACGAATAGGTCCACGTGTAAGCGTCAATCCCGCCTCGACGAATGAACCCGAGCCAACAGAAACCGGCATCGGCTCGCCCGTCAGAGGCGCTCGGTCGATGGCACCGGAACCATCGACTATCGTGCCATCGACCGGCACAACCTCACCTGAACGAACTTCGACCACATCCCCCGACGAAAGAGCAGCGACAGGAGTCCACTCATCCTCGCACGGATTTTCCGCGGTGTGAGCGCCGTGGTCATGCCCATCATGCCCGTGGTCATGGTCATCACCAGCATGAGAATGACCTCCACCGACCAGCCGCGCGCGCCGAGGCAGACGATCCAATCCGCCTTGCATCGCCTCGCGCGCGCGAACCAAAGCACTCTCCTCCATATGAGCGGCCAGAGCGACCAGCCCCGTGACCACGAGAGCCTCGGGCCATTCCTTGAGGTAGAACGCGCCCAGAACCGCCAGTGAAGTCAGAACTTGGAAGCCCAGAACGCGATTTTGAACACTCGCAATCGCCGCCTGAAACATCGGCAATCCGGCGAATAAAACGCCCAGCCCAGTCACCGTCGCAGCGACCCACCAATGCATCTCAGCCTGCTCTATCACGTATACGCCTGCGAGCAGAGGAATCGTCAAAACAGCGCCCAATAATTGCACTTGGTCGGGGCGCAGTCGGTCGTTTTTCGACTCTCCCAGAGTGTAATCACCAAGCAGCCGTCGCAGCCCTTCACCAGTCAATTCTGTGACTTTGAGAGAGTCGGTCGGGACCCGTTGAAGCTCGATTCGCCCGTCATCCAGACTGACATTCAACACCCCGGGAACGTCCAGTAAAGCATTGCGCAGACCCTTGCGGTCGATGCCGAGCCGACGCGCCACCTCGCCCGCGGTTTTGCCTTGGACCAGACGCCATTCGACCTCCGGCCCGTTGCCCAGACTTTCGAGCACGGAGGAGACTCGACTGACCCGCCCTCGCGCTACGTCAAGATCGATTCGAACGCTGCCTTCGGTCGCGGACACCACCACCTCATCTACACCGGGTAAACGGTTGACTGCTCGAGTGGCCTTCATGGCGCAGTCGGGGCAATCCATGCCCCTGAGTTGCCACTCGAATCGCTCGACCCCGTCGATTACCAATTCCGGTTCGAGGATTGCATCGGTTTGCGAATCGGCGCCGGCGATCGGTGTGACATCCTCGAGCGAGCCGTCGTCGAGAATCAATTCATCGACGGGGGCGGCTTTGGCAGCGCGCTTCTCGCGCGCTGCGGAAATCTTCGAGCGGATATCGCCAAGTAATTTTGACGGGGCTTGAGTGATTGAACTTGGAAGGCCGCCGGAGCCGGATTTTGCTGAGTCGGCGGAGGTGGACGACGCTGGCTTGGCCGGCGTCGAATCCTCCAATTCATCATCGAGGATGAGGAAATCCTCCTCGCTCATGGCAAGTGCGAGCAAACTGCACTCCTTGAACCTGCGTGGCCTGAGTTAAGAGTTAGACGCGGCTAACTCTCTTTTCGACCTACACCACATCTGCGAAATCGCCCGCATCGGTGGACTCATCAGCGCCGGCCACACCGAACGCTCGTGACACTACCCGACCTCGACGAGTTCGAGATGATCATCTTCGATGTCGATGGGACACTACTCGACATGACCGGCTACCCTGACGAACTCGTCGGATTGATTCGGCGCGTCGAGGCGGCTGGGCTAACCGTCTCAGTGGCCAGCGGACGGACCTTGCCGAACGTGACGCCGATTCAACAGAGCCTCGCCGCCTCGGGATTTGTCGTCGGTGAGAATGGTGGAATGATTTGGGATACGCGCGCGGGTTTTCCGATTCGCGCGCTTGCCGATGGTTCTCGCGCGCGCGAGGCCGCCGATTGGTTAGCCACTCAGATCGACGGCCTCGACCCCGCCGGAATCGAATCAAATCGCTGGCGGGAAACCGAATGGTGCTTGAAAGAAGTCGCTGATTACGAAGCCATCCGAGACGCAATAGCAGGCTCGCAGTACAACGAACTCACGGTTATTCCGACCGGCTTCGCAATCCACCTTTGCACGCCCGGCATCGAGAAGGGAACTGGCGTTGCCGCAGCCCTCGAACAACGCGGCATCGACCCAGCGCGGGTCATCGCGGTGGGCGATGCCGCAAACGACATTCCAATGTTCGAGCTCTGCGGATTCGCCGTCGCAGTCAACGATACCCACGACGGCGTCACCGATGCTGCCGACCACGTCACACAAGCAAAGGGAACCGCCGGCACCATCGAATTCCTCAAGCAACTACTCGATTCAATTGAGAATACAGGCGGCAGGGATTGAAACCCAGCGCTTCCCGCCTTCGGCGGTCCAGCGCTGACCTTCCGCGCAATCACAGATTGCGCTCAGGTTCAAATCCTGCTACGCCTGCACCGATTGAAATTGATTAGTGGTGCAGGCGGCAGGATTCGAACCTGCGAAGCACTACGCAGAGGATCTTGAGCCCTCCCCCTTTGACCACTCGGGTACACCTGCAGGCCACGCGAGCCGCGAGTCCTTCTTGATTCCAGCGGCTCGTACCCCACTCTCACAACCACCAGCAGCCGAGCCGACGGAATGGTTGATGTAGCGACTCGGCTCGATACCCGACGGACCGCTTTGCGAGAGCGCAGACGCAGGGCAAATGAACGAGGAGGTGAACGGCATGAGACTGAGCAAACACCAACTTCAGTCCGTCGAAAAAGCACTCTTCGAAGTCGCCCGAAAACAGAAGGCCTCGTCCAGCCCAGTCGAACTCCCCCTTCCCGAATTTTGGTCCTCGGTGGGCCAACTCACCACACATTTGGAGGCTGAACTTGCAGAGACTGTTCGAGCCGAGGGGATGACGGCGAAAGCGCAGCTGCAGACCCGCAGGCTCGGCAATGTCCGAACGCTAGTGACGGACCTGACTCGCATTCGCTTGAATGCCTTCACGCAGCACGCTGTTTTGGTGAATCTGATGCGTGGGGGTGGGGCCGAGGCTGCCGCTGCTGTGCAGCATCTGAGCGTGATCGATTGGGAGCGGCACGACCCGAGTGAACGCGCTTACTACCAAAGCCTCGGCCATCTGGTTGAGAAATACAAGCACGAAGTCGCTTGGAAGGAATTGGTCAATGGGAATAATGGTGGCAACGGCCACGGTTCGTCGGTGACTAGTCCGGGGCCGAACGCTTCGCTGAGCGAATTCACAGAAGCGCAATCAGTCGCTACTCCTGAACCGGCTCCTCCGATTCCAGCCGCGCCCTCTGCGGCTGGGCGAGATGCGTGGGATGATCCGGATTTCGATGAAGAAGATCGAATTCGCGCGATGGATGCGTATCCTGATCGCGCGACCGGGGCCGAGCCAGCCCCTGCGCCCGAGATCGATGTGCGCGAGACTCTCGGAGGCGACTTGATTCGGATTCGCATTCTGCAAGATCTCTCGGACCCGATCATCGGCGAGGATGGTTCGGAGATGACCCTCGCCGAGGGCGACGTCGAGTCCTGCCCGAGCCTCATCGCTGAGACACTCATCGCCGCCGGACTCGCCGTTGCAGCACCGCTGTGAATCAGCCATACTTCGGTGGCTGCACCACTCAATCGCGGCACTCCGAGCGCGCCAATGATTATCCGGCGCCGGACCACGAAGCCACACCTGCGGTGCTCTCAAGCACCCAGGTGTGAATGGAATGGGGAAGACGATCACAAAGAAACAACTCAAACAATTTCGCAGGGATTTCGCCGCCGACCCGAGCGCGAAGATGGCACAGAACGCGGTCGCCAATAACGACCTGCTCGACGTCGCGCTCGACCGCGAGAAAGTGCAAGAAATCGACTTCACTTTCTCGACAAAACTCGACAAGTGGAAGGTCACCAATCAGATGCGCAGCGGGCGGTGTTGGCTCTTCGCGACCCTCAACCTATTCCGCCCGGGCACAATGAAGAAACTCAATGTCAAAAATTTCGAATTCAGCCAATCCCACATCCACTTCTGGGACAAATTCGAACGAGCCAACCACTTCTACGAAGCCATCATCGACACCGCCGATCGCCAAGTCGACGACCGAACAATCGGCTTCCTGCTCGGTGATCCAATCGGCGACGGCGGTCAATGGAACATGGCGATGAACCTCATCCGCAAGCATGGACTCGTACCAAAATCAGCCTACCCCGAGTCCAAATCATCATCCAATACGCGCTGGATGAATGCCAACCTGAAGGATATCCTGCGCTCCGGCGCATCAGAAATCCGCGCAATTCTCGAGGCCGGCGGCACCGTGACGCAGGCTCGCGCCCACAAGGAATCCCGGCTCGCCGACATCTGGCGAATCCTCTGTATCCACCTTGGCACGCCGCCCGAGAAGTTCGATTGGCAGTGGGAGGACAAGGACCGAAAGTTCCACCGAAGGGGTGTGATGACGCCTCAGGAATTTGCTGCCGAATTCGTCGAAATGGACTGGGAAAGCTACGTCTGCATCGTCAACGACCCGCGCAACGAATACTACCGCACCTACACCGTCGACTACCTGCAAAACGTCGCCGGAGGGCCTCCTGTTGTGTATCTGAATGTCCCGAGCGCCGAGATGAAAGGCATCACTCAGCGGCTGCTCGAGGATGGGCTGCCGGTCTGGATGGGGTGTGATGTTGGTAAGCAGATGCACCGGCAGCGCGGCCTTTGGGATGCGAATTTGTTTGATTTTGGTGCGCTTTATGGGGCTGATTTCGGGATGGATAAGGCCGACCGGCTTCGTTACGGCCAGACGATGATGACTCATGCGATGTTGTTTACTGGCGTCGATGTTGTGAAAGGCAAGCCTCGACGCTGGCGGGTTGAGAATTCCTGGGGAGACAAAGAGTCAGGCCGGAAAGGATACTACACGATGAATGACTCATGGTATGATGAATACATGTTCGAAATCGCCGCTCCTCGCTCTTACCTATCTGAAAAGATGGTTTCAGGCCTTGATACTGATCCAATAGTGCTCCCGGCCTGGGATCCTATGGGAAGCCTCGCTCGCCAAGAGGCGAGCGAGTCTTGACTTTCCAGAGCGAGTCGCGGCGTTCATTATCGCGGTCAGCAAAGCTGACCGCGGCTGAGTAATTTCCCTAGAAGCGCAAACTGTAACTCAAGCCCACGAAAACAAACCCACGCGTTCGTCGGCAAACCGACGAAACGTTCGCACGTTCAAGCATTATTGACGGTCTCGCGGAGCGAGACCGAAGGCCCTTGCGACGCTGAATGACTACCCGATTCGTAGATTGAATCGGATTTATGCAATCGAGATGTCGCTCGATTAACCGAGATGCCTGAGCGACAACTCGATTGTCACCGAATCGGGGTAGTCGATCTTCAAGACGCGTCGCAAGGCCTTCTCGTCCTTTGATGCACTCGCATTAAGCTCGAGTAGCCTCTTGTGAACGCGCATTTCCCAGTGATCCCAGGTCTCAGCACCCTCGCCATCCGGGCTCTTGCGGCACGGAACGACGAGGCGGCGAGTTGGCAGAGGGATTGGCCCTCGGAGTTCGACTCCGGCCTCGTCGCAAATCGACTTGATCTGCGAGCAGACCAAATCGACGTCCTGATGGTTCTCACCAGTCAGCTTGATTTTGGTGATTACAGGCATTCTACTCTCTCCGAGTTATTACCCAATCTCACCGGATTCAAGCCTTCTTCTCGATCTTCATGCAGACGCCTGCAGCGACGGTCTTACCCATGTCGCGGATAGCGAAGCGCGAAAGCTCAGGGAAGTCGTTCATCTCCTCGATCGCCATCGGCTTTGTAGGCGCGAAGCGGATCAGAGCAGCGTCACCGGTCTTGAGGAACGGTGGGTTTGCTTCCTTGGTGCGCGAGTTCTCGAGGAGCTCGACGAAGCGGACAGCAACCTGGCTGGTGTGGCAGTGGAACACAGGTGTGTATCCAGCGCCAATCGCCTTCGGGATCTCCATGAGTTGGATCTGTCCAACGAAGGTCTCGTCGTGGCGGACGAAGGCTGGTGCGCTGTCTTGGTATCCAGCGACGTCACCGCGGCGGATGTCGGTCGCAGCTAGGCCGCGGACGTTGAATCCGACGTTGTCGCCTGGCTCAGCCTTGGCGACGTTGGTGTGGTGCATCTCGATGCTCTTGACCTCAGCCGACTTCTGGCTTGGATTGAAGACAACGGTCTTTCCAGCGTGCAGAACGCCAGTCTCGATCTTTCCAACAGGCACGGTTCCGATTCCGCTGATCTTGTAGACGTCCTGAATTGGAAGTCGCAGAGGGCGGTCGACTGGCTTTGGAGGCATCTGGATGCCGTCGATTGCCTCGAAGAGGGTTGGACCCTTGTACCACGAGAGGTTGTCTGACTTAGTGTAGAGATTCTCGCCCAAGAAAGAGGAACAAGGAATCTTTGGCACGTCGGCAGGGTTGAATCCAGCCATCTTTAGGAGGCCATCGATCTCAGCGCAGACAGCGTTGTAGCGGTCTTCGGAGTAGTCGACACCGCTGATGTCCATCTTGTTGACGTTGACGATCAGTTGCTTGACACCAAGAACGCGCGCGAGGAAAGCGTGCTCCTTGGTCTGCGCGTTGACGCCGTCGTTAGCAGCGCAGACGAGAACAGCGGCATCAGCCTGGCTGGTACCGGTGATCATGTTCTTCACGAAGTCACGGTGCCCTGGAGCATCGATGATTGTGAAGTAGTAGTTTGGAGTGAAGAGCTCCTTGTGTGCGACATCAATCGTGATTCCACGCTCGCGCTCTTCCTTCAGACCATCCATAACGTAAGCGAGACCGAATCCGGCCTTACCCTGCTCGCTGGCTAGCTGCTCGTTCTTGTCGATGATGTGCTGCTCGATATGACCTGTGTCAAGGAGTAGACGTCCGACGGTTGTTGACTTGCCGTGATCGACGTGTCCAATGAACACGATATTCAGATGCGGCTTGCTCTTATCTTCCCACTGTGAACCCATGATATCCACCTCTAAGTGTGGCCCGCCGACCGATGATGCCTATTTGAATCTCTCCCCAAAGGGGAGGCGATGGTAGGTTCCGAAGTGAAGGTTGAATCCGCCGCACAGTTCAGCGATATTGCAACTCGATGATGAAGCTCTTGACTTCGGTGTTGTGAGTTTTCTCGTTCTGCAGGTCAACGGTCCAAGTACCGTCGAGGAAACCTCTCACGGTCGAACCCCCTATGACGAGCCATACGCAGCGGTCGTCGGATTGGCAGTCACCGGCATCGCGGTTATCGTCGCCGATGCCGGTGGAGTTTGCGACCTCTTCGTCAGTCGAATTGTAGATGAAGAGGTCGAGCCTATTCTCGGTGTCTACTCCGCCGAATGGCTGGTCAGCATCTTCGGCGGGGTAGGTGAGTTTGGTGCGAAGGTAACGAATCTTGTTTTGGCCCTCGTTATCGTAGGTAACGGGGTAATCCCAAGTCATGATGACTGGTTCTTGGTAGCGGCGGTCGATGACGAAATCACTCCACGTCGCGCGGTAATTGATGTAGAGAGTCGAGTCATCGGAGTCGGTCATCCCATTGTTATCGGTGACTGTGAGTTTGATGTCCCACGAACCGGCTGGCATATCTTCGAGGTCGATGGTTTCGCCGGTTGCGTCGACGTCGTTCTTCGGATCTCCGTCCTCGTCGGAATCGGTGTCGAGATCGAGGTCCCACTCCCACGAGACTAGGTATTCGTCGGCGTAGCAATTTGAGTTGTCAGGGTTGCAGCCGGCCCAGGATTCGGATGCGTCGAGGGTGACCGTTGTCGAGACGGTGATACTGCGGTCGCTCTCGTCCTTGTTTTCGCAAACCCAAACGAGGATGAATGAGCCGGCTGGCGCTTCCTCACCATCGCAATCGTCGTCCTTCTCGGAGGTGATTTCTGCGTGCGGCTCGCGCGCGGAGGCGTCGACGATTGTGAGCAACTTGCTCGCCGTCGTTTCGTAGGTTCCATCGCTGACGGTGAGGGTGACGGTATTCTCGCCCGGCTGGGCGTAGGAATGTTCGGCTGTGAGACCTTCGCCGGTGTTTCCATCGCCGAAATTCCAGGTGTAGGTCAGCGCGTCGCCGTCGGGGTCGGAAGAGCCGACGGCGCTGAAGGTGATCATGTCGCCGCTTCGGATGTTCGTGTCGGGGTCGACGCTCATTTTAGCGGTCGGCGCGCCGTTGAGACTGATCGAATCTAGACAACCTGCGAAGGCCGCGCTGAGCATCAGCATGACGACGAGTGGGGCTGAACCTCTCATGTCTCTCACATCACTCGGTGTCATGGTGGCCATCATCAACCCTACGGCATCGTGTAATCACTTGAATTGCAGATTATTTGGCGATTTCGAGGTTCGGTCTCAGAAATCGAAGAGGGTTTGCTGGCGAGTGCCTTCTAGCAATTCCTTCTCGTTCCAGCCGAAGGCCTCGGTGATTCTGCCGAGTGCTGTCGCGAGCCGCCGAGCATAGAACTCTGGGTCGAATACCGGCGGCTCGACACCCAATTCATCGACCATCCAAGCCTCGATTGTCATCGGGCTGGTCTTAGCATCGATCACTATCCAGCCCACCTTCATTCCCGGTGTGAATCCTAGGCCTGCTTCGATGCGTTGTTTCGCTGCGCGCACGTAAGGCAGCGAATCAGGGCTCTTGTACGCCTTGTGGAAATCGACGCTGCCATCGCGCCGTAGACTGCCTTTGCAAGAGCGTGAGATCACCAAATCGACAGCGTCGACCCTCCTCGCGCGCACATCGTCTATCACTCGCTTGGTCAACTCAACCGCTGACCATGGTTCATTGTCGAGTATCAACTCAAACATCTCAGCCATTGTGCGCGTGAGGAGTCTGAAGGAATCAGTTCGTCTGATTTCGTAGCCGCGAACTAGCATCTCCTCTCGCGGCCAAATCACACGGCCAACGTAGCGTTTCTTGGCGCCGTGTGAGAAGAAGGCGGAGAGCGCCGTCTCGAATTCGAGCTCGGCTCCTTCCCTGCTGAACCGCTCAGCGAGGCGCTCTCCGAACCTCAGAGTCTCAGCCTTGGCCGCCTGCCAATCTGCGTGAACGATTGCGTCGGCAGGCGGCTCATTAATCGGCGAATCTGGTTCGACGGGCGCACTTACGAAGATCGAGTCGGTGTCGGAGTAAACGACTGGGTGACCGTCGGTTTCGAGCTGTCCGATGATTCCGCGGATGTTGTGGCGGGCCCATTCGGTGATGCTCGCGCCGAGGTCAGGGTGGGTGAATCGGTAGAATGACGAGGCGAAAACGCCGTAGAATGAATTCATCAAAATCTTCACCGCAAACTGCAATTGGTCGTGCAAAAACGCCTCCTGTTCGTCGCCGGACTCTCGCGCTCGCTTGAGTTCGCGCTTGTGGAGGTCGCGCCTTGCCATCAGGTCGCTGAGTAGGCGCGGGACGAGCCCTCGCCGCTCTTCGGTTGAGACGTAGCGAGTGCTCGTGGTTGGAGATACGTTGTGTGTTTCGTCGACACGCCCGTCGCGCACGAGAGTGGTCGAGCAGATATTTTGCGAGATCATGATTGATGGGTACATGGATTTGAAGTCGAGCACGGCTACCCATGGATGTATTCCTGGCTCAACTTCGTGGACGTAGCCGCCGGCGATTTGGTCGCGGCGGCGAGGTCCAGATTGGGTCATCGGCACGGCGATATTCTCGCGGTCTGCGAGGCGGATGACGAGCGAGTCAATCCATTGGCTCGTCGTGCCGGCAGCAGCGGTTTCTACGGTTGTGCTGGCAACCGCTGCCAGCGCTTCTTTGCGCTCGACGGATTGTAGGTGACCGAGAATGTCGAGCGGGAGATGGGTATCTCTGACACAATATTCCATCACCTCATCAGGGCGAGCCGCCCATTCCTCATCCATCCGGCTCGCGTCGATGTCGAGTTTTTGCTTGTCTTCGGCTTCCGGCCAGAGCATATTGGATACGAAGCGAAGCGATTCTCGTTCTGGCCGAAGCGTCTGGCGAACCTGCCACCAAGCGTCGAGCGGTATTCTGCCGGTCATTCGCCAGACCCGATTGATGGCGCGTTCGGGCTTGAGTCGCTTGGCTTCGCTCTCGATTGCCGGCACGCGCCCCCAACCGCACATCGCCGCTTGTTCAAAGCGCGAGCGACCCGAATTCTCTTCGGCTCGCTCGATAATCCGTGGCAAATCGAAATTATCGATATTGTAGCCTGTGATGAAATCGGGATCCTCATCGCGAACCAGCCGCGTCAATCCCTCAAGAATCTCCTGCTCGCTCCCACGAAATTCGTGTTCGGAGCGTGAATCTCCACGCGCAATAATAGCAGCCGCGCAAAGAATCGTATTATGCTTCACACTCGTCTCAAGGTCGAAGGAGAAAGTCACGAAAGGTGTAGGAAACGGGTCAGTGCGAGCCAAATCCCCAACAGAACAAGCGACCACCATATCGCACGGATAGAGCCCCGAGCCGCCAAAGTCGCGAATGCGCTCGGCGGCCTCGACGCGCCCGCCCTCAAACTCACCAACCATCGCCGCCGGCGCTCGCCCACCAGCCCACAGCACCTCACCTGCTACGCGCACGTGAGGCCCCAAATCAAGATCCAAAAGCAAGCGCTGCACAAACAAAATGTCAGCGCTAGTGACAGTCCATCCATCATCGATCAGTCGCTTTCTCAAATTTCGAACAAAGCGAGTATCTCGAACCATCACTCGGTAGTGATTTCTCGACTTCCCGTCTTTGGCTAATTTCTGTCCAAGGAGTGTGGGTTCGCCGACCACTTCACTCAATTTCGCGACGGAATCGAGGGATCTCTTTGGAGACTCATCACCAATCGTATCCTTGTCAGAAATCTCTAGGTAAGGCGATAATCCGTTGACTAGGACAACCACTGAATGACCCTCTCGAGAACGGCACCAGAGTTCGACAACCGTTCTCGGACCACCTTCTGAGCCCCATGCACGATTGTCTCCAGAGACGATGCACATCTCTCCTTCCCAACGCACGTCAGCACCCCGAGCAACCGTAGGAACCCGACCAATCAACCCTTGTGCGACCAGCCGGAGCGAGCAAAACATGGCTATCGGCAGAAATTGTTGAAAACCGAACCCTCTCCCACTGATTCATCGGTGGTTGGATGATGGAGAACGCAGAGTCAGACGCCGAGCCTTCTATTGACTGGGACTCGATGACCTTCTCGTTCACCGAAACCGACCGGATGTACATCGCAAAGTGCAAGCAGGGCGAAGCATGGCAACCGGGAGTCATGCAAGACTTCCAAGACCTCCAACTCTCTCCTGCCGCGGGCGTCATCAACTACGGACAGGGATTGTTTGAGGGGATGAAAGCGCGACGGGCGGAGGATGGCAGGATTCTGTTATTCCGCCCGGAGCTGAATGCGAGGCGCGCGCAAGAAGGAAGCAGGCGCCTCGGGATGGCGGTCGTACCCGAAGAGATGTTTCTTGATGCCGTGGATCAAGTAATCCATGAGAACGAACGCTGGATTCCGCCAACGGGCCGTGGTGAATTGTACATTCGCCCGTTGATTTTCGGGAGCGGTGCAATTCTCGGCGTGGCTCCCGCTCCTGAGTACACTTTCCTTGTTTATGCAGTTCCCGTCGGTCCTTACTTCAAGGGCGGCATGAATCCGATTTCACTCAAGGTGTCCGACGAATATCACCGAGCTGCGCCAGGTGGTTCGGGCGGCGTCAAGGCGATTGGAAATTACGCGCCCGGAATGATGCCGTCGAAGAATGCGAAGGCGGATGGATATGCTGAGATCATCTACCTCGACGCGGTACACCACCGATACGTCGAGGAAGTCGGCGCGGCGAACTTCTTCTGCGTCAAGGACAAAGTTCTCTACACGCCGGAATTGACCGGGACGATTCTACCGGGAATCACTCGGCTCTCTACCATCGAACTGGCTCGCTCACTCGGATACCAAGTTCTCGAGACGAAAGTCGACATCGAATTCGCGATGGGTGCCGATGAAGCATTCTGCGCCGGCACCGCAGCGGTCATCTCACCAATCGGCTCAATCGAGCACGGCGGCAAAATCGCCACCTACTGCGATGGCGAAGTCGGCGCTATCACCAAGCAACTCTACGATGCCTTGTCGGCCATACAAGAAGGCAGAGCCCCAGACCCATTCGGCTGGACCCCTTCGGCCTGACCTAATCTTCCATATTCACTTCGGATTCTGCCCAAGCGATATAGTAAGCCCAATCGCTCCATGTATACTCATAATCTGGGTTATCTCCCCAAATGTGCGCTTGTACATGGATTGTGGTCGAGCAATTTAGTCCGGGAAGAATAAGAGCACCTTGATAATTCTCATAAATTAGTTCACCATATCCATCAATATCACAACTTGAAACCATATGATAATACGAGGACCCTGGGCCATAATGATTTGGACTTCTATCGAAAACAAATACTTGGGTTGTGTCTTCATCATCTGCATCACAATTTTGCACACAAGTCCCGGTCAATGTCACCTCAAGATGTGCTCCTGAGAAATCTATTCTTTGTCCGATTTCTTGTGTAATTGTGTATTCAAATTGAGATTGAATCGCAAAGTTTGTTCCTCCTGAATAATACGCATTTGTTATCCAACTATTTATCCCGCTACCATTTGCAATGCTTTGAGAAATTTCCATTGCATATTCCGTACCTGTAATCGCATCACAACTACCGTCTATGAATTTTGAACGACCTTCTGAACTATCTGCTATGGGAACCGATGTAAAATCAATTCCAACATTAGAAAAAGCGTCTTGAAGCATACCTTCAGTTTCAGTTCCAATTCCAACGCAAATTTGGGCCCCATTAAGAGCAGTCCAATGATTTTCGTGGAAACTGTCAGACCTTACTAAAAGAACCATATCTGAATTATTTGATGTCTCCCCTTGGGTGGTGGAAACCCCCGGGTCTACTCCAGTTGCCACGTATAGTATTACATGATTTGATGAGCCATTATATGTGTTGTAGGTGTAGTGAGTTTCATTTGAACTATGATAATTATTCACCGTCACAGACGTGTTATTGATGAAGTCCTGAAGGTTATCATCAATCATCTGATTTAGTATCTCCATATCTATTCCAGAATTGTCATCTCCATCCGGATCGCCGGAAGTACATCCAGCAAAGGATGCGCTCAGCATCAGTAGAATCATCGGTATCGCGACTGTTCTCATTGATTAGCAATGAAAATTCGTCTTTGATAAACTTAGAGCAGGATTCAGCGCTTTCCAAATTTCTTTCGGCGCGCTGATCCACCTTTTTGCTTGAACGACTTGCGTTGAGCTCGCTGCTGTCGCTTGCCCTTCGAAGGGCCCTTCGCAGTAACCTGAGCCTCGGCCGCCTTGGCCTCCTTCATCTGCGAGCGCAACCGCAGTCCAATCGATTGCAGAACGCCCTCCTTCGACTCGGCTTTGGTCGAGCCGAGTGCATCCTTGGTCGAAATCTCCAGCCGGCCTTCCTGAGCATGCGGTCGGGCCGGATGACTCATCTCTGGCTTGCGGCGCATCCTCGTGATTCCAGCCGCGCGCGCAGCCCAAGCCACAGCTTCCAGCGTTGGATTTGCAATCGCAGCCTCCTTCGGCACGCGACGCCCCTGAGAGCGAGACAAACGGGCGTCGAAGTACCCCGTCCAAACCCACATCTCATCCTTACGCTCGGCCATGGCTTACGCCCCTTCGCGCAAACGGTCTGACTTGAGGCCTTCGCGGCTTTCATTCGTCAATCAAGACACCGGAGACGACGCCATCCATGCCCGGGCGCGAGGTGATTCGCACCTTGCCAGCCTCGGTCTGAGCGATCGCGCCCTTGGTGATGATATTGCGTCGAACGTAGTTAGGATCAGCATCATTCTGGATGACGCTTGTGATCGTGGAGCGCACGGTCTTGCCAGTCTTTGGGTCGTTGACATTGCAGGTATTGGCCTGCATCACGCGAACGGTCGTTGAACCGGCATGCTTGCGGTACCCCTTGCGGAGGTCCTGCTCGCCCACGAAAGCGAACTGGTTCTCGCTGGAAATTTCCTTGCGGCGCTTGCCTCGGTAGCGGTTTGGTCGCTTCAAGCGTCCGCCGGTCGGCTTGCGTCGAGAGATGCCATGCCACTGTGCCATGCGCCTCGCCGACCGACCACCCTTATTTCAATGGAGCGGCGAGGGATGGGATTCGCTCTAAGCCGACCCTACGGGTCGAAACAAGATGATTTCAGTAATTTTCCTCCCACAACGAACACTACGAACACTACGTGTTTTCGTGGCGGACGTTGCGAGCGTTGTGGGCGGGACACCTGGTCGGAGGGCGGGCGGGCTGTGTTCGCTGCGTTCTCTGCGAGAGGCCGGTGGAATCGAGTGGATTCATCCGTTGAGTTCCGCCGCTGCAGCCTCGATTGCAGCGAATAGCGAATCGTAATCGTTGACGATTGGAAATTGCGGAAATTCCTCGATTACATTCGCCGGCGGCCGGTACAGAATTCCGGCGTGTGCTTCTGCAAGCATGTTCGTATCGTTGTAGGAATCACCAACTGAAACCGTCTTGAAATTCATTTGTCGAAGACCTTCAACCGTCGCTCTCTTTTGGTCTTCGAGGCGGATCTTCCAACCGGTCACCATCCGCGTTTCATCGTCGATTTGCAGGTCGTGGCAGTAGATCGTGGGGCGATCGAGTTTGGGCATCATCGGTTGGGCAAATTCGTAGAATGTGTCGGAGAGAATCAGCACCTGCCAACGCGCGCGCACACGGTCCAGAAACGCCTTTGCCCCCGGTAATGGGTCCATCGTGGCGATGACGCTCTGGATGTCGTCGATGGTGATGCCATTCTCGTCGAGAATGTCGAGCCGGTAGCGCATGAGTTTGTCATAATCCGGCTCGTCTCTGGTTGTTCGTCGCAGTGCTTCGATTCCTGTCTTTTCGGCGACGTTGATCCAGACCTCTGGCATGAGGACTCCTTCGAGGTCGAAGCAGACTACCAGCATGGGTCGTGCTTCGGTGCATATCGCTTGAACTTTGGTTTCCTCCCACAACGAACACTACGAACACAACGGGCTGAATTCGTGGCGAGCGCTGCGAGCTTATGGGGATGTTTCGAGCCTCTCACGGAGACCACGAAGACCACGGATTGGTTTCTCGTGGCGGGCGTTGCGAGCGTTGTGGGAGGCTTGTCTTGGTTGGGTGGCGGGCGGGCAGCGCGCACTGCGGCTGCGTTCCCCGCGTTCGCTGCGAGAGGTTATTGAGAGCGTGCACCTCGGTCAATCTGTGTCGGAAAAGAGACTGCGCAGGAGGACGCCTGTGAGATTCAAGCAAGTGCGCGATGTCGTCGCTGAATTATCAACGCGGATCGGCGTCGACATCGATGCAAAATCTGCATTTTTGGAGAAGGCAAACTTCGACAATCGCGACCTGCTTCTTGTCGAAAAAACGCCTCTGGCGATGCAGGTCGAGACCAAGGATGGCCGCAAGTGGTTCCCGACTCTACGCGGCATCCTCGCTTGGCAACCTGGCGGCAAATGGGCCGCCGTTGACCACGGCGCCATTCCATTCCTGATGAATGGCGCCGATTGTATGGGAGCTGGGGTTCAGGTCGCCGATCCTTTGGTAGAAGCCGGCGACCTAGTGTGGGTTCGGGATGAAGAACATGGCAAACCGTTGGCCCTCGGAATGGCCCTCGTGAACGGCGATGAGATGGTCGCAATGACGAAGGGCAAGGCCATCAAAACCCTCCACTGGATAGGAGATGATCTCTGGAACCTCGAGTCGTGAACGTGGCCCGCGGCCACGCTCACTCCTGTCGGCTCCACAGACTAGAGCGCTCACTACGTTCGCTACTCCATTTCATGCATCAGCCGCCTGGCACGCCTCGGTAGTCAACAGCATCTGACGAAGTGTGAGGTTCAAAGTGGTAGGGTGGTGGGCGGGCTGCGTCCTCAGCGCTCGCTGCGAGAGGCGATGTGGGATTGATGGAGAACGCGAGGTTGAAAGAGGACCGCCGGCACCTCGTGTCGTGCGAATTGGCCTAGGGATGGGGGTCTTCCTCCTCGCGATTCCGATTATTTCGCTGTCTTCGGATTATGCCGCCGTCGATATCGGTTGTCTCACCAACCTCTGCTTCTCCGGGATGCTCGCCGCCGGTGCCGCACTCCTCCCGCGCCCTCCGAAGAAGAAGGTCGTCGTCGTCCGACCGAAGAACTGAGGCTGTTCCACTGAGACTTTGAGCGCATGGTTTCATGTGGGCAAAGTCCAGCCGCCAACCATGCGACAACTGCTCGCCCTCGCCATGGTCGCCATGCTGGCTCTATCTGTCAGCGGCGCGGGCGAGAGCGGAGTCAATGAGGCGACCGACACGGCTGGAAGCGGAATTGACACAGTTTCCCACGCTGAGGTGGTCCGCGAAAACACACAATTCGAAATCAGCGTGACCTTGGAGGAGGGTCACGACATCAGCAAGATCGAGTGGGTAACCCAAGTTTGCATCAATACGGGAATCTGCTGGCCTCCCCAGAGTCAGGAATTGATTGACTCGGGCGACGGACAGACGTTCAGTGGCTCGATTCTGGTCGATGATTACGCAACCTATGCCAATTGGCGATTCGATATCACGCGCGCGGACGAGAGCACCGATTCGCTGCCCGAGTCCGGCTTCGGCTGGAAGATCTGGTCCGATTGTTGGTATGATAACGAGACTTGGGGCGGGCCGTCATCCGACTGCCGCGACGATGCTGAGGACGATACAGGAATGCTTCCAGGATTCGCCGCGCCGCTGGCTGTAGCAGGGCTCTCACTCGCAGCATTGATTGCGCGGCGCGACTGAGCCAAGTCGAAGTGAGTCAATGGTCGAGAGCGATTCTGAGTCGGGTTTCATCGATCTCGTCTTCGAAGAAATCGCCCTAGAAGAAATGTCCGAGCGCGCTCAAGCATTCTACGATCGAATGGATAAACGCAGGACCACGCGGCATTTCTCGACGCGCGAGGTACCGCGTGAACTCATCGAAGCGGCGATCAAGACCGCTGGAACAGCGCCTTCTGGTGCGCATCTGCAGCCGTGGACTTTCGTCGCCGTCGCCAACCCCGACCTCAAGCAGCAGATGCGCGAAGCAGCCGAGGCGGAGGAGCGAAGAACGTATTCGGAACGGATGCCCGAGGCCTGGGCAGAAGTCCTGTCACCCTTGGGAACCGACGCGGTCAAAGAGCACATCACCGACGCGCCGTGGGTCATCGTCATTTTCCGCCAAACCAAGCGACTGCGAGCCAATGGAGAGTGGGGGCCGACGTATTATTCGCAAGAATCGTGTGGAATTGCGGCGGGACTTTTCATCGCTGCCGTGCACAATATGGGCCTGACAACGCTGACTCACACGCCCTCACCGATGGGCTTCCTCCGAGACCTTCTGGGCCGCCCGGGACACGAACACGCGATGCTTCTGATGCCTGTTGGGTATCCGGCTGAGGATGCCAAAGTGCCTGACCTCAGCCGAAAATCTCTGGACGAGATCTCTGAATTCCTCGAATGATCAGAATCGATAAAAGCCAGATTGTGAGCCAAGCGAGGAGCATGCCGTCGAACCCGATTGTCGAGCCGGCAGACATGATAACTATCATTGAGACCCCAATGCAAATCACAACTGAAAGGACAAGTTTTGCTCGTTGCCAAGTAGTCAATCGAACCCCTACGAAATTCGCCATCCAAGTGAAAAAAGCGGCGGATGGAATGATGACTAGTAAAGCAATAACCGCGAATCCGAATGCCTCTTCTCCTGGACCCAGTGCGTAAAAATAGAGCCCACAGATGAGGATCGAGACAGGCAGGACTGCGCTTGTGAGCTTCCGGAGCATCGTCATGGCAGCCGAGGAGCCTGCTGAAAACTCCACCGAACAGGGCTGGATTCAATTTTCGTCAATTGACTTCCAAAATTCGTTGAATTTGCTTGGATCGCGCAGCAATTTGAGTGCGATGCTGATCAGGTAGATTGCAATCGTTGTGTATATGCCGAGAATTACTGGATGCGGGCCGAGCGTGAATAACGGAATCGAGAGCGCGACCATCGCCACTAGCAGAATCATCGGCCCGTGTGCCCTCGCCACCCTAACGATGGGGCCGCCAAGTACCATACCTAGAAGGAAGATCACGACCATCGTCAGAGTAATTTCCATGATTTCTCACCTTGGTGATTTGTTTTCAATGCTGGCTGGGTTTATCGAGAGGTTGTCGGGGCGGCGCGAGGAAAACCAGAGCGATTCCCGAGCCGACGATCAGGACGCCGCCCGCCCAGTCAGCGAGGCTCAGGGCCTCATCGAATAGCACGAATCCGTAGAATGTCGCAACTATCACCGTCAGATAGGAAAAGGCGCTGACCCAAGCCGCATTTGCCTTGTGATAAGCCATCGTGATGCCGACCTGCCCGCCGCCCGCACCGATGCCGACTCCGACGAGGGCGGCGATAGTTTCCGCCTCCAAAGTGAACAGGTCGGGTGCGGCCTGAACCACCGAACCAGCCACCGAGAAGGCCGCGAACCAGAATACGACTGAAACCGCAGAGTCGGTTTTTCGCAGCTCGCGTACGTAGATGTAAGCAAGCGCTGCGAAGAAGCCCGAGCCGAGTGCGAGAAGTGCATCCGGCTCGACCGAACCCAGACTCGGAGAGACAATTAGAACAATCCCAACAAACGCCGTCACGACGAGGGCTAATACCTTGGGGTCGACCCTCTCAGCGATGATGCGACCGGAGAGCAGTGCCACGAATAGAGGCGCGGTGTATTGCAGTGTCACAGCCTGTCCAATCGGAATCAAAGCCAGCGCTGAGAAGTAGAGAATCATCGCAGTCAAACCCACAGCACAACGCAGAAACATCGTCTTTGGGTCATTGATCTTCAACGAGATTCCACGACTCGCTGCGAAGGCCGCAACCGCGAATGCAATCACCGCCGAGCGAACCAAAATCACCAACCAAACATCGACGCCCTCGAGTCCACTTGTGTACTTCACGAGGGCATTCATCGTACCGAAACAAAGACTCCCGAAAATCATCCACAGAACAGCCGCCCGCGGCGAATCAGTTTCTACTCCCACAACGCTCGCAACGCTCTCCACGGGAGAACTCCCTACAGTCTCCGTGTGCTCCGTGTGCTCTGTGTGAGGTTGTTCAGTCTCAGTGGGAGGTTTTTCACTAACGAAACCGGTCAGGTCTGGCCCTTCACCCGTCGCCTCAGCGACCTCAGCCAAGCCCCTCCCGAGCCCGCGTTTTGCCACTCAGATGAGCCCCCAGCGGGACTCGAGAA
>CAZNVK010000018.1:3704-37793 GCA_964576865.1 uncultured Candidatus Poseidoniales archaeon | reverse complement strand
TCTTCATGGCGAGCGGGTCGGTTATCCACGAGGTCCACCACGCCCATGACCACCTTTGTCATGAGGGTGATAGTTCGGACCACGATCACGCGAGCCACCACGATTTCGACCCGCAGGACATGCGAAACATGGGTGGGTTGGCGAGCAAACTGCCGATTACCGCTACGGCTATGATGTTCGGTTCGATGTCTATCATCGGCATTCCTCTCATCGGTGGATTCTGGTCGAAGGAAATCATCGTCGGCAAGACTTGGTACGCGTACTTCCACGGTGCCGAGGCTTTGCTCGGTCCGGCGTTGCTGATTCTGGCGACCGCCGGCATGACAGGATTCTACATGTCGCGTATGTGGTTCATGACCTTCGCCGGCGAGCCGAAAAACGAACTCGTCGACCACGTCCACGAGGCAACTCCGTGGATCAAGACTCCACTCGTCCTCCTCTCGGTTATCACTGCCCTCGGCGGTTTCGGCCTCGCCCTCTTTGGCATGGTCGACTGGCTCTCGGGCGAGTACGACCACCTCGCACTCCACAAGGCGACCTTCCTCGACCAAGTCATCTACGAGTTGGAGCACGCCTTCCTGCCCGAGGATATGCAGCTACGCTATGTCGGCTGGACCACCATCGCCCTCTCATTCATCATCGGCCCAATCATGGCCGCTCGCATCTATGGTGGTGCACTCAAGGAAGGCGAGCAAGCCACAGGACTCGTCCACTGGCTGACCTCTCTCTCAGGTAAATTCGGTAGCCAGAACGTCGATGGAATGGCCAACTCACAATTAGCGGAGGCCCTGCAACAACGCCTCTACTTCGACGACCTCTACGAAGGCATCCTCGCGCGAACAATCGTTCCGTTCGCCGACTTCGCCGCTTGGTTTGACGCCAATGTCATCGACGGCGTCATCAAGCAAATCGAATCCAACTCGGTGCTCGGCTCGGTCCAAATCCGCCGAGTTACAACAGGTAGCGCGCGCGATTACATTCTGATGGCAGCGGTCGGCGCGCTTTCCATCTTCGCACTCATCTGGGGGGTGAGCGCTTGATCACATCAGACCCGCTCACCTTCATCACGCTGACACCAATCTTCGTCGGTCTCGCCCTGCTCATCCTGCCACACATCGGCCCAGCGAGCATGGCAGACTTCGTTCGCAAGATCGCCCGCTCGCTCTCGATGGCTATCGCAGTCGCAATCTTCGCCATCACCACGATGCTCTTCCTCGGCCAGATCGGAAATATCGACTGGCTCAACATCATGCAGGGCGATTACGTCTTGCAAAACGAGGCCGTAGTCCTGCTCGGCGAAATCGGCGTTCGCTGGACCGTCGGAGTCGACGCGCTGTCATTCCCAATGGTCTGGCTGACAGCGCTACTCATCCCAGTCTCGATGCTCGTTGAGTGGGATGCCAAGGATGGATACATGTTCCACCCGCTCATCCTTGTGATGGAGGGTGCTCTCCTCGGCGTCTTCGTCGTCCTCGACCTCTTCGTCTTCTACGTCTTCTGGGAACTCACCCTCATCCCGATGTTCTTCCTCATCCTGGTCTGGGGTGGCGCTGACCGACGCTACGCCTCGATGAAGTTCTTCATCTACACATTCACCGCGAGCGTTCTGATGCTCATCGGTATCCTCGTGATGTACTTCAACACGGGAGACGCGGACCTTGCTGGCTCGCTGACCGGTCATCACTTCGACCTCGTGGCGATGACCGCGCAGGCCGCAGGAGATGGCCTAATCGCCGGCGAAGGCCTGCGACACTTCGTCTGGATTCTGTTGCTCATCGGCTTCGCAACCAAGATGCCGAGCGTCCCAGTACACACTTGGCTGCCGGACGCTCACGTGCAGGCGCCCACAGCTGGCTCGATGCTGCTGGCTGGCGTCATGCTGAAGATGGGCGCCTACGGATTCCTGCGAATCGCGGTTACCATCTTCCCGGAATCAACCGTAGTCTTCACGCCACTCCTCATCATCCTCGGAATGGTCAGCCTAGTCTACGGCGCAATCGTCTGCATGGGACAGACCAACCTCAAGCGCATGGTCGCTTACTCATCGGTCTCACACATGGGTCTCATCTTCCTCGGAATCGCGACCATGCAACCGCTCGGAATCGCTGGAGCACTCTTCATGATGTTCGCCCACGGCATCATCAGCCCGCTCCTCTTCGCGGTCGCGGGCGCTTTCAAGCACCATTACCACACTCTCGAAATCGGTTCGATGCGCGGAATCGCGCACCACTCGCCGTGGCTTGCCGGCCACATGATGCTCGGCTGGATGGCGAGCCTCGGCCTGCCGCTGCTCGCCGGTTTCGTGGCCGAAGTAGCGGTGATGATCGCATTCTGGATGACCTTCGGCTGGCTAGTAATCCTACCAGCCCTCACCCTCATCATCACCGCGGTCTACTACCTCACAAGCATGCAACGCACAATCTTCGAGGGCGGCGACCCACATCTTGGAGTCCTTCCCGAGAGCCTGCACGGAGAGGAGCCGCGCGACATCACTTGGCATGAGAATGCGGGCATGTTCGTACTCGTTGCATTCACGGTTCTGTTCGGAATTCTGCCCTTCATCTTCTGGGATATGATGTCGGATTGGTCGACCGAATTCATGCTCGAAACGCTGGTCGATGCACTCAACACACAGGGGGTGAAGCCCTGATGCTGACCTTCGCTGAAATGGAAAATCTGCTGCCGGAAATGGCACTCGTAGCCGGTATCACCCTCGCTATCCTCGTGCCGAATTTGGGCAACGCAACACTCCGCCTCCCGCTTACACGCGTGCGCGTTCCTCTGTTCATCGGTGGTACGAGATTCAAGGCGACTTCTGACCCGCGCCTGCCGGCGCGAATTTCGATTGTCGCCTTCTCCGTCGCTCTCTTCTTCTCCTTCTTTGGCGTCGAAGGGGCAGGCGGTGAGATTGGTGGTGTGATGGAGGTCACCTCCTTCACTCGCATGATGTCTGTGGTCTTCTATGGCGCACTGCTGCTCGCGGCGGTCGCCACGACCTACCGGATGCCTTCCCGCCGCAGCGCTCGCGCGCCTCGTGACAAGGATTCCGAATCGCGCGTTGAAGCGCTCGTCGCTGCACTGATGGATAATCGCAGGCAGGTGGATTTCCACCTGCTGCTGATGATGGTTGGATTGGGCATGAGCCTGATGGCGATGGCCTCGAATCTCTTCTTCATGTTCGTGGCCATCGAATTGGCCTCGCTGGCTGCCTATGTGCTGGTCGCCTTCCACAAGGAGGAAGCGGTTGGCGGCGAGGCCGGTGCCAAGTATTTCATTGTCGGATCCGTCGCTAGCGCGACCGGAATCTACGGAATGTCGCTGGTCTATCTGTGGGCTGGCGACCTAGACTTCGATGCTCTTGCTGCGGCTTGGGCGGCGATGGATGGACTCGATCCATTCGCCGTAATCGGAGTCGGTTTGATGCTCGTCGCATTCGGATTCAAGGTCAGCGCCGCACCGTTCCATCTGGCTGCGCCCGACGCTTACGCAGGCGCTTCTTCGCCGGTTGCAGGCGTACTCGCAACCGCCTCGAAGGCGATGGGATTCGTCGCTCTCTTCCGCGTCCTCATCGAGGTTACCATGCCCGCTGAGGGCGAGGCTCTGTGGTTCTGCGTCGTCGCTCTCATCGCGATCGTGACGATGACTTGGGGTAACCTCGCCGCGCTTACCAGCGAGAACCCGAAGCGCATGTTGGCTTACTCGAGCGTGGCTCACGCGGGATACATGCTCGCCGCGCTCGCCGCTATCGGCAGTGGCCTAGGCGATGCCGACTCAACACAATTGGTCCTAGTCGCCATCGTCTTCCATCTGACCATTCTAGTCCTCTTCAAGCTCGGCGCATTCCTCGTTCTCGGCTTGCTTGAGACGGAGGGTCGCAGCCACCGACTCGAAGACCTGCACGGATTGGCTCGCCGCGACCCTCAGATGGCCGGCTCGATGTTCATCTTCATGCTGGCTCTCGCCGGCGTTCCGCCGCTCTCAGGATTCCTCTCGAAGCTACTGATGATCAACGGAATCGTCAACATCAGCGCCGGTACGGGAAGCACCTCCGCCGACGCCATCGTGCCGTGGGCGGAGACTGTTGACCCGGTTTTCTGGCTGGCCATCGCCATCGTTCTGAACAGCGCGCTCTCGCTCTTCTACTACCTGCGATTGTGCCTAGTGATGTTCTTCGAGGAGTCGGAGGAGGCAAAGCCGCTGCGCCGAGCAGGCCATCTTCGCCGTGCAATCCTCGTGCTCGCGGTACTCACAGTCTTCTTCGGAATCGGCGCCGGTGCCGAGTTCCTCCTCGACCTCGTCGAGACCGCAGTCGTAGCACTCTGAAATGAGAGTTCAGCCGATTGCGCAAGCCCGGCCCCACGTCTCGATTCCGCGCGTTCGCCGAGGCATGGTTTCACATAGGGGTCGCTCGACCGAGGCCCAATGGCGCGTCGTGAGGAGCGTGTGGACACAGAGTTGCTGGCGCAGCTTGAATCGGGCGCTAGCGACAAGATTCGCGTAAAGCTCCCGAACAAGAAAATCAACGAGATGTTCGCTATCGCCGACCAAATCCTCGGCGGTCGCAGAGTCCGAGCGGTCTGCGAGGATGGCGAGAGTCGCCTAGCACGAATTCCAGGTAAGATGCGCCGCCGCCAATGGGTCCGGGAAGGTGATCTCATCATCGTTCAGCCTTGGGATTTCCAAGACGCAAAGGCTGACGTTCGCATGCGCTACACCAAGACTCAGTCGATCTATCTCTCACGCAAGGGAGTACTTCCAGAGATCGTCGATCTATTCGGCATGACCGAGGATCAATTCAACGAGTCGGACGATGATTACGAGACCGTCGAGTCCGAAGCCAGCGATGCATCCTCAGCCGCCGACGCAGGTGGCGAGGCGGCTGATGCAGACGAGGCAGCCGGAGCGGATGACGTGGAGGCCGAAGCAGAGGCGGAGAAGCCGAGTGCTGTTTGGGCTGACGATGACGACGACGATATCGACTCATTCTTCGGGTGAGAGCGATGGCAGACCCCGGCTGGGATGACTTCGACCCGGACGCGCTGATGAAAGCGGCGCGGCAGCACGACTGGATGTCAGAGCCGCGCTTCAAGCGCATGTTTGAGGAGATTGAAGACAAGTTGCAAGGTGTTCTCGGCGGTGGTCAATACGATTGGGTCGACCGCCGAGTATTCGATGCGGTCTTCGACCGCTCGACACTCATGTCACTTCACAAATTGATGCAATCGGGTGAAATCGAGACCGTCGATTACCCGATTGCCCGCGGCAAGGAGGCCCATGTCTTTCACGCTACGACCAATCAGGGTCCTGCCGCGGTGAAGATTTTCCACACGACGAATGCCGTGTTCAAGAGCCTCGCAAAATACATCGATGGCGACCCGAGATTCGGTGGATTGAAGCGTCGCCATCGCGAACTCGTCAAGATTTGGGTTCGCAAGGAATACCGCAATCTCAAGCGCTTGCGCAAACACGGAATCCGAGTTCCAAAACCTCGTGCAATACTCAACAATGTGCTGGTGATGGATCTCATCGGCGATGAAGGCGAACCTTCACCTCGCCTCAAGGACATCACCATCGACGATCCGATGGGCGTCTTCGAAGACCTGCTAGAGATTCTCGCTGTCTGCTGGCAGACCTGTGATCTCGCTCATTCGGATTTCTCAGAATACAACATTCTCTGGTACGACGGCGAGCCGTGGGTCATCGATGTCGGGCAAGCCGTCGTCAGCGCGCACCCGTCTTCTAACGAATTCTTGGTGCGCGACGTCACTCGACTGGTCGAGTGGATAAACCGCCAAGGATACGAGGTCAATCTCGCTGATGCACTCCTCAGAGTGCTCGAAGAACCGGTCCCAACCTATCCCGAGTTGGCGGGCGGGGATTAAAACGGGGAGGCGGGTCGCCCGCCTTCGTGGAACTGCTCGCACGCATACCCAAGGACCGCATCGCGGTGCTCATCGGCAAGGGCGGGCGGACTCGCAAAATGATCGAGAAGGCCAGCGGTGCCGCCCTCGAAGTCGATTCCAGCACCGGCGATGTGATGGCCGATTGGGGCGGGTTAGAGGTCGACCCCATCCTTCGCATGAAGATGCCAGATGTAGTGCGCGCAATCGGGCGCGGCCTCGCGCCCAAGCGCGCGGTCAAACTCCTCGAGGACGAAGTCTTCCTGCGCATGTATGACATCCGCGAATGGGTCGGTCGCCAGCCGAACCAAACCCGCCGAATGCGCAGCCGCCTCATCGGGCGCAACGGCCGCATTCGCAGCCTAATCGAAGAGATGACTCACACCGAGATGGCGATCTACGGCTCGACAGTCCTCGTCATCGGAGACGAGGACGGCCTCGCATTAGCAACCCCCGCCATCGAGAGCATCCTCAACGGTGCCGAGCACGGAACAGTTCTGCACGGCCTCGAACAGGATCGCAAGCGGATGCGAATCCAATCCAGAAGCCTCGATTCGTACGATGTCGATAGCGGAACCTCAGACCAATTCGACGCGCTGGTCCCCGAATTAGCCGAAGCGCGTCGCCGCCGCGAGCGCCGCTTCAAATCAGCTCAAGTCGACCCGGAAAACGTCGAAGAGGTCGCCGAGATGCTCGAGCTCGCGGACGATGAATCGATCTCATTCGAAGAGGAATGAGACTCTTCCAGCGACTCTCCCACGCCGCCACGCCTAAGCGGGGGTCCTCGCTCGACCGGCCATGAACCTGCTTGAGGAGTGGTACGATTACGAGCGTCTGGTCATTCAGGCGCTGACGGTGATAATGGGGCTCTTCTTCGGAGGAATCGCACTTCACGAGTTGTCGATCGGGAATCCTCTCTCCGATTTCGTCTACACTTACTACCTGGACCCTGTACTTAGCGAATCGACAGGCGACGCCGGTTACAATATGGTCAACACGATGACTTACGGTATCGTCCTCGCCATGTTCGCGGTCGCTCTCTCGGGCTGGCTGCGCCACCTTGGAGTCGATGGTTCTGACAAGACTCTGCTCGCGTTGTTGCCGTTCGTTTTGTGGGCGGCTTTCGGCGAAGTTGTCGAAGACGCGAGATTGTTCGGGGAGTTCTTCTCGGCTTGGTTCGTCTCCCCGGGTGTTCACTTCCAAACCGCTGGATGGGTGGTTGTGGCTGGTTGGGCTGGTTATTCCATCAATGCGTGTGATTGCGAAGAGGAGAAGAAAATCGAGAGTGTCAGGTCGGCTTCGATGCTGATTATCATCTCGCAATTCATCCTCTACGGGGCTTCGATCTCGGGTAGTGACCGAGTTGCACAATTGGATCTGGATCTGACACTGATGTTCGTGTTCAGCATGCTCGCGCTCGCGGTTCCGAGTTTGCTTGAGGAGAGCGCGAGCGGCTTCGATCACATTCAGCGCACCGTCTACTTCTCCGGTGTTGGAGGAAGCGTGGTTCTATTCGGTGCGCTGGCATCCTTCATGGTGACTCGCGATTTGGAGCAATTGAACCTCTGGCCGCTTGCTGTGGTCATCGGAGTGCCGGTGATTCTGTGTATGTGGATGCTTGAGCAGGGCCGCGAGTCGGCTGCTGAGCTGGCTGAGCATGGCATCGTCGCCGGAGTACTTCCTCCGGGAATGACGGAGGATGATTACATCGCTTCGGAGTCGAAGGAGAAGGACCTCATCGAGGCGCTGCGCACCAAGGCGACGATGGCCTATCCGGTCGCATTCTTGCCGGTGGCCGGTCAACTTCTCGATGGGCTTGCTACATTCATCGGTATCGATTTCTTCGGCTACCATGAGAAGCACATCGTCTCCGCTTACGTCATCGAAATCTTCGATACAGCAGCCGGATTTGCGGTGTTGAAATTGGCCATTGGTGGCATCATCTTCTGGTTCTACTCCTTGGCCAATTTCGAGCATCGCCAGCAGCACCTGCGCCTACTCATCGGATTGGCTCTGATGGTGGTTGGAATGGCGCCAGGTCTACGCGATGTTGGACGTCTGATGCTCGGAGTCTAATCACGACATCTACGATGTCGTCTCCATTGGATTCAAGGTTCGGCAGCAATCTGGGGGGTTGAGAGCCATGGATAGATTGCCGACCCGCGTCGAGCGTTCCGGAGCAGATTGGGAGCGCCGACGCGAACAAAACCTGCAATTAGCCGCCGACCTCAAAGAGCGCCTCGCGGCAGTCAAAGAGGGCGGCGGCGGCAAATATGTCGAGCGCCACCGCGCTCGAAACAAAATGCTCCCAAGAGAGCGAATCGCCGAAATCTGCGATCCCGGCAGCCCCTTCCTCGAACTCTCCAGCCTTGCCGCAAACGAGCTTTACGACGGCAAGGCCCACTCCGCCGGAGTCATCACCGGAATCGGAGTGGTCCACGGTCGCGAATGCCTCTTCGTCGCCAACGACGCGACCGTCAAAGGCGGCTCATACTACCCCATGACCGTCAAGAAGCACATCCGAGCCCAAGACGTTGCCGACGCCAACAATCTCCCATGCATCTACCTCGTCGATAGCGGCGGAGCCTTCCTCCCGATGCAAGACGAGGTATTCCCGGACATCGGTCACTTCGGTCGCATCTTCCGCAATCAAGCCATGATGTCCGGCAAGGGCATCCCGCAGGTCGCAGCCGTTCTAGGAAGCTGCACAGCCGGAGGAGCCTACGTTCCAGCGATGTCTGACGAATCGATCATCGTCAAAGGAAATGGAACGATTTTCCTCGCCGGTCCACCGCTCGTCAAGGCAGCGACCGGCGAAGAGGTCAGCGCCGAAGACCTCGGCGGCGCTGACGTCCACACCCGTGAATCGGGTGTGGCCGACCACTTCGCTGAGACAGAGGAAGAAGCCCTGCGAATGGTCCGAAATGTTGTGGAGAATCTGAATATCGAGCCGAAGCAACGTCTCGATGTCAAGCCTGTTGAGGCTCCCGCTTACGACGCGGAGGAGCTGATGGGAATCATCCCGAATGACAATCGCACTCCGGTCGATGTGAGAGAAATTATCGCTCGAATCGTCGATGGTTCGCGCTTTCATGAGTTCAAGTCGCGCTACGGAAATTCGTTGGTTTGCGGCTTTGCTCGGATTCACGGATACCCTGTCGGAATCGTCGCCAATAACGGCATACTCTTCTCCGAATCCTCGCTAAAAGGTGCTCACTTTGTCGAACTCTGCGGACAGCGTGGGGTTCCACTGATTTTCCTGCAAAATATCACCGGATTCATGGTCGGCCGTGACGCTGAATCGGGTGGAATCGCCAAAGATGGTGCGAAATTGGTCACGGCCGTGTCTTGTGTTCCAGTGCCTAAATTCACGGTGATAATTGGTGGCTCGCACGGGGCTGGCAATTACGGAATGTGTGGACGAGCCTACGATCCGCGCTTCTTGTTCATGTGGCCGAATGCGCGGATCTCTGTGATGGGCGGCCCGCAGGCTGCCGATGTTCTGGCGACGGTCAAACAGGATCAGCGGGCCCGCGAAGGATTGCCGCCGATGGTGGGTGCTGAGTTGGACGAATTCCGTCGCCCGATTTTGGAGAAATACGAGACTGAGGGCTCGCCTTACTACTCGACTGCGAGGCTGTGGGATGATGGTGTCATCGACCCGCGTGATACTCGCGATGTGCTCGGGATGGCTATCTCGGCGAGCCTCAATGCGCCGTTCCCTGAGAATGGGTACGGCGTTTTCAGAATGTGATATGGGGGTGATGTGAGATGTCAGAGCGAGCGAGAATGTCTGATTCGAGGCCGGATGCAGAATTGTGCAGCCTCGAGATCGACGGTGCGGTTGCGAGGCTGACTTTGCGGCGCTCAGACGTGTTCAACGCGCTGAATGTTCAGTTGATTTCCGAGTTGGTCGATGCGCTGCGTTGGACCGAAGAACGCTCGGTTGGCACGACGCAGGTTCTCGCTGACCCCGATGGTGCTCCCTACCTGCGCGTGATTGTTCTGCGCGGTGATGGCAAGCACTTCTGCGCTGGGGCTGACATCAATATGATGCGAGACGCTGGGGCTGCTGGTCCCGAGGAGAATCGAGCTGATTCTGAGCGTCTCGACCGTTTGTTCAATTCTTTGTGGGCACACCCTTGCTTCACCATCGGTTCAGTTCAGGGTGTGGCACTCGGTGGCGGGGCTGGCCTCGTCGCCTGCGTCGACCATTCGATTGGCGAGCCCCGCACACGAATCGCTCTGTCCGAAGGTAAATTGGGAATCCTTCCCGCCGTCATCGGGCCCTATGTCTACCGCCGCCTTGGCAGCGCGCAATTCAGGCGCCTCTCGATGATGGCGAGCCGTGTCGGCGCCGAAGAAGGCCTGCGGGTTGGCTGGTTGAACGAGGTTGTCGATTCGCCGCTGGAGTTCGATGAGGCCATCGAGCGTGTAGTGGCAGATGTTCTGACGACCGGCCCGATGGCCGTTGCCGAATCGAAGCGGCTGGCCATGGCTTTCGACCGCTGGATGGCCAGCGATGAGGAGCTCAGACTCTGGACTCTGGACAAGACGAGCCAGATGCGAGGGTCGAGGGAGGGTCAGGAGGGCCTTTCCTCATTCCTTGAGCGTCGCAAACCGGACTGGGCACCCGAGGAGTGAGCGCATGATTCCCGAATGGATGCACGGTGCGCCGCGTCCATTCGATACGGTTCTGGTTGCGAACCGCGGTGAAATCGCGGTTCGTGTTCTTAGGGCTGCGAAGGAGTCGGGGCTGCGCGGGGTCGCTGTCTATTCTGACCCGGATACAGGCTCGCTGCACGTCGAAACTGCCGATGAGGCGGTGCATCTTCCCGGGGCAAGCCTAGCCGAGACTTACCTCAATGGTGAGGCGATAATCGAGGCTGCGCGCTCGACTGGGGCGCAAGCGATTCACCCTGGATTTGGCTTTCTCTCGGAGCGCGCTGATTTCGCTAATGCGGTGAAGGCGGCGGGCTTGATTTGGATTGGTCCGCCCGCCGGTGCAATCGATACGATGGGAGACAAGATTTCGGCACGCCGACGAATGATTGAGTCCGGCGTGCCGGTGATTCCGGGCGAAGAGATTGCCATTTCGGAATCGGTCGACCACCTTGGAGTGCTGGCTTCAGCAGCCGCTCGCGTCGGCTATCCGCTGCTACTCAAGGCGAGTGCTGGCGGTGGTGGCAAGGGCATGCGCGCCGTGCACGAGCCCAAGATGCTGCGCACCGAATACGAGGCGGCTGCACGCGAGGCGACAGCCGCCTTCGGTGACGGCACCGTCTATGTCGAGCGATTGCTGACCGGTGCGCGTCACGTCGAGATTCAAGTTCTATCCGATTCGCTCGGAAATTGCATTCACCTCAACGAGCGTGATTGCTCTTTGCAACGGCGCCATCAGAAAGTCATCGAGGAGGCGCCGAGCCCCGCAGTGACTCCAAACATCCGCGCCGCCATGGGTGAAGCCGCGGTTCAGGCGGCAAATTCCGTCGATTACGAGGGCGCGGGAACAGTCGAGTTCCTGCTCTCCGACCGCGGCGAGTTCTTCTTCCTTGAAATGAACACTCGATTGCAAGTCGAGCACCCAGTGACCGAGATGATCACCGGCGTCGACCTTGTGCAGAAGCAATTTGAGGTCGCCGCCGGACTCCCGCTCGGACTCTCCCAAGCCGACATCGGCATCACCGGTCACGCGATGGAGGCTCGTATCTACGCCGAAGATCCGAGCAAGGGATTCCTACCGGCGATCGGCGACCTAGCGATGTGGCGAGCGCCGGCAGGACCGGGCATCCGCGTCGACACAGGTGTCAGAGAGGGCGACGCAGTAACGGTCGACTTCGACCCGATGCTCGCCAAACTCATCGTCCACGCACCAACCCGCAGCGCGGCCGCCCGCCGCCTCGACAACGCACTCGCAAACCTACGAGCACTAGGCGTCACAACCAATATCGGATTTCTCCGACAGATGGCGCAGCACCCCGATTTTACATCAGGTGGCATCACCACCGATTACCTAGATTCCCGCGATATAGCCAACTTCACAGAACCCGAGCCCAACCCAGCAACCCTTGTCGCAATCGCAACCGCAGCAAGCCGATTCGGGCTCGACCGCGCCGGCCAAGCCGGCGCTCAATCAAGCACAGCAGACCAACACACCGGCCACGCTGGCGACCCATTTAGGACATTGTCGAGGTCCTTCCCCTGAGGTGAGAAAATGGAGTGGAGCGTAGGCGAATCGAGCGAGCGGTACACCGCCAAACTCGCAGACTCGGAGGGCACCCTTACACTCTCCGGCCTAACCCTAGACGGCACCGACCAAACAACCGGTCAAATCGCAATCAAGCGAGATGCACAAGCCGGCCGGCTGCAAGTCGAAGTCAACGGCCGAGCTACCTTCGCCCACGCCGCCAAGGTCGGCGATGATTGGTGGATCCATCTCGACGGGCGAATCCACGTTGTTCGCGGCCACGAACCGGGCAGCGCCGACGCGGGAGCGGGCGAAGGAGGCCTAACCGCCCCAATGCCAGGAACCATCCTCGAGGTTCACGTCACGGCAGGTCAACGCGTGCGCGAGGGCCAAACTCTGTTGGTGATGGAGGCGATGAAGATGGAGCACCGGATTCAGGCTCCGAAGGCTGGCGAGGTAGTCTCTGTGAATTTCGCCGCTGGAGATCGTGTTGATATGGGCGCGGTTCTGGCCGAAATTGGCGAATGAACTGATTTTCATCGAACGTGCACCAAATCATCGAGGCAGATTCCTCGATGCATTGAATACGAATATCGAGATGAGCGGCCACGGTGTGTATTCCAGTGGCGAAGACAGGCTTCTTCTGGGACGAGCGATGCTTCTGGCACACCGGAGGGCATTACGCTCTGCTCACCGAGGTCGAAGGCCTCGTGCAACCTCTCGCTGCGGGTGGTTCACCCGAATCTCCCGAATCCAAGCGTCGGGTGAAGAATCTCATCGATGTCACCGGCCTCGCGACTGAATTGGATTGCACCGGCGCGCCTGCGGCAACTCGCGAGGACCTTGAGAGAGTCCATCCCGCGTCTTATCTTAATGCATTCAAAGCCGCCAGCGATTCCGGTGGCGGCGAGTTAGGATATCACGTTCCATTCCTCTCAGGTGGATACGAAATCGCCGCTCAGTCAGCCGGTTTGGTCAAAGGAGCCCTGCTCTCTGTGCTCGAAGGAACCCACACCAATGCCTACGCACTATCCCGCCCACCGGGCCATCATTGTCTCCCAGACGCTCCGAACGGATATTGCCTGCTGGCGAATATCGCAGTCGCAATCGAAGCGGCTCGAGCAGCAGGGCTGGCAAACCGATTCGCGGTCGTGGATTGGGATGTGCACCACGGCAATGGAACCGAGGCGATCTTCCTCGACCGCGACGATGTTCTCACCGTGTCTATTCACCAAGAGCACAACTATCCACGCGATACCGGCGCCATCGAAGATCGAGGAATCGGCGCCGGTTCGGGCTACAATCTGAACATTCCACTTCCGCCGGGAGCAGGTCACGAAACCTATCTTGAGGCGATGGAGCGAATCATCATACCAAGTCTGGAATCATTCAATCCAGATGTAATCATCATCGCCTGCGGTTTCGATGCATCCGGAGTCGACGTTCTCTCTCGGATGCTCTGTTCTGCTGAGACATACCGTGCGATGACAGAGATGGTCATGGAGTCAGCGAGGAAGCTTTGCGATGGTCGTTTGGTAATGGCTCACGAGGGCGGTTATTCCGAGATGTACGTTCCATTCTGCGCTCACGCCGTCCTCAGCGAAATGTCGGGTAGCGAAATTGAGGCGGCCGACCCTCTAACTGAGAGGTTGGGAGCTCAACAACCGAATGAGAGGATGGTCGCTTTCTACTCAAGTCTCATCGATGAAATGGTTGCTTTCTTCGACCAGTAGCGCCTCATCTCCAGCCATTTTCTTCGGCCACAATCGGACGACTTAGGGCGGCATCGGATTCAATAATGGCCGATTCGTGGGATTATCGTGAACGAATTCGACATCATACTCGCTTTGAGCATGGGATTGGGCCTTGCGGCGGCATCAGGTTTCCGCGTATTCCTGCCGCCGTTCCTGCTTTCGATCGCAGTGCGAGCGGATGCGGTTGACATCAATCTCATGGATACTCCATTCGAGTACTTCGATTCGAACGTCGCCGTCATCCTTCTGGGAGCGGCGACGGTCGCTGAATTCGCAGCATATTACGTCCCATGGGTCGACAATTTGCTCGATACCATCGCCAGCCCAGCCGCGGTCGTAGCCGGTTCGGGAATGACCGCGCTGGTCCTCGAGGGCAGTACAGATCCAGTCATCCAATGGTCGCTGGCGATTATCGCCGGCGGCGGTGTCACCGCCGCCGTTCAGGGCGCAACCGTAGTCACCCGAGGTATCTCGAGCGCCCTGACGATGGGTGTAGCAAATCCAGTCGTATCGACCGGTGAGAACATCGCTGCAGTCCTGATGACCCTCATCGCGATGGTCCTGCCAATTCTGGCCGCCGTCTTGGTCGCACTCCTAATCGGAACAATCGTCCTCAAGGCGGCCAACAAAGTAACCTCAGCCGCCCCATGATCAATCTACTGAAAATCTGAATGAATTGATACAATGGACAAATTGAAAGGATAAATTATTTTATGAAATACAAAATGCATTCATGATGTCTCAACCTTCTCGAGCTTTGAGTTCCATTCTCGTTGTGGCGTTTTTCTTTATCCTCATCAATTATTCCTCCACCGCAATTGGGGAAAACAAACATTGGATTGAGGAATATTATCCTCAAGATTTCAACAGCTTGAATCTGAAGGTAACGCCGGAGGAGGGATTTAATCTCACTACGAATGAGGTCCAAAGCGTTGAGATCAAATTCACTAACCGGATAGATTGTGACATCAGTCTGGAATTCAATAATTATGGAGGTATTTTCTCAGAATATATTATTGAAGGTTCCCCAGAGGGATTTCTAATTCCCTCAAATGAGAGTCGATCGTTCAATTTGACAATACAGGCAGATGATAGAAAATCTGATCGGATATCGGCTTCAATCCATTTGTATTATGAGATTAATTCGACGTGTCAAGATTTTAGTCAACCTTATATCGTAAGTATAAATCTCACATATTTTGATAATTCTCAAGATTATTTCTTACAATTTATTGTCCTAATTTTTCTAGCATCAGTTCTATTTTTTCTCAAACAACAGCCACATTGAACTGATATTCCAGGGTGCCTGTTATTGGCGAGTGGTAAGCCTCTTCGTTGTCGCAATCTACACCAACAATATGGTAACAGTAGTATAGATAGTAACTAATTTGGTAGTATGGTGAAAATGGACTGTACATAAACGATGGTCTAATTGACTCCCCTTCAAAATATGCGACCGGAGTCCAGTCACCATCGAGGATTAATGGAGGAATATTCTTCTCGTCGAACCAACAATTGGAATTACCAGCAGAACATGATAAATAGTTAGTTTGTGCATTTAAAGGGTAACTAAATGATAATGATCCATTTCGATCAAACGAATATGTTTCAACAGTACGATTAACCTCAATTTCTAGTTCCCACAAAGAGTGACAGTGGACTGAATTAAATCCAATTTCAGTAAAATGAGTCGTATATAAGCCCGAGAAATTCGTTGCATAATTCCCCTTCATGAACAGGAATGAATTTTCCTCGGGTATTGACAGATTTTCAATCACCAATTCGCAAAGAGGAACAGAGGTGTCATTCTCAATTCCTGAATGTGCGTATTCTAGAAATGCATCTCTGAATGAAATTATCGTTCTTTCTTCATTATTGTTAAAATCATAATTTCGTTCCCATGGATGAATTGGTGAAGAATCGAACACTGAATCGAAGATTGGAGTCCCGTTATATGTTATTTGATCTTTGAAATATCGTGTATATGTTTCCTCTGCATTATTATGTTGTGCGAAAATGTGTAATCTCTGCCAATTACCTAATTTATTTCCTGCTAAATCGATAACAGATTGATTGAGTTGCCAGGTAGGATTATAGTTGAACGATTCAGACTGGTCATACAGTAGAAATTCATACTCTTCGTTCGAGAAGGATGTGTTTCCGATTGCTGACCACTGACCGGATGGACGCAGTTGATCGACGTGAATGTAAATATTCCATTGGTTATCGTCAAATGGTCCATCAATCCTCTCGTAATAATATTCAATAAATCCAAGATTCTGAATCCTTAAATCGATGTAAATAGGAACGATACAACGTTCTAACCATGAATTTTCGATTTCAATTGAAGGACCAAGGGTCACGTTCGTTGTAGTCCCTTCATATCTTTCAGGACATGCAGAACTCGCCCTATCTGGCAAAGATGGATATTGAGACGAGTTGAAATCGTGTTCGGGATTTTCTTCATCTGCGACGACTGTAATTGAGACAATTGATGTGAAAAATAAAGTAACGAGAACGAGGGCGAGACGAAGACGAATCTTACAGTTCATCAGCAGTCAATTTCTGGACATGATAATAAGCACTTTCCTGAAGAATCGTATTGTTGGAACTATCAATTTTCAGATTATTGAAGCGGCTGCAAAACCGTCTGCCCACCCATCAGAGGTACGAGGACATCCGGCACACGAACCAAACCGTCCTCGGTCTGATTCTGCTCCATTATCGCGACCAGCGCACGGCTGGTCGCAACGGCGGTCGAATTCAGCGTATGAACCGCCGAATTCCCCTCAGCGGTCCGGTAACGCATGCGGAGTCGGTTGGCCTGGTAGTCGGTGCAGTTCGAGCATGAGACGACCTCTTTGTAGGCCCCAGCGCCGGGGAGCCATGCTTCGAGATCGTACTTTTTCGAGGCCACAGAGCCCATGTCGCCGGTGCAGATGTTGACGACGCGATAGTGCAGGCCAAGGCTATCCCAAAGGTCCACGGCATTGCTCAACAACTCCTCGTGGTGCTCCCAAGAGTCCTCGGGCTTGCAAATCACGATTTGTTCAATCTTGGTGAATTGGTGCACACGCCAGATTCCGCGGTCTGAGAGGCCGTGTGCGCCGACTTCTCGGCGGAAGCATGCCGAGACTCCGACGAGTTTGATCGGCAGCTCCGCCGGCTCGATGATTTCGTCCATCCTCATCGCTGTGAGCGGGTGTTCGCTGGTTGCGATGAGGTAGTACTTGTCCGGCTCGATTCCGTACATCACCGTCTCAAAGTCGCCTAGGTCGGTGACGCCTTCGTAGGCTTCGCGGTTCATCATCAGCGGTGGCTGGACGAGGGTGTAGCCGCGCTGCATGAGGAAATTGGCTGAGTAGTGCTGCAGCGCCATTTCGAGGCGCGCGAGGTCCCCTTGTAGGAAGTAGAAGCGCGAGCCGGTCACTTTTGCGCCGCGCGCGAGGTCGACCCAGCCATTTGCTTCGATGAGGTCGTTGTGGGTGTGCGGCTCGAATGGGAGTTCGACCTTGTCCCCGTGCAGGCTGTGGAGGGTATTCTTCTGGTCGTCCTCGCCTACGGGAACCGATTCGTGCAGGAGATTGGGTACTCGCATTCGGATGGCGTCGCGCTCGGCTACCGCAGCGTCGACTTTTTCGCCGAGCGCATCGATTTCTGCGCCGAGGCTTGCAACCTCGGCCAGAATCGCGTCGGCGGCTGCTTTGTCGCCGGATTTCTTGGCCGCCGCAATCCCGCGCGCGGCCTCATTTCGCTTCTTGCGAAGTTGATCTACATCGTAGCGCGCTTGCCGCCATTCCTCATCGAGGCGGATCACCGCATCGATGTTGTCATGAGGAATGTCGCGCTTATCGTGATCCGCCCTCAAGACATCGGCGTGCTCTCGGAACATTGTCATGTCGAGCATGGCGACCGAACCGAAGGGTTCGACACCCTGCCTTCAATCAATCGGGGAATCTAGGTCCGCACGATGTGGATTTCCTAGAGGAAGGTAATCGCCTGAAACAGCGGGCCGATATCGTAGGCGTAAATTCCGCTGACCAGATACCCAAGAATCGCCCCACCATTCAACAGAGGTAGACCGGGCTGCGGATTACCCTGCGCGACGAAGTACATCAGCGCAACATAACCGAGCAACCCGCCGATTAGAGTACCGACTCCCACAACCAACTGAGCGAGGTAGTAGCCTCCGAAGACGCTGGCGACCTCAGGCCCCCATTCGGGCAGGAAAGAAACGGCAGAGATCACCAACATGCCGGGGAAAATGACGTCGCCAAGCCCCATGAAAAGTGCGTCGCGACTCTTCTTTTTCTTGGGTCGAAGCCTCACGGCTTCGTCGACCATTTCAGCCTCCATCACCCCATCGTAGCCGGGTGGAGGTGGCGCCACGTCCCCCGCGTAGACGCCCGATTCCCCCGCGTGTGCGCCTGACATTATGTCGCCCTCTTGGTCGAGGAACGAGTACCCTTTTTCCTTAGGAGAGACCAGCAAAACCGGTAGTTTGAGCCCGATCATCGTGTCTGCGAGTTCGAGCATATGCTTGCTTTTGTGAACCGCCCAGTAGTCGTAAATCGCTGCGAGAATCATGAAAATAATCACCAAAACCGGAACAAACGAAATTCCGATCATGACGATGACGCCAGCCCCGACCATCACTCCCACACCGTTCACCACAAACCACTCTGGGTAACGATGCAAGGCTACCATGGCTGCAATCGAAATGGCCAGCGCGCTCAGGCCGACGGAAGCGGGTGTTGCGAGGCCCGCGATCCAAAGGAAGAGCAGTGTGAAGGGCTGAATCGCGTAGAATAGGCTGAGCCCGAGGGCCAGCATGACGATGCCTTTGATGAGCGCGTCGAGGCCCTTGCGCGCGAGCCAGATGATGGCGACGGTGAAGACGCCGATGAGAACGAGTTCGAGAAGGATGAAGCCGGATTTTGTCGCGCCCTCTTCGCCGAATGCACGGGCCTCGGGAATGTTGTAAAGCGGCTGGATGAAAAGTCCGATAGCGATTGTTCCGATGAACATCGCAGCCATTCCAGCCATCGATTCCCATTGGTCTCGCATCATGTCGAGAACACTTTCACTTTCAGCGGACACACCCTCCACGAACTTCAAGGCCCATATCACCTTGACCCGTTCCCGCCCCGCTGTAATGGGCGGCTCTGGTGATGCGATGAGTGCACGGGAATGGCTCGAGGACCTGCGATTCGCAGGGATGAAACTGGGTCTCGAGCGGGTCGAGGCGCTACTCGAGCGCCTCGGAAATCCCCAGCTAGATTTTCCTTCGATTCATGTCGCCGGTACGAATGGTAAGGGGTCGCTTTGTGCACTCCTCTCGGCTGGTGCAGCGGCCAATGGCTTGCGCGTAGGCTTGTTCACGACACCACATTTGGTTCTCGTCGAGGAGCGCATCCGAGTTGATGGTCGCCCTATCGAGGAGGTAGATTTCGAGCGGTGCGTTGAGGCGGTGAGGTCGGCGGCTGAGGCTGAAGGAGTTGAGCCGACCTTCTACGAGGTGACATTCGCCGCCGCCATGCTGCATTTCGCTGAGGCAGGCGTCGAGCGTGGAATCATCGAGACCGGCTTGGGCGGTCGAGGAGATGCCACGCGCCTCGTCGATGCAGACCTATGCGTCATCACCACGATTTCGATGGACCACGCCGAAGTCCTCGGAGAGACCTTACCCGAAATCGCCCGTGAGAAGGTCGGAATCCATCGACCCGGGGTTCCTCTCATCGCCCTCGAACCGGAGCAGCCAGAGGTAACAGAGGTTCTCGCCGAAGTCGCGGGTGATGACCTCTACCTCCACACCCGAGACCGCTTTGAATCGCCATGGGAGAGATGGACCCTACTGGCACATTGGATTGGATTGGCGATGGGTTGGAATGACGAGGAGCCGACCTGCGTCTGGCCGGGTCGCTCCCCTGATTGGCGTCCGCGGGGCGCAAGTCCTCGCGTCAGATTCTGCGCCGCGCACAACGACGAGGGATTCGATGCTGAGTTACGTCGAACCGAACAGCCTTGCGTCATCCTCGTCGGCATGTCGCAAAAACACGATCTCTTGCAAGCGACAGGCTCACTGACAAGCGAATTACACCATTCGAATGTATTCCGTCACATCGTTGTGACCAAGCCGACATCGGGCCGTCTGCCCGCTGTCGAACCAGCCGACCTAGCTGCCACGATCTGCGCTGGTCGGCTCGACCCCCCTCTCATCCTCGAAGACCCAATCCAAGCCTTTGAGTGGGCAGAGACAATGGCAGAGCAGGCGGGAATAGAGTTGGTCGTCATGGGGAGTATCTACCTGATCGGCGATATCTTGGCGCATTGTGCGGAGCAGTCTGGAAGCGACTTGCGCGATGAGTTGACCGTGCATTGAGAGTCAAAAGGGATGACCCCCTTCGGTGGCTGCGCATGACCTCCAAGGCAGACGACAAGGTGGAAGTGAAAGTCACCGTCGAGTCGAAAGACACGAGCTCCAAAGTCATCCTCATCATCCTCATCCTGGTCCTCACCGGACTGATGATCGCTGTCATGGCAAAGGGTGGTCCGGAGGCGCTATTGCGCGATGGTCAGAGCGGGGTTGGCAATTGCGACGACGGGATTGACAACGACAAGGGTGGTCAGGCCGACCGTGACGATCCTGATTGCTACGCCAATCCTGAGGTCTGGGAGGGCTATGACCCGAACCGATCGGAGGCGAATCGCGATAACGACCCTCCGGGCGGTCGACCCTGAGGTGGAATCATGAGTGAGAAGTGGGATAATCGGTTTCTTGGGCTCGCCAAGCACATTTCGGATTGGTCGAAGGACCCATCGACGAAGGTAGGATGTGTCGTGGTTGGCGAGGATCGCGAGGTGCGCTCGACAGGATTCAATGGGTTTCCGCGTGGGATTGAAGATACGGCCGAGCGGCTGAATGACCGCGAGCAGAAGTATCCGATGATCTGTCATGCTGAGGAGAACGCGATCATGCATGCCGCTCGAATTGGGATTTCGCTGAAGGGTTGCACCGCGTATGTGACTTGGCCACCTTGTTCGCGGTGCGCGCGCTCGTTGATTCAGGCCGGAGTTGCCGAGGTGGTCTATCCGGCCGATTCTGAGATTCCCGAGCGCTGGCAGGAAGATTTTGACATCTCAAATCGGATGATGTCTGAGGCTGGCGTTCGAATCCGCTCAGTCTGAGCGTCTCCCACAACGCTCGCAACGCACACAACGAGACCTTCCCGTGGCGAACGTAGTGTTCGTTGTGGGAGGAAAACTAAGCGCAGCAGAATCAGTCTGAGAGCATCTGCCACAAATCGTTCAAATCGGCTTCGAGTTCTTCGATGGCTCCATCGTTGATGAGAATCATATCGGCGAGGGCGGCCGTTGCATCGAGGGCTTGGCCGGCCTCGTCTTTGGCGACCGCTTCCGACTGCTCCTGAGCGAAGAAAGTCTCGCGGTCGAGCGCGTCGCCAGCGCGGGCACGCGACTGGGCTCGCGCCCAACGCGCCTCCATGCTGGCGCGAACCTCGAGGAGGACGAAATCATCGCGCGCGCGAAGGGCTTCGACCTCTCCGGGGGTGCGGATCGAGTCGATGACAGCGTCCGCACCATCGAGACGCTCGAGGAGCATCTCGGCTAGTATTCCTGCGCCGCCTGCACGGCGCAGCTCGCGCCCACCCTCAATCAGTGCTGCTCGCGATTCCTCAATCCCCTGCTCGCGCAGGTGGGCGCGAATCGAATCAGAACACGATTCGCTGACCAATCCCTTGCCGACGAACCAAGCGACGACAGTCGATTTGCCTGAGGCGTTTCGACCGGTCAGCCCGATAAGCATGGCGTGTCGTGGCGGTGGGCGTCCATATCGCTTTCTGAGCCGCAGGCCTAGCCCCAGTAGCGGCGTGTTTTGGCGTATTGCAACTCTGCATTGTGGATTGCTCGCAGCAATTTGATTCGGTCTCCTCGGGTGTGTCCACGAAGCAACCTCGTCGCGGTTCCCTCGGCAACTCCTCGTGCCATCATCGCAAGGACTGCGTCGTGGCCGTGGGTTCGAATGAGTTCGGCGTTTTTCTTCATGCGCCCGCGATCTTTCGGGTCTGTGCTGTCAACCCAATCGACGAGCATCGATTCCATGCGTTCGGGGGCGCATGCTCGCATCGTGCCGCTGCAGCCCGGGCAAGGCTCGATGCGATCTTCCATTCTGCCGACGCGCTTGCGCGTCTTGTCTTTGCAATTGAGACAGATGAGGACGCAGCGTTCTGCGAGTAGGCGCGTTTCGAGGCGCTCGCGTAATTGTGCGTCCGACCAAGCGGGAAGCAGCAGGTCGCGCTCGGCTTTCGGAGAGAGTCCCAGCGGACCACTGGGCGTGTGGACGACTTCTACGCTTCCCGCTTGAATCTCGCGGATGAGATCCATCGTGCCTTCGATATCCATCCGCTCGTGGAAGAGTTTTGACAGCGCTTCCTCGACAACAGGAGTGCCTCGGTAGCGCTGCATCAGACCCTGCAGATTTACTCGGCGTGGGTCTGCTGCCTTCTGCAGAACACCCATTTTGCGGGCGACTTGCACCAAGCGCCAGCGTAGAGCTCGACCGTTCGGAATGGTCATGCGAAGAATGGTTTCAAGGGCTTCGGGAGAGGTCACGGTGAGCCATTCGATGACGTGGCCAGTGGTGGTTCCGGGGACTCGGAAGGCGATGCGGTAAGGGTCGATGAGAGTCGTTCCCATCTTGCCTTCGCGCATTGAGCCCATGGCTTGGATGAAGTGGGCGAGGGTCTCGTTGATTCTGCTTCCGCGGCAGGTGTTGAGAACGATGGTGTTCTCACGATTCTCGATGGTCAGAGTGGTGTCTGTTGGAAGGGTCTCTGCCGCGTCGAGGTGCTGCGCGACCGCGTTGAGAAGGTCAGCGCGCGCCTCGTCAGATAGTGGATATTCATCGAAATCGAGGTCGGTTGGGCTGGCTTCCATTGTGCCGATTGCGCTCGCTGCACTGCGGCGCAGTCGCCCGACTTCGAGTGCGACTTCGATTGGAACAGGTGGCAATTCGCCGGCCCAGACCGGTGCTTCGCCGGTATCCTTGACCGGAGCGACGAGAAGTTCGGTTTGCTCTGGGTCGGCGTCGACTATCATCCAAGTTCGGCCAGCCATGACAAAGCGGCGTGGCCGGCCGGCCTCATCTTCGCCCGTATCGTTGAGTGAGAGAACGAAGGCCTCGTCGACGCTGCCGAGAGTCTTGCGAGTGACAGCGTCGCGAACGCGGTAGGAGATTTCGTCTGGGATCATCGAGATGTGTTCTGTACGGTTGCGGCCGAGGCGGCCTGCGGGTGAGAACCAGCCGTTTTGGTGGGTTTTAGGAATGTGCGGGAGCATGGCTCGTAGCCACTTTTGTTTATCTTCGTCGCCGTGCTCTTCGTCCCATGGTGGGCGCTCGCTGGGGATTGCATCCTCCGGTTTTGCACCGCTGTTTGCTTCCTCAGCCAGCCCCTCCCACATCCTTGGATGCCAGATGGTTGGGTCGGATTCCGCTGGCTCGTCGATGAGGCGGAGCAGCCAGCGGTCGTCGAGGACGCGCAGGACTGCGAGGGTATCGTCCTCGTCCCAATCGCGGAAAATCGTCGAGCGGCGTAGCAATTCCGTGGCTTGAGCGATTGGAACTACGCCACGCTCGGCCGCCATCTGGAGGAATTGGTTGGCGGCGACTATGCCGGGGTCAGTTCTCCACTCCACGCCCTCGAGTTCGCCCGCCATCGCTCGGCGTGCGATGACTGCGCACTCGGCGATGTCGTCAATCTCCCAGGCCAGGACATCGCCTCTGCCGGTTCCGCCGAGGTGGTGCTCGGCGCGGCCGACGCGCTGCAGCATCCTGTCCACTGCGCGTGGGCTATTGAGTTGGTGAACTCGGCGAATCGCACCGATATCGATGCCGAGTTCAAGACTCGATGTGCAGATCAATCCGTGTAGTTCCCCGGCCCGCAGTGCCTCTTCCATCTCGCGCCGAGTCTCTGCAGCAAGGCTGCCGTGATGCACCCCGACAGTGATCTCAGGCACGATTGCTGCCAAGCGTTGAGCGACGGTTTCAGCGGCCGAACGCGAATTGACGAAGACCAGCGAGGGTGAGTCCTCGATCAGCGTGTGGGCGAGGTGGCGGAAGGCGGCAATCGACTTGGGCGAGATAGCCCATTCGCCGGCGAGCAATTCATCCTCTGGTGAAGGTGTTTCTCGGTGAACAGTGACTTTGGTAGTGCGCGGGGCTGGCCCGAAAATCGGCTCAGCCTCCGTCGCCATCCATCGTGCGACCTCGGCTGGATTTCCCACCGTTGCCGATAGGCCGATTCGTTGCGCGCGACCGCGCGCCCCTTCGAGGGCCCCGATTCGTTCCAGCCCGATCAACAACTGCGCTCCCCGCTCGCTTCCAGCCATGTCGTGGACCTCATCGAGCACCACCGCTCTAACCCCAGCCAAGTGCTCGCGCAAACGACTCCCGAGTAGCATAATTTGCGCAGTCTCGGGAGTCGTCACAAGCAGATTCGGCGGACTGCGACTCTGCTTGGTCCGCTCTTTCTGGCTCGTATCGCCGTGCCGCAGTCCAACGCTCATCCCCAGCGGCTCGAGCAATCGAGCCAATCTGCGATCGATATCACGATTCAAGGCGCGTAGCGGAGTGATGTAGAGAATCGACAGACCCTCCCATCCCTCCGCCAGCGCCCTCGAGGCGAGCGGCAGCACCGCCGCCTCGGTCTTCCCGCTACCAGTCGGCGCGACCAAAATCCGGTCGCGACCAGCCACCAAATCAGCGGTCGCTGCCTCCTGAACAGGGGTCAACTCCCACCCGCGCTCATCGACCAGTTTCCGCACCTGCGGGTGCAAGAGGTCGAGCGCCGAGGAGCCGCCCACATCGTCAGACATCAGACGGCTCCCGCCCGTCGCTGTGCCATGAATCAATGGGTCGACAGCCAACCAACTTCTGCCCGTCCAATTCGAGCCGACCCAATCACGGATGCGGCGGAACCTCATCCGACCAGTGGTCCATCACGTTCAGGGTACGTGTCACATTGACCACCTCTCCATCCTCCCAGAAATCCACCGCGATGAATGTCGGGCGATCATCGAAAACCTCCCAACACTCGATCGCCCGCGCCAGCAGTTTCTCGTAATCATTCACCGATTCAGCCCGCACAGGGTCAGCGAACCCGAAACTGCTGCTCAGCCAATTGTTCAGATGCCAGGCCTCGGTCTCACCGCTCCCGCGCCCAACCGTGCACCTCATCTCGCTCTCATCGTCCTCACCGTACGGCGTATCCCACGAATGCGTCCACGCATGGTGCAACCACGGCCATCGCTCATCATCTGAATAATCCCAAAACACGACCAAATCTTTCCCGGCGAGGACCATATCACCGAGCATGGGCCAGTCCTCGCCGACCTCATGCACCCAGACACGGTCGAGCATGCCACTGACATTGAACAGATATTCGACATGCTCGCCGGGCACGTAATTCTCGATCAGCAACGTCACGACGTCCCCGGAACTATTGTTCATCAGCGAGCCGAGCTGGCGTAGCCAAGCGAAGGCGTCAACCTCGGAGTAGATGCAGGGGTGGAAGAGGGTGGAGTCGGGGTCCCCATGGCAGAAGCGAACGTCCTCTTTCTCGGTGTCTTCCTTCGACAGATGATGAACGTCAATCATGAACGCACGAATGCCCCCCTCCCATTGCGACTGCAGAGCAGTGTAGTGATTTACCGCCATCCAAACCCCATCCTCGACGGTCGAAAACGAGTTGTGCGTCTCGGGGAAAGTGTGGTTGTCATAGGCTCTCAGACAGAACCTCGCCTCTCCTTGGCAGACGATTGAATCCGAGGCGTTGCGAGGGTCGAGGCCGCGCTCCATCTCCCAGCCATTGGGCAGTCCATCTTGGTCTTCGTCGGCCTCGGGATCGAGTGCTTCCGGACCGCTTGCGAGGCAGCCTGACAGCAGCATGCTGGCGGCGACGAGCAGGGCGAATAGAGGCTGCCTCATCATTGATTCAGCACTCGTCGCGAACATCAATCAATCGGAACGTCGCGCGATAAGGGACATATCTCAGGAGTGCGGCGTCGAAGCGATGGCAGGGCCGTTCAAGCGCATGAACCGGGCATTGAATCGATGGTGGATGAGCCGTAAGGACAGCCATTACCAAATCGTCTCGGCAACCGCGATTCTGTCGACCGCTGCGACTCTTTGGGGGATTCTCTTTCTCTTCATTCTCGATGGTACGACCGATCTCACGAAGGCTGCTTATGTTCCGTGGAGCTGGGCTGGGCTGATTATCGGGGGGCTCGTCGCCTTCTGGGTTCTACCGGAATTCTTCGTATATCTGGGTCACAAGGCTTCGCTGGATGATATCTTGTTGCTAGATTCGCGGCCCGAGGTTCTCAGGCGGCGGAAGGAGGCTGAGGAGGCTGCTGACATGCTCGGGCCGCGCTATCAGGCGCACCTCGTGCGCCTGTACAATGAGATGGGAATCAAGGTCGGCGCCCGCTTCCGGCATATCGCTCCAGCAGGTTTTGCGGAAGCGGCTGCTGGTGGTTCGGCAGCGGAGATTGATGGGTCGGATTCCGATGATGAATTTGCCGAACCATGGGATGAAATCGAGGTCGAGGCACGCGGTGAAGGGATAGTTGGATTCCTCTCGGATTGGTGGAATACCGGCGATTCACGCCTCTCTCGTCAACTTCCGGGCGCGACACTGCTACGCGAGGTCAACGCGAACCGTTTGCTAGCTGTGTCCAGCGCGACCAGCGCCAGCATTTTGCTTTGGAACATGATATTCGGGCTCGCTGTGTCCGAGGGCGGAGGGTCGCGGGAATACACTGTGGACTTGACGCTGATGCTCGCCGGCGAGGATTCGATCCACGCCCTCGCACCTCATTTCGATGGAGTGGGCTTGCTCCTCGCCGCCACTTCGGTCTTCATCCTCAACCTCACCCGCCCGCACAGCAAAATCAGCCTCGCACGCGCAGCGCGCGCCGCAAAAGCCTCACAGAAGTCCGAGGCTGAACAGTCAACCGAGGAGGAATGAGTCTGGACCTGACGGTGCTGAAACGTGAGGCGAGCCTCGCGATAGGCCTCGTCGTCCTCCTGCTCGGCTCGATGACCATCGCCACCGGCTCATACCCGCCGATGGTCGTCGTCGAATCCGGCTCAATGATGCACGATAACGAGGATGGCTCGGTCGGGGCAATCGACCCGGGCGACTTGGTCCTCGTCATGTCGCCCGAGCGACACACCATCATCACCTTCGTAGAGGCAACCGAACAGGGTGGGGAACACGAGGGTTACGAAACCCACGGAATGCCAGGGGATGTCATCATCTTCAGCAAGAACGGGGGCAGCGACACACCAGTTATCCACCGCGCCTTGCTAAAGGCTGTAGCAAATCCGAACGGCGGCTGGGACGTCCCGGGAACCGACATTGTCGGCGCGGCGTCAATCACGGTCGAGCTCGATTACGACTGCTTCCACGGCAACTCAAAACTCACCGTGCGCGACTGGACTCCGACCCACGAGGGCTACATCACGACAGGGGACAATCGCTGGAGCAATGGCTGCAATTACGACCAACTCTCACTCAAGGATGAGAACGGGAATCTCGTCACCGCCATCAAGGATGAGTGGATTATGGGCGTTGCTTCGCTCGAGATTCCCTGGGTCGGTGCCGTCAAACTCTACGCCAGCGGCACCGCACACCAAGTCACCGACAATACTTGGAGCAATCTCGCTGTTCTCGTCGCCGTCCTGATTTCCGCTCCGGTCGTTATCGAGATGGTCACTGATCGAATGTACGGGCGCGAAGAAGACGACGGCAGCGCCGAAGAAGAGTAAGAATCGCCGCCAAGGCGGCGATACAGCCTCAATGTGCCGAGCAAATCTCCCACAACGAACACTACGTTCGCCACGCTACAGTCTCGTCGTGCGCGTTGCGAACGTTGTGGGAGGCTTTGTTGCTCAATTGGTTGGGGAGGTGGGTGGGCTGTGTGTTCAGTGTGCACCGTGAGAGGAAACTGAGAGCGAGGGTCGTTCAGTCGGTAAGGTGGTATTTCAGGCGACGAGTCGCGGTAGGATGATTGGAATCGCGACGATGAAGAGAACGATGAGGCTGCTCATCGAACTGAGTCGATTCGCCGCGCTCTCGATTCGCATCGGGTCCCCGTTCCGCATGATGAAGCGCATGGTCGAGTGCGCGGCATCTCGGAATATGTGTCCGCCATCGAACGGAACCATCGGGATGAGATTGGCGAATCCTAGGAGGAAATTGATCCATGCGAGCCAGAAGAGGAAATCGAAGGCTGCGAGCATGCCTTCGGTCCCGATAGCCGAGGCGATCGGACCGTCACCTGCGGTCAGCATCGCTCGCTGCTCGAGCGGCATCGTGTGACCGTCGAGCGCGATCGGTATTCCGAGCAAGCCGATTGGAGCCACGAGCAAACCGAGGGTTTTCTGGGCTGGGCTGAATTGCTCATCGAAGACGAAAGCCCAGCCGTCGACTCCGGCTGTATTAGAGCGGAGATTACTGACACCGACGAATGCATCTCCAGGTTCAATGCCAATCTCGGCTAATGCTGCCTCGGTATCATCCGAGTCGCAGGAGGGTTGCTCTGCGCATCGATCCATCATGAATTGCCAGCGGTCGGTGAAGGTGATCTCGATGATCCGCTGCTCGACTTCTCCGTGGGCGGCCGAAGTCAAGACAGTGAATTCGGCCGAATCTCCAGATGAGTAGGCATCCATCGCATCGGTGAAATCTGCATAATCCTCAACCCGCACTTCACCGATGTGCGTGATTGTCTCGTAAGGCTGCAATCCTGCTTCTTCGGCTCCGGTGTCCCCGATGATCGCTGAGGCGTGGACACCGGGATTCGCAGCGGCGAATCCAGTCGCCGTCGCTGAGAGCAGAATCAAGACGACGAAAGTCGCTAATAGATTGATCGAAGGACCCGCCGCATAGAGGCGCATCCTCTCGCGGCGAGGAGCCCGTACCATCTCCTCATACTCGGGCTCAGCAAAAGCCCCAACAGGCATCGGGCCGGCGAGCAGTAGCCCGAATGAGCGAACTTGCATGCCGTGCGCGCGAGCCTGGAATCCGTGGCTGTATTCGTGAATCACCAAGGCGATCACCAGCGCGATAACAGGCCACCAGAAGGGGACGAAACTCGTCACTCCCGGTATCAGAAGCAAGTCGGAAGCGGGTAGGACATTCTGTTGAGCCGGCGCCATCGCCGTCGTAACCGCGGCCATAACAATCAGCAAGATGACGCCGAACATGACGATGAAGCAAAGCCAGATCGAGAATTCACCATAGGCACGCCAGAATCGACGCGGCTTCGAGAGCGTTTCGAGGGCATGTTTTCCCCTGCCTGTGCGTAGCATCAGAATGATTCCCAAAACACGTGTCGCGTTCCAGCGATCGAGTGTACCATTCTGCTCAAGATGTAGCAGAGCGAAGTACCATCCAGCGATGAGTCCGACCACCCAGATAGGTGCCCAACCCCGCGCCCCTGCCCAAGCGAGAATGAGGAGGAAGAGTATCTGATTCAGGCTCAGCCCTCTCTCCATACTCGGCTGTCCACGTGCGCCCCACTTGAATGTGAGCGACCTACGGGGTAGACACTTCCAATGCCTGCGTAACCACCTTGACCTCCGGCTGAGTCGGGGGGTTGTGGCCGAGGCGAGCGATATTGCGGAGCGCCGTCGAGCGCGTGAGATGGATCGTCTGCGGCGCGAGGCTGAAGCGATCTCTCGATTGCTGAGACAGGCTCGCCTCGATGGTATCCGCGAGGATATCGAGGCTGCGAAGGCGCGGTTGGATGCGGCTGAAGCAAGGCTCGAGAGCTCAAGTTCGGATTCTGAGTGATTTCGCACACTCCTTGCTTAGGTGCTGGCTTCGGTAGCGCCTGTGGAATCTATGAGTTCGCGGTAGATGTTTGCGGCGCTCGTAGGAGTTTCGATTGAGCGAGCGCCGTCGGAGCGACTGATGAGTGCGAGGAATCTGTGCAGTGGCATCCCCTCATGCCAATTTAGGTAGGGCGATCCGTTGCGGGTGAGAGGCACGTCCGGTATACTTCGGGCGAGGCTGCGAAGTTTCCCGGTGAGTCCACTAACTGGGACTTTCATCACCCGCCAACTATCACCTCTAACGCCTTTGAGGCGGAAGGCATAGAGTGGTAACAGGCCGCACCTCTCTCCAGTTGAGAGTAAGGCATCGTACTGATCCTTGGTGCGGCCTGACAAGTAGATTCGATCTGTTTTCGAAGATTTCACTTCGATTGGCATGCACATGTCTCCTCGCAGAGCGAGGATGTCTCCTGTTCCCTCCGAGCCACTCCCGGGCGCGCGCACGACTAGGAATGGTCGCTGACAGACCTGCATCGCGCGGGCCCTCTCGACCTCAGTGCACGAGCGCGTGATGGCGATCACACCCTTGCGCTCGCCGGCCAGTACCGAGCGCAATTCGCGCTCGTAGACCCCACCCATGGGGGTAGCGCATTGTCAGGGTTCTTGACGACATCGCTTGAGATAGACGCGGAGTACGCCGTTTCGGGGTTTGGAGTGGAAATCGGCGCGGCGAGGTCGTCGACGAGTCGAATTGCGCCGCGCTGATACGCGCGGACAGCAACGATTGAAGGGGAGGCGCGACACTGGCCCATCGTGCCAGAGGTCGCGGTCCGTACCGAGGATTTCCGCTTGGCCTACAGGCTGCTCGACCGATTGCGCGATTCGGGCATCGAACACGTTCAGGTCGACCCCTCACATCCAGTTCCCAGTGGGGTCGACTATTGGATCGGCTCGCACGCCGAGGTGGGGCAAGCGGAGGACGAACGCGGCGTGGGATGCGCTGTGGAGGAAATCGACTCGGTCATCGGCTCTATTCTCAATCGAATGCGCGCGGGCGAACAGGTCCAACGCATCTGCTTCGGCATCGATCCCGGTCCGCGCCCCGGCCTCGCGTGGCTTGCCGATGGGCGCCCAGCAGGCTCCAGTCAGATGGAATCGGTCGACGCAACCGTCGACCGAGTGATGGAGATCCTCAGAGACATCCGCCCAGCAGAATCCGTCGTCCGCATCGGCGACGGCGCCCGCACCATCTCCTCGCGCATCGCAAATGTCTGCCTAGCGCGAGGTCTCGCAGTACAATTCGTCGACGAGCGCTCGACCTCGCGCGGCTCACGCCACGACCACGTAAGCGCAGCGCGAACCATTTGCTCCCTCGAAGGAATCCCTGTCACCCAACGTCTGCAGGTCATTCCAACCGAGGGTGAAGTTCGCGAAATTCAGCGTCGGAGTCGCCGCATTTCCGAAGGTCGACTCACTATCCCAGCCGGCCTAGCCCGCGCAGTAGCCGTCGGCCGCCTCACACTCAGCGAAGCGGTCGAATTGCACATCGATTCTCTCGACCGCTAAACTCTCAACCAAAACCTCCCACAAAGAACACTACGTTCGCTACGGCAATCATCGTCGTGTGCGTTGCGAGCGTTGTGGGAGGATAGAACCCAATCAGGGGTACTTGCCGCGACGGAAAGCGCGAGTCCTGTCAATCCCTGGAAATCGGTCCTCAGACTCGCGATAAACAGTCTTCATGTTATTGAGGAAATTATTGTCATCGGTGACGATGAGCACCATATCAGTCCCTGGATCCTCGCCTTCATCCATCCAAGCGAGGACGATCTCCATCGTCATTCGAGCACCCTCGCGGTGAGGATAAGCAAACACATCCATACTCACCGGCGGCATCACCAGAGTCGTGCGCTCATCGATAGCCTCAATCTGCTCAAAAAGTGAAGCATACGATTGCTTGAGCAGATCCCTCCTGAAATTGTCTTGATTCGGGCGTCGACAATCCGGCCCAACCACATGCACCAGATTGTCGAATGGAAGTTTGAATCCAGGTGTGGTCACGGCTTCGCCGACGCCGCATGGCTGCAAATTCTCCTTGCGGCGCTCAACAGCAATCCCATGGCAGAACTCACGCAACTCAGGGCCAGCCTTCTGGTGAATCTTCTCATCCAAGCCTTCCCGTCCGGCGAGGCGGTTGTTTGCAGTGGTCACGAGCACATCCCCTTCGACGCGCAGGATGTTTCCGTAAAGGACGCGAACTTGTCCATACTTGCATTCACGCACGATGACGGTCTCGACCATACAGACGCGAGAGGGGGCCGCCCGCTATCACCCCTTCGTCCGTTTATTCTTGCAAAACAGCGACCCGGTACGCCGTCAAAGGGTTCATCGCCACGAAGCCCCCCCATGACTCTACTATGTCAGTCGGATATGTTCTGATCAACGTCGAACCGGGTTCGGAATTCGCTGTCTTCGACAAGGCCTCTGGCTTGGCTTTCGTGGTCGATGCAAACCTCCTCTTCGGAGACCACGATCTAATTCTCAAGATAGAGGCCGCGAATATGGGTGAAATCGCTAGATTGGTCGTCGATTCCATCCGCTCGATAGACGGAGTGGTCAATACCAAGACACTCGCTTGTGCTGAGTTGTGATGGCGAAACAGCGCCGTTCGAGGCTCGATTCGAAGGCGATTTCAACCCGTTTCGGCTCTGTTTCGGTGCTGTTCTGCTGCATCCGGTTATTTTCAAAAGGTACTCACAGCGGCGCAGTAATGCGGTTTTCCGCCTCAAACTTCATAATCTCCCCGAGTGGCCCGCTTTGCGGAGGTGAATAATTCAATGTCTGGCAAGAAATACTTCGTGTTGATGGACGGCGACCAGGATACAGCCCAGGTCTTCGTGAGCAAGCAGCCCCGTGGCGCAGCGCTCAAGGCAGCTACACGCGGTCACACCGATATCTGTCTGCGCGAGCGCGGAACGAACAAGGTACACTGCTTCACCGGCTCGACCGCAATGGTCGACAAGCCGAAGAACGGACCCGCTTGGCTCCCTGCTAAGATCAAGAAGGCCAACGTGAAGAAGACCGGCATCAAGCACCTCTGAATCTATCAGAGTGCGCCGATCTTCGAACGTCTGTGCTGATTCACGTAACCCCGCCTGCGACACGCCCTGCGTATGCGTAGGCGGGGGATTCTATCTCATTCAGTGTTGTCAATCTCACTTGCAGATTGAAGTGCTAATCGTCGCTGAGCCTGTTCGGTGATTCTGTGGAAGCGTTGAGTCGACTCCATGCCTCGTATTATTCGAAGCAGGAGGAAATCGCCAACGTCATCACACACGGTCTCGGGGTTTTCCTCGCCATCGTTGGTCTGTGGTTCCTGGCTCGGGAGGCACAGGTCACTGGTGATTGGTGGAAGGTTGGGTCGAGCGTTACCTTTGGATTGTGCATGATCGCTTGCTATCTCTGCTCGACCCTTTACCACGCGGTGACCAATCTCGAGTTGAAGCACCGCATGCGAATCGCCGATCACATCGGCATCTACCTGATGATCGCAGGTTCGTACACTCCATTCCTACTGGTGACGATGCGCGGGTGGATCGGTTGGACTTTTTTCGTCATCATCTGGGGGTGCGCGGTAGTCGGCATCGTCATGCGTTTGTGGAATCGCAGTGTGCCGAATTATGTCTCTGCGCTTCCCTACGTCGTGATGGGTTGGGCTGCTATTTTCGCCATCAAGCCACTCTTCGACGCTATTGGTTGGGAGGGCATCAGTCTGGTTCTGCTCGGTGGTGTGTTTTACTCGGTCGGAGTGGCTTTCTATGCGGCCGACCGAGTGCCGTTCAATCACGCGATTTGGCATCTATTCGTGCTCGCGGGGAGCATCTCGCATTACTTCGCGATCCTGACTTCCGTCATTACCGCTTGACGCCCATCGATGTGAATGGCCTCACACGGAGCACACTGAGCACACAGCCCGCCCACCACCCAGCACCCTTCACTGCGGGACCCTCGGTTGACTACCGAGGCGTTCCCAGGAAATATTACCCAGCGAGGCGGTGTAGCCGCCGTCAGAATCGACCCCGATTGCGGTTCATCCGTGCAATCCTAACTTGCGCGTGATGAGAGCAATCGGGTCGTAGTACTCTGTGACTACTCGCTCCTTTAGTGGAATGATTGCGTTGTCTGTGATATTGATGCCGGCAGGGCAGACCTCAGTGCAGCATTTGGTGATGTTACAGTAGCCTATGCCGAAATCTTCCTTGATCTCGGGAATGCGGCTCTCGGTGTCGAGCGGGTGCATCTCAAGGCCGGCGAGGCGCACAAAGAATCGAGGTCCTGCGAACTCGTCGAACTTCTGGTGCTCACGCAGAACGTGGCAAGTATCGACGC
>CAZNVK010000018.1:1266-3604 GCA_964576865.1 uncultured Candidatus Poseidoniales archaeon | reverse complement strand
CCTGCGAACTCGTCGAACTTCTGGTGCTCACGCAGAACGTGGCAAGTATCGACGCACAGCATGCACTCGATACAAGCACGGAATTCCTGAATTCTGTCGGCTTCTTCCTGCTTGAATTTCCAGTCGAGTTCCTCCGGTCCATTGACTGGAACCATTTTCCTGTTCATCTCGAAAGCCCATGAGAGGTCGGTCACGAGATCCTTAGTGATCGGGAATGCTTGCATCGGCTTGACGGTGACCGGCTGACCCTCGGGAGTCTCCTCCATGATGTCCTCCATTCTCGTCATGCACATCAGACGTGGCATACCGTTGACTTCTGCGCTGCATGAACCGCACTTGCCCGCCTTGCAATTCCAGCGGCACGCCAAGTCGGGCGCTTGCTCGGCTTGAATTCGGTGAATGACGTCGAGCACGACCATCCCTTCATCCATCTCGACGGTGTAATCGACCATCTTGCCGAGTGCTTCACCGTCGCCATCTCCGACGCCGCGGAAGACACGGAAGGTAACGTTCTCAGCCATCTTCAGTCCTCCTCGTGTAGGTCGTCGGCGTCGAGCAGAGCCTTGAGTTCATCATTGATTGGTGGATACTTTCGGTGCTCGATGGTCATCGAACCGTCTGCGGATTGCGCGATGACCGAGTTGATCTTGCCCCAATGCTTGTGGTCAGGTACTGGGAAGTCATCGCGCGTGTGTCCGCCGCGGGATTCCTCACGCTCGAGCGCGGCGAGCGCGCACATGCGCGAGACATCGAGCATGGCGCTCAATTCGAGAGCTTGATGCCAGCCCGGATTGTAGATGCGCGAGCCGCCAGGGCTCGTCGTTGCTGCACGCGCTGCCAAGCCTTCAAGGTCGGTGAGCGCTTCTGCGAGCAATTTTCCAGTTCGGATGATTCCGACCTTCTCTTGCATCATCTCGCGCAAATCATCGACGACAGCCGCTGGGTTCTCCCCACCCTCGCGGGTGAAAGGAGCCAGCGTCTCGGCGATGACATCGGCGATTTCAGCCTCGTCGATTTCGGCGAAGCCGTCGGTTTCTGCCGCCCGCTTCGCCGCACTCTCACCAGCAATCTTCCCGAATACGATCAGGTCTGTCAGTGAATTTCCACCCAAGCGATTGGCTCCGTGCAGACCTGTCGCCGCTTCACCAGCAGCATACAATCCAGCAATCGTTGATTCCTGTGTCTCCGGGTCGACCTTGACCCCACCCATTACGTAGTGAGCGGTCGGCCCGACCTCCATCTTCGTCTTAGTAATATCAACAGCAGCCAATTCCTTGAATTGATGATACATTCCTGGAAGCTTCTTCTTGACATCTTCAGGAGTTCTCCAAGAGATATCGAGGTAAGCCCCGCCGTGCTCACTCGCACGGCCAGCCTCACGCTCGGAATTGATCGCCTTCGCAACAACATCGCGAGTCAAGAGCTCAGGCGGGCGACGCTTGGTAGCCAACTTGCCCGAAATCACTTCGTCGACCCATTCGAGCGCTTCCTTTTCGGTGTCGGCGAACTCGTCTTTGTACATATCAGGAACATAGTCGAACATGAACCGCTTCCCCTCCGAATTGGTCAACATGCCTCCTTCGCCGCGCACACCCTCGGTGACGAGAATCCCCTTGACGCTCGGCGGCCAGATCATGCCAGTCGGATGGAATTGAACGAATTCCATATCGCCGAGCTCAGCGCCCGCCCAGTAAGCGAGGGCGTGACCTTCTCCGGTGTATTCCCACGAGCCCGAGCAGACGGCCCAGCAGCGGGTGATGCCACCGGTTGCGAGGACGATAGACTTGGCCTTGAAGAGGTGAAGTGAGCCATCGTTTCGGTCGTAGGCAAAGCAGCCGGTGACCACTCCATCAGTCGTGAAAAGTCGACGAACAGTGAACTCCATGAAGACATCCATCCCCATGTGAACTCCCTTCTCTTGTAGGGTTCGGATGAGCTCGAGGCCGGTCGCATCTCCGATGTGAGCGAGCCTCGGATAGGTGTGTCCGCCGAAGTTGCGTTGACTGGTCAAGCCCTTCGGCGTACGGTCGAAAACCGCGCCCCAAGTCTCCAACTCGCGAATGCGGTCTGGAGCCTCCTGCGCGTGGATTTTTGCCATGCGCCAATCGTTGAGGTACTTGCCGCCCTTCATCGTGTCACGGAAGTGAACCTGCCAATTATCGCGAGGATCCTTGTTGCCAAGGGCGGCGGCGGCCCCGCCTTCAGCCATCACCGTGTGGGCCTTGCCGAGCATGGACTTGCAAACAAGCGCCACGCTCGCACCCTCTTGACTAGCAGCGATCGCGGCGCGTAAACCGGCGCCTCCGGCGCCAATCACGACCACGTCGTGCTCGTGAGT
>CAZNVK010000018.1:0-1166 GCA_964576865.1 uncultured Candidatus Poseidoniales archaeon | reverse complement strand
CGCATCACAAACCACCCCACAGGACGATGTCGGTCCAGCCGAAGAGCGGGTCGGTGCAGGCGTAGACGTAGAAGTCCGCGAACATGACCCAGAAGAGCGAGTAGAGAGCCCATTCCTTGTGCTTCTCATTCAACTTGGTCGAGAACTTCCACAGACGATACTTCAGACGGTTCATCGCCGTCCCCGTCCAATCATTCGAAGCGCCTCCGACGACGTGGCGGAATGCATGGCATCCGAGCGTATAGCCGGTCAGGAGAATCACGTTGAGCAGGAGAACGAGGGTTCCGACGCTCACTCCGTAGGCGTGAGCGTCGCCATGATGGAAATTGATTGATAGCCAAACATCGTAGGACAGAATCGGCAGGTAAGCCAGTGCTGCGTACATGAAGTAGCGGTGCAGATTCTGGACGACGAGCAGACGAGTTTCGCCGGCGTACTCATCCCATGGCTTGGAGACCGCGCAACCGGTTGGCTGCTGCATGAATGCGCGGTAGTACGCCTTGCGGTAGTAGTAGCAAGTACCGCGGAAGCCGGCGGGGAAGATGAGGATGAACATCGCCGGCGACATCCATTGCAGGTGGCGAGGCATCCAAGAGTGCTCGCCGGGGATGATGAGAGGGGAGAATAGCGGGCTCAGAACGTGAGCATGATTCTCCTCGATTGCCATCGTTCCATTACCGTGTCCGACGCCCGCTGAAAGCCCGAACTCGGAGAAGATCCAGAAGTCGGCCTCCATGAATCCGCGCCATGTCGCATAGAGCACCATGATGCCCAGGTATGCGGCCATTGCGGTGGGTCCTTTCCACCATTGGTCGATTCGGTCTGTTGCCCCAAATCCCTTCTTCATTGGTAGCGGGAGAGGTAGGTTGTCGCTCATCTTGACACCTGACGCGCGAAGCGCGTTGCCTACCATCCATAAGCAATTGCATTCAACTCGTTCAGCCGACTTGGTGGAAGGCTCATTTTTCGGTTGATGTGAATCGGTGCCGGCCGCAGGTTCAAGGCGGTCGGCATGTCTCGTCAATCGAGCGACATGAGCGTGTTCGGTGAAGATATCGAGACCAGCATCTGCCTCAATTGCGGGCATATGCCAGGTGCTTGGCTGCCCGGCCTTCCTTGCCCAGAATGTGGCGAACCGATGCTTTAGATATCGCCGCCAGAGCGGC
>CAZNVK010000017.1:0-39224 GCA_964576865.1 uncultured Candidatus Poseidoniales archaeon | reverse complement strand
ACTCGTCTGGGAAGACTCCGTCGCGGCAGGCGTGCTCGATCTTTGGCAGGACTTCTTCGTCGACGAAGTCGCGGACCATGTCGCGGACCATGCGCTCCTCTTCGGTCAGCAGTGAGTCCACATCGTAGAAGTCGAGGGCTTCGTATGGCATGGGTTTCAGGCTCGTCGCGCGGCATTCCGCTTATGACGCTTGTCAATTCGACCCAAAGGGTCGTTGGAAAGCGTTCGGAACTCGGTGTCCGGGGTTGATTGTTCGAGGCTGTTGTTCGAGGCGTCAGGATTTCTTGCGGCGGTCGGCCTTGGACTTACGTCGATTCTCATCCGCTAGGCGCCGCTTGTCTTCCTTATTGCCGAACCTCTCGGTGTACCACCGTTGAGCCTCGGGTGATGCCGAGAAGACGAGGCTTAGGACGACGAGGCCTGTTGCTAACGGGATGGCGAGGGCTATCCAGACTGTGAGCAAGCCTGCGGAGTCTGGTTCCGGGCCGGTGAAGGGAACGAGGTAACCGCGTGCGCTGACGATCCAGCCCGAGTTCTGGCCTGTAGCCCATGTGCCGACTATTCTGTCGCTGGAGAGGTTGAGGTCGTCAATGTCGGAATGGTCGAGCCAGGGATAGGATGCATTGAGGCTGATATCGTGCTCGATCAGGCTCGCTGGGGTTGCAGCGATGATTGTTCGATCTCCTCGCTGGGCTTCTATTCCGACGAAGTAGGCATTGACGTCGGGGAGTCGGCTGACGCTCGGGATCGAGGCGCTGAGGTCATTGGGGTTGAGTTCGATCGTTGCGATGACTTGATTGTCGGCAACAGCGACGCAGTGATTCGATTCTCCGGTTGGGCATTCGATGCCGGTCCATGGGTATCCTGTGCCACCGACCCAAGTGAATGTGTGGTCACGCTCGATGATCCCGATGCCTTCGATCGCCGCTGCTACGACGCACATCATGATCGTTGGATGGCAATCCATCGCCATGATTGGGCTGGTGCCTCCCGTTGGAACTGGATGGACCTCCGCACCGCCGTCCTCGGCTGCTCTGAGTCGGTAGATCTGGCCTTCTCCCGTGCCGACGTAAGCCCATGAACCTGCAGTGTTCCACGCGATCGAGGCGATGTCTGAGAAGTTCAGAGCGGACTCTGCTGCTGCCCGTTCCAACGAATGGTCCTGCTTGGCGTAGCGAAGCACCAGACCGCCTTCGCCGACTACGAATGCGGTCTGACCACCGGGGTGGAAATCTGCGTCGAGTAATTCCTGTGTGCCCGGCCAAGTGAGGTCGATCTGCTGGGTTGGGTCCTTTGCGTCGAGGGCTCGAACATACGCGTCCGCGCCGTAAACCAGCGCGGTCTCACCGTTAGTGTCGACTGCAACTCCGTTGAGACCGAGGTCCTCGTCGGAGAGAGAAATTCCCTCGCCCAGCTCGACAGCAGAACCAGCGAGCACACTCGGCACGGTCAGCAGAAGGACCAGCAGAATCGCAATGAGTCGCTTCGACGAGTTGGTTAGGCCCGAAGTCAGCGCGCGCATGAGGCGCGCAACCCGCAAGGTGGTTTAGGCGTGTGGGAGAACTTGGAAGGCAGCCCTGCCCGGCGGCAGGATTCAAGACGGGTTGCGCCTCGCGCTGGCTCATGGAGAGATTCGAGGTCAAGCGCGGACTAGTGAAGCAGATTACAGCAGACGGAGGTCTGGCCGTTCTGGCTAGCAAACATTTCGAGAACATCGAGGCTAGCGGCGAGAACGCGTTCATCGGCTCTCATGACATCATGACCGCGATCGAGGGGCATTTCTCAGAGAAGGGCGCGCTCATCGTCGATGTCACCAATGTCCCACCTAATTTCGACGATGCTGATGCAATGGTCCGCGCACGCGACACACGCAAGCGCTGGACCACCTTCCTCGACGAGGCGACAGGGTACAATTCCAAGCAGCGCGGCGACAAGGCAAAGGAGTGGGCAAAGAAGGCCTCTAAGGCGAAGTCGGCGGTCTCTGCTGCACGCCATTTCATGAGTATGTCAGATAATGTGAGCGAGGATGTTCAGGCTCAAGCCGAGGCTCTAATCGCAGAAATCGAGGCCGCACTAGGGGACAATGACAACACTCGCGCTGCCGGTCGCGGCGAGAAACTCAACAAACTGCTGAACGCCTGAGTGGTCCGAATGAGTACCGACGACGCGCTCGCTGGCTTCGATGACGAGGTTCGCGCGAGCGTCGGACGGATGTTCGGGAATGTCGAGGAAGTCGTAGGCATCGAACACCTCGCGGGCGTGCTAGAAGGAGGTGCAAGTCACGGCGGCGACAATGTGGTTCGAGCCTACATCGGGCTCGAGCCGAGCGGCAAGGCTCACCTCGGTTGGGTGATCCTTGCCGAGACCATCCGCAACATGCTCGCAGAAGGGGTCAATGTTCTCATTCTGCTCGCAGATTGGCACGCATGGGTCAATGACAAGTTCGGTCGCGACATGGACAAAATCGGCACCGCGGGCGAATACATGTCCGAAGTCTTTCGAGTCCTCCTCAACTTCCCAGAAGAGGGAGATGGCGCTGGCCAACTCCGCTTCATCAGCGCCAGCGAAGTCATGGATTCGGGCGCATACTGGGAGCGAGTGCTCCGCTGCTCGAAGGGCATGAGTCTGAACCGCGCCCGCCGCACATTCAGCATCATGGGACGTTCCGAAGACTCTTCGGATGACGATCTCGCCGCCTTCTTCTATCCGCCAATGCAGGCTGCAGACATCTTCGAATTGGACATCGATATCGCATTCGGCGGCATGGATCAACGCAAGGCGCACATGTACATGCGCGAGGTCGCCGACCGCAATGGATGGACGAAGGCGACCTGCATTCACACCCCGATGCTATCTGGACTCAAGGGCAAGGGTGGGGGGAGAATGGATTCCTTCGACCACAAGATGTCGAAGTCCGACCCGAATAACGCAATCTTCGTCCACGACACTCCCAAAAAGATCGAGAAGAAGTTCCGCAAGGCCTTCCTAGAGGTGGGCAACCCGTCCTCGCCGGTCTACGAGATTGCTGAGCACATCGTACTGCTGTACAAGGGAGAGTTGAGGGTCGAGCCGAAGCCGGAGTTTGGAGAACCGAGCACTTGGACCGACCTCGGCTCGTTCATCGCTGCTGTCGGCAGCGGCGATGTCCACCCATTCGACGCAAAAATGGCGGTTGCGCGAGGTCTGGCGGAGGTCCTTTCTCCAGTCGTTGAGCATTTTCAGGAAAACAGTGCACTGCTCGATGCTGTGAACGAGATGACCGGCTCGCAGTGATGCGATTGCTGCGAAGGCCTTAGAAACCGCACACCGGCTCGCAGTGATGCGATTCCACTTCTGCATCGAGTGCTGAATTGCCGCCACAGGTATCATAACCCTCCCCTCACGGCGGCGGACCACAGGAGACTGTACCATGACCAGCGTTGGAATCGACGATATCGCGATCCACTTCCCGAAGCTCTACTTCGACATGAAGGATTTCGCGGAGTTCCGCGGAGCGGATTTCGGCAAATTGAACAAGGGACTCGGGCTTACCGCAATGGCGATTCCCGACGCCCACGAAGATACAGCCACGATGGGCGCGAACGCATGTGCGCGCCTCATTGACCGAAATAATCTCGATCCTAACCGAATCGGTCGAATCTATCTCGGAACCGAGTCTGCTTTGGATGGTGCCAAGCCGACTGCGACTTACATCATGGATATGCTCGAGCAGCGTTACGATGACACGCACGGAAAGGATTGCTTCCGCAATTGCGACGTCGTCGACCTGACATTCGCTTGCATCGGCGCCGTCGATGCAATGCACAATACGCTCGATTGGGTCGCCCGCGGTGGCGAAGAGGAGGACCGAATCGGAATCGTCGTCTTCGCTGACAATGCCAAGTACGACCTCGGTTCATCCGGCGAATACACGCAAGGCGCGGGCGGAGGCGCGGTGCTGATCCGTCACAACCCGCGCCTCATCGAGATTCCAGACAATTGGGGGGTCTCGACCATGCCGGTTCACGACTTCTTCAAGCCACGTCGGGAGGTCGAGCTGAAGACCGTCGTCGAGAATGTCCTCGACCTCGCCGAGGAAGCTGGCGAGCCGAAGAAGGAAGGGCTCGTCGAGAAGATTCTGGCGATTCTCCCTACATCCTCCAAGAAGGATGACATAATGTTCGAATCGCACACACTGAAGGTGCACAAGGATACCCCGGTCTTCGATGGGCAATTCTCCAACCGCTGCTACTCGGAATCGGTGAAGACCGCCTTCATCGATTTCCGCCAGAAGGCCATCAATTCAGGTCGCTACGACCCTGCGGACGATGAGATTCTGACTGAGCAGTGGAACCGAATCATCGTCCACCTACCATACGCATTCCAGGGCAAGAGGATGTTCCCCGACGTATTCCGTCATGACCGACGCCACTTGCCGATGTGGGAGGAAATCGTCGCTGAGATTGGCCCCGAGCCATTCCCGGAGGACTTCGAGGACACACCGGAGGGACTCGAGGAGTTCGAGCGCGCGAACGATAAGTATCGGCGCCTGATCTCAAAGACCGAGGCTTTCAAAGAATTCTCCGAGCGCAGGATCGAGAAGACGCAGCGCGCCTCGAGCCTTATTGGCAATCAGTACACCGGCTCGATCTTCCTCGCTCTGATGTCGACGATGGAGTCCGACTACCTCGACGGGGTCGAGATGGAGGGCAAGCGCGTCGGACTCTGCGGCTACGGCTCGGGTGCCAAGGCCAAGGTCTTCGAGGGAATCGTCCAAACTGGATGGAAGGATATCGCCAGCCGCTTCGACCTCTTCGAGCGACTATCGGCTCGCACGCCGCTGGACAAGGATGTCTACGAGCGCTTGCACCGCGGCTCACAGAAGGAGTCCGTCGTCACACCGGAAGATGAGTTCGCGCTCGTCGCAATCGGTGGCGAGGGCGTCTTGGAAGGCCAGCGCAAGTACGCATTCATCGCTTGATATGATTGAACTCTGTGGGTTTACCACAGAGACACAGAGGTTTTGAGAAAGCCTCCCACAACGCTCGCAACGCTCACGACGAAGATCGCATCGGTGTGGTCGTCGTTTTCGTTTTGAGAAGAAACTGAGAGTGATGGCCGTTCAATTGATTGGGTGGCGGATGGGCTGCGCGCTCTGCCGCAGCGTGCGCTGCGTTCCCTGCGAGAGGCACGAAGCAATCATTGCGTCCCAATCAGGGGCTAATCGCACGGTTGATGACGATGCGCTGAACCTCTTGGGTTCCTTCGTAGATCTGAGTAATCTTAGCATCGCGGAAGAATCTCTCGACCGGGAAATCGGTTGTGTAACCATAGCCGCCGAGCACCTGAACGGCTCGCTCTGACACCCACATCGCTGTGTCACCGGCGAATAATTTGGCCATGCTGGCCTCCATCGAATGGCGCGGTGCACCATCCTCGTAATGTCGCTGCTTGGCCCAGGCGGCCTTGTACACCAAGAGTCTGGCCGCCTCGGTCTGGGTCGCCATATCGGCGAGGTAATTTCCAATCGACTGGTGGTGGGCAATCGGCTTGCCGAAGGTGACCCGCTCGTGAGCGAAATTGAGGGCAGCCTCGTAAGCACCCTGAGCGATTCCAAGAGCCTGAGCAGCGATTCCTATTCGCGAATTGTCAAGCGCATTCATCGCGATTGGGAACCCCTTACCGGCATCCTTCAACACATTCTCAGCCGGCACCTTGCAATCATCGAGCAACAAAACGCAGGTGTCCGACGAGCGGATTCCCAATTTGTCCTCCTTCTTGCCTACGCTGAATCCTTCCATGCTCGAATCGACGATGAACGCCGTCGTCCCGCCATGCTTCTTGACCCCGTAATCAGGGTGGTCAACATCCTTCGCAAACAACACGTAAATGTCCGCACTCGCCCCATTCGTCACCCACATCTTCTCGCCGTTCAATATCCAGTGTGAACCGTCCTCGCTGAGCTTTGCGCGGCAGCCGAGCGCTGCCGCGTCGGTCCCGGCGCCAGCCTCAGAAAGTGAGTAGGCGCCGATCTCACCCGCTGCCAAGCGGGTCAGGTAGCGCTGCTTCTGATCCTCATTCCCATGCAGCGCGATAGTCTTCGAGCAGAGCCCGACGTGAACGCAGAACATGACCGAGAAGGAGGGGTCGACACGAGCCAATTCTTCGACGATGATCGCTTCAGACACATCATCAACAGGATTTCCGCCGTATTCCTCAGGAATCGTGACACCCTGCAAACCGTACTCGCAAAACGCTGCCCACTCATCAAGCGGAGGCTTCTGAGCTCGGTCGCGTTCCAAGCAAGTTGGAGCCAGAACCTCCTCTGCGAAGTCCCTGACCATCTCGCGAATCATGCTTTGTTCTTCGGTTTCAGAGAAGTCCATCTCGATGCCTCGCACCACCGAGTGCGGCCCCGTTGTTAATCCATCGCAGCACCCTCATGCGGGAACCCCACACGAACGAATCATTCAAATCAGACGTCAAGAGCGGGCGGTCGGAGATGAAGATGTCAGAGTCCGATTACTTCGAGTTCGGAGTCGCCCACGACCGCCGCTACACACTGGAACACCTGTGGTTACAGTTGCTGGATGAGAAGGACGGCACGGTGAAGGTCGGCATGTCCGAATTTATTCGTGCCGATTATGGCGATGTTGTTCGAGTGATTCTGCCTCACCCGCAGGATACCAGCGAGTTCGTCCTCGACGATGAGGGCACTCCACGCGATACCGACGATGGCGAAGGCGAGGGTGAGTCAGAGTCTGCTGCAGGTGGGGATGAGATTGGAATCGGCGAACTGCTCGTCACTATCCGCACGGTCAGTGACCGCATTCTGATCAATGCACCATTCCCATGCAAGGTTCTCGAACTCAATGGTGAGGTCGAGGATAACGCTGACCTGGCCAATGATGATGCATACGGCGATGGATGGTTCCTCATCGTTCAGCCTCACGAGTTTGATGAGGACCAATTCCTCAATGCCAGCGAGTACATCGAGTACCTTAACGAGCTGGAATATTGAATCAAGGCCATGCTAGAACAGGCCAGGATTCGGGTTCACCGGATTGCCAATCTACTGAGTCGAGCAGGGCGAGCACCGCATCGGCAGTCGCCAAGTCATCCTCGATTTGGCGTCGGTGAAGCCAGCCCTTGAGGCGACCGAGACGTGGTCCGGCTGGAAGTCCGGTCGCCTGCATCAGGGCTTCGCCGCCGACGAGAGGTTTGTTGCCGGCACGCGGCGGCGGGACGGCGGCTGCGGCTGCAGCATAGGCTTCGCCTGAGCCGCCGAAAAATGCTACCACTTCGGCCTTCATCTGCGCCGAAAGAGCGGCGTTGAAGCGGCGCAGTGTTGCGGTTTCCTGCACGAGGTCATCGCTGTGTAAGGCGTGCAGGAAGGCGACGCTCGATGCCTCATCATTGGAGAGTTTGAGCGTCGCCTTGAGATGAGCTGCGAGGTCCGCCCCCGAGCGCGGATCATCGCAGCAGAGAATCGCGAGATCGACCGCGGGAATCCCAGAGAATTCGCAGTCGAGGCTGATGTCGGTCTCGGGCAGTACGGCAGCGAGAACTCCCGCGTCAGCCATCATCTGCAGGACCCCTGCCCGCCTCGGCCCGCGCATCACTCGACTCAATTCGGCCCACTTGCGCTCGGCCGAGACCTTGTCAAGCATCGAGAGATTTTCCGAAATTGCGCTTGCCAGCGATTCATCCAACCCTCGCGCACCTGCCTCGCCTCCATCGAGGAAGCGGAAGGCGCGCATGATTCGCAGTCCATCCTCGCCGATTCGCTCGCCGGCATCTCCGACCGCGCGGACGATGCCGACCTCGAGATCATCACGCCCCCCGAATGGGTCGATGACCTCGCCACTCCTCGGATCTAGCGCCATCGCATTGATGGTGAAATCTCGGCGCGCCAGATCCTCAAGAATATCGTCGCCGAACTCAACTTCATCCGGTCGGCGACCATCGCCATAGGTGCCATCACTGCGCAGGGTCGTCACCTCCCATGAGGGCTCGCCCTGCGCACCACCCCCAACATCAGGAGTCCCATCATCACTCAGCACTAGGACCGTGCCGAAGGCCGCACCAACAGGCACGGTCCGCTCAAACAATTGAGCGACACGAGCCGGCCGCAGCGTCGTAGCGATATCCATCTCGCCCGGCTCGAGACCAGCCAGCGTATCGCGAACCCAGCCGCCGACCACCCAGGCCTCACCGGCTTCGCACAGCCGGTCCAAGACCCAGCGGTCGGCCTCACCGAGACGGCTCAAGAGGTCGGCCATGCAACCTCTTCAAGCTGTCCGGCCATCAACCCGTCGACTCTGCCCCTCGCCTCTCGCGGAGCACGCAGAGACCGCAGTTCGCGACCTTCCGGCCATCCGTTCCTCCCACAACGCTCGCAACGCTCTCCACGATTCACGTTGTGTTCGTGGCGCTCGTTGTGGGAGGCGCCCCCTGAGTTGGGCTGGCTCTTCCGTTACCCCATTTCGAAGCATCATACCTATTCGTGGGTGACCTTTGCGAGGGCCATGGAGGTGGAGTTGGTGCCGTTGGAGGTATTGCGCCCGCACGAGCAGATCATCCCGCGAAAGGTCGACCAATTGGAGCGAATGACACACCGCTGGAATGCCTACACAAAACCCCTCCTCCTCGACCGTACTACCGGTACCATTCTCGACGGACACCACCGCTACGAAGTCGCGCAGCGCATCGGTTTGCAATGCGTTCCGTGTGTTTTAATCGACTATCTGGAGGATGAGTCGATCGAGCTTGATCTTTGGCCGAATTCGGGGCGCGACTCCATCTGCAAGCAGGATGTTGTCGATGCCGCTTTGTCTGGGAAATTGATGTTGCCGAAGACGAGTCGGCATCGTCTCTCCGATCATTTGCCGCCGATTGCCGTGCCGCTCGCTCGATTGCGGCAGCCGGCGGTTAGCGATTGATGCTGAGCCGAGTTGGGCAGGCGATTATTGCTCGGCGAGCAGGTTGTTTGCCGAGGCTGCGAGCATCTCGTCGGGTGCCTCGGCTAGATTTCTGATGATTTTGAGGGTCGACTCGGGGACTGGTCTGCCGATGAGGTCCTCGATGAGTCTTGAGCGGAATTCTGGTGTGCGGGTCTCATCGGACAGCAGAGCTTCGCGCAGTTGGGTTGCTTCGGGTGCCCGCTCGCCTCTTAGCAGGCGCGCCAGCAGGGATTCGGATGCATTTGCTTCGAGGCTCATTGGCAGACCCTCGATGCTTGGCCAATCTGCTCCGCGCAGGGTTTTGCTGAATCGATTGACGAAGGCTGTGTCTTGGTCGCCGATCCACTCTCCGATGTTTGCTGGATTGGATTGGATAAGGATTGCAGCGAGCCTCGCCTTGGTCTCACCGGTTGCTGAGAGGGCGAGCTCGCTGAGTCGGTCCAGCGTGGCTGGACCGGGTGCTGAATCGCTTGCTTCGACGAGGCTGATGCCGCAGGTTCGGATGGACTGTGACTCATCGCCGAGCAGAATGAGAACAGTCGCCTCATCGGCGCTTCCAATTGCTGCTAATCGCTGTGCTGCGACTTTGCGAATAGCGCGGTCATCTGAGGAAAGGGCTTTCTCGACGGCTGTTTCATCGCCCTTCATTCGCGCCTGCCAAGCGGCCAGCCGAATGCTTTGGTCTCCATCGGCGGAGAGTCCGACGAGAATCGCTTGACCAGCCCGCCCGGCTCGCCCAGCGATCCGCGCCGCGAGGAGTCGGCGAGAGTCTTCGGGAGCGCCCGCGAGCCTCTCAATCAGCGCCAAATCCTTGCCCGCCGCCCATCGATCGATTGCCTCAAGCGCCTTCTCACGGAACCAAGGGTCTGGGTCCTCGAGCAATCTGACGAAGCCGTCGAGTGCTTCGGAGTCGTCGAGTTTGAATAAATGGCGAACCGCTCGACGGCGCTGGCGCACATCGGAGTGATTCAACTTCGCCAGCGCAGGTCTGACGCTCATCGAGCCTCGCCACCGACCGAGCCGAGATGAACGCTCCGCCCCCGCTGACACTCTGCGCTCAAGCCCACCTATCCCTTTCGGCTAGGGAACCAAGTCCTCATGCCCGCCGACCATCGGTGGTTCATCATCGTCCCAATCGACGGGGGATTCGATATCGATGGAGAGCAGTTGCCCGAATAATGGCCACATCGGTTGTAACCATTCCATCTCAGCCATCAGTAATTCAAAGACTGGGTGCTCGACGAGTTCGTCCTCGGTCGCATCCTCGTCGAGGGGCGGGATGTCCGAAGGCATCCCGCGAAGGGCGTCGACCAATTCCTCGATTCTCTCGACCGTTTCATCGTCGATTTCAACGAGGTCGACGATGATCTGCAACGCATCTTCGATGTGATCGGCGAGGGCGTGAGGATCCAGCGGTCCGCGCTCGGCCTCTGACAAATCCATCGGTCCGAACACGACATTCCCGAGTTGGGTATCCAGCCATTCTTCGCCTTGCCGCTCCCGCTTCATCAGCGTCTGCTGAATCGGCCCGCCGAACGGTCCGAGAACGAAACCACCCTCCTCGACCATCCCCGCAACGGTCAGTGGAATCTCCTTCACCGCACCGGTGATGAGGACGCGGTCGACTCGCCTAGCTAACTCGTCCACGTCATCGAGCGCCGCCACCGGCAGCGCTCGCACCAATCCTTTGGCATCATGGAATTCGAGCCGCTCGGCCGTGTGCTCAAGCACCGCCGCGTGCGGCTCAACCACAGTCACCATGCCGCTCTCGCCAACCATCCAATCGATGAGAGCGGCAAGATAACCCCCCTTCGCACCGATCAATAGGACGTGTTGCCCCTGTCGAAGCTCTAGGTGATGAAGTAGCGTCGCGACCATGTGAGGTGCGGAAATCGTCTTTGCAGCATCGTATTCAGTCACAAGAAACGGCACAGGGCGGTCATACCAGAATGGCTCCAAGTCGAAATCCGTGAACGATCCTACGAAGACATTCTGCATCGCTTCCACCACCGAATCGTCCAACGGGACACCGCTTTTTCGCAGCCGCTCGAGCAGGTCTTGCAAGGGGTTCATCGCTTCACCGCGTCGAGCCTATTCCACCACCAATCATTTGAACGCGTCGCGCCCGCGTTCTGTCTCGGGGCCCGTGGTCTAGGGGTTATGACGTCGCTCTTACAAAGCGAAGATCACCGGTTCAATTCCGGTCGGGCCCACCAACACTCCTCGCCATTCATCTGTCACGGCCTCTAGGCCGCGACATCGCTCAAAGAGGGCGACTTCGTCGCCGATTCACTTCAATCTCGCTCTAATGGATAGTGAATGACTCGGAGGGCAATCCAAACGATTCCTTCTCTTTCCTTCGCTCGCGTGTCGTTGGTTACGCACCAAAATCTGAGATATCTGGGTTGAGGTCAACTCGATTGATTTTCAGATTCAATATCCAGTTAGGGGCCTGTGAAAGAGTCAAGAAGGACGAGGCGAGCGAGCAATCGTGGTCGAAGAGACTGCTGCGCTCGCCTCGAGGCTGAGCCGGAGACTCCGCAAGCGAGGCTGGAGCATCGCTACTGCCGAGTCTTGTACCGGTGGACTGCTAGCCTCTACCTTCACCGATATCTCCGGCGCTACCAATTGGTTCAACCAAGGCTGGGTCGTATACAATAACGACGCCAAAATGCGCGAATTGGGCGTCGAGAAGACAGCATTCGATCAGGGCGAAGCGGGCGCCGTCTCGCACCAGGTCGCTCTGCAAATGGCTCGCGGCGCACGCTATCGCTCCGATGCCGAGGTTTCTATCGCTATCACCGGCATCGCTGGCCCCGGCGGTGCGACTCCAAAGAAGGAAGTCGGCTTGGTCCACGTCGCCGTCACCGCCGGCGACCAATTCATCGTTCGTCGCCGAGACTTCGGCGAGAATGATCGACTCGACAACAAGAAGTCCTTCGTTTCCTTCGCCCTTCGCCTCAGCCTAGAACTCCTCGACCGAGTCGTCGCCGACGAAGCCAAACTCGCAGAGGTTGAGAGTCGCGCCGAGGATGGCGAGCAAATCGACACCTCTGGAATGGACCCAAAGTCCGAGCAGTGGGCAGGCAGTCTTTCATGGGCTGACGAGGATACGAAGACCGTTGCAGAGGAGATACAGAAGGTCGATCTGGCCTCCTTGACAGATTGGGATGAATGAGACTTGTCTCAACCGGCTCTGCGAGCCGAATTCAGCGATATCATCATGAGCGGTCCGAGCCGACCTGAGGCGGATGACCGGTGAGAACTGGGCAGAAAGGAGCCGACAACTCGCCGCTGCAGGCCTTCTCGTAATGGGGCGAGGGGCGCAGGAGAAAATCTCGGCTTTGCCAAATTTGCTTCCTCTCATCGAAGCCGCTGCGGCTAGTGAAACTCGTTTACTAACCGCTCAAACAATCGATGAGTTGCTCGCTTTCGTTCCTACTGAGGAAACCATCGAAGCCGCGCCGTCCGCAGCACCAGCCGCGTCGGCTCCGGTCGCACAGACTCTGCAAGCCACCCTCGCTAGACCCGAGTCTGGCTCGGCTATCGGTAGGACCATCGCACCAGTCACCAGCAGCGAGCCCGCACCTCCTCCTCGTCCGCACGGGCTCGAACACTATCGATTGGAAGATTTCCCGATGCACGCCCGCGATGTCGATGCAGAGATCGAGATTCATTTCGACATCACGGGCGCCTCAAAGACAGAGGGCAAGATGACAGACATGCAATCTTGCTTCTCAGACCGCCTGAAGCAAATCCGCAACCTGCTCATCACAGGCGGCGCTCTGCCACGCCGACCGATCAGCATCGCGGAGGCGTGGCGAAACCGACAACGTCACACATCGCGAGATTACGAAATCACCCTCGTCGGACTAGCATCCGACTCGCGCTGGACGCGCTCAGGCAATCTCAGTTTCGTACTTGAGGACGAGACTCAGGATATCCAGTGTTCCCTCCGACCACCGACGGGAGCAGCCCCATTGCACCCCGCTTTGGACGGGCTGATGAATGACGATGTGGTCGGTATCAGCGGGCATTTCTTGCTCGGCGAGAGGAGCCCGCGATTCATGGCTTCAAACATCCACCTCCCACCGATGCGACAACATTCGAAGGCGACCGCTAGCGCGGATCGAGCCGTGTCAGCTGCCTTCCTCTCAGACGTTCACGTGGGGTCGAAGACCTTCCTCGGGCCGCAGTGGGAGAAGATGATTCAATGGTTCAATGAGGACCCGTTGGCGCGGACGGTGAAGTACTTCGTTTTGAGTGGGGATGGGGTCGACGGAGTCGGAATTTACCCGGGTCAGGAGCGACACCTTGCCATTACCGATTTATTCGCGCAGTACGGCGAATTGGCACGCTTGCTGGAGGGACTTCCGGACTGGGTTGACGTGGTCATCCTCCCTGGTAACCACGATGCGGTTCGCCCCGCGGAACCACAGCCTGCATTGGACCCTGAGGTGCAGCAGGATTACTCCGACGCCGTCTTTGTCGGGAATCCTTGTGAATTCAGCCTGCACGGCGTCCGCATCCTCTCGTATCATGGTAAGAGTATCGACGATTTCGTCGCTGGCTTGCGTTCTGTGACTTACTCGAAACCGGAGATGGCCATGCGAGCGATGCTTGAGAGACGCCACTTGGCTCCTTCTTGGGGTGGCAAGACTCCGCTCTCACCCGAGCCAGAGGACCGTATGGTGATTCGGGATGTGCCGGATATCTTCGTGACGGGGCACGTGCATGGGCACTTTGTCGGGAATCACAAGGGGACTACGATTGTTCATTCTTCGACTTGGCAGGACCAGACGGATTACCAGCGAATGCTTGGATTCCAGCCGAAGCCTTGCATTCTGACCGTAATCAATCTGCATACTCACGAATCGGCGAGTATCCCATTCGCTTGAGGTTCAAGCCTCGTCTTTCAGATGTCGGCGCGTCGACGCGCCGACGACGCTCAAAAAGGGCGCTTTCAGCGCCGACTTATTTTGTTCTCGCTTGGACTGAAAGTGAAAGACTCGGCTGGCAATTCGATTGCTTGATTTCTCCGTATGAGACAGTCTGAGGATTGAGGCTGATTTCACTTTCTGGGTGGTGGGAGGGCGGCGGACTCTGCCTCTGCGTTCGCCGCGAACTCTGCGAGAGGCATCCTGCGATTCTCTGTGTCTCTGTGATGAGTTCACAGAGTTCAATCCTGAGGAAACTGCTCTCCAAAAATGGGTAGCCAGATGTCTCGCAGGTCTTTGCCCTCGACGACCGGTACTCCGGCTTCGGTGAAGGCGTCGGCGCCTCGGTTTGATGCGGGGTTGAAGCCGACGAAACGCGAGCGCGGGATCATCATCGATAGGTCTGGGCCGGAATCGCCCACAGAGACGATGTGGGCTGGGTCGATTCCGTTGATGCGGGCGAGTTTTGCGACCATGGCGCCCTTATCGTGCGAGTCGACTACGGTTGGTTTTGCGCCGACGAGCCAGCCATCCTCGTCCCACTCGAAGCCATTGGCTGCCCAATCGTCGACATTGAGCATCTGAGCGATCGAGCCGATGAGAAGGTCCACTCCGGAGGAGACGATTGCTACTGTGATGCCGCGCGCGTGCAGGGCATCGACCACGTCGCGGGCGCCCGGCATCAGTTTGATCCCTGAATAACAGCGCATGATTTCGTCGCGGTGAATCTCGGGCTGAATCTCACGCCACATTCGCAGGTCGTCGGCGACGAATTCCTCGTCTGTGATCTCCTTTCGAAGAAACTTCGCCAGCATCTCGGAATTCTCTGTGCCGAAGTGGTCGTGGATATTCTGCCACGAGGAATCATTGTCGGCGAGCACACCATCACAATCGAAGGCGACGGCTCTGACCTCCGCCCTGTCGGTCTGGCTCGCTGACATGTTCTCGATTGCGCCTCGGCCTGCGTTTAGATTCTGCGAGGCGCGAGGGTTGCATTGATGGAGGGTCGCTCCCTCGTTCCCAACATGTCGGATGAGGGTGCGGAACAATTCGCGCTGAAGGTGAAGATGCTCTTCTTCGGCCCGCTTGCCGAGCGGATGGGTGAGCGCGAGATCGAGGTAGCGGTACTCGCCGGTTCAAGCGCTCGAGACCTAATCGACCGCTTCCGTCTGACCCCGATGCTCGATACGGGATTGCGAGTGGCGGTGAACGGCGTTATCGGGGCTGATTTGGACGCCGAGCTTTCCGATGCTGCAGAAATTGCTTTCCTGCCCCCCGTATCGGGTGGATGAGGACGTATTTTGCGCATTGACAACTGCCTGTGCCGAAGCCTTTGAGTGAGGATGGCCGCACCTCGGGGCGAGCGACATGGCACCCGGCCCGACAGAACTCGTCATCATCGGCATACTCGCAATCTTCCTTTTCGGTGCGAAGAGAATCCCAGAACTGGCTCGTAATCTAGGCCGAGCCAAGGGAGAATTTCAGGCGGGAATTTCGGAGGTGACCTCTCCTTCTTCGGCCGAGGCCGATATGGATCGTGGCGGCGTAACCGAGGAAGTCGCTGCTGAGTCCGCCAACGAAGAGAGCGAGTGAACCCCTGACTGGGCTCGCTCCCCACCCTCATCGCTTCTTCTTCAATCGAAGTGCTGCGCCGCAATCGGGACAATCTCCGTAGTCATTGCGCCGCGCATTCGGTGCGTCAGGAGCCTGCCGCGTAGCCCCACATCCGACGCACCGCAGTTCCCAACTCCAAACCTCGCTGATTCCAGCCTCGCCAACCGCCTGCCATTCAACACCCAGCGCGGTGGCGATATTCTGCATCCGGTAATCATCGGTAACCAGAGTTGCCGACCTCTCCAGTGCCAGCGCGATCAAGGAGAGGTCGATACCCGACAAACCACTCATGTCCCCACTCGCCCGAGCCGCCTCAGAAGCCGCCTCGACAGACGCGACCCCGGGCTCCATCACAATCAGTCCCAATCCGTCGAAAATCGCTCCTCTGTCGGGAGAAATCCGCCGCAATTCATCCTCCTGCGCACCCACGACCAAGCCTTCTGAGAGTTCGGACAAGGGCCAGCCGATGAGGGCGGAGGTATCGAGCACGCGCGATTGGCTCACGGGAAGGGCTGAGCGCGTTGGCCTATCAGGGGTGGGGTAGCGGGTTGCTCAACGGCGGCGAGCGGCAACCTTCATCCCGAAATGGCTGGAGGAAAGCCTGTGCAGGACATCGTACCTCAGGAGTTCATCGATTCCGCCATCGAGTGGGCTGATGGTCTGGGCTACCTCGGTCTAGCGCTTCTGACTGCATCTGAGGCCGCCTTTCAACCGGTTCCTCCAGATCCACTCGTGTGGAATATGATTCTCGATACCGACAGCGGCGCAGTGGTTGCTGCGGTTGTTTTGGTCGCGACGCTGTCGAGCGTTTTGGGAGCTCTTGGTGGATATGCTATCGGGATGTATGGAGGCGGTTGGTTACTCGATCGATTCGTTTCGGATTCGACCATCGCTCGACTCAATGTGCTGGTTGAGAGATATGGTACGGCGGGCATTTTCATCGCCGCTGTCTCACCGATTCCATACAAGGCGCTGGCATGGGTCGCCGGTGCCGGCCGCATGGATTTACGACTCTTCGTAGCGGCTGGAATCTTCGGTCGGGGACTTCGCTTCGGCATCCCCGGTGCACTGCTAGGAATCTACGGGGATGCCATGTTAGATTCACTTAATTGGATGACTTTCAGCGCTGCCGCCTTGATTGGACTGGCGATAGTGATCCCTGCGGCGCGCTGGTGGAAAAACCTCCTCGATGAGGAAGAATGAGCGGTTTTGGTGCTTGACAAACGCGACGTCCCACCCCTCTTATACCACGTGTAAGGCTCTGATTTCACCATGGGAGGAGACGCGAGGTACCCTGACGCGGTCGTTCGGGCTTCATTGGTCGCCGGGCTCTGCCTCGTCCTCCTGACTGCGGTTTCGACTCCCGCGATGGCTGATTCTCACACCCAGAGCGCCGAGGCCGTCTGGTTGAAGGATCCTGATGGGATTTGGCGTCTGGATGCTGTTGCCTCCGATGATATGGTCTATGTTGAGCCGATTGTCGGCGTGACTCTACATCCGATTGCTGGAGCGACGGTCCTCGTCACCTATACGGTTGAGAACGAGGGTGTTTGGACAATCGAATCTGAGACTCTCATCGCTTTGGCTGATTCTTCTCCCGAGCCGGTTGGCCCGGGTGCTGGAGGTTCAAGCGGCTCGGGTGTAGGTTCTGGTGGGCTGGGTATTTCAGTCTCGATGCCCTCTAATTTCTTGGCGCCGGTGATGGCATTGGTTGGCGCCTTGTTGTTGACACTGGCATTGGCAGCGACTGCGGATGAACCCACGCGAGCGCGGGTATTCCAGTCGATGAGCCGCTTCTCGGATCTCTCGGTGGCCGAGGGTCCGGGTACGTTGGCAGGGAATTACCAGCGCGGTCGAATCACTGGATTCCTAACCGCGCATCCAGGTTGCCATCTCTCGGGCATGATTCGTGCGCTCGAATTGGGTAATCATCAGGCTGTTCATCACTTACGAATCCTCGAACTCGAGGGTAAGGTCTGGTGCCGTCGAGATGGCCGACTGCTCCGCTATTACACCGATCGAGTCAATCGCGAGGCGGAGCTCTCGCGACTGCCTCGCCCCATCGATGTCAATCAACTCAGCGATGTCGCCCTGATGATTCTCCGCACCATCGCTGAGCAAGCCCCTGAAGCTCCTTCTCCAACCCAGCGTGAATTGGCGGCTGAGTTGAAGACCAGCCAGCAATTGGTCAGCCATCATTTGCGGCGGCTGGAGAGTCAGGGTTTGATCAGCCGCGAGCGGCGCGGTCTGAAGACGCGCCGCGTCCTCACCATCGAGGGAGAGCGGGCTTGGGCGCAGCTCTCAATTCCTGCCTGATTCAGCCTCGATTTGCATCGTTTTCGCCACGAGATTCGGCGGGCGGAGCCGATTCCGAAAGTAGCGATAAATCACGATTTTGAGAACTTTGACAAACGCTACGTCCCACACCCCTCTAATATCGCGCGCGAGACCGCTTGCTGATGATCCCTAGAATGAACGTCCAGAACCGTCGTCGCATGCAGGTCGGAATTTTCCTCACCGTGCTGATGCTCTCCTCAGGTTGCATCGGTGCAGCCAAGGATGCAGTCGAACCGCTTCCCGACCCAGACCCGGTCGTTGCTACTCTCGACCTGGAGGGTAACCCGGCCACAACGGCAGACTTCGTCAGCGCCGTGCTGACAGTGAGCGAAGGCAAAGGACCGTTCATCGTCACCTGGACTCTGAACGGCGCCACCGTTCAATCCAGTTCCAGCCTATCCTACGACGCCGGCTTCATGACCGTTGGAACGCATCAACTCGATGCGAGGATCATCGATTCCAACGGTGGAGAGGGCGAGGCGTCGGCAATTTTCACCATCCGCGATGCCAACCGAGCACCGCTCGTAGATCTCGAATTGCCGAAGGACGGCATCGCAGGCATGCCAATCGCTTGGTCGGTCAGCGCTACCGACCCCGATGGAGACCAGTTGACAATCAGCGTCGACTTCGCCGACGGCACCTCCAGCAAGACAGCATCAGGCAACCACATCTGGGCTCATCCAGGTCAATACGTCGTCGAAGCAACCGTGGAGGATGAGCACGGATTCGTTGCCACGGCTCGCGAAGCCATCCACATCGAGCGAGCCGACGCGCCGCTCCTAATCGTCGAAACCAACCCGAGCGGCGAAGGCCGAATCGCCTTCCACCTGATTGAGGAATTCACCATCGAGACCGAAACTCACGACGACCTCGGCCCTGTAATCGTCAGAATCGATTACGGCGACGGCCACGCCGTCGAACCCGCAGCATCCGAAGAGACCTACCAATACTCGGAAGAAGGCGTCTACACCATCATCGTGACAGCCTTCGGACCAACCGGTGTCACCGCCCAACGCCTCATCCACATCGAGGTCATCGGCGATATCGATGACCTCGAGGCAGCCGAACTCCACGATGAGGCAGAAGAGGAAACCGAAGAGGTCCTTCAGGAAGGACTCGACGAACTTCTCGACGAGGATGCAGACGGAATCGTCGACGAGGTCGAAGAAGCCAATGAAGAGCAAGCCTACGATTACGAAGAGGACTTCGACCCCGACGGCGATGGCGAGATGAACGATGAAGAAGAAATCAACAATTGGGAAACCAAGGATGATGACGCTATCCGCGACGAGGCCGGTGAGGAGGAAGAGCAGGAGGACCCTGTAGAGTCAGAATTGCTCGATCAAGAGAATTACCTCACCGACGATGAGTCGACGATGTCCGAAGCCGAGAACACCCCTGTTCCAAGCATCGCAACAGCCTACACGAACATCGTCCAGCCGGTCATGGATGCAGCTTGGGAGGAGGTCAGCGATGAATCCGCCCAGCAGACGACCTACTCCCGCTCGGTCATGACCGTCACCAGCACATGGCTCAACTCAACCGAGTACGAGGACTGGGATGGCGATGGTGTGGCCGAGGTGGCGTGCACAGTGCGCGTTGCGAGTTATTGGTACGATAACGACGGAATCCCAGGGCCTGAGTGGATCTATCTCTGGCACACGAAGTACTGCAGCAAGGACCGTGATGGCGACGGCGTGGACGATCAATTCCACTGGTGGTACCGCGGCCTAATCATTCGCGATCTGAATTCGAATGGGCTTCCAGAAGTGCGCAATTCATACAATTACAGCGTCATGCGCTGGACAAATGGCACTCAAATCGACACCAATTGGAAAATGGTCACCAACGGCATGACAGATACCGATGAGGACGGCAACCTCGAGCGCTACATCGCTTACGACCGCACCTCGCGCTGGGTCACCGTCAACGCAACCTCATGGTGGTACTGGACACTGTGGACTTCCGACACTGAGATGGTTTGGTGGACCGATTGGAACGATGATGGGACAAAGGATGTCGAGTACATCATCGACCACACGAGTTTCCGCTCCGACCCGAATGCGGACGGAAATCGTGACACTTCTCAGGATTACCTTCGCAGTATCACTCGCTTCGACCGAGACCGGGACGGCTCGGTCGACCTGAAGCGTTCTGTACAGCAGTGGACGAACGCTTACGATAACAATTCAGACGGGGTGAAGGAGCTCTACTGGACCTACCGCGTCGCTTCGATGCAGGACGACACGGATCGCGACGGCGACCTCGAGCATACCGTTGCGATGAGGTCGTGGTCGACCCACTGGGATTGGGGAATGATCGAGTATCGCATCGATTGGGCTCTGACGACGACGAGGATCGACGATGATGCCGATGGAAATGCCGAATACATGCATAGGACCTTTGAGAGAAGCAATGGAACCGACCTCGACAATGATTGGTACCTCGAGAGGCAGGATACTCTGAATGCCGAAATCAAGCGATGGGATCCGGATAGCGATGGGGTTTGGGAGCATACTTTCCGACGCGTCCAGATTTCAACGAATCTTGATCAGGATGCCTACGGATTCCACTTCATCGACGCGTCGACCTGGTCGGTCGAGCGTTGGTTGAACGCGCAGACCGATCAACTGTGGTTCATCCGAGTCGCTGTACACAATACGCGCTCGTGGGACAATAATTCAGACGGAGCGCGGGATTCAATTCGCAGCAATGTCTGGTGGTGGAATGCTGCCGACATGGATGGCGATGGCTTCCTCGAGCGGCGAGTAATCCTGTTCTACAGCCATGTGCTAATCGACGATGATGCCGACGGCAATTACTCATGGCAGCGAATCAGCTACACATATCACCTGCGAATCTTCGATGCGAACGGCACCTTGACGCAGGCTTGGTATCTGCATTACGTGTATTATCGCTACAACATCAATCACCTCGGTTATGCCTTCTATACCAATGTGACATACGTTGCTTGGGCGTGGGATGCGAGTAATGGTTGGACGCATGTCGTGACGACCACGTGGAATGCTTGGGATTTCGATCAGGATGGCGTGGTCGATTCGACTAACTATACCGCGGCGCAGAATAGCACCCCACCTTGACGAATTGAGAGCAGCTACGGCTGCGAATCGGTCGCTGGCGACCCGATTCGATTATGAGCGGGTCGCTTGTCGGCGGGCTGTCGCTCCTGTGGTGTAGTACGGTCCATCATTCCGGGTTTTCATCCCGGCGACCCGGGTTCAAATCCCGGCAGGAGCACCATCTCCTCTTTCAAGCGATGTTAGGAGATGGTGCACCTGCCTCGCCTGGCACATGCAATCCGCTTCTAATCTGTGTTAATCGATTCAATCTAGTGCCACGGCCCGGCATATTCACAGTTCGGCTGAATCGAACTCAATCGAACGCGAAGATCGGCCGAATCTTTGATTCGGCGGCGAGGAGCACCAATCCTTGAATCGAAGTTAATCCGGATTGGTGCGACTGCCGACGGTCTAATTCAATTTGCGAGGTTGTCGATCATCGCTTCGATGGTTTCGGGATTGGCTTCTTTATTTCGGCCAGATGTAAGAGCGCGTCCCATAACGTCCGCTCCTAGGAATGAGAACTGCGAGCGCATGGCCATGATGACGTGCTCACCGCCACCGCCGCTGTGCGTTGCGAGTCCGACCTTGCGACCGGTGCACAGGCTGCGAAAGCTCTGCCAATCACGTGAGAGCCAAGCTAGGGCATTGTTGAGAGTCGGCGGCATTGAGCCATTGTATTCGGGTGCGCATACCACCCAAGCATCTGCGTCCATCATTTGCTGCGTCAAGCCTGAGATATCGGGAGCATCATCGGATTTCGAACGCGCCATCGTGAACATAGGTAGGTCCATCGAGGCCAAATCAACGACTTCAGCGGTGTGGCCCTTTTCTCGAGCGACACCAGCGAATCTCTCTGCCAATTCTAGGTTGGTACCGGTAGTCGCGGTAATCATCAGAAACTGCGCCATAATACTGCGAGAGGCTCTCCATACTTCAATCGAATGACACGGCTTCGCCGGTCATTCGACCTCTGTCACATCGGTTGGAATCCCATTCTGGGCTGATGCCGACGATAGCGAGATTGATCGCCGGGCCGTCCCGATTCAGGTCCTTCTTGCCGAGCGCGTCGACCACATCTTGTCCAAAGTCTCCTGGGATAGCAGCCGGAGGTGTGTGTTAGACAATATACATCCGCTGGAACATTTCGATTCAATCGTTTTCTTGCTTTTTTCTCCTAATGAGGAAAAGAAGAAGAAGGCCTACTAGAATCGCCGGCAATGCCGAATCAATGAGGTTGGAGGATGAGCAGCACATGCGCTGTGGATAATCCTCGGAGTCCATCGGGTCGTGTTCTCGCAGAACTTCATCCCCGTCATCGAACCCATCTCCATCAGAGTCTGGGTTCAAGGGGTCCGTCCCGAATTCTGCCTCCTCCTCGTCGAGTAGGCCATCATCGTCATCGTCGGCATCAGCCCAATCTGGAATCCCGTCACTATCGGAATCCGATTCCACAAGGGTAAGCCTCGCGACGAACCCATCTGTATACGGGAACCCCGGGACTCCGTAGTTCGCATTCTTGGCGGACAGGACCCCCCAATCAAGACTCTCTGTCATGAACTCCCCGGCGAAGAATACGTCAGAGCTAGTGCTATCCATAGATATCCACTCAGGGATTGCCCACCATCCCACTGGAATCCCCCATTCAAATTCCCCGTCCGTCGTGAGGGACATGAAGCAATAGTCCTGTCCCAATGCTATCGAGTGGTAGTAGGTGGAGTCGAGAATCGAGTATGTGTCCGATGTCGCAGTCAGCGAGATTACCACATGATTGCGAAGTACCGTAACCTGAACGACCTCCTCGTTCCACTCCCCAGTCGCATTCACAGCCCAAACCCACTGACCACTCTCGCTTATCTTCGCTACGAAACCGTCTCTGGATTGGATGGTGAGATTCTTAGGCGGATCGCTGTTGTTCATGGCCAACACCGAGGAGGAACTACTGCTTCTGAAGGTGATGTTCTTTGAGGCGAAGGTCCCGACAACATACACTTCCCCGTCTTCTCCGACATCCAGGCCGAGAATCTGGTCGGAATCAGTTCCGCCTACTAGGGCTACCCATTCCCAAGTCAGGTTCGCTGACAGTTTGGCGACGAATCCGTCAGTGAATCCTATTCCTGAATTGAGAGGTTTGTGAGGCAGGAAGTATGCGGCTGCTCCTGTAACATGACCTGTTAGGTAGACGTTGCCCGAATCATCTAACTCCATATCTGTGACGACATCGGAGTTCCACTCCCCAGCGACCACAACCCACATCTCCCTGCCCTCTGTGTCGTATCCCACTACAAACAAATCAACATCGTATCCCTGATGTACTGAGTGGCTAGATTTGTTTGCTATTGCATTGGACCCCATATTCAGCGAAGCCGAAGTGAAAGTTCCGGAGACTACTATGCCACCAACATGTGATTTCACCGAAACTCCGGAATCAGTTTCGTTACCATGCATCCCTCTCGCCCAAAGCCAATTTCCCTTGAAATCGAGTTTAGCAACGAATCCGTCTATTGTTGGCATGGTGTAATTGGATATTGAATAATTTGGAACTGTCTGATCCTCATTTGCAAGTTGCAGGCTGTCTCCGAAGTAAATATAGTTCGATTCGAAGAATCCAGTGACGTATACTCCACTTTCATCTAATGCAATAGAAAGGCCTTCATCCCGCAGATCTCCGCCTGCGGAGACCGCCCAGTGCCATACTCCACTGGAATCCATATTTGCAACGAAGATTTCCGGAGAGCCCCAATTTGGATTGGTCAGATTGATTGTTCCGAAGGTGGCATTTCCGATGAATGTCCCAGTCACGTAAGCATCCCCAGTTTCAGGGTTGATAACGACATCATACACCGAATCTGATGCGTTCAGTGCCCCAAATGACTCGAGCATCGTCCATTCTGAATTTTCGTCGTTTGTCTGAGCCGAGACATCCGTACTGATTGAGAGAGGCAGGGTGAGCGAGAAAAGTAGCAAGGAAACCAGAATTATTGGCGGTGAACCCCTTTTCATAATATAACCGACTACTTTCTTGTTATTTCGTTTGCCCGTATAGGTGCCATTAAATCAGGTACTACTTGATATCGATTCGTCCGTTCGAAATGACTGAGGAGGTTGTTGATCATCGCTTCGATAGTCTCTGTATTGGCTTCCTTTTTTCGCCCTGAGGTTAGTGCTCGCCCCATCACGTCCGCGCCGAAGTCGGAGAATTGCTGGCGCATGGCCATGATGACGTGACCCCCCCATTACAGGTACGAGTCGCTCGGCCAACTCGTCTGCAGGTGTAGAGGTCTTGGAAATTATTCCAATCCAAATTTTGGCTCTCCATACTTCAACCGAATGACGCGGCCTCGCCGCTCATTCGACCTCTGTTACGTCTGTTGGAATCCCATTCTGGGCTGCAAGATCGATGACAACTCGAGTCCATTTGCTGGTAGGCGATGGAAGTGCTAGCACATGAGATGCCGAGGCGAGGATCTTCTGCGTAAGCGAATTTCCCGCCTCGGGCCGACCCGTATCACGCAAAGACCTCACAGGGTCGTCCCATTCCTCAGAAAAGACTGCTATTTTGACGGAGTTATTGTCCGCCCAACGCTCTGCCATATAGTCGACACCACTTGCCCCACCTACGACGATGAGATCGGGGTAACCATTTGCATCGACCCAATTTTCGATGGCTCTCTCGAAGACTTCGAAATCATAGAATCGACTGCTTCCGACGATAGCGAGATTGATCACCGACCCGTCTAGATTCAGGTCCTTCTTGCCGAGCGCATCGACCACATCCTGTCCAGAGTCAGCCACCATCGGAGTGCCTCAGGCAGGTCTCCGGCCATAAATGTCGGCACGATGCTAATCGGACCGAAGCCTTGCGGTGCCTTTCGCCCACTCATTGATAGCGGGGTGTCGAATCGCGAGAACAGGAGGCTCGTGCATGGCGCTTGACATCGACGCGATTCGCGCGGATTTTCCGATTCTCGACCGCGTTCTGCCGAATGGAAAGCCGCTGGTTTACTTCGATAATGCTGCGACCTCGCAAAAACCCCAGGTTGTCATCGATGCGATGACGCGCTACTACGAGGAATACAACTCCAACGCCCACCGTGCAAACCATACTCTGGCGGACGAGGCAACCAACGCTTTGGAGGAGGCGCGGTTGAATATCGCGCGGTATTTTGGGACGAGCCCGGAGAACATGATCTACACGAGCGGCGCGACCGAAGCGATCAATCTAGCTGCTTATGGTTGGGCTCGTTACAATCTGGAGCGCGACGATGTCGTCGTGGTCACCGAGATGGAGCATCACGCCGACATCGTACCTTGGCAGGAATTGAGCAAGGAGAAGGGCGTCGAACTGCGATATGTGCCGATCGATACTCGGACCTTCACTTTGGACATGGATGCGTTTGAGGTCGCGCTGGAGGGTGCAAAACTGGTTTGCGTGGTTCACACGAGCAATGTGCTGGGTGTTCGAAATCCGGTTGAGGAGATAATCGCGAAGGCGCAGGGTGTCGGCGCGAGAGTCTTGCTGGATTGCGCACAGGGTGCACCGCACGAGCGAATCTTCTTCGATAATCTGGGTGCAGATTTCGTTGCGATATCCGGGCATAAGATGGCTGGGCCGACCGGAATCGGTTGTTTACTGGTCCGATCGGATGCGATGGCCGAGATGGGCCCGTTCATGACAGGTGGTTCGGTGATTCGACGTGTGTCAACTGAAGGGACGACTTTTCAGGAAGGTCACGCGATGTTTGAGACGGGGACGCCGAGGATTGCCGAGGCGATCGGCTGGGGGGCTGCGGTCCAATGGTTGGCCCAGTTCGATATGCGTGAGGTACATGCTCACATTCACGATTTGGCTGCGTGGACCGCAGACCAGATGTTGGAAATTCCCGGAGTCCGAATTTTCGGAGACCCGAGTTTGCCAGGTGCTAGCGGGGCCGTATCATTCCTCCACGATTCTATTCAATCTCAGGACTTGGCAATTCTTCTCGATGAGGGCGGCTTCGCTGTTCGCACCGGTCACCACTGCGCTCAACCGCTGATGGACGCACTCGGGGTGCCTTCGACGAATCGGGCTTCCTTCTGGATTTACAATACGCTGGATGAGGCCCAGGCCTTCGTCGAGCACTTGCGCTACGTCTGTGAGCGCTTCGCCTGAGCTTTCGAACACAGACTGCGAAGCGCGTCTGCACACGGACACGTTGAAGAAACTCTGTCAGGAGGGTCGGCCATGGCGCAGAGGCGATGGCCGGAGCATCTCGACGCGGTTGTTGAGGAGTTCGAAGATTGCTTCGACTCGATGGAGCGCTACGAGTTGCTCTTCGAATACGCTCGAAAACACCCGAGCCCTTTGCCGCCCGAGGAGTGGACCGAGGACAATCAGGTGCACGGTTGTCAATCGAGGGCGCACGTGGTTTGTTCGCGGGATGATTCCGGAAAATTCCTCATGCGGGCTGGTGCTGATGCACAGATAGTTCAGGGGTTGATGTCGGTCACTGCGATGGCTGTGAATGGCATGGAGCCGGCTGATGTCGCGGCTCTGTCTCCCGAATATGCCGATGCGATGGGGATTCGTAATACTCTGACGCCGAGCCGGGCGAACGGATTCCTCAATATGTTTGAGCGGGTGCGTTCGGAAGCCGAGGAGATGGTCTGATTGGTTAGCGAGGATGCTGTTCTGGAGTCACTTCTCGAGGTCGAGGACCCCGAGATGAACATCTCCGTAATCGATCTGGGGCTGATTTACGCTGTGCGAATCGAGGGTGAACACGCTGAGATCGACATGACTCTGACGAGTCCGGGTTGTCCGGTCGCGCCGGAGTTGATGGCTGCTGTTCACCGGGCTGCACTGGCGACCGAGGGGATCGACAGCGTGCACGTCAATCTGACTTTCTCGCCGCCATGGGATCCAAAGGTGCACGCAACCGAGGATGGCAAATTCGAACTCGGCGTGTTCTGAAGTTCGCTCACTCGAGCCGAGACTCTGCAGCGCGGACTGTATTTGTCATCAGCATCGAGATGGTCATTGGGCCGACTCCGCCAGGGACTGGAGTCATGTGACCGGCGACTTCCGCAGTTGCTGGGTCGACGTCGCCGGCGAGGCGGCTTCCGCTTTCGCGTGATTCGTCCGCGACGCGGTTGATGCCGACATCGATGACGGTCGTGCCGGACTTTATCCAATCCGCTTTGACAGTGGCCGGGCGACCGACGGCAGCGACGACGAGGTCGGCGCTGCGGCAAATGTCTGCAATATCTTCGGTGCGAGAGTGAGCGATGGTCACCGTCGCATCGATTCCTTTCTGCGCGAGCAGGAGCGCGAGTGGCATTCCGACTATGCGCGAGCGGCCGATGACGACGGCTTTCTTGCCGATGAGGTCGATGCCGGCGTCATCGATCATCTCCATCACACCTGCAGGCGTGCACGGTAGCAGACCGTCCGCCTGCCCCATCACGAGGCGACCGAGATTGGTCGGATGGAAGCCATCGACGTCCTTTGCGGGGTCGATAGCCTCGGTGATGGCCAACTCGTCGGTGCCAGCGGGAGTGGGGCTCTGGACGAGTATTCCGTGGACCGAATCGTCAGCGTTGAGGTCCGAGACGACCTGCATCAATCGCTCTTGAGTGACGTCATTGGGCAGGTCGATGCGCGTGCTCTTGATTCCGCATCGCTCGCACGCGCGTTGTTTGTTTCGAACATATACGTGACTGGCTGGGTCCTCTCCAGCCAGCACGACTGCGAGGTGCGGCTCGACACCCGATTCCTTGAGCGCGACGACTCGCTCAGCTAGCCGCGCCTCGATGCGCAACCCAAGCGCCTTCCCATCCAACAGAGTCGCGCTCATGCAACAAGCCCCAAGCGCGCCCCCCTTGACTTTTTGCAGTCATAATTCATCAAATCATGAATCGATGGGAAGGCGAACCGCAGAATCCGATTTTGAATCTAAGCGAGAGCTAATTGAAGCGGTCGCGCGAAGAACGCGCGACCTACAAATAGCGCAGTCGCGGCCGAGGGGCCGCGACAGCTCGGATTCAAGGTTTTGGAGCCCCAGGAGGGATTCGAACCCCCGGCCGTCTGATTACAAATCAGATGCTCTACCAGGCTGAGCTACTGAGGCAGTGCCCCGCGCTGACCGCGTCCGATTCTTGAACCCTGCACATGGCAAGCCAGCCGTCTGGGGGCGAAGTTGAATGGCCCATCCGGCCTCGCCAGCTCGTTGTCACCGCCAGCCACCTCCGCTTCGCACGTGCGAATGAACATGGTCATCTCGGCTTGGGCATGCCTGATTCTTGGTGCTGGAATAATCTTCGGGACGAACGGCGATACCTTTGCTCTGGCTGTTGGTGCACCGGTCTCACTCGCTGGTGCAATGCTCCTATTCTTCGCCTTGGGGATGCCTAGCGAGGCGGCCGTGGATCCTGAGGAATTGGCCGCCTGGGCTCCCGACGCGGTGAAGATGCCAGATGCTGGACGGACGATGTACCGCGTCGACACCTCGCTCGATCCACCTATTCGCACCTCCATTCTCTGCGGTCGGTGTGGACATCTCGAATGGGTGGACGGGCGCAAGCCTGCGGGGTACGATTGCGTTGAGTGTGGCACGAACCTGTGGGTTGCGGAAGAAGAGTGAGTGGTAGGGCGCGCGAGAGTCGGCAAAACGGCTCAGCCAAGCGACGAGGCGGCAATCATCAAAGCGAGACGGCGCGACCGATGAGGCCGAGGTGAGCGGTTGAGTCTGGGCAATAACGAGCGCCGAATGCTGCGCGTGATGCTCTCCGATGCGAAGCGCGCGTGGTCTCTGGATGAGTTGTTGGGGGCGACGGGCTGGACTGATCAGGTCCACGTCGCCGGGGCAGGAACAGGATTGGCCGAGGCTGGATTGGTCGAGCTCGCTGAGGTGGACTCGGGGATTGTGAGCCTCGGCTCAGAGGGGGAGAAGGCCGCTTCTGACGGACTTCTCGAGGCGCGCATCTGGGATTGGATGCAGAGCGCGGATGGCGCCGAACGAACCATGCAGGGGCTGTTCGGCGCGGGTTTTGAGCGCCATGAGGCAGGCCCTGGAGTGGGATTGCTGAAGGCTCTGGGAGTCAGGGTCGAAGGCGGTGCCTTCGTTTGTTCGGATGAGGGGGCGGTCACTGCGGCGATAGCCTCGCGCACCGCATTCATCCAATCGCTATCGGATGGCTCGCAAGATGCCGAATCACTGGACTCCGACCTTGTGAAGCACTTCCTCGGCCGCAGGAATCTCATTTCAATCGAGGAATTCATCAGTCGAACTTGGACCTTGACGAAGGCCGGTGCTGCGACCGATGCCAGCCGTCTGGAAGAGGTCACGCAAATTGGTCAGATAACTCCTGAACTCTTGCAAGGCGATTCATGGCGCGATGCCGAATTCAAGCCATTCGATGTCAACGCGCCAGCGCCGATTCCGGCCGGTGGCAGGCCGCATCCGATGCAGGCGCTCATCGAGCGCATTCGCTCGGTCTTTCTCGAGATGGGCTTCTCGGAGATCGAGGGAGATTATGTTCAATCTGCGGGATGGAATATGGATGCCCTATTCATCCCACAATCACACCCGGCGAGGACCATGCAGGATACCTTCTACCTCGCCGAACCAGAAAAGGTCGAAGTCGACCCAACCTACCTCGACCTCTGGGCCAAAGTCCACGAGCACGGCCACGATACAGGCAGCAAGGGGTGGGGCGGAACCTTCGACAAGGATGAAGCCCAAAAAGGCCTACTGCGGACCCATACGACGGTGAATACGATTCGTCACATCGCCGAAAACCCCCACGAACCCTGCCGCGTTTTCGGCATCGGTCGAGTCTTCAGGCAGGAGACTATCGACCGCACTCACCTGCCTGAATTCCACCAAATCGAAGGCATCATCCACGAACCGGACGCCAATCTCCCGATGCTGATTTCGACCCTCAAGACATTCTACTCCAAGATGGGCTATCCTGACGTCCGCGTTCGTCCAGCATATTTCCCATACACCGAGCCATCCGTCGAAGTCGAAGTTTTCTGGCGCGGGGAATGGCTCGAACTCGGCGGCTCGGGGATCTTCCGTCCCGAAGTCACCGAGCCATTAGGCAGCGAATGGCCCGTCTGCGCTTGGGGCATGGGCCTCGAAAGACTGGCCATGTTGGTACTCGGGCTGGACGATATCAGAGAACTCTACCAGCCCGACCTCAAGCGCTTGTCTAAGATGCCGATTCTGTGACCGCCACCGGCAGTGCCTCGACAAACTCTTCCTCTCCGAATCGTCGGCTTGCAACCGCCGCAAGCGCGAGCAAAGAGAGCATCACTGCGCCGCTATCGGGCGGCGCGTCAAACCAAGGAATCGCTACCAAACCAGAATCGGCGGACTGTCCTTGTCCGCCGCCACCGCCGCCGGGACCTCCTCCACCGCATCCAGGCGGCGGCGGTCCGATGCCGGGCCCCCACGTCTCACCGTGGCCAGAGCAATCGGGTTCACCCTCCCCTCCACCCCCGCCATCTCCATTCGTGAGATCAGCCTCACCGCGGTAGCAGAGGAGGAAGTAGGGGAAGCCGAGGTCGCCATTGCCGTTGAGGAAGGTGGTCACGTAGTGGTAGGTGCCGTTGGGGAACTCCGGCGTCGCCCCCCAGCGTCCATTGCACGAATCGAGGTCGCCCAGTCCCTGCACGTACTCGTAATCGTCAATCCCATTGTAACCGGTCTCGCCGTCTTTCAGCTGGTAGGAAGATGTGATTTCACGAGTCGCTCCATCCTCATCCCAGCCGACGAATCCATAGATAGGATAACCATCGAAAGCGAAGCCGACAATCGAGGAATGTTCGCTCTTCGCGCGAGATGAATCGATGCTATAATCGCGCCACGTCTCGCCTATTGACTCATCTGGATGCCAGTGTTGACAGTTCGCATCGGCGTGGTAATGGTAGTGCCCGCCAGGCCCTGAATGTCCGTGACATATCCCCAGCCAGACCTCCTGTCGGTCCTCTTCGTACTCGCCCTCGTGATTGGCCACAGCATCTCCTCCCGGACCGTCCTCCGGCCCGAAGATGGATACACCAGTGACCGCGAATGCAACAGCGCCGCGCTCGGGTGCCATGGTGCAACCATCGCTGCCGAGGATCGGTTGGCAATCGGTATCGTTGGTCGGGTCGAGGGGGATCACCCACTCGTGGTCCTGAGCGCTAGCGCAGCAGCCAGGTCCGGACTCGAAATCGTGGTTAGGCAGTCCGTTCGACTCGATTGTGATGTGGGTTTCATTCAGTGAGAATGAGAGTTCGCAAACGTGGTTATCGTCCTCGCTCGTATTGTAATCGTCGACTCCTGCGAGGTCTCCGGAATCGCACAGAAGAGTGTTTTCCCAGAATTCCTCGCGGTGACGGTCGTCACCGCCGGGTTGCTATTCGGTTCCGTTCTCTGAGCCGCCTTCGCCGTTCCCTTCGCCTTCGCCGCCTTCTTCTTCGCCGGTCTCCTCGGGCTCATCGGGTAGTTCGACGATGTAGGTTATGCTCACCGAGTCTGTGGTGAAGACATTGATTCCGCAGCGCGCCTCCATCGAGATTGTGACGTTCTCTTCCATATTGGGGAACTCCATGTAGAAATGGCCTGTTTCATCCATTCCGACGGCGAGTCGACTCTCGTTGAGGTCGCCGTCGGTCCAATCGAATTCGCATGATTGGAGGGAGGAATGGGTCAGATTCCCACTGAGAATCGCATCATCACCGTATTGAATCGTGGTTTCGAATGTGTCCAAGACGATCTCGGTGATGTCTTCTGGTGGGTAGGAGATTGTGAAGTCGGTATACCACTTGGTTTCTTGCAGAAGTCGGTCTTTCGCAACCACCTTGAGCGAGTGGTCACCTACGCCAAGGCTACTGATGTCGACGACGAACCAGCCCTCATCGTCGAGCACCACATTGGGTACTCGCTCCCCGTCGAGAGTGACGTCAAGAAGCATCGATTCAGGGTCTTCATCCGTGATTTTCACCGAGAGCGAGTCGATGTCCCCGATGACGAAGGAGCCGGGTTCATCTCCGGAAATCGCGGGTGCTTGATCAACCGCTTCATTCTGGACATCGAGGTAGAAGATTCCCACCATGACGCTGCCGACCATCAGGAATGCGAGCATCAGGCTGCGCGCTTGCTCCGCGTTCTTCATGCAGCCTGCTCCAATCCTCTTGCGTAAAAAAGCAACTTGCTGGAAGTCCAGCGTGCATCAAAGATGCACGGGTCGCTCGCGAGTGCGCGAGGAGCTCGTGGGCAACTCACTCAGCTGCGAGGTTCTGCAAATCCTCGACGAAGCCGTTGAGATCCCAAGCCGTGCCGGTCCATGCAACGCGCTTTCTGAGTTGCTTATCGAGGATGAAGGTGACAGTGGAGTGGCCGACCTCGTATTCGCCGAGAGATTCACCGTGCGAGTCGACTTTCTCCGAGTCCTCAGAGCCTACCGCGACGCACATCAGGGCGTCGCCGTTTGGACGCTCATAGCCTTCATCGCACATGCAGTGAGCGCCCGCGCCACTACCCATCACCCAGCCATTTCCATTGCAATCAACGCCGACTGGAAGTCCAGCAGGGTCAGCCCCGTCGGCCACCCAGGCGAGGTGGTGGTTGTGGGTCGCGACCTCGTCGAGCAAGCCATCAATCGCAATCTCCCAAGCCCATGAGGTGTGATTCCAACTCATCAAGGTCCAGTCGACCTCATCGGAACGTCCGGCCCCGCCGCTCTCCAATGCCTTCGAATCGAGGTCGCCGACGGTATCGCCAATCGAGAGATTCGAGTTTAGGTAGTCAATGACTGTCGAATTATTCGCCGCGTCGAGAATCACCACGCGATTCATCGCGCCTTCAGGCGGCTGGCTCGCAGCGATGTGCTCGTTGTCAACGATGACATTCCAAGAGGAATAGACATCGATGAGTGTGCTCGGTCGCTCAGCGGTTAGATGCGTCCAATTATATCCCCTCGCTTCGGTCCACTCGGCCAGATGAGCGACCGTATCGCGAGCGGGGTCAATGGTCACCGAGAGGAAGACCACATCATCGCTCGCGGCACCCAAATTCTCTATTGTCCAAGCCACATTTGCTGAAATCGCCAAACAGATATCTGGGCAGGTCGTGTAGATGAAAGCGACAACTACGACCTTGCCTTCTAGGTCAGAGAGAGTGAACTCAGCGCCGGTCTGATCAAGCAGCGTGAAATCCGGCGCTGCCGGCGGTTCTCGGTATTCAATCCCGTTGAATTCAATCTTATCTTCACTCTGCCCAAGGCAGCCCGAGAGACCACCAGAAAGCATCACTACGACCAAGGCAACGGCGAGAATACGGCGCAGAATCATTCCTCCAGCAGGGTTCGTATATCTTCGAGAACCATCTCGGCATTCCAGTCGGTATCGCCCCACCAGACGCGTTGGTTGAGGTCCTTGTCGACGATGATCGTGCCGGTGGTGTGGTCGACCCAATAGCTCAGTGGATGGTGCTTGACAGTGACGTCGCCCTCCTCCTCTTGCTGGGTTTCGAGTCCACAACCCTCGGTGTCTACTTCCTCGCCCTCCGGCGTGTCCGCGCACTGGTCGAAGCCGTCTGCCACACCGTCGGAATCCTGGTCTGAATCGTAGGTGGCGAGCCCGACGTCGAAATTTACCCAGACGGGCTCGAGTTCTTCGAGGCTGCCTGTGAGATGAGGCCAGTGCAGCCCTCGGTCTTCCGCGTATTGTTTGAGCACCGTCGAATTGTCTGTCCAGGGGTCGACGGTGATTGAGAGAATTGCTACATTTTCTTGGTAATCGTCGCCGAGTTGGGCGGCGACGTAGTGCAGGTTGGCGCTGACGATTGGACAGATGTCCGGGCAGCGCGTGAATAGGAAGGCGATGACGATGACCTTTCCTTCTAGGTCACTGAGTTGGTACGGTTCGCCGTCTTCGTCGAGGAGCACGAAGTCCTCGACGGGTATGATCGGGTCGATCTCTTCGCCGTAGAATTGACTCTCTTCCTGACCCATGCAGCCGGCGAGAAGCAGGCTTGCAGTGACTAGAATCGCGCAAGTGGTGTGGGAGAGTGAATTCATTCTTCCTCGCCCTCCTGCGATGAGTTGTTCGAATCTTGGCCGTCTATGTTGCGCATGATCCAGATGCAGGCGGCTGCACCGAATGCGAGAATCGCCCCGCTCAGTAGGATGCTCTCGACCCCTCCCTCATCTTCAGGTGGGTCGGCGGGCTCTCCACCGCCGCCGGGCAGAACGAATCCACCATCCGGCGGCCCGGCCTCAGTATGGTTATCAGAGAGAATTTCGACAATAACTGTCGTCCAGAAGGTCTCATTCTGAGAGACGCTAATCTCGATGAAACCCGGTTCCCACGCTTCGGGGTCGAGCCAGAGATAGCATTCATCGTCAGAACTCATAGAATCGCTCGGCCCCGCCTCGCAAACCCAGTCAGCGACTCCATCTGAGTCATTGTCTAGGCTCAACGTACGATTGTAGTCGACGACATTGTAGAAGACCAGAGTGTCATTCTGTTGCACTGAGGCTTCGTCGGGTTGAACTGAGGAGTTCCGCATGATGAAAGAGAAGGTGTCCGCGCCGTGCGCCGAAGCCATCGGTGAGATGAGCAGCAAGGCGACTACCGCAAGAGCGCCAAAGCCCAGTCGAGCACTCATTGCAGATCACCTCATTCGTCGCTTGCATCCGCCTCAGCGGTCCAAAGAGCAGGGTAATCGTAGCGAGGATCGTAATCCTCGTCGAATTGCACCACGTAGACCCCGCTGACCATCTCGGAGACCAACATGAATCCGCGTGGATCATATTGCAGACCCCAATCGAATGGAATCATGCACGAGGCCCAACAATCTGCCATATCGTATCCCAGCTCATTAGCGGGATCCTCAATCCACGTAGGCCCCGCTGGTAGATAATAGCCCAAAGTGTGGGTCGGAGCGAGTTCGGAAATCGCTTGGAAGCCTCGGTCCGGCTCTGGGTAACCATTCTCCCAGACGAGCTCTTCCCAGACGTGTCCATGGTCGGTTATCCAGGCACCCGCGTGGTAGTGGGTCCAGTAGACGTGGCCATTGGGGCCGGTGTCGCCATTGTGGGGGCTGAAGATGTAGCCGCCTGGGATGTAATGCTGCGGGTGACTGCTGCCGTTTGCGAGTGTCCCCTCTCCCGGTAGGCGCCACTTTGAGACGAGGAAAGGCTTGGCTGGATCGGTCGTGTCGATGGTCCAGATGTAGCCGGTGTGGTTCGCGTTTGAGCCGTATTCTGGGGCGATGTAGGTATAGTGTCGCCAGTTGACTCCGTGGGTCGCGTCCTCAGGTCCGCTTCCGCACTCCGCAGGCCAATCCTCCATCTCAACGAACTCGCTCACACCAGCGCAGATCAGGTGGTCCATCGGAACCGCGTAGTGGATGTTGTCATTGCCTTGATTCGAATCCAACCAGACATCCGGGTCCATGTTAGCATGGCCGCCGCCTTCCGGTCCGTACCATCCTTCGTCGGCTGTCGGGCAGCCGAGCCAGCGGCCGACTTCGGGCGGCCATGAGATTCCGAGCGGGTCTGCTAGACTCGGTGGATCGGAGACGTCGACGAGGCGCAGTCCCGCTCCCCAGTATGAGATAGCCAGCATCTTCTGCTTGGTTATCGGATGGATGAAGAATACGTTGTCGTGGTTGAAAATCGCGCCTCCACAGGTGGTGTGGGGTTCGGGTGTGTAGCCGCCCCAGCGGAGAATTTGGCGGCTTGAGTTCTGTTCCTCTTGGTTCTGGTTTGGTAGCCAGGAGTCGAATCCTAGAGGAACATAGAAGATTTGAGTTCCTTTGTAGAAAGTCCCGCTGCTGCCCTCGACCATCTCGGGGTAAGGGTCGGCTCCAAAGAGGAAGAGACTGCACTCTTCACGAGGGTCGACTGCTCCATCCCATCCACAGTAGACATGAACATCTTGGTTGTGGAATCCTGCAGGTGGATTATCCCATTGGGCGACCTTGACAGGGCTTGTCTTGTCGCCGACGTAGACGACGTCGAGGCGGTTCATGCCGCTGTTGGCGTCGTCGTCGTTGGGAATTGGGTCGAGCTCGCTATTCGTGAGTTCATGGTTGATGAGCACCCAATTATTGTCGGGTGTTACCTTGATGTCGATGATTCGAGCGACCTCGGCATAATAGGTCGAGAGCAGAACGATATCGTTCGGTTTTGAGATGTCGAGGATTTCGAATTGGTTGTAACTCGAGACATAGGCGTAGCAGCCACCGCTACCATCTGCGTAGATTTCGCAATCCTCGTGGAAATTCCCTTCGATGGAAATTTCTGAATTGTCTCCTGGTGTCGGTGCCGTATTCTTGTATTCCTCAAGGCACGGTCGCCCCATGGTATCGTCGAATTCTGCTGGAGGTTTGACATTGCCATCGCAATTGAGATTGTGGTAATCGATCAGTTTGGCGTTGGGAGTAGCCAATCGGTGAGCCAATAGATCGGTGTGTGAGTGGTTTGCATCCTCAATCTCCATGACGGGGTCTATCCATTCCCAATTTCCATCTCCGTCCCCGTTAGGCTTGAACACGCCAATGCAACCGCTGAGCGGCGCTGCGAGCATCAGAAATGTCATCAAGAGGAGTGGAATCGAACTCGTTCGGGACATGGTCTCACCTATGGCAGCACTCCTGCCGTCGTCGTCAAGCAATTCAATGCAACGGTCGTTCGCGCCCTCTAAAGAGGGCGGAAATCCGCATTATTTCCCCACTTCAGGCTGATTAACCGTCGATGGGTTTGCCATAGGGCACATCGAGATCGAGTTGCACGATGTAGAGTCCAGTGGTGATGCAGGAGAGGTAGGTGTAACCCTCGTGGTACTCGGCCGCCCAGAGGAATGGAGTCCAGCCGAAATCGTAGTAGGCACTGTCTAGAGGCTCTCCATCAACCCCGTGCGGAAGATGGAATCCTACCGTCGCTTCCATATGGGCTACAGAGCGGTTCTTGGGTTCGCTGATTCCAAGCACCATCAGAGTCTCGATATCGACCACCCAAAGTCCAGCGTGGTAACTCGAGAGGTAGATCCTACCATCCCAAGCCCCGCCGTGACTATTGTCCGGCAGCCCAGGCAATCCGGTCTGGAAGATCTGCGTGTCGGCATTGTGTGGGCTGAATAGCAACCACTCCTCGCCACCCGGGATGAAGTGGTCATCGGCGAACGGAATCTCGTAGCCGTGGATCAACTTCGGCAGGAAGGTCACCTTTCCGTTCAGTACCTCATACTCGGTGGTGTCGAGGAGGTATCCCATACCGGTTCCAATCGTGGTGTCGAGCACCTCGGTCGCTAGGAATGTGAGGTGCATCTTGCCCGGGGCATAACCGAGGTGGCTCGCATCGACCATATCGTCGACGGGTTCGGCGTAGTGGATGTAGGAGGCGCGGCCGCCGTTCTCATTGCTGGTACAGCCGCAATCCATCTCGCCGTCGCCATCGAGGTCGGCGAATTCCATCCAAGCTCCGACCTCGGGGGCGCGCCATGTGCATCCTGCTTGGGTGCCGCCCGAAAGGCGGCACAACGAGCCGTACCAGAGGTACTGCTCGAGGCTGTTCTGAGGGTGCGGAACGTCGCTGGTGTCGAAGATTCTCAGTCCAGCTTCCCAGTAAGCACCGTAGATGTAAGTCCGGCCGAATCGAGCATCATTCGAATCCTCGCCCGGCCAAGTTTGAACGGTCATATCGTGGATGTAAATCCAGCCGCCGAGTGTGGTCTCCCAACTGACCTCGGCCTCGCCCACCTTGACGATGCGCGGCAAGTCACCGTAGCCAGCGAAATTCAGGTGGGCGATGGTGATGCCTCCGCAGGCATCACCCTGTCCAACGTCGCAAGCCTCGTAATCGGGATTTGCGACGAAGATATACCACTCATTGTCAATCATGTGGGTATACAGATTGTGCGGCCCACTCGGGTGGTCCGCATCATACCAAGAATCGACCCACGAGGGGTCGGATTTGTCGGTCACGTCGACAAGGGTCACCGTGACCTGAGCAGGGTCTTCCCAAGTGCCGACATTAGGGTCGGCCGCTCCAGGATCAACCAATTGATTCTGCACGATGATGTATTCGCGGCCGTTGTATTCCAGATACTTGACATCCAAAACCTGCGTATTAGGATCGTAGTAAACGCCCGTTACCGTGGTATTAGTTGGGTCGGTGACGTCGACGATGTGCATTTCGGACCAACCTGCGATGTAGGCGTAGGTCTTGCCATCTGGTGAGTCGGCGACCTGAACTTCGGCATTGCCGGGAGCCGTCAATTCGTTGAATGAAAGCGGTTGGATGTTATCCGTGTAGAGCATGTGTTGGCTCGCATTGCGATGATCGTGCTCCTCATTCTGCATCAGTGGGTCGACCATCGAGGAGGCGGTTTCAGTGTCGAGTGAATCGCTCGAACCAAGCAACATTATCGCCGCCCCCCCAATGATGAGAGTGGCTGCAAGACCTGCGGCAATCAGCATGCGCTCGGTGTCCATCGTTCGGCTCCACCCTCCGAGTCATGTTGAAGTCTTTGCCGCGCTGCGGAAGGCCGTGGTTCCCTCCCGCCTGCTCCTCGTGCTTCTGGTTGTGGGGCTCTTCGCCTCGCCGGTTGCGCTGGCTCACGATCAGAAGGAATACACGGTGATTCTCGGCTCCGAGGGGGCGAGACCAGACTCGATTGGTGATGGTGTGCTGGTCGAGACCGACTCGATTTTCTTCAGGAATCATGATTCGCGTGCTGATGCACGTCATCGGATCTTGGTTGATGCTGATTCGGACGGTGTCTTCGAAGGAATCGATGATTTCGACACTGGCTGGATGGTTACCTCGTGCGAATTGAATGAGACCGGGCACAAGGTGGATGAGGATTGCCAGACCTCTGCGATGGTTCTGCTTGCGCCTGAGAATGGATTGTTGCCTGGAAACATCTCGATGATGCATCAGGTCGAGTTTGAGGGCGCTATGGATGAATCTCCGTTCAGAGCTGTTTACACTTCGGATGATCACAGCGCTCCGACCGGTCCGACCGGCCCGAGCGACCCCGAATCTCCAGCCGGTGAGGCAGTTGACCGAAATCAGTCGATACTGAGGGCGGTAATCATCTCGGCGGCTGCGGTATCGCTTGTTCTCATCGCGCGCTTGGTTGGCCCTCGAAGCGATGAATAATCGCTCTTGGTCCAACGGTTGAACTCAAGAACCCCTGCACGGTCGCGTCGCTCACGGGGCGCTTAGCTCAGCTTGGAAGAGCACCTGGTTTGCAACCAGGGGGCCGGGGGTTCAAATCCCCCAGCGTCCACCATCACTCCTTGAATCCGAGCTGTCGCGCTCCCTCGAGCGCG
>CAZNVK010000016.1:0-40468 GCA_964576865.1 uncultured Candidatus Poseidoniales archaeon | reverse complement strand
GTGTTCGTAGTGTTCGTTGTGGGAGGAAAATGAGAACCATGCTCATTTGCGGCCGGTGAGGCGACGCACGAAGCCCGCTATCATCGCGATTCCAGCGAAGAACTTCCAAGCGATTCTGAAAGTGTCGATGATCTTGCCCATATCGCTCACATCGTCTTGTCAAAGCGCTCGGCGGCTACGTCCAGTTCCTTGGCTGCCGCCGTAGTTGTCCCTGCATCGAGTTCACCATCCTGCTCGAGGGCTGAAAGCGCGGCGACCACGATGCTCGCGGTGTCGACCTCGAAGAAGCGGCGCAGCGAATCACGCGTGTCGGAGCGGCCGAAGCCATCGGTCCCGAGGACGACGTAGCGTCCGCCGACCCAGCGCTGGATCATCTCTGGAATCGCCGCGATGTAATCCGAGGCGGCGACCGTCGTTGTCGAATCGCCGAAGCATTCGGCGACGTAAGCAGTCAGTGGATTCTGAGGGTCGAGGCGCGTTCCGCGCTCGGCGGCGAGCCCCGCTCGGCGCAGCTCGCCGTAGGATGGAACCGACCATACCTCGGCTCGAACCCCGCGCTCGCTGAGCAAGCCAGCGGCCTCGCGCACGTGCGAAAGAATCGGTCCCGAGCCGAGCAATCGAACAACCGGCCCATCTCCCTCAGGTGCAGCATCGAGAAGATATGCACCCTGCACCAATCCAGCCTTGCAGCCGGCCGGTTTTGCCGGCTGTCGCTCATTCTGATTGTAGAGCATGACATAGTGGAAAACATCCTGATTCTGCCCCCACATTTCATCGATGCCATGCTCAATTATCGTCGCCAATTCGTAAGCGTAAGCAGGATCCCAAGCCCTGCAAGATGGCACCGTGCTAGCATGCAGGAGAGAGTGACCATCCTGATGCTGAAGCCCTTCTCCATTCAGGGTGGTCCGTCCCGCGGTAGCGCCCATCAGGAAGCCGCGGGACCGCGCGTCAGCAGCCTGCCAGATCTGGTCGTTGACGCGCTGAAACCCGAACATCGAGTAGAAGATGTAGAAGGGAAGCGTAGGCGTTCCGGCGTGGGAATATGAGGTTGCACTGGCTATCCAGGAAGCGATCGAATTTGCCTCTGAGATGCCCTCTTCGAGGATTTGGCCGGACGTCGATTCCTTGTATTTCATCAGCATTTTGTGGTCGATTGGCGTGTAATTCTGACCGAAGGAAGAGTAGATTCCGAACTCGGAAAACAGCGGATCCATTCCGAAGGTTCGCCCCTCGTCGGGGATGATTGGAACGACTCTCTCACCGACTTCTGACTTCATCAAATTGCGGAGCAGTCTCACGAATGCCATGGTCGTCGAAACCTCTTGGCCCTCCGGGGTGCCCTCGTCGAAAGCTGCGTAGGTTTCAGCGGGGGGGAGTGGGAGAGTGATGTTTGGGGATCGGCGCGACGGGAGATAACCGCCTAGGGTGGTGCGCCGCGCTCTCATGTAGGCTAATGCTTCTGAGTCCTCTTCGAATTCGTAGAAGGGGTCGTTCTGGAGGTTGTCGTCGGGGATTTGGATTCCGAGGTGGTCTCGGTATTGCTGGATATCCTCGAGGCTCATCTTCTTCTTCTGGTGGGTGGTGTTTCGGGCTTCGAAGGAGTCGATACCCCACCCTTTGACCGTGTGTGCTAGGATGACTGCTGGCCGGTCGGACTGTTTTGCTGCGTGGTAGGCGGACCAGACCTTGATTGGGTCGTGGCCGCCGCGGCGCAGTGCGGCGATTTGGCCGTCTGAGAGGGATGCTCCTAAGGCTTCGAGGGATGGGTTGCCGGTGAAGAATTCGGTGCGGAATTCGGCTGGTTCGAGGATGCTCATTCTCTGGTAATCGCCATCGGTTATCGATTCAAGGCGGGCTAGTAAGGCTCCGTCGTGGTCGGCTGCGAAGAGCCGGTCCCAATTCGAATCCCAGAGGACCTTGAAGACGTCCCAACCGGCTCCGCGGTAGAGTCCTTCGAGTTCTTGCACAATGCTTGCGTTGCCTCTGACCGGTCCGTCGAGGCGTTGCAGGTTGCAGATTACTACTGTGATCAGGTTGTCGAGGCGCTCGCGACCCGCGACTGCGATTGCGGCGATCGCCTCGGGCTCGTCCATCTCGCCGTCGCCTTGGAAGGTGAAGACTGTGGATTCTGATGTGTCGGCTAATCCGCGGTTGTGGAGGTATTTCCAGAAGCGGGCGTGCATCACTGCGGAGAGTGGACCGAGTCCCATCGAGACGGTCGGGTACTCCCAGAAATCGGGCATCAATCGGGGGTGTGGGTAGGATGAGAGACCGTCTACGAAGGCCTCCTGTCGGAAGTTTGCGAGTTGCTCGCGGGTCAGGCGGCCTTCGAGGAATGCTCGCGAGTAGATGCCCGGGCTGCCATGGCCCTGGATGTAGAGCGCGTCGCCGATTCCGTTGCTGTCCTTGCCACGGAAGACGTGGTTGAAGCCGACCTCGTAGAGGGTCGAGGAGGCGGCGTAGGTGGAGATGTGCCCGCCGAGTCCGTCGAGGCGGCGGTTGGCGTCAGAGACCATCAAGGCGGAGTTCCAGAGGATTGCATTCTGGATTTCTCGCTCGAGGTCTAGGTCGCCGGGATATGCCGGTTGTTGGTCCCACGGAATCGTGTTGACGTAGGGCGTCTGGCTGGCTGGATTGATCTCGATATCGAGGTCTTGCGCCTCGGCGACGAGTTCGTGGAGGAGAAGCCGAGCGCGCTCGATTCCTTGTGCGTCGACGACGTTGCGGAGTGCTTCCAGCCACTCGTCGGTCTCCTCCGCGTCGATGTCGGGGAGTCGCTGTCTGTGATTGCCCGACATCGCTGACACCTGCCCTTTGGGCAGGTTAACCGAGTTGACAGGGTGTTTTGAATGGTCGCGTCCGGACCGGCGCGCTCATCTCGGGCCTGTATCTGGGCCTATGGAGATGAGGTGACACTCGTGGGGAGTGCGCACTCCGGCGACGGTTATCGCTGAGTCTCCAGAAACGCAACGGCTGCCTCCCCACTGGCGCACGGTGCGTTCCACCGTGCGCTTTCCTGCTGCATTATTGGGGTCGACCTTGAGTTCGACATCGACCGGTTCAAGGTCGCCTAGCCAGCGCAAGGAGGCTTGGATGGCCTTGCCCGCCAAGCCCTTGCGCTGTGCAGATGATCTAACCCAATATCCCAAGTTCCACTCGGCCTCGGCCGAGCGGGTCACGCGGTCGAATCCGAGAAGGCCGAGGACCGCTTCATCCCACGGCCGAATCAGCACCCAGTGGTGCATTCTCCCGACTCGGCCCGTGCGCTCTGTCTCATCGAGGAAATCGGTTATCTGTGGTCCGAATTCATGTTCGGGAAGAATCCACGGCATGGCCCTGCTGACCTCGGGCCAAGTCTCCTCAAACGCCTCAAGCAGAGAGTCACTGTGAGTCATATTTGCTGGACGCAGGATGAGGTCATCGTCGACCATGATGGTCGCCGTCGCGCGCCTTTGCATGATTGTGGGCTGGCGCGCTCCCGCATGAGACCTACGGCGATGTGGAATAGGAGTGAAGACTCATTCAAGGCCGCAATTTGGACTTGGCTGTCTGAACGTGTTGATCCTCAGGCTGTGCCTCCACTGCCGCCGCAATCATGCGATCGACAGCCGAAGCCCTACCGATTCTCTGCAGCAGCGCACCGATCGGATAGAGCAATTTGGTGCGTTCGCCCAGGTGCGGTCCAACCTCGTCCAGAAGCACTGTGACTTGCGCAACATCGCGTCGCTTTGCCGCTTCCATCGCCTCCTTGATCTTCATCGCCACATCGCGATTCGACCACTCCTCCTGCTGTGGCCAAGGCCAGAAGCCATTATTTTCCGGCGACTCGAGAGCAGCATTCGCCTCGGCGATGTGAGGCATCTTGGGAATCTTGGGAATCTTCGGGATTCGAGGTGGGGTCGGACGTCCCATAACCGCGTTGGCCTCAGCCAGTGGAATCTCCTTCTGACCATCGAAAGCAGCATCCATCGGATCGACGGCTCTGGCGGCGACAGGAGGTGGTGGTGGCATACCGGCTGGTGCTGCTGGAACGACTATCGGTGGCTCGGGCGCCGGCTCCGGCTCAGGTGCTGGTTCAGGTTCGGGCTCTGGAGCGGCCTCCGGCTCGGGTTCGGGCTCAGGGGCCACTTCTGGCTCCGGCTCCTCTTCAGGTTCCTCTTCTTCCTGCGGTCCGGCGATGATGCGAGCGGCGAGTTCGGCTTTGGTGCCAGATGTCGAAAGCCCGGCTTCCTCAGCCATCTCCACGAGTTCGACTTTCTTCAAGGAGAGCAGCGATTCCTCGGTCACCTCTTCCGGTTCAGGCTCTGAGGCGACCTCGGGCTCCTCAGCGACTTCAGGCTCGGGAGCAATCTCGGCTTCGGGTTCTGCCTCGGCCGGCTCATCCGATGCCTTCGGTTCGGGCTCGGGCTCGGCCACCTCCTCAGCCTTCTCGGCAGGTTTGGCAGCCGTCCTCGAACCATTTCGGTCAGGGACTGCATCAGCAGCCACGACCTCGACATCACGAGGGGCTTCTGCGGTCGGCTGAACCAATTCGATCTGCTGAGCTTGAATTTCCTCAACCGGCTCTTCCTCCACTTCCGGCATCTCGAATTTTGTGACGAACTCAGGTGCATCCGCCGAAGTGAGTTCGTAATCTCCTTCGCCTTCCTCGACGGGGTCTGGATGGTCCACGGTCATCGCGAAAGTCGGGTTAGCACTGAGCTTGATTCCGTCGCCTTCACCGTACTGTTCGACATCGATTGTGACGTCGTCCATGGTGAAGGTTCCCTTCGACCAATCGATGACTTCCTCTTCATCATCCTCATCGATTTCGGCGAGCAGTTCGTCGAATAGAGTGCCTGCTTCTTCATCGTCAACAGCCGCGACCTGCTCAAATGCAGCCTTGCCCAATTGGTACATGCACTGCGAACATTCACTGGCATCCTCGGGGTTCTGAGTATGACAAAGTGGACACTCAACGGTCGGCCCTGCCACCGTCTTTCGCCAACTTTTGAACTTGTCAAATACCAAGGCCCAGCCTCCACAGACGGGCCGGTTCGGCCGTGTTCCGCGTATAACCCTCACCCGCCGTTGTAAACGGCGGACATCACGATGAGGGAGTTTGTCCCCCCTGCAAAGCGTGATGAGCGGTCTGCCTTGGGAGGAGGTGTGGACTCGGATGGTGAGGCTCGTTCGCGTTCCCTCGATGGGAATGGAGATGCTCGTTCGCGCTACCTCGATTCGGATGGAGGACTTCCTGCGCGGTTCACTCGCAGCCAAGATCATCATGAGGCCTACATGCGGCTGATTCGATGGGAATTGGATGATGAATTGGACGCGACCGAGGAGCGTTTGCGGAATTGGTCGCGGGCGAAATTAGCCGCGCACGGGCTGGCTTTGTTCGACTTGAGGGCGCGGCCGGATGGTTGGTTATTCGGCCAGCGCATCGTCAAATTGCAACTCGATGGTCGCGCTGATTTGGGCTCACATCGCTTTCGACAGGGCGATATCGTAATGATGAGTCGGGGCGATCCAATCGGAGAGAAGCCGATTGAAGCGATTGTATCGGACCGCTCGCGCAACCGGATTCGCATTGTTTTACCCGAGTTACCGAGCGGAATTCGCAGCGGTCATTGGCGCATCGATAGAGCTGCGAATAAGGTCGCCTTCGACCGCATGCGAGACGCCCTCAATTCGCTCTTCGAAGAGGAGGGCGGAGCACCGCTGCGCGACCTGCTTCTCGGCGCCGTGCACGACCCTGTCGGCACGGCTGGACTCGGGCCGGAACTCGGCGGTGCAAATCGACGTCCTGCGAGCCGGCCCGAAGGTCTCAACGACTCTCAGAAAGCCGCTTGCGAGGCAGCGGTAAATCAGCGTCTCACGCTTATCCAAGGACCACCTGGAACAGGCAAGACCCACACCGCCGTCCGCATCCTTCAATCATGGTCTAGCCAAGATACGGGAACCATCCTCGCCGTGGCCGACTCAAATGTCGCCGTGGACAATCTGCTCGAAGGGCTTCTGACTCTGGGCGTACGAGCAGTAAGACTTGGTCAACCAGTCAAAGTTCGAGAGAATCTGCGCGAGGCTACAATCGATGCTCAGATGGAGAATCATCCCCTGCGCCGAGACCTCGAAGAACACCTCGAACTCAATGAGAAACTCGCTCGCAGAATCCCAGGAATGAAGGGCAAGGAGAAGGGTTTGGCGCACCGAGATCTCAATCGCGGCTGGAAGGAGGTGCGCCGCATCGAGCGCCAAATGCGCGACGATATCCTCGACCGTGCTCAAGTTCTCTGCTGCACCTGCATCGGCGTCGGCCACGATCTTCTCGATGGTCGCCGATTCGCTAGAGTCCTCCTCGACGAAGCCACCCAAGCAACCGAGCCCGCGAGCCTCGTCCCACTGGTACGCGGCGCACGCCAAATCGTCCTCGTCGGCGACCACCGCCAACTCCCACCCACAGTCATCAGCCGACGCGCCGAAAACGGCGGACTGCGCCGCTCCCTCTTCGAGAGATTGGTCGCCATGGGCATCGAACCAATTCTGCTCGACACCCAGTACAGAATGCATCCGGCGATCTCAGAATTTCCCAATCAGACATTCTACAGCGGCGCACTCGTAGACGGTGTAACCGCCGCCGAACGCCCCAACCCAGCAGGCCTCCTGTGGAATGATTGGGAAGTCCCAATCGCCTTCCTTCCAATCAACGGCGACGAACTCCTCTCACCAGACGGAGCCTCCAAAGAAAACCCCGCCGAGGCCGGCTGGGCCGCCCGCATCCTCGACAATCTCCTCGAAGCGGGCGACCTACAACATTCAGACATCGGAATCATCACCCCCTACGCAGGCCAAGTCAGAGCCATCCGCGACGCAATCCCCGAACGCCACGAAGCGGTCGAGGTCAGAACGGTCGACGGCTACCAAGGCCGCGAGAAGGAGGTCATCATCTTCTCCTGCGTGCGCTCGAACCCAGACGGAAATGTCGGATTCCTCGCCGACCCGCGCCGACTCAACGTCGCCCTCACCCGCGCACGCCGCGGCCTCATCGTCATCGGCGACCCAGACACGCTACGCAACGACGAGACTTGGGGGGCATGGTTGGCACATATTCGCAGTCGTAACCTTGAGGCGTGGCACATTCTCGGGATGGCTTGAGGAAGCACATGGCTGACCACGACTCCCCCATCTCGCTACAGGGCGGCGGCACCCTCGCCAAGCAGATTCTTAGCGCCGAAGAGGGTGGTCACTGGCCTGTTCCAGAGGGCACTATCCTTGCCTCCGGAGTTCGCAGAACCGCTGCACTGAGCGTCGATATCGTCATCGTCACGACCATCCTAATGGTCGTCAGCGGCTGGCAGATAATGAACGCGTGGAACCTCACTCTGTGGAGCTCACCAGACTTCCACTACGCCCTCGGAATGGCATTCATCCTACTCGTCGCTCATTGGCTCTATTGGCGACTAACCGGACTGCGCTTCTCCCGCTCCCTCGGCCAGCGTATGTTCGGCTTAGCGGTCCTCGCAGAAGACGGCTCAGCGATGACCAGTCAGATGTGGGACGAGCGCGCCGCGCGCAAACTCGTATTCCTCATTCCAATCCTCAACATCATCCAAGGCGCGCGCGAACTCAACCGCATCACCAATCGCCACACCCACCAATCGAACATTGACCTGCACGTGGGCTCAATCGTAGCCCACGCAGACTCGCTACCCCCAGCGAACCGCAAGCACATCAGGTGAAGGAGGATTGAGCGTGGAGGATTTCCAATTCTCACAATCCATCCTCGATGCGATAGCCGCCGGCGAATCCATCGTCTACCCAACAAGCACCCAACCGGCCCTCGGCTGCCTCCCAACATCAGAAGCCCTAGACCAACTCTACGCCATCAAACAACGACCCGCCCACATGCCGGTCAGCATCGGCGTGGCCGACCTCGAACAAGCTGCGACCCTCGTCGAACTCACACCAGACATCCCAGAAGTCCTCAAGGCATTTCCCGAGGGCTCCCTGACCCTAATCCTGCCAGCCAAGGAAGCCCTCGACGCACGACTCGGCAGCGACAAAATCGCCATCCGAGTCGTCGCTCACCCAGCCGCAAAAGCCCTGCTGCGAGCAGCAGGTCCGCTGACAGCAACCTCCGCTAACATCAGCGGCACACAGCCCGCAGCCACCTGCGAAGCAGCGGCCGAAGCTCTGCGCCAAGCAGGTCACGAAGTGGGGTTGGTAGCAGGAGAGACCCCCGGTGGCTCACCCAGTACGTTGATAGCGTGGTATTCGGTCTGTGATGCACCCGCACGCGCGAGCATAGAGGTGCTGAGAGAGGGTTTGATTGCCGAAAGCGAGGTCCTGACATGGTGGAAGAATCAGACCTCAAACAATGGCGAGACGCCGGACATGTAGCCCGTCGTACGCTTGAAGGCATCAAAGGCGAAATCGTCGCTGGCAAGGCCTGGGACGAAGTGATCGACTCCGCTGAACGCTTCATCCGTCGACATGGTGGGACTCCTGCTTTCCCGGTCACCATCTCGGTCAACGACATCGCTGCGCACTATACCAGCGATTATCGATTGACTCCACCTGAAGGGTTCGAGGGCCCGATGGTTTTCCAGAAAGGGGACCTCGTCAAACTCGATGTCGGCGTGCATATCGCTGGGGCTCTCGCCGACAACGCGATGACAATCGAAGTTGGAAGTGGTGGTAATCACACCGAGCAGATCAAGGCGGCGCGGGAAGCGAGGGATGCATCGGTCGAGAAGATGCAGCCCGGTACGCCTTGGCACGAGATCGGTGCGGCGGCCGAACAGGTTCACAGCGATGCTGGGTTCGAGCCGATTCGTAATCTCTGTGGACACGAATTGAAACGATGGAATCTGCACGCAGGCACGTCGATTCCTTCATATGCCTGCGGTGCGGATAGTCCCGGATTCAAGGGTGAGGTAGAACTTGGAAGTGTCTACGCTGTCGAGCCGTTCAACACGACAGGAAAGAGTGGAATGATCGAGAATATCCCGCCGGCTCATTCGAGCAATATCTACCGCGTAACCGGCGATATCACAATTCGTAAGGCGATGGCGAAGGGCAAATTGAAGCCGCTCGGTGCGACGATGGCGAGGTATATCGAGGAGCGATACCACACGCTTCCCTTTGCCGAGCGCTGGGCATATCCATTGCTTGAGAAGCCGTTCCCAGGCGAAGAGCAGGAGACGCTGCGCAAGAAGTGGAATGCGCTGACGAAGAAGCTGATTTCGATTCGATTCTTGGAGACCTATGCGGCTCTGCGCTGCCAGGATCGAGGTATGATTGGGCAATTTGAGCACACTGTCTGGATCACCGAAGGTGGGCCAGAAGTTCTGAGTGTCGAATGAGCGCCAATTCGCAGTAATGCGTTTTGAGAAGATTACAGGCGCTCAGTGCAGCGTTTGTAGGCTTGAGAAGCGCGATTCGCACAACGATTATCAATCGCGGGCTTCAAGCGAGGTTCGTACGGGGCCGTTGAGGTTCTCGCTGAGTGCATCCCATCCCCTCGCTTGTGTCTCTCGCCCTGTACACCTACCGAGAGTGGCCGTGAGGCTGGATTTCGACGCAATTCGGGGAAAGTTCCTTGCTTGGACCGGCCATCTCGGTCTATGTCCCCCGAGGAGTCCGACGAGGAGTTGGATTCGGACGAGGAGGACTGGGATGAATCCGAGGAATGGGGCGAGGAAGATTGGGAAGAGGATGGCTTCGACCCGATGCAGTACGTCGCTTTGATGGCTGGATTCATCCTCAGATTTCGTATTCCGATCGCCGCCGTTCTAGTCGTGGTGATGCTCGGCGGCGCTGCTGCCGTCGTCGTTCCCAAATTGCTCGCCGACGACGGCCCGAAGGGACCCACATCGCACATCTGGAGTTTTACAGTGATGCAGGATGAAGGAGGTCAATTCCACGATATCTTCGTCGCGGATGGGGAGACCGAGGTGCTAACATTCCAGTTCAGATCCCCGATCAACGTCTCGCACGTCTATGTCGGCGCACATTTTTCTGAGAATCAGGAGAATATCGGAGTGAATCTATGCGATTATGTCACGGTGATGATGGATGTCACCGAGGCGAACCGAAGCGAGCGTTACGAATTGAGTCAGACCGAGTCGAGAACCAATGACTGCAATGTCGAAGGTGATGCAATCTGGTACAATTACAACCTCACCCTGCCCTCGATTACAGAATTCGAGGGGACACGTGCTGAGGCACTCGATCAGTGGGATGGGGTGAATGGAACCGGGCAGGGACTGTGGGTGATCGAGGTTTCAGTCGATTCCCAGACCCTCTGGACCGATAGCGGGGAGGATGTGGAGATTACCATCCGCTGGCGCACCTTCGATGTGCTGATGACAATCATCGATGACGATCACGGCGAGGCCTGAATCGGGTCAGCAGAGGTCTGGGATTCGTCTTCTGCGGCTCCAAAGAGAGTCACTGCGATGATGGCGGAGAAAATTAGCAGCATGCCAGCCGTCTGTTGGAAGGACGGTGCCTCGGAAAGCAGCAAGACCCCCCAGACGATGGTCAGGACCGGCTGGAGGAGTACGGCGAATGAGGTGTGGGCGGCTGGCAGGCGCGGCAGGGCGTAGGTGATGGCAATCCAACCTATGACTTGACAGGAAATCGCCAGTAAAATTAGCCAGCCGTGACCTGGCCAAGTGAAACCGTGGGCGATCGGCTCGATGCCGATGCCTGTGAGTGGAATCGAGCCGACGAAGAGTAAACCGAGGGTTGCTCCAGCGGTGGCATCGAATTGGGCATTCACCGCAGGCGCACCGATGCGATTTGATTGACGATAAAGAATCAAGAAGGAGGAATAGAAAACTGCCGCAACGATTCCTCCCATGACCCCCTTCACGGGGTCTTCTCCATACGGGGCGTCATCCCAAATTCCTGTAATCAAAACCAAGCCGAACATCACCATCGGCAGAGCGAGTAGAATGAATCGATTAGGTCGCTCGCCGAATAACCACCAACTGACCAGAGTCACGATGATGACTTGGGTATTACCGGTCATCGTGGCGATGCCGCTACCGACGTAGTCGATTGCGGTATGGTAGCCGGCGAAATCTATGGCCAACAATAAGCCGGCACCGAAGGCCATCCAGCGCGAGCGAGAGTCACGCGCATCCTCGCGCTTTCCAACCCAAACGAGCAATGCAAGCAGAGGAAGAGCGTACAACATCCGGTAGAACGCGCCGGTCAGAGGCCCGGTATCGGATTGAATGTACAGAAGCGGCGCGAAAGAAATCACAGTGGCGCCAGCCAGCGCTATCAACATGGTTCGACGGTCTTCGGCCGTCGCCACAAAATCGCCTCACTCAGAGGCTGCGTCGCCATCGGCAATCATTTGTTGAAGCTCGCCCGATTGATACATCTCGAGCACGATATCCGAGCCTCCAATCAGCTCGCCGTGAACGTAAACCTGAGGCATTGTTGGGAAGTCGGCCCACTCACAAACCAATGGAATGGCCCGGCGATCCGTCAACACATTTACGCTGGTGAACGGCTCGCCCAATTGGCTCAAAACCATCGCCGCGCGATTGCTGAATCCACAGCGCGGCTCCTGCGGTGTGCCCTTCATGAAGAGGACGATTCGGTATTCGTTGACGAGGCTATCGAGTTCTTCTGGTGTCCAATTAAAGCTCATTTTTCTCACTCCTTTTCCGGTCTGCGGATGTGCACTCCGAAGAATTCCATCTCGCCCCCACCGTGAGGGTCGAAAGACGTGTCCCCCGCCTGCGCGGCCTGCTCGGGCGTCATGCACTTGAGGTCCAGTGCGTGGACTGTGTTCTGCGCGATGTGCGGTTTGAAGTGGCGCAGAATCGGCCGTTGGCGCTGCAACGGCCGTACCCCTTCGTAGGTTTGCGAGATTACGCGGACATGCCAGTGGTCGCCGCTACCGTGCAGATCCTTTGCCTCGACGGTAGCGTCGGGGACGACCTTGAGGACTTCCGCAACCATCCATTCTTCGGTAACCATTCAGATGGTTGCCGGGGATTGTCTGATTTCAATGCTCGCGCGCGCGAGGGAAGTTCTGAGCAAGAAAAGAGCGAACGCACGGCTGGTTCATTCGCCGAGCCTTTGGTCGGTTTATTGGCCGAGCGCGGCGTTGATTGCTGCTAGGTTTTCTGCGATGGTTCCGCGGTCGTTGATGAGGCCGCTTCCGACGACCGCGACATCGATTCCCCATTCTGCAACTTGGGCAGAGTTGTGGTCCTTGATGCCGCCATCGATCATCAATTTGGTCGCTCGGCCACCGGCTGCGATTTGCGCATCGATGGCGGCTCGGAACTCGCGGACTTTGTTTTCGACCTCGGGCATGAACGATTGGCCGCCCTTTCCTGGGACGACCGACATCACCAGCACGAGGTCGAGGTCGGCAAGGAATGGAAGGATGGAGTCGGCGGGCGTGTCCGGATTGAGGACGAGACCGGCTTGGCAATCGGTCGCGTGAAGATTGGTAATTAGCGCGGCCGGATCATCAACCGCCTCGATGTGGGCGATGACTAAATCGACTCCAGCATCGACGTACTGCGACCAAGTTTGCTCAGCGTTTGTAATCATCAGATGACAATCGATGAAGGCGTCCGGGCCGAGCCGATTGCGAACGGAACGGATCAAGGCCGGCCCGAAAGTAATTGTTCGATTGACCACCCAATTGCCATCCATGACATCCATGTGCATCCAATTGATGCCGGCTTCGACGGCTTCCTCAAGTGTCTCGCCGAGCCGCGCAAAGTCGGCTGTCAGAATGCTCGGTGCGACCTCCACGGTACTCCTCTCGCACCGTCCGAATCGACGCAGGTTCTCAACAGTTGGGACTCGCGCAGGCGTGATAGCATTCATAGGACTCCGGCGGGGCGAAGGAATCCCGAGGCGATTGTATGGGTAGGCTAATCGAAGCAACAGACGGCGATTTCGACGCGGTAACCAAGAGCGATGAGTGGGTCCTAGTGGACTTCTGGGCTCCGTGGTGTGGGCCTTGCAAAATGATTGCGCCCGTCCTCGAACAACTCTCTGGTGAGCGTGAGATGACCATCGCCAAGGTCAACACAGACGTCAATCCGCTGAGCGCGGGCAAGTTCGGAATCCGTGGGATTCCGGCTCTTCTTCTATTCCACAACGGTCAGCTGGTCGACCAGCAGGCCGGTGCAATGCCCAAGCCGATGTTCGACCAGTGGTTGAACCGACACATGGCATAACTCGGCTTCGCCACCAGTCGCGGCGCCTACGCCTAGACGTCGTTCAATCGAGGGTCGCTCGGAGTTTGTTGGCACGCTCTTCGAGTGGTGCGCCGACCTCGCGCAAGAGGCGAGAGCGGAGGGCTTCGTGCAGCCACATGCCGCTCTCGAGTTCGAGCATCAGGCCGCGGGTGACGAGTGCTTCGGGCGGTGTGCCGTCGTAGCCAGCCGCCGCGGCCAAATTCTCCCATGGAACAGGTCTGTCGGCAACTGCGAGAAGGGCGAGGAGTTCACGGTGGTCGTCGGGGAGCACGTCGAGAATTTCCTCGTCTAGGAAGCGTAGCCAATCATCGTGCAGCGTCTTGCCGTAGAGTTCGAGTAATTCGACCGCGAGCGGGTGGCCGCCGGTCGCTCGGTGAATCTCCTCGGCCGGCGCATCGGTCGGCAATTCGATCGATTCGAGCCACTCGGCTACCTCTTCGAGGGAGAGGCCGGTGAGCCGTAATTCGACGACGCGCCCGCGCGTGTGCACGTCGCGTCGATCGTAGAATGCGAGATTTGTTCTGGAGACGAGCAGCAGACGCATGCTCGTCGCCTCGGCGATTTGGAGCAGTGCCCCGAATAGGTTCGCTCCATCGGCTCCGATATTGTGGACGTCATCCAAGATGACGAGATCTTGTTGTGCAGAGCCGCCTCGATGTCCTTCTTCATCGAGGAGGTGTGCGATTAGGCGGCGGCGATAAAGGTCGAGGTCGAGGCGAGCTCCCGGTTTGAGCGGCAGCGCCTCGAGGACCTCGTAGGGATCTTCTCCCTCGTCCTCGGAACTGATGCCGAGTCTGTGGAGCAGGCTCGTCGCGATTCCCAATGTCGAATCCCATGGCTGACAAGGATAGTACATCACCTCTAACTCAGTATTCGATTCGAGCGCGTGCTCCAACCAGTGACTGACAAGCGTCGTTTTGCCACAACCCGCAATTCCCGAGACCACAGCCATCGCGGCCTCACCGGCGAACCAATCGTCGAGAGTCCCAACCTCCGCCTCCCGCCCATGAACCGTCCGCGTCTCAGGTGGCCGCGTGTGGTAAGTTGAATGCGCGCCGGCGAGCAATTTCAGCGATCCCGGCGCGACCTTTTCTTCAGACTCGGCTCGCACGATTGCACCGAATCGAATATCGCCGAAGTTCAGCACACCCTCGTGCTGAGCGTGCATCAACACCTGTAGGAGAGTCAGGCCGGTCTCAAGTCGAGCCCCTGCCTCATCGGCGCGGACCTCCAATAGATTCCCACCGCGCTCGCGCAACAGCACCTTGGTCTCTCGCAGCTCAGGCAAGCGGCGCCCGACCTGTTCACGCCCTTCATCAGTCAATTGCCAAGTCTTCTGCCGCCGCTCATCACCACGAACCACCCGCGTGTGTTCGGTCACCATTCCATCGAATGCCAAATCACGCATCGAGCGTGAGACATTTGGTGGATGCAATGCACAAATCTCCGCAATTCCCGGTCTCGTCACCTCACGCGTAACCAAATAGTGGTCAGCCTGATGGTCCTGCTCCCATAGATGAAGCAAAATCCGATCGGCAACAGCGATGTTGACCTTGCTCGAAGGAGTGGCCATTCGCTCATTCCTCCACAACACACTGAGGATATGGATCGGTCATCATCGGCGGCATGAACAAATCATCACAGCCGCGCTCGACTGTCGAAAGCGAGAGAATACTGGTCGCTCCCATCCCAACTGTAACCGGCTGCATCGAGACCGGGCTGGGAACGTAATCCTCGCCGGTCTGAGAAATAATCAGGTGAATGCCATCACCGGCTGGAATCAATACGTCCATGCCAAAGAATTCCATCTTAGCATTCACCGTCTCGCCAGGCGTAAGCACCTCGCCACTCTTCCCGCCCGCGTGGAATCGCAAATCCATCACCGCGTGCCCAAGATGCATTCCGGTGCTCGCCTGAATCATCTCAACAAACAGATGACCACTCGTCGAAAACGCAGAAACCGTCGCATCGACATGGAAAGTTGGAGTCCCGACGATGCGCGTCGGCACATCGAAGAATGGACATTCGACCCGCAAATTAGAACTCGAAGTAATCGTCTCTCCACCGCCAATAATGGTGCACTCATCCATCCCAAAACGCATCCATTCTTGCTCGGCTGGCGGATAAGTTCCCTCGACTCGCCAGCCGCCCATATTGTCCTGAACTTCAGCTATCAACCGAGGTTGTGGCCCTTCGCCCTTGAGGTAGAAATCGAACCACTCGAGCAAATCATCAGCCCAATCCCAGCGCAAAGTGAATGGGAAAGCCTCGCCGCCACGACCGCTCGAAAGTCCCTGATGTCCGCTCATGCGGTCGGGGTAATCGTGCCCCCATTGACCGTACAATCCCTTGACTTCGAAGCCCGCGTCCTGCATCATGCGGTGGACGGGGAAGGCCATGTGCGGGTCGACGTTCCAGTCCTGCAGCCCGTGGATGATGTAGACCGAGCCTTGGTAATTCTCGATCGCGCGCGTGAGGAAGTGGCGTTCTTGCCAATAATCAGAGCCCATCCAGGCGAGGTTGTCTCCGGTGACGTAGGCTAGCGGTCCAGCGTAATAGCCTTCGACATAGCCCTCGCAAGCGTTCTCGATATCGCCCGAATCACCGTCTAGGCCGAAGCTTCCGTACACCCCGTTGTGCATGATGGCGCCTCGCGCTTCCATGCTGCCATTGCGCCACATGAGGTCCTGTACCCCGATGAGTCCGGACATCGGCACGATGGTCTTGAGGAACTCTGACCCCATCGCTGCCGCCTCCCAAGGTGTAGAGCCGTCGTAGGATTTGCCGATGATGCCGACGGCGCCGTTTGAGAATGGAGCGGTTCCGAGGTACTCGACGGCGGCGTGAATTCCTTCCTGCTCGTCGAGCCCCATGAGATCCATGCAGTGGTTTGATTCTCCTGTTCCGAAGACGCTGACTTGGGCAACGCCGAAGCCATGTGGGACGAAGTTCTCGATGAGGAAGCGGCCGAGGCGGTTGGCTGGGGTGAGGGCATCGGTGTCGCCGTCGTCGTAGTAGGGTCCAACCTCGGCGATGACGGGAACTTTGCATTCTTCTGGGAGTTCTGTTGCGTCGTAATCGCAGCCTTCGATTTGTGGCAGCCAGAGTCCGAGGTGGACTTCAGCGCCGCCGGTTGCGCCCGCGCCGCCGTCGGCGAGTGTGATCGCGGGTACAGAGACGAAGATGGAGCGCACTGCCTCGATTCCGTGGCTTCCATTGACCGAGACGCGGCTGAATACATCGCCGTTCTCGTAGGTCAGGTGCTCGCGATCTTCGACCGGCGGCAGCCAGTGTCCTGAGTCTCCTGAGCCGCCGCCGATGACATCGCTGCCGAAACATCCCGAGAACATCGGGGCTGCGAAAAGCAGCACGAGAAGCAGGCTCGTGGTGGTGCGAGACACGCGCTTCGCGCGTGCTCGAGCACTCAAGAGAGTTCTGACCATTGGATTCACCAAGCGGCTTGCTCCAAAACCCTCAGTGAGGCGTGCAGATGAATTGATTTGGAGAGCATTGCACGTGCGGACATGGATGCTTACGAGGAACTCCTCGCACGGATGAAAGACATGGCTCTGATCAGTCAGATCGGAAGCCTCGTCAGCTGGGACCAAGAGGTCATGATGCCGCCAAAGGCAGCCGCTCTGCGCGGCGAGCAACTCTCGTGGATTTCCAAAACCGGCCACGAGAAGATGACCGACCCGAGAATCGGAGAGTTGCTCGACGAATTGGGCGCGCGCGAGAATCTCGACGAGGTTCAAGCGGCAAACCTCCGTCTCGCGCGCGACTCGTATGATAAGGCGACGAAACTCCCAACTGAGTTCGTCGGCGAGATGGCCAAGCTTCAGTCCAAGTGCCAAATCTCCTGGACTGAAGCGCGGGCATCGGATGACTTCTCCATCTTCCGCGATGACCTCGCGAAGATGATCGAGATGTGCCGCCAAAAAGCGGACTATCTCGGCTACGAGGAATTGCGCTACGATGCGCTCCTCGACCTATACGAATCCGGCCTAACTGTCGCCCGACTCGACCCACTTTTCGCGGGACTGCGCGACAATGTAGCCCCACTCATCAAAGCGGTCGTCGAATCAGGAAACCGCCCCGACCTCTCCTTCGTCGAGGCAAACTCATGGCCAGAACCCGGCCAAGAAGCGCTGTCCCAGGCCGTCTCCGAAGCCATCGGCTTCGACTTCCAAGCCGGCCGCCGCGACGCTTCCACCCACCCATTCTGCGGCGGCCCAAACCCGGACGATGTCCGCTGGACAACACGCTACGACGAAACCGAGCCATTCGGCTCGCTATTCGGCTCAATGCACGAGACGGGGCACGGCACCTACGAGCAGGGCCGGCCCCGAACCCTCGACTTCCAACCCGCAGGAAAGGCAGCCGGACTCGGCGTCCACGAGAGCCAGAGCCGGCTTTGGGAAAACCAAGTGGGGCGCAGCCGAGAATTTTGCGAGTGGGTTTTGCCGATGTGGCAAGAGAATTTTCCCGAACAGATGGCTGGAGTCAGCGCTGAGCAACTCTGGCAGGCGGTCAATCTCGTCGAGCCGAGCCTGATTCGAACCGAGTCCGACGAGGCGACTTACAACCTTCACATCATGATTCGATATGAGATCGAAAAGCGGCTGATCGCGGGCGAAATCGAGGTCGATGACCTGCCCGATGTTTGGGATGATATGTACGAAGAATTCCTCGGAATCAGGGCACCGAACCGCACTCTGGGCGTTCTACAAGACATTCACTGGTCCTTCGGCGCCTTCGGTTACTTCCCGACTTATACGCTTGGAAATTTGTACTCGGCGCAGCTGCTTGCGGCCGCGCGCGCGGACTTGGGTGAGCATGATGAGCAGATGCGCCGAGGCGAGTTTGGGCCGCTCTTGGACTGGATGCGCGCGCGCGTGCACGCGAGGGGAGCCATCCTCGAGCCGGCGGATTTGATCGAGGAAGCCACCGGCTCGCCTCCCTCTCCGGATGCCTTTGTGGATTATCTGCGCGACAAGGTTGAGCGGCTCTACGGCGTGACTGCTTGAGCGCGAAAGCGCGACAAAGGCCTCTCACGGAGCACACTGGGCACACGGCCCACCATTCACCAACCTCTGTGCATATTGCCTCCCACAACGCTCGCCACGCTCGCCACGAAAACACGTCGTGTTCGTAGTGTTCGTTGTGGGAGGTTCCTCAAAACTACGATAGCGTCGAGCGCTTGAGGCGGATTATGGCTGAGCGCTCGTTGGAGGGACTCGCGTCATTTGTGCGCGACCTCGGCAGCGCGTGTTCGGTCATTCGGCTCTCGGGTGAATTGCTTCTTGCCGGTTCGCATGAGGGTGCGCTCGTCTGCTGGGATGCTAGTGGTGGTGACGAACTCTGGCGAGTTCAGGTGACCGGGCCGATTTCTGATTTGGCGGTCGATGGCGGGGTTGTGTATGCGACCGCGTCAGCCTCGCTGCACGCTGTGGACTCGGCGAGCGGTGAATTGGTCTGGAGCAGCGAGCTGGAAGGAGCAAGCGATTACGTCCAGGCTCACAGCGGCACGATTTGGGCAACCTCATCGGTTTACGAATTGGAAGTCGCCGATTTCATCGAGGCGACAATATGGCGATTCGACGCCTCGGGTGAGGAACAGGAACGATGGGTATTGGCCGAGCGACCTTGGCATCTCGGCCTACACGAGGACGGCGGGATTCTGCTCGGTCTCGGCCGGCCTCGATGTGGATACTTGCGGATTCGAGCGGGAGAGAAAACCGAGCACGTCCCGCTCGGTACCGATAGTCCCGTGACCTGTGGAGCCTGTGGTTCCGAAGGTCGCTTCCTCCTGGGTCACGCTGACGGAACCGTCAGTACCACCGGATCAGCCGAAGCAACTGAGAATCTCTGCGAATCTTTGGTGACATCGATCACGACAGGTCCGCTCGGATGGATCTCCGGCCACCATGATGGAACAATTGGAAGTCTCGCCGCCTCTCACCAGGCCGATGGCCCGATCGATGCCCTCGCCAGCCTCGGTCCCGATGTCTGGGCATCGGTGTGGAACGGCGCACAATCCTCCATCGCAATCCTCCAGGAAGAACTCACCAATCTCTCTCACGATACGCGCCTTCGCCAGATGCATTCCGCCCAGAACCTCCTGGCGCTCGGCGACGACCTCGGAAGGGTCTTCCTTGTCGAATCCGAGGTCGCAACCCGTAGATTATCAGACAAAGAAGAATCAACTCCTGAAAACTTCCGGAATTCGGAGTTGAGGGCCCGCTTGAGGATGTTAAGAAATAGGTGATTTCGCATCTCGCGTCGCACCGGAAATTAACATCCGTAGACCCCCATTTCCGGTCCACAGTACCTCATTCGGCGAAAGGTTTATGCGCCTCCGCCACTCAGACCTAAGATGCCGCTCCGGGGGAGTGGTGTGGGGCGCGCTCCGGCGCAAACCGCGGGCCACAGAACCGAACCCCGAACTCGGGGTGGTAGAACCGGAAACCGCAAGGAATCCGGGGATGATCGAACCTGGCACTTGGGTCAGGGGAGATGCGGTCGAACCGAGGTGGAAAGAACCGGACGAAAGGAAGGGGAAAAAAGCCATGGGGAAAGCTGGGGAAAACACAACCGTACTGCTTAGGCAGGGAAAACACAACCGTGCCAGCCAACCAGACCGCGAGTGCATTCGTGAAGGGCAAGAGAACCAGAGATGGGGAAGGCTTGAGGCGAATCCACGGGAAACGAAGGTGGACGAGAACCGGACGCAAGGAAGGGAACGCGAAACTTGAGGGAAACGTGGCGGGAACAAGAGCGCGGAGACGCGTGGAGGACCGGCACTCATTCCAAAGAACGAACCGGTGAGAGCCGGGGAGGGAAATGGAAACGCGAAATCGGAGAGCGATCTTCGAGGAAGCGGGAAACGACGAAAGGGCTCCTCGGAGCACTGAAGTCATCTACCCGGGAAAGGAAATGCCTCCGGGCAGGACCGGAACCGGACCCTGCGGAGTCAGCAGGGGGGGATGCTCCCCCATGTGCAGAACCCCCTGCTGCTCCCACCTTGTACCATTCAGTACGGTCGCGGCCCCCTTACTTCTTGTTATCAATCATTGCGGAGCATCTCGCTCCGCTGACTCAGGTTTCCGAAGGCTCTCGTGAACGCCGAATTAACTCGTTCGTGCTCGGCCCGCTCCGCTCATTGCTTGGGGCCAATCATCTCTCTGGGCTTGACCCATTGATCGAATTGATCGTTGGTGACCAAGCCCAGCTCGATTGCAGACTCGCGCAGAGTCAAACCATTCGTGTGCGCGTGCTTGGCGATCTTGGCGGCGCTGTCGTAACCGATGTGATTGTTCAGCGCTGTAACCAACATCAGACTATTCTCGAGGTGCGATGCAATCGCACCTTCGTTGGCTTCGAGCCCGTCGACGCACTTGTCGGTGAACGCCCTGCAAGTATCGGCGAGAAGGCGTGTGCTGTGGAGCAGATTGTAGATCATCATCGGCTTGTAGACGTTGAGTTCGAAGTTGCCCTGGCTGCCCCCGACGCTGATTGCCGTGTGGTTCCCGAGGACTTGACAACAGACCATCGTCATCGCTTCCGCTTGGGTTGGATTGACCTTGCCTGGCATGATACTCGACCCTGGTTCGTTCGCCGGAAGGGCCAGTTCTCCGAATCCACAGCGTGGTCCAGATCCCATCCAGCGGATGTCATTGGCGATCTTCATCAGGCTCGCAGCAAGCGTGTTTAGTGAGCCTGATGCGGCTACTATTGCATCGTGTGCTGCGAGTTGTGCGAACTTGTTCTCGGCTGAGACAAACGGTAGACCGGTCTTCTCGCCGATGCGGCCCGCGACCTTGTCAGCGAATTCGATGTGGGTGTTGAGGCCGGTTCCGACCGCGGTTCCTCCGAGTGCGAGTTCGAGTAGGTCGTCCCATGCTGCCTCGATGCGGCGGATGTCGGCTGCGAGCATCGAGGCGTAGCCGCCGAATTCCTGGCCGAGGGTGAGTGGGACGGCGTCCATCAAGTGGGTGCGGCCTATCTTGACGATGCCGTCGAATTCGACGGCTTTGGCTGCCAGCGCATTGTGTAGGTGGCGAATCGCTGGCAGAAGTCTGTGGTGGATTTCTTCGGCGGCGGCGATGTGCATCGCGGTCGGGAAAGTGTCGTTACTCGATTGACCACGGTTGACGTGGTCATTCGGATGGACTGGGGATTTGCTTCCGAGTTGGCCGCCGGCCATCTCGATGGCTCGGTTGGCGATGACCTCGTTGGAATTCATATTGGTCTGGGTGCCCGAGCCAGTTTGCCAGACGCGAAGAGGAAAGTGGCTGTCGAGCGCGCCTGAGATTACTTCGTCACAAGCGGCTGAGATTAGCGCGCCGATCTGAGGATCGAGTTGGCCGAGTTCGACATTGGTCTCTGCCGCCGCCTGCTTGAGGATGCCGAAGGCTCGGATAACCGAAGGCGGCATGGTGTCGGTTCCTATGTCGAAATTGATCAGAGAGCGCGCGGTTTGGGCCCCGAAATAGCGGTCTGACGGGACTTCGAGTTCACCCATCGTGTCCTTCTCGACTCGAACTTCTCCGCTCGCGCCCCCTGCTGCTCGCGGCTCGCTCGCGCGCTCGGTCATCGGCGCGGTTTGCTCGGTTTCGAGACTGTTTTGGATCATTTTGGCTATCGTTGCCGAGCGCCCTTGGTATCGACCCTTGCCAACGCGCCTATCGAGCTTACGCGCTAGGTCCTCCGGGATGCTGATACTGATGATGCGACGGTCTCCCGCACGGTGTTTGGCCATGTTAGAAGCGCGTTAATTGGTTAATAATAAAGATTCGCTTTCCGGCCGCAGTGCGGCGATTGTCCGGAAAGCGACAATCGGGCGTCGTCGAATTTCCGCTCAAAGGCGCTCGACGCTGATGATCTGCTGCGGATCGTAAGGTCTGTCGCCTGCTGCGGTATCGCAATTCTCGATGCGGTAGACGTGTTCCATACCCTCGACGACCTCGCCGAAGACGGCGTGGTTCCCGTTCAGCCACGGTGTTGGCACTGTGGTAAGGAAGAATTGCGAGCCGCCGGTATTTCGACCGGCATTCGCCATCGAAAATAGACCGGGCCGGTCGTGCTTCTTCGCTAGGGCCGAGGGTTCACAGCGGATTTTCCATCCAGGTCCGCCCGTTCCGGCTGCCCGGCTTGTCGGATCACGGCTTCGAGGGCAGCCGCCCTGAATCATGAAATCCTTGATGACGCGGTGGAAGTGTAGTCCGTTGTAGAATCCCTCGTCGACCAATTTGAGGAAGTTGCCTGTGGTCTCTGGGCAGTCCTCGGTGTAGAGGGCGATTGTGATCTCGCCTGCACTCGTCTTCATCTTCACATTCGTCGGCATGAGACTTGCCCAGCGCCTTCGGCTCAAGAGCATGATGGTCTGCGAGCGAGGGATTTCGAACCCAATCAGGCGACCATCGAGCCCGGAAGAACGCCTTCCGGCAACTCCAGCAAACGGACTGTGCCGTCAGGATCGAGAGCGCCTAACACCAGAAATTGGCTCACAAACCCAGTAGGCAGAGTCTTGTCGCCGAGATTCAGCGCGCCGACAACAGTTCGCCCTACCAAGTCGGCGCGCGAATAATTCGTAATCTGAGCAGAACTCCACTTCCGACCGATCACCGGCCCAAAATCAACCTCGATCTTGTAGGAAGGTTTGCGCATCTCTGGAAATTCCTCGGCGCGCAGAATAACCCCGGTGCGTAAGTCCAATTCGAAGTACGCCGCCGCACCGATATACTCCTTCTCTTCCAGCTTCTCGGGATGGTAAGGCTCGCTGGAATCGATGACGTGCGAGCTCATTCAGCCACGCTCCATCACTCACTCGCCCGTCACATCGGAGCGCACGATCAGCGGCAGAAGCCTCACGCCCGCAGCCGCGAATGCTTCCTGTCCGCCCTCTTCGCGGTCGAGAATCGTGATGCAGGCGACGACTTCGCAACCCATCTCGCTCAGCCGCTCAGCCGCCTTCAGCGCCGAGCCCCCGGTCGTCGTCACATCCTCAAGCAGAACAACTCGGTCACCCGCGCGCAGAGTCGAACCCTCGACCCCAGGTGGATTCCCGGTCTTGCGCCCACCTCGGCCCTTCGCTTCCTTGCGCACCATGAAGCCGCGAAGCGTCGAGCCGCGCCCTGCTTTCGCGATCGCGATGCCGGCGAGCGGCACAGCACCTAATTCGAGTCCGCCGACGGCATCGACGCCACCGAGTGCATCGACCTCAGCATGCAACAGCACACCGATCAGATGAGCGCACTCGGGATTCATCATCACCGGCTTCATATCGAAGAAATGCGGGCTTTGCCGTCCGCTAGCGAGGGTGAACAATTCGTCAGGGGAGTGCAGGTAGGCGAGTTCAACCACACACTCGATGAGACGTTGCTTGGCTTCGGCAACAGTGGTCGACATGTCGCTTCCCTTCCATTTCGGCTCGGCGGGAACCGGATGAAGGTTCGCACGCGAAGGCGGGAAGTTCAGCCTGAACACAGTGAATGTTCTTGGACGGCCGCGTGCGGTGGTCAAATGTCGCGTAGCGGAGCGTATGAGATATGGTCGGAGATAACGGACCAGAAGTCGTGGTGGACGAGGCTCGTCTCACCAGCGAATTGGATTCGTATAGCCGCTGGCTCGACGAGCGCACCGAGCATGCTTACCAAGTGGCAGGAGAGGCTCGCTCCAAGGGATTGGATTTCGCTGACACAGTGGAAATCCCGCGCGCCGCAGACCTTGCAAGTCGGACTGAGAAATTGCTCGAGGAATACCTTCGACCTGAGCCGGATCAGGAGCCGATTCGAATCGAGGATGATTTGCGAAAATTGCTGAAACGCGTCGACCGCGAGACCGCTTCGATTCAGAGCGCGGTCGAGGTCGCCAAGCGAATGCACGAGTTAACCGCTGATGTTCGACGCTCAATCGATACCGGCCTGCGGGTCGGCCTAGCCGTCCTCACCGAGGCCGTTCTAGTCGCACCATTGGAAGGCATAGGTGACGTTAAAATTCTCAACAATGAAGATGGCAGTGAATTCCTTTCAATCGAATTCTGCGGTCCGATCCGCGCCGCTGGCGGGACCGCACAGGCTCTCGGCGTGCTAATCGGCGACATGGTCCGCCGAGAGCTCGGGCTCAATCGCTACATCCCGACGACACCCGAAGTCGAGCGCGTCAAGGAGGAGTTCGGCTTGTATCGAGCCGGTCTGCAGTACAAGCCGCCGCCCGAGGAGATCGAAATCATCGTCCGCGCCTGTCCGGTGATGATCAACGGCGAGGCGACTGAGCAGATCGAATGCTCGGGCTACAAAGAGGTGCGGAATATCGAGGGCGCGAGGGTCCGCGGAGGCGTGATGCTGGTTATTGGAGAAGGGCTTTGTCTGAAGGCTCCGAAGATCCAGAAGCACACCGAGAGACTCAACATCCCAGGCTGGGAATTCATCGCTCACTTCGCCTCAAAGGGCAAATCGAAGGATGAGGAAACCACCTTCAAACGCCGAATAATCAAGCGCGATGACCGATTTTTGGATGATGTCATCGCTGGGCGCCCGGTCTTCGGTGAGCCGTGTGAGCCGGGCGCTTTCCGGCTGCGCTACGGGCGCAGCCGAGCCTCAGGTCTGGCAGCGGCTGGAATCAATCCGGTCTCGATGGAAGCGATGGGTTCCTTCTTGGCAATCGGGACGCAGATGAAGACCGAGAGACCGGGGAAGGCTGCCGCGGTGACGCCTTCGGTAGATATCGAGGGGCCGAGTGTCTTGCTCGATGATGGGGCATTCCATCGAATCGATTCGATAGCGGAGTGGCGAGATGTCAGCGACCGAGTCATCTCGTTGTGGGATTCAGGTGAGATGTTGGTTGGATTCGGTGAATTCCTTGAGAATAACAAGAATCTCGTTCCCTCGCCTTACAATCGGGATTGGTGGGCGGCTGACCTCGCCGAATCGCTCGATCAACCGGCTAAGGTTGAGGCGTTGGCTGAGATTCTCGGACTGAAGCGCGAGCGCCTGCCGCCAGGTCTGCCGTTCAATGGAGCGGTGAGTCGCGGGGGCGAGCCGGCGCTCGACCGGACGCGCCGGCGACGCGATTGGAATCGATATCTACGCAGCCTCGACTTGACTTGGGAGCAAGTCAGAGCCATTTGCTTGGCCTTCGGGACCGCACCGCCTCCACCATTCAATCCATGGTGGTCCGACCTACCGCTCTCCTTCACTCCACAACTCATCCAAGCCCTACTCACCGCCAAGGTACGCAGCGGTGGGCTGCGAATCCCTGGGGTGGTCAAGGAGTGGTCGCCCGAACAGTATCTCGATGATGTCGGTCTCGACACCCCTTCGACCGGAGTCTGGCCGCGCTGGACCGAGGTGCAGCGTCACGGTGTGGTGAAATCCTCGCTGCTTGTCCTCGGAATCCAGCACCATCACAAGCGCGGCGACATCATCATCCCGAGCCATTGGGAACCGCTGATCGATGGGCTCGGGCTCGAACTCGATAGTACGAACCTGCGGATGAAGGTCGAGGCAGCGCCGCATGTCGCTGACCGTGTGACGCGCATCCGAGCAGCCACCGATACGATTCGAGCAGAGGAGGCGCGTTTGGCCGAGATTGAAGCCGCGCGCAATGTCGAGCGTGTTCAGGCCCAGACCGCCGCACGTCAACGAGGGATGAGTATCGCCGAGACCGAGACGGCAGGTGATGAGGCGGCCGCGAAGATCGAGGATCCAGGGCCGCCGAATTACAAGGAACTCATGGCTGCCCGACACATACTCGACGACCACGAAGTCGATCGCTCGCTCTGGCTCGCTCGCCGTCTATCCGAAATTCGTTGGGAGGATGCGGTATCCTGTCGCGTCGGCTCGAGGATGGGGCGCCCGGAGAAAGCCAGCCGGCGCGAGATGAAACCCTTGGTTCACTCGCTCTTCCCGATTGGCGACCACGGAGGGCCGCAGCGCCTGCTCGGACACGCAGCATCGCGCGGGCGAATCCGCGTAGACACCGGCCCGCGAATCTGCGCCAAGTGCGGCATGGAATCTCCAATGCTACGCTGCCACAACCGTCCTGACCCAGCGGTTGCGGTGGAATGTGGAGGCAAGACGCGTCCACGCGCCATTCGTGGCAATCGCCAACCGCGCAGACTCGGGCAGAGAACCAGCATTCCAGTCGCCGCCTTGATGGAAGTAAAACGACGTTCTCTCGGGCTCGACCGACTCCCAGAACGAATCAAGGCGGTGAAGGGTTTGATGTCCTACAACCAAACTCCCGAACCGCTTGAAAAAGGTATACTGCGAGCCCGTAACAACGTCTCGGTATTCCGTGATGGCACAGCGAGATACGATATGATCGATGTGCCGGTTACCCATTTCCGACCCTCGGAGATCAATACCCCGTGGCAGACCCTCGCAGAACTAGGATACAGCCACGACGTCGATGGGAATCCACTCGCCAACGATGAGCAGATCCTCGAACTCTACCCGCAGGATTTCATTCCCTCAACCCTAGCCGTGGACCACCTCAAATCGACCTGTGATTACGTCGACGAATTGCTCACCCGATTCTACGGCATGGACCCATTCTACAGCATTCAGAAAGCCAACGACCTCGTCGGCCACCTCGCCATCGGGCTCGCACCCCACACCTCCGGCGGAGTGCTCTGCCGCATCGTCGGTTGGACCGACGCCTCCGCCGGCTACGCCCATCCACTCTTCCACGCCGCAAAACGCCGCAATTGCGACGGCGACGAGGATAGCATCATGATGCTCATGGATGGGCTCCTCAACTTCTCCCGCTCGATTCTCCCAGCGAACCGCGGAGGGCGAATGGATGCACCACTCGTACTGACCACGAGACTGAACCCCTCCGAGATCGACAAGGAAGCCCTCAACGTCGATTGTTCCTGGCAATATCCACGCGCCTTCTACGAGGCCACGCTCGACCAACCGCACCCTGCGGCACTCAAATCGCAAATCGAAATCGTCGAACACCGCTTGGGTACCGTCGGCGACCTGCGCGGCTATGGCTGGACACACGATTCCGGTGCACTCGACGCCGGACCGGCCAACTCTTCCTACAAGACTCTGGAGACTATGGTAGACAAGATGAGCGCGCAGTTGGCATTGGGCAGCCGCCTGCGCGCCGTCGATGTCTCGAGGGTTGCCAGCCAGGTCATCGAGTCGCACTTCCTGCCCGACCTGCGTGGCAACCTCGTCGCCTTCACTCGGCAAAAAGTCAGATGTGTTCGTTGCGGCGAATCATACCGACGCATGCCATTGGCGGGGCGGTGCATTCAGCGCAAGCAGAACGAAGGAGGACTCTCGAACGGACGCGATGATGGCTCGACCATGTGTGGTGGGAACGTCGTGCTCACGGTCTCCGAGGGCTCGGTCCGCAAGTACATTCAAGTCACACGCCACGTCATCGAAAACTACGGCGTCGACCTCTACACACAGCAGCGAGTCGACTGGCTTTCTGACAGCGTCGACTCATTATTCAACGACGATACCGTCGTTGTCATGACGCTGAGCGATTTCCTCTGAGGGGGAATCAACAGCGGCGCAGTCTCTCGGTTTTTTGCTGGGCTGCGCCAATCACACGAGGAATCCGAGGTATTGCAGAACCTTTGCCATCCACTGCAATTTAACGAGCTTGCGAACGGGGTCAGTCGCGCCCGACCATTCACCGACCAAATTGGTGCGCGTACCAAGAAGGGCGATTCGTTCGCGTGGAATCCCAAGCGCCCGGGCGAAACATACCGCCCTGTCCCCATCGGTGAAGCCGCCGGGATTGTGCATGCCTGCGATCGGCGCGGGCGTCTGATGGGTTAGGACGATGGGAGGAGGGGTTCGGCGAGCACTTGCCATCGCCAGCAGCTCGCCCCAAGCCTCGGTATTATCGCCGTGCGCGTGGAGGATGATTGGAATCCCGCGCTTGACTGCGGCGATTGTGCCGGCGCCGCCGTCGGCATCGCTTACAACACACACGAGGCGCGACCAAGCGCGTTCTGAAATCGAATCAGGAAGGGTGTCAAGTACGCCGCAGGAACCATCGGCGGCGATCATTCGAGCATTGCCCGCGAGAATCTCCTCGACCTCTTCGGTGCTGATGGCAGCGCCAAGAATCGCCACCTCACTCTCCCGGAGCACCAGCCGCCGGTGTAGCGAAGCCACGGTCTGAACCCGCCTCGCCCGCGCCCATTCACCGACATCTGATGCCTCGACCGCAGCCAGCAACCCGCGCGCGCTCTCAAGATCAGCTTCCAACCCCCATCCAAAGTGCTCGCGCACAGCGTCTTGAATCTCCAACACTCTCTCATCGACGGCTGAAAGGTCGGTGGGTTTACTCCTCATCCAAGCCCTCTCCAGTGGAAGGATTCGGTGAGCCTTGAAATACCCTCTCGACGCATTGTCACACGCCATGCCGATGCCGCTCACACCTCCGGTCATCGAAGATGAGTCGGTGCTCGCACGCTACCCCTTCCTGCCGCAGAGCCGAGACTACATCCGCAGCCAGCTCAGCGGCAATGGAATCACCGTCGAAGGACTCATCGAAGAGCCGTGGTTGGAAGACATCCGCAGACGCGGAAGCCTGCGATTGGTCGAGTCAGTAGTCCACAGCGAAGGCGTCGACTCAGCAACAACAGTCGACATCTCATCCGACGTTGGTCGGATGACCGAGGCCCTATCCTTCCTCCACGCCATGCTAGTCGTCTGCGCCTCCTTCGAAGACCGTCTCCTCAACCGTTGGGTCGAGGGTGAAGCCAGCAGAGCAGACCAGCTCTTCGGCATCGACCGGCCGAATTTCGATACTATCGCCCGCACTTACCTCTCAGACATCCGAGCCGAACCGATGCCCGGCACGACCGAGATTGTCTACCACGTGCCGATGGTCGATTTTCTCGAACTCTGCCCGAAGATCACGGGCGGATATTGGCGACTCGTCAACCGCCCGGTGGAAGCTGGCTGGGTCCGCATGGACCCCGCCAGCGGAGAGACCAGTCAACAGCGGACTGCGCGCCTGCTCAAGGAGCGCGTCCGCCAATCGCTGACAACCGATTGTGCCGACCGGATGGCGAAGATGGACGATGCATTCGCCGGACTCTTCGCCGACCCGGTCGACCGCATCCTCGGCCTGCTCTCAGAACGCGTTACGGCCGAGATGCCGATGTCGGCAGCCGTCCGAGAGGACTGGCCGCCGTGCTTCGAATCAGCCGTTGCAGAACTAGCCCAGGGAATCAACGTGAACCACACGGGGAGGGTTTTCCTCGCAGCGATGTCAAGAGCGATGGGTCACACACCCGAACTCACCAGTTCATTCTTCGAAAACGCTCCCGATTACAACGCCGAAACGACCTCTTACCAAGTCGCCCACATCTACGAGCGTCAATACACACCTCACGGCTGTTCAGCCCTCAAAACCGGCGCTCGCTGTCCGGTCAGCCAAGGAGACGACCGACTCTGTGATCAGGAATGGATGACTCATCCACTGAAATATCTCAGAGCCAAACAACGGCGGCGCTATCAGGAGGAGAGTCTTTCTGACGCCGCCGACGAATCGTCCGAACGCACCGAAGGTGCGTCAGAAGCGAGCGGAACGGCCGATTCTTCATAATGGAGAATACCCCATTGCGCCCCGCAGCGGGGGATACGAACATGGTGCGCACACTCGTAATCACCGTCGACCGAGACAACGACCTCGGTGTCAAGGCGGGAATTCGAGGCCCCGTCATCGGTCGCAAAGCCACTTTGACGGCGGCCCTCAGACTCGGTATCGCCGATCCAGAGGAATCCGATACGAATGCGATCCTCGGTGCGCTCCACCACCACGACCGACTCAATGAGCGCACCGAAGGCGACGACGAGGTCGAGATTGCAATTCTGACCGGCGATGTTCGCGTCGGACCACGCTCAGACCGCGCCATCGCCAGTCAACTCGACGAGGTAATTCAGGAATTCCAACCGGATACAGCAGTTCTCATCACCGACGGGGCCGATGACGAGGCCTCGCTTCCAATCATCACCTCGCGAGTTCGGGTCGACCACGTCGAGAAAATCATCGTCAGACAATCGAAGGGTATCGAGAGCACTTACTACTACATCGCCAAGGCCATCGAGGATCCTCGTTGGCGAGCGAAATTGCTTGTTCCAGTCGCCCTCTTTCTGATTATCTTCGGACTCGGATTGATTCTGCCCAACGGCGCTGTACTCATCGGCGCGATGCCGTTGATAATTGGAATCTGGATTCTCGCGAAAGGACTCGGATGGGAGCAGCAGCTCGAGCGTCTGATGATCGATATGAGGGAGAGCGCGACAGGAGGAATCTGGTCATCCTTATTGTGGGGATTATCGATCGTATCGGTGTTATTTTCGATACTGACTTTCTACTCTGTTTTCTATGGAACGACGGCGGAATTGAACACCTACGTCCTCGACGCGTTCAGCCGAATTGACAACTTCAACATAGACGCAGTCAATCGAAATATCGCAGTTTGGGTCATCGCAATTGACCAGGCTTTGACGTGGATTCTCGTCGCTACTTTCTCTTTCGTACTCTCGCTGGGCGTACTTCGCTGGAAAGAAGGCTCCTTCACCGGTCAATCGATGTCCTTGATCGGCCTAGGCGCGGTGATTTATGCGGTCTCAAAGGCGGTGATCGAGGTGACTCTGGCCGAGCTTGGTGGAGGAGACTTCCAATTGGATGCCGGGAATGTCTACGAGACCTGGGTCTTCCCGATTTTCGCCATCATTCTCTACTATCTGCTACGCACTGCCATCGAGTCTCTCTCTGCCGATGCCGAGGATGATGGCGGCAACCGATATTGGGGCATTTGACCGCAATCTGGAGTCGCCCTCCCACAACGCTCGCGACGTTCGCAACGAATCTTGCCCGTTGTGTGCTTAGTGTGCGCCGTGGGAGGAAAGCCACTCGGTGAACTCTGTGCCTTTGGTTAACCGAGTTCGGCGATCAGCGCTCATAGGTCATTTCCATCTGGCATGAAGGACAGACGACCTTGATCGGGCGGATGTCCGGAATGCCGAGTGGGGCGGAGCAATTCGAGCAGACGATGGCTTGCGAGACCTGTTTCTGTCGCTTCTTTCCCTCGTGGCTTGGGTCGTATGAAACGCGGAACTTCGAGGTGTCGGCAACGAAGGTCGGTGCACCCTCGCCATGGTCCTCAACTTTGGTCTTGAAAATCGAGGTGCGTTTGGCGACTTCGGGAGCGATCGCTGAGTCGATTCGACCGCTGGAACCGCCGCTGTCCACGCTGTCGAGTTCGGCTTGGACTTGAGCTGGAGTCATGCCGAGTTCGGTGGCGACGCGGTCGATGGCGAGGGTGAGTTCGTAATCGTCCAAGCCCATGAGTTGCTGCAGTTTGACCGCGGGTATCCTGCTCATTTCCACACCTCAACCCACGCGGGGGTTTCCACCCCTTTGAATGCCGCCTTTCTTGGCTTCGCTCCAAGGGTATCGCTAAGAGCGTTCGATTCCGCTTTGCGGGTGTATGTTCCCCGAGTGTCTCGAGTGTCGCGGGATTCGAGGGATGTGCGGAATCGATCCGTGTCCGCTACTCGCCGAGGTGCGCAGCAGATTGCCTGTGGTGCAGGCGACCTCTATCGGTGAGATGGTCGGGCCGAGCCCCCCGCAATTGTTCGTGGGGCGGTATGGTTACCCGGATGTGCGGGCTGGCCCGAGTGCTAGCTGGTTGCCTGAGAGTGAGGCTGGAACTGGCGAGAATGATTCAGGGTTCGCTCCGAGCGCGACCGGCGATCCTGCAGATTTGTTCGGTCGTCCGCTCGAAGAGGTTGCTGCCCGCCATGCGAATCTGGTTACAGGTGGGCAGCGGATGAAAGTTCAGGAGGCGCAACGGCCGGGGCAGATGTTGGAAACAACCCAAGAGATCGCCATGGCGGCCCGGTCGGTCGATGTCGAACTGGATTTCGCCAATCCGATTCGCATCGGCCGCTCACCCACTTTTGATTCGATGAGTACACCTCTAGGTCCGACGGGAGAGGTACTGCGCGCTGAGGTCGTCGGCCATCCGAGCATACCTCGAAAGGTCGATTCAATCTCTAATGAGACCGACCTATTGGCCACCGATGCGATGGATGAGTTGAGCGCCTCGTCCATCGGCGAGGCGCACATCTCCCGCCTGCTCTCATCGGGAATTCTGGGGCGGGAGTCAGCGCGTCGTCTGGTCCCGACGCGCTGGGGAATCACAGCAACAGATGATATCCTAGGCAAGCGATTGTGGCATAAGGTCCGTGACCTTCCCTCGATCGACAAAGTGCTGGTCTACGAGGCAACCTATCTCGACAATCGCTTCCACATCATCCTGACTCCAGGCCTCTGGGCTTTCCAGATGCTTGAGGCGTGGACACGCGGCTCACTGTGGACCGATTCCGGCCGAGTGCTCGGCGATTGGGAGGAGATGAAACCGCGCACCAAATACGCAGATCGAGTGACCGGCGCCTACTACGCGGCCCGGCTCGGTGTCCTCGAACACATGCTCTCAGTCGGCCGTTCAGGCGCCTGCTTGATCTGGCGCGACATCGGTGAAGGCTACTGGGCTCCGGTCGGAGTCTGGCTGATTCGGGAGACGGTTCGCGAAGCGATGAAGCAGACTCCAAAGCGCTTCGACTCTCTCAAAGAGGCCATCGATTACACAGCCGTACGAGTCTCAGCGCCCGAAGACTTGCGCAATTCGTGGTTCGCCAAGCGCGTGCAACAGACACGCCTCGACTCATTCTGAGGCCGCTCGATTCTCGCCGCCAAACCACGGCCTTTGAGGCCTCAATCTTGGCCGAGCGAAGTATCGAGGAAACTGGCTACGATCTCACCCTCGGCCTTGACCAATTGCTCCGCCACGGTCGACTTGGAGAGGCCGAGCTTCTCAGCCAATTCACGAATCGAAGTGCGCTTCGGGACTTCGTACCAACCACACTCATGCGCCATTCGCACGACACGATGCTGCTGCAAGGTCGGACCCTTCTGAATGAGTCCTTCTGAGCCCTTGGCAGAGGTGACGCGCTCGATGGGAACCTTCGAGCGAATGTCCGAGAGGAACTTGACCATGGCTTGGTGGCGCCCCGCGATTTGCAGGACGAGCCCACTGGCTGTGAAGTTGGAACCAGCGAGGATGGCCAAATCGCCGCCGTGGAAGTAGTGGCCGACGAAATCGGCGGCGAATTCCATCACGACTAGATGGTGCGTCAGCACGTCAGATTGCCATTCCTCGAGGATCTCGACGATGCGGATTCCATCGACATAAGTCCCCGGCGGCGGGCAATTTCCGTCGATCGTGATACACTCGACCATTATTCGCAGATTTCCCTCGACCATCCCAAGCATCGAACGGAAGTCCCAAGAGATGCACTGCAAGGCTGCGAGTGCGCGATTGTCGTGCTCAAGAGCAGCATAAGCGCACTCGACCCGGACCGCTCTCATGTGATTGCCTCGCACCATTCAGTCACCCCGAGTGGCTTTCAAGGTGCTCGACCGCGGTCGGGAGGGCGTGAGTGGCGATTTGCCACCCACATCCTCCTTCATCCGGACTCACTCCCCGTTCCTCTTGCGTAGGGCATCTTCGGAGGAGACAATCGCGCGTGCAACCTCGGGTGAGTAACCTGTCTCAACCAACTTCTGGAACTGATCATCGCCTTCGCGCTCAACCGCTCGAGGGGTCTGAATCGGCTCGGTCTTGACCTCCCAAAGCGCCTCCTCACGCATTGACTCGGCAACCTCTCGGGTGTCATCGCGAGCCTCCTGCCTTCGACCTCGGTTGCGCCCGCGAGATTGCATTGCTGCTCCGACCATTCCGATCACAACCAATGATGCAATCGCTGCCATGAGAATCGGTGAATCGGTGATTGTGGCAATCACGCCTCGCGGTAGTGAGAGGTCCTCGCTGGCGTCGGCACATCCGTCACCATCGACATCAGTCGACTTGGAAGAGGTCCAACCGAGTGCACCGCGAGCACACTGGTCTCGCGAGTCGGGAATTCCATCGCCATCGTCATCGAGGTCATATTCATCCATGCAACCATCGCTATCGTGGTCCATCGTAACCCGATTGCTGAGCGGGCAGGCATCGACCGCATCGAGGACTCCATCGCCGTCGTCATCATCGTCCTCGGTAGCGTCTGCGCAACCGTCTCGGTCGCGGTCAGAGTTGAGGGCAGAGACCCAACCCGGTGTCGGGTTGGTCTCGCAATTATCCTCGGAGCTCTCGATTCCGTCATTATCCAAGTCGTTGTCTTCAGTGCGGTCGTCGCAGCCGTCGTTATCCGCATCGACGAGATGTGGAGATTGGCTGCGAGGGCATGAATCGTCTGCATCGAGGAATCCATCGCCGTCATCGTCCTCGTCCTCTTCGGCATCGTGACAGCCATCGCTGTCCCAATCGTTGAGTGGGGTGGATTCCCAGCCGAACATACCTGCCGTGCACAGATCATTTACGTCGAGGACGCCATCATCGTCGACATCCGAGTCCTCGTAGGCATCATTGCAACCGTCTCGGTCGTGATCGCTCATCTCATTTGAGACCCAATCCAGCATGCCGTACGGGCATGAATCATCACGATCGAGCACGCCGTCGTTATCGTCATCGAGGTCTTCCTCGTAATCCTGACAGCCGTCGGAATCGTGGTCGTATGCCGCTCCCGTCCAGCCGATGGTACCGCTAGGGCAGTCATCATCGACATCGAGATAGGGGTCGTTATCGTCATTGTCATCCTCGTCCGGATCGCGGCATCCATCGCCATCATGATCGGTCGAGAACGAGTTCCAGTACTGAGCCCCATCCGGACACTGGTCCAGATGGTTGGGTACTCCGTCTCCATCGTTATCGGTGTCCTCGAGAATATCGTCGCAACCATCGCCGTCCGCATCGATTCTGTCGTCGTTCATCGCGCCGGTAGGGCATTCGTCGACTAGGTCTTCGACACCGTCGTTATCATCGTCCAGATCCTCGGTGGCGTCTCGGCAACCATCTCCATCGTGATCGGTCATGGCTCCGGAATACCAATCGGACTCGCCGTATTGACACAGATCGTCTTCATCTGGGACTCCGTCTTGATCGTCGTCGTTCCAATCGTTCTCATTGACTAGGTCGACCAAGACCGACTGAGTGGCCGAAGCGAATTCGTCGGTCGTCGACTGAACTGTTACGACGACGTTGAAGCGCTGATCCTCATCGACCAGTCGAATATCGGGTGCGGTGAGGGTCAGGAAGACTTCCTGCTCGCCGCCCTCTGTCACCGTGCTTGTCGGTTGGTAATTCTCGCCGAAACCGACTGAGATCTCCCAATCCGCTGGAGCTCCGTCGGCTTCGATGGTGACCGGATCGACCGATCCGGGCACCTGAATACCACGCAGATTCATTGCGACCTCGACAGATTGACTTGGTTGCATCACGACATGTCCCGTCTCCGTTGGGTCGAGGTCGAGAGCCATGTCGAACATGTCTTCGCTCCACTTGCAGACATCCCACTTATTCGCCTGGCTCTCCTCATTCGTACAGTCATTCGCAGTCCAAGCGATGGTGCGCTCTGGCCATGCGAAGCGAACAATCGGCTGAGCGCTGGAATCGAATTCGCTACCGAACACTCCCATCAGATTCTGCGTGCTGCTGGTAATCGTGCGCGTATTCACAACTGTGTACGCCTGTGTGAGGTAGCGATTCAGAGGTAATTCCTCGAATCCGTTCATCACCGGCGACTGGATTCGAGTCCAGCGCAATTCGACGACACCGGGTGTGCCGGTCTTCGATTCTTGGGTCTCGAACCAAGTGATGTGAATCGAATCATCGCGGTCGAAATCGACGCGCGGGTTCGCGCCCCAGATCAGATTCGAGTGCAATACAGCGGTATCCTTCACCGTGGTGACCTCATCGAGATTCAATCCCCACTCCTCTCCATCAAGCGCGCCTTGCCGGTCTGGATCGAGCTGCATGTAGTGCAATTGGCTCGGTCCTTCCTTCGATGGGAAGACACTGCGTCCATCGATCCAGACAACGTGCACATTGCCATCGTCATCGACGCTGACGTCGGGGTTCACGGCCCAGCCGTGACCCTTCGAAAGCTGAGTATCATTGACCAAGACGAGGTGTCCGACGGTGTCCCAGCCACCGCCGTCCTCTCGCCAGTACCAATCGGTGTCCGGGCCGATATCCTCCTGATACTGGCCCGTCTCCTCGTCAATCGTGTGCCCGGAGTCACCCACTGACCAAGTCGAGCGTGGGTTCGAGAGAATCGAGTAAGGGTTGAGCACGGTCAGGAAGGTGTTGGTGGCTCCGCTGCCGGTGCTGATATTGAGAATGGCGCTAACCATCTGATTCATTTCATCGGTGTAGGAAGCGATTGGAATCTGCACATTGTCGATCCACGCAGAGTCGTTGCCAGCCACTACCGAGCCGTCCTTGACGTACTTCCAGGTGTAGGTGTGGTAACCTGGGGTCACCGCTGCCGAATATGTTCCATTTGCCTCGCCAGACCATGCTGCGGTAAAAGTGGATGTCGAGCAGGTCGCGGTGTCGACGCAGAACAGCAGGTAATCGTAATGCGCCTCGCTGGAGATCGAATAATTGAACGAGAGAGTTCCCGCATTCATCGCTCCTGCATATTCAAGAGTGGAGTGCGAGCTGTGGCCGATTGCACCCGATTGGGCGCTGTAATTTCCGGCGAGCACTCGATTGCTCTGTGCAAACCAATTCGCGGCTCCCGATTGACTCCAGCCGCTTGAGATGTAGCCATTTTCGAAATCGCCGTTGAATTGGGTCAACTCCTCGGTCGGGTAGTAGAACATCTCGCCGCCCGCATCGGTATTCTGCACGGTTGTGCCGTTGCAGGTGCGGGCGTGTACGCCGACCTGACTGTGGTCCGGGCAGTGCGCCAGACTCGTCATGTGGTGGCGCACGTGAGTATCGTTGTACCAAATTGTACTCGCGCCGTAGGCAAGCGTTCCTGCGACTGGGACCGGTGTCACGCCCGCCTGCAGACAAGCATCGTGTGATTCGTTGATCGCTTGGTAATCATCGGCGTTTAGTGCAGGAGAACCGCCGAACGGTCCTTCGTCAGAGACGGGGATCACCAGCTTGGTCGCGTTCGGGTTCCAAACGTGGTCGGCCGCGGTCGGCGGATTGCCTGGCGCGCTTCCAGAGGAATCGCGCCATGATTCGCAAGCCCAGGTCGAGCCTGGGCCCCACATCTCAGACCAGTATCCCCAATCCGAGTAAATGGTCATGGCTGAGCCGTTGTAGACGACCTCGGTCAATGGACGGATTCCGCCCGAGGTGTCGGTTGCATTCTGGCCGAGGTAAGTCGAGCGCGGTCCGTTCGAGCCATCGTTGCCGGTCGTGACCGCGCTGGCACAATTCGCGTGCGAATTGGCGTGGTACATATTGCCACTAATCGTGTATAGCGTCTCCAAGACGGTGATATTCGCCGCCTCCAGCATAGGTTTGACGCCGGCGAAATTCTCGCCGGTGCTGAGGGTTCCACCGTAGAAGACGGCGCACATATCCGCCCACTCCGACGTCATCGAGCCGGAGGAATCGATCAGTCCGACGTACTCGACTATCGAGCCGCGGGTATCCTCCCAGACGATGACGGCGGTATTGTTAGCGCCGATACTAATCGCTGGGTTGCCTCGGTGACCTAGAGCAGGAGTCACGAGTGTGGCGTTAATCAGAACTTGGAAGCCATTGTTCGAGTCCTGAGAGAGCATGCAGTAGTAGATCAACGGGCTACCGAAATAGATGCCCTGAGGGTCATAGGTATCGACCCAGACGATGTGTACGGCGTCGTATGAATCGACGGCGATGTCAGGGGACGAGCGAGTGCCTGAGCCCGTTGCGACGGTATGTGAAGCGATTGTCATGTTCTGTATATCGCCAGCCGAGCCGTCCAAGTCATCCTCGGATGGGTCGAGCAGGGTGTAGAGGATGTCAGTGTCGGTAATCTCCCAGACGATGTGAGCTCGGCCCGTGGAATCGATGACCATCGCCGGCGCCGAGAGCGAAGTCGCATTGGCATCGCCGACTTGAGTGGTCGAAATCAAGACGGTGTCGACGCCGGTTGAAATCTGTATGAGAGCGTATCGTAGCAGCGGAGTGCTCGCGTTTTCAATCCAAACTAGGTGGATTCGGTTGGAATCGTCCATCACCCCCATGACGTCGATTGGATTGTTGGCGTTGAGATTGCTCAGCAGGGTTTGGGCGTCGCTCTCATCTACCGTTCCATTGGCTGTCGGGAACCTCGTGGGCTCTTCAGCCAGCTCATCGGAAGCGGTTGAGGTTGCCATAAGCGAGGGTGCTGCGAGCGAGGCTAACATGAGTATGACGAGGGCTGAGGCGAGTTGGACTCGCTCGACTTGTTCTCGGCGCTTTTTGCTAGCGTGAATTACTGCATTCGTGGCGGCGTATGTGGGGGTTCGGCTTCCGACCATGCTGGTCGAGAGGCTTGCTCGGCCATAGAGGGTCGACCGGACAGGTCCGAAAACGGTCGAATTTTGGAGTGCAGCTACCAGTTTCGCGTTTCGGCCCATGCTAACGAAACCTCACACGGCGCACACAACGCACACAGCGGATTTCGCGCTCACAGCCCGCCCGACCGCCGAACCCAATTCACTCTCTGAGACCTCTGGGTCTCTGTGGTTAACTAGAATCGATGAAAGTCTGTTCACCGCTTGCGGCGGATGTAATCGGAGTAATTTCCAGGCCAAATCCACAGGCTGCCGTCACCAGGCAATTCCCAGATGGTATCACAGATTTTGTCGAGGAACCATCGATCGTGGCTTACGGTGATGATGCTGCCCTCGTATTCCTCGAGCGCATCTTCGAGAGCCTCCTTGGCATCGGTATCGAGATGGTTCGTCGGCTCGTCGAGAAGAAGCAGATTATTGTCTTCGAGCAAGAGCTTGAGCATCGCTATTCTCGCTCGCTCGCCCCCACTCAACTTGGAGAGCTTCGTCTCGACCATCTCACTGGTGAATTGAAAGCGGCCGAGCATGGCGCGCATATCTCCGTAATCCATTCGTGGTTTGAGTGCGCGGATCTGCTCGACCGGCGTCAAATCGAAGTTGAGCGAACGGTGGTCTTGGTGGAAGTAACCTATCTGAACACCAGGCTTGACTTCGACCTCTCCCGAATCTAGTTCAATCTCACCTTGAATGAGGCGCAGTAGCGTGGTTTTACCAGCCCCGTTCGGCCCGACAATACCGATTTTCTGCGCCCTTGAAACACTCAGATCGAGTCCATTGATAATCGGCCTCGCCAGTCCTTCAAAAGTCAGCGAGGCCGCCTTGAAGTCGAGGACTTCCAGACTGCTCTTCTCAGTCGATTCAAGCCTGAAATTCAGTCCTCGGCGCTGGCGCGGTTTCAACGATTTCAGCCAGCGCAACTCCCCTTGCGCGCGAGCCAGCAAAAACCGCTTCTGAGAGATCGATTTGTCATACTTATTCGCGCGCTTCATAGACTGTAGCGCTCCGGTGAGGCGTTTGACTTCGGCTTCGGATTTTTTGATGCGGTCGGCGAGGGTTTGGAGGAAGAGTTCCTTCTGCTGCAGGTACGAGGTGTAGTTCCCGTGGTACCCCTTCGCACGCGTGTCCTGAACCTCCACAATGGCATTGCAAACTCGGTCGAGGAAGTACCGGTCGTGGCTGACTACGAGGAGAGCGCCCTCGAATGAATTGAGGAAGGATTCGAGCCAATCGAGGGTCGCGAGGTCGAGGTGGTTCGTCGGCTCGTCGAGGAAGAAAACGTCGATTTCGGAGAGGCCGACGAGTTGGCGGGCTAAGGCTACCTTTGCGCGTTCACCGCCCGAGAGGGAAGCTAACGGCATGTCGAGTGGGTGGTGAGCTAGGTCGAGGGCGCGCAGGATTTCTTGGGCGTGGCTGGCGACATTTGTGCCTCCGCTGCGCGCCATCATCGACTGCAATTCTTGGTAACGGTCGATGTCGGGTTGCCAATCTCCATCGTAGAATGATGGCTCGGCCATCTTGGCTTCGAGGGCGGCGATCTCGTCTTCGAGCTCCTGAAATTGACGGCCTCGGCGATTGAGTTCTTGTTCGAGGGTAGCCTTCTCGTCTATGTCGCGGATTTGGGTGAGGAATGCGAGTCGCAGGCCGGGTGCAAAGGCGATATCTCCGATGTCTTGGTCTTGATTGGAAATGGTTCGCAGTAGCGTGGTCTTGCCCGCTCCATTGTGGCCGACCACGCCTATTCGGTCGCCCTCGTCGATGCGCAGGTTGACGCTATCGAG